>QCQJ01000007.1 GCA_003209585.1 Prochlorococcus sp. AG-449-G23
ACTTGTTGACGATTTTGAAATTTTGAAGAAAACTAAGTTTTGTAGATTTAATTTCAAAAGGTTTTTTCGATATGCAAAAGTTAAATTATGACGAAAATTCAAAATCAATAAATCAGAAGAAAGATGAAGTAATAAGTTTCAAATGTGAACTTCAGGAAAATCTTCAAAATGCTATGAAAGTATTTGTTGAGGAACATCCCAACTGGGATCAATACAGGATACTACAAGCGGCTATTGCAGGATTTTTGATGCAAAAAGGCTTTCAAAATAGGGATTTAACAAGACTTTATATTGGGAATATGTTTTCAATGAATTTTAAAGATTAAGTTTTTAAATCTTTTCTATTAGAATTTTTGCTATATCATTTCGAACAGGTACTATAGATAATCTATTTCCTTTTTTTACAACTAATAATTCATCCTCATTAAATAAAATCTTTAATTGCGGTAAGCTTAAAATTTTATTTGACTTCGATAAGTATTTTACTTTTACACAATCCCATCTAGGATTTTCAGGTTTCGATTTTGGATCGAAATATTTTGACTCTTTATCAAATTGAGTAGGATCAACAATATTTAGATCTATCACCTCCATAAGTCCAACAATACCTGGAGGTTTACAATTTGAATGATAGAAAAAAATCTTATCTCCCTTATTCATTTTCCTCATGAAATTTCGGGCTTGATAATTTCTTATACCGTCCCATAAAGTGACTCCGTCATTTTTTAAAGTATCTATGCTGTAGGCATCAGGCTCACTCTTCATTAGCCAGTAGCTAGGTTCTTTGACTGTCATAGATCTCAGGAAATATGGGTGGTTCGAATAGGGTTCGAATAGGATTAGTGTTCTCTGAACCCTTTTATTAGTTAATTCTCTTTCAATATATCGAATAGTTTTTCGAGAAGAAATATATAGTTACAGATCGCTTGAGAGGTATTTTTATTTATTTATTCTCATTAATCTGTACTTATCAAGAAACTAAGTTATATCAACGTTTCTAACGGAATAAATAGGTCATCTATTCGAATTTTTTTAAATCTGATTCGAACCCCCTCTCAGAACTCCTGTAAATACAATAGGGTTCAGCTTGTTAGGGTGCTAATTGCTTTCCTGAATTAAGAGAAAAAGAGAATTAATGGAATGGTGGCATAACACTTTGATTGACCAAGGATGAATAATTTAACTTCAGTCGCAATAGATTAAACAATTTTGATTAGTTGGATTGTCTTTACATTCTTTGTCCCAGTAGGTTTGAAACTCTACAGGGCATTGCTCAAGTTCTTTTGGGGTTTCATTCAAATTTAAACCTGCATAGTTAAATGCCGTTAGATATTTTGGAAGAATATTAAATTGATTGAATAGTTTCATAAGACCTCCTAGATCTATACCTATATTGTCCTCTAATTGACCTGAAATTAATAGAGTATTTTTACCCGAGTAGAACTGCTTTGTGGTTGTCACGACTATCTTTTCCAATTCAAAAGGAGTAGAAATAATTCAGGAGTCAAAAGCACTCACCGACTTTTTAGATAATGAGTGCATAAGACTCGAAAGGGGCAAACACATGCCCCTTTATTTTGTTTATTAATTGGTATTAGTAGTGTTACTAATAGATGTTCTTGGTTCTTAAATACATCACTATCTCTTTATTTATATGAGTGTGTTTTATATCTTGAATTCATCTCTAATAATTTATTGTTGGCTTCAGTTGTATCCCTGGAACTGCCTCATGACAACCATGTATTAATCCTAGGACTTGCAATTTAATAACAGTCTTAAAATTTGGTCCTCTACCCGTACTTTATTCTTCCTTAAACCGTACATGGTGATACTCATAAATGATATGTGTTAGTAGTTAGAACAATTGTGTAGTAAGTAGGAGGAAATCATGAATAAAAGAGTTCCTTATACAATCATTCCTAAATACTTAAAAACTATTAATGATTTAGATAATGGATCTAATATTAAAATTGTATATTGGAAACTGAAGTGTGAAGAAAACCCTTCATATCGCGGCTGCGAAATTTAATTGCTGAAACTGTAGATATATAAATATATTCAATCTTAACTTTGCTTAATCTGCTTATAAAAAGTTTAAAGGATAATCGACATTAGCTGGTTCCAAGTGTTTAGCATAACAAGCGGTAGTACAGTCTACCCCCTCACTATTGATACTGCATGAAGTAATGCATTCGAAGAAACTTTCCAAAGCATCTGAATTTTTGATGTTTGATAAATTGTCTTTTTTCATAATTAATTCTCCAATCTGCAGAACATCTAGCAACTTTTTCCTAATAAAGTCAAATTTTAGGTAAAGTACCTAATCTAAAGGTTTTTAAATTTGGCACTTGCTATCTATATTGTTCTTGTTGGAGATGAATCTTAATTACTTTGAAATTATTTGCACCCATAGACCAACGCTTTGCTTAGGTTGTAATGGATGCTTTTTAATATTGGCAAAATAGAAATAAATACGAGAAGTTTGTGTTGATGTAAACCCAATAAAAAAAGAGATTGAATCCTGCCTTTAGAAAACAATCTCTTTCACTTAGTTATGTGTCGGAATAAATTAACAACGCACCTAAATCATTGATCCTTGTTGTTAATCTTGTTGGCTGCTTAAACCAATCTAATGAACTTCTCTGGTGGACTATCGATCATTTCTAATCCCTCCGTTTGAATAATAGGAAGCTAGTACGGATAAATTTTTTTGTATATGCGTAGATATGCTGATTTATGTGAAACTTAGTATTTAAAATAAATTCTTATTTTTAGTTTCGAAGTTAATTAAAATAATTGCTTGATATTTTTTTAGGTATTCATACGCTTGATTTTTAGATATCAAACGTACTAAATAATACTCAAATCAAAGGAGGTTAATCAAATGACCAACTTAGGATTAGAGCTACTCATATTGACTGTCTTACTTATTTATTTTGGAGTTTTCATGACTCAAAGTATTTATAGAAAATATGAAAAAGCCTATCTGCGCAAAACAATTTTTTGCAGCAAATCACAAAGCGACCCCTATTGCATTGCTGAATAATAGGGTTTAAAAATTTTCAAAAAACAAAGGAGGTTAATGATGTCTTGCGGAAATCCTTATAAACATAATATTCAAAATACAATACATTTTTTTCTAGATACATTTACAGGTCGGAATTCAAACTCGAGAGCTTTGACTGATGATCAAATGGAATGTATGCAATTTGGCATCTGTTCTTTTATTCCAAAAAAATTAGAAGAAATTCCTTATTTTCATTATTAATTAGGAGAAAAAATGAAGATTAAAAAACCCCTCACTCTACCCCAGAAGTACTTTAATGAATTTCAAAACTACTTTCATAATGCTGATGAGAAATTAGTTTCTTATAGTTACATCCCTGAGTATCCTAATAAAACTACTTCAAAAAAAAACAAAAACTTTTTTAAAAATCATTTAAATATTGACTGATAATAATCAATTCGTAAAAACAGGATATCAATCAGAAAAAATGATTAAGGGATTCGGATAATTTTTAAAAGTTTAAAAGTTTGGGTAAAGTTTGGGTAAAGAATCGCAAATCCTTGTGATCCCAACTGATATCAGACTGGCTCACTTTTCATTAGCCAGTAGCTAGGTTCCTGTTGTGGCATGGGATCTCGGCGAAATTATGTAGTTCGAATGAAGTTAGAATAACTCGTTCAGATATAAATTCATTATCCATTAAAGTTCCTATTTAGGAAAGTAATGGGTGGCATGGGGTTATCTCCGTGCCGCGCGTATATGTAAAACCCAAGAGAAATTTATAATTTTTTTGAATTTATAGCAGTGCAAGTTGTAAGCGTTTCATTTATTCCCACGTGGTCATATCAGTAGTGCCTTGAGATCTTTGCATCCAAGAATACTTCCAAGTACCATTTACATTTTTAAAAATGCAAGTATAAGTTGAAAGATCTTTATTTTGATTTCCTTTATAACTGAAGATTTCATTTAAAGTAAAAACTGCGTAAGCTATCTCACCGTAAATTTCAATTTTGTGGGTTTTGATTAGTTCTGATGATTCTGCAACTAAGTCTTTACTATCAAACATTCCCACTAATCCCTTAGCAGATATTGGATTTCCACTTGGTCTTACAGCTAAAAAATCCTCAGTTACATTTGGTATTAGAAAAGAAGAATCTTCACTGGTTGCATAACCATTAATTAAATCTTCTATGGCTTTAGTATTTGACATTAAAAAAGGAGCTAATTGCCCCTTATTTTATATCGACTATCAATCAATTAGTAATTAATTAATTTTCTTTTTCCATCTCTAGTTTCTACTTTATTTATTCTTAAACCTACAAAAGCAGCCCAAATAACTGCAAATAAAATTGGTAAAAAAATGATTGCAAGTTTCATCATTGTTTTAATTTTGTTATTTGCTCAAAAGAATAACCTTTAAATAAATAGGAAAAAATAGGTACTTTATCTAATTAAGCAGCATCATATTCTTTATCATCTTCAAGACCTAAACCTTTAAAAATTTTCTGCGCAGATACGTAATAAAATACATTTATGTAGCATTAACGTATAGTTTTAATGCAAATATAAGCATAAACGCCCAATTTCTTTACATAAATTAATATTAGTGTTACATTAGTTTACATAAATTACTTTTTATAAAAATGACCCCTGAAGCAGAAAGATTTAACGGTTGGGCAGCAATGCTCGGTTTCGTTGCAGCTGTTGGCGCATACGTAACAACTGGTCAAATTATTCCTGGTTGGTTCTAATGACAAACACAAAAACAGTTGAGAAGGAAAAGGTTATAGCTGAGAAGCTTAACGGCAGATTTGCAATGATGGGCTTTATTGCTCTTGTTGGTGCTTATCTAACAACAGGTCAAATTATTCCTGGCTTTGTGTAATGCTTGAGGCAGGAATTAACACTTGGATTAACACTATACTTTTTCCTTTTATGCCAGTCATAACAGTATTTATTGTTAGTGCATTAATGTTGAGTGATTTGCCATGGAATGATGATGATGACGATGATGATGGTGGTGGATTAATCTCCCCGATGTATAACTACGTTCCCCAAGGAGCTTAGAGGATATACATCAAAATGATTTTCATCTCATCTTTATTTAACTCAGTCCCTTCCAGTGCTAAAGACCTTTTAGAGTTTGGTTTCTTTCTTACTGTGGGTATTACAGCAGGAAAAGTAGGACTTTTATGAAAACATTTCTAATTGCCATATCACTATTTGGCATTGCAATAATAATTACTGCGATATCACCAAGTATTGCTTACGCACAATAAAAATTTTAATCACTCTTATTAACGAACAATTAAAAAATGGAAAACTCAAAACCAACTTATTGGCAAAATGCCGAGAGAACCAATGGAAGAATGGCAATGATGGGTTTATTCGCATTGGTTGTAAACTACGGTCTTTTTGGCTGGATCATCCCAGGTATTTTTTAAAATGAATATTGACATTTTCTTAATCTCCTTCTTTACATATCTATTAGTGCCAGTGGTAATGATAGCTAAAGGAAAAAAAGCAACTAATTAAAAAAATGAATTTAGGTATTCTTTTTCTTCTAGTTAATGCAACTGGATCAATAACTTTATCCGAATTGGATTGGATTGCAAATCATCAATCAGAATTTTCAAGGTTAGATATGGCACTAGTTTTAAAAATTGGTCGCCTTATGGATGAAGGGATAATAGAGCTTGATTGTAAATTGCCAGTATAAATATTTAAAATTAAATCGTCATGAGAGCTTGCTTTTATGGATACAAGCGAGCTTTTTTTGTTTTCTATCTGTGATGAGTGTGTTCATTAAAAAAGTTAGAACGTTAATTATTAGCTATTAATAAATAAAGGATATTAATGAACCTAAAAATCAATATAAATTTTTTAGAAAAATATTTAGCTTATTTAATAAATGATATTGAATATAAGCGGATTACAAAAAATTTAAAAGAATATGATTTAATGGCGGACGTTGACGATCAAAGATTTCATCATTTTAGATCGACTGTCAATCGCTAAAAGTTTGAATAAAGTTTGAATAAAAAATTACGATTCCTTGAGATCCCATTAATAGCTAGTCGGATGTACTTTTCATTAGCCAAAACTTTTCTGCATTCATATCAAGGGATCTCGGCGATTTTTAAGGCTTGGAGGACGTGTTATCAAAACTTTTTTGGGTATAAATTTATTATCCATCAAAGTTCCCATTTAGGAATGAGATGGGTGGTATGGGTTAATTAATTCTTTAAATAAAATTGTTTTTATAACTTATTTGCGTATAAAAATTTCTTGATAAATCAAAAAAACATGAAATAATTCTGTTTTATTGAGTCTTATGGCACTAATCCCTTTTAAATCAACTGAAAAACAAGGTAAAGCTAATAGTAAAAGTATTCTTAGCCTTGCTCTATTGATGTTCTCATTGGTAGCTTGGATGTGCTTATTCAGGTAAAAAAATTATGACTAAAAAAGAAGGAAAAGAATTAGCTACGGTAAAGGTTTATCTTAATACTGGAATTATTGCAGGATTAATTGGGGTAGGTTTTATCGCTTCAACTTTAGTTTTTGGAGTATTACTTCTGGTTTTAAAATAATTGTTTAAAAAAGATTTAAATTCTTTTTCATTAGATTTCGAGAAATCATATGAACAGATTGATTTAACATCAGATTTGAAAATTTCTAAAAATTTATTCTCGTCTTTTATGTAATTATCAGGAATAGATGAGAAGAAATATTCGTATTTTAAGGTTGATTCTTTATCAAGACCTTTAAAAAGATTTTTTTCTAAAGAATCACAATATTTTTCGGCTAAATGATTATTGGCTATTTTTTCCTCAGTATATATTTCTCCAAATATAGGCAGAGCATTTATAAGATTAATTTTTATGGTAAATCCAATTAAAAATGAAATTAGAACAAATTTCACTGATCTTCTTTTGGATTTAGGAAAGGTCTTATTTTATTTTTTAGTTCACTAAGTGGCTTTTCAATAAAATCAGGTTTTTTTAAGACTGCAAGAAAAATCCATCCTGCACTAATAGCAAGAACCATCCCTAGATAGGCAAAACCATAAATCATAAGTTCTTTAGTTAATTTGTTTTTTTATGATGCTTGTTTTTTGACTCCTAAAGCTGGTTTAATGTTTTCTTCTTCTTTAACCTTTTCCTTAATGATTAATTTATTTTCGGTTCTTCCAAAATCATCTTTGCCTGCAATAAAGAAAATAAGTGCACTAATAAAAAAAAGTGCAAAAAGCAAAACTTCCATTTGTTAATACCATTTAATTAAATCCAAATTAGTTTAGAGGTCTAATTTTAATCAACATCAAATAATACAACTCACGGTAAATTTAGTTCAATCAAATTAAAAATATATAATTCTTTAATATCAATCTATTTAAATATTTAATAACCTAAAAGTGTTATTTATTTTACTATTGGAAACATTTTTAAAGGATTATTTTTGTGATAATTAATTTTGATATGCATCATTTTAATTACAATCTACTCATTTAATCTTTATATTTAAGGATGCTTTTTTCTTCTTTATTTTATAAATTTTGAACTTGAATTAATCTTTAAAAATATTTATGGTTATTTAGTAATTAAATTTATAGAACATGATGGGAACAATCAAAGATCCAACTTTATTTCTACTTTTGAGTAGTGTTGGAATTTTACTATTTGGCTCAATAGGATATGGGATTTATACAACAGTTGGACCATCTTCATATAAGTTAAGAGACACAATTAAAGAGCATGCAAGGATGCACGAATTGGGTATTGCGCATGGTCACAATCATCACAACCATAATGAATCAGAACATATTCAATGAGAAATATAAATGTATTTATATTTTTTTGATTCAGAATTAACAACTGAATTCTTCTTTATTGCAATCCTTTCTGGAGCATTATTATCATTCTTTATTTTTCTAATATTTTGGTTGACTAATCAAAATGCAATTTTTAAAAAGCAATAAAGTTACTTTTGAAAATTAGAAAACGTCGATATGAAGTTTTAAGGAACTAAAAATTGCTACATTTTTACTACATTTCTGTATATGATGAATCATTTTATACAGTTATTACTCGAAGTCTATTTACATAAAGTAATATTTAAATATTAATTCTTAATCTTGATGGACTCAAATAAAGATATTCTCAACAGAGCCATAGGAAGACCAGCAATGATGGCTTTCATGATCTTAGTGGGAACATATTTAACAACCGGTCAACTTATCCCTGGTGTTTATTAATGGAAAATAAAAATCAATCAAGAAATATTGATCCTCAAAAAATAAGAGCTGAGAATTTAAATGGAAAATTTGCTCTTGTTGGTCTAATTGCTCTTGTTGGAGCATACATAACAACTGGTCAAATTGTACCTGGAATCATTTAATTTTTTTTTAACGAATGTTTTCTTTGAGCCAGCTAGTAGTGATACAGGCTGGCTTTTTTGCTGAAGAAATTTATGTGGTTTAGTGATAAGTTTTACATGAAAAGTTCGAATGAGGTTCGACTGGAATTTTTTGTAAAGAATTAATTTTTTACCTCTTTTATAGAGCTTATTGTTGCGGTTGATCTTGTATTTTCTTTAGTTTTTCGTATTCAACGTGCAGAACACCTAGACGCCAAGCATCTTTCAATCCTTTTACACCGCCAATTAATAGCTTTGCATCAGCAGGTGAATGTGACTTCATGTTCAAGAAATCTTTTTGCCAAGATTTATCATTCCATTTATTAGTCATTCAATTTATTCCTTTAGTAATGCCAAAGTAACCAAAATAATCCACAGCCATAAATAATCCCTGTGGTTACTATTACTGGCATTAGTATTTTTTTCATTTAATTAAAAATCTACCCATATCATTCATGAAAAACCAAATTGCGATTGAAAGATTTAATAATACTGTGATAGAAATGGATATTATTAAAAACTTTTTACCAACTCCTGATTGATTTGCATCTTTACCGGCAACTGAAATCGACTCAAGTTTCATATCAAAAAGGTACTAACTGCAGATTATTCTAGATCGACTGTCAATCAATATTAAAGATGTTAAAAAATTAGCTTTTATAATATTTCCTAAGATATTTAATACTAAACTTCATTGACTTATTAATTAATTTTGAATCACTTTATTTCTTTTATTCCTTTTCTTTTTATTTCAATTCTTTCATTAAGTTGTTCTAATAAACCTGTTGAAAAAGAAATGAAAATGCCAATGCTATTTGATACGAAGGAACAGGCTGAAAAAGAAGCTTATAAGTTTGGGTGTGAAGGAGCCCATCAAATGGGAGATAAATGGATGCCTTGCAATATGCATAAACATAATCATTAGAAAGGAGTAAATTTCCTCTTATTTTAGATAAATTTCAATCAGCTAAAAGTTTGAATAAAGTTTGAATAAAAAATCAAGAATCCTTGAGAACCCAGTTATAGATAGTCGCGCTCACTTTTCAATAGTCAGTAATTTATTTCATCCATCTCAGAGATTTTAAAAGCTTTTAGTAGGTGTTATTCAAACTTTTTGGGTATAAATTCATTATCAGTCAATTCTTCAATTTATTAAAGGATGAAGTTAATATCGTTTCAGAAAACTATAAATAATAAATTGTTTTTTTTAAGATTAACGTTATTTTAAAAATATTAATTTAAATAAGTATAAATTCATGAATCTTTTTAAAATCTCATTAGCTACATCGGCTTTTTTAACTCTTTGGATGCCCAAAGCGTTAGTAGCATCTGAAGTAGATTTTAAAGAGATTAAACTTTATTCCCAAGGAGATACTGAAAAAAAAGAATTTAATAGTAAAACTTTTTCTAATGAAATTGACTCAATCGAAGAAAGCATTGCAAATAGAGAACCTGAAATTAGAGACTTTGAGGCAGGAAGTTTTTCTGAGACAACCATTTTGAGTGGAGCAGCTCATTTCCAAATTGGGGCTGTGGAACAAGGAGCCGCTACTGAAGCTGTGACTGCCACCTATTCTTATGACTTGGATATGAACACAACTTTTACGGGTGAAGATAATTTGTATGTTGGAATTGAAACTGGTAGTGATTCTATAGCTGTCGATTTTGCTACAGATAATTCAGGTGGTGGGGATGATGTTTTAAATATCACTTCTATGTATTATCAATTTCCCTTGGGAGATTACGAGGTAGCGATTGGCCCCAAACTTGATAATGATGATTTATTGCCAACCACGACCTCTAAGTATTCTGATTCTTTTTTCTTCGGTAGCCAATACGCTTTACCAGTTAATTACTATGTACTAAATTCCACTGGCGCAGGCATTGCAGTTGCGAGAACTCTTGACAATGGATGGAACTTTTCTGGAAGTTTAATAGGAACAGGTGCAATATCAAATGCTGGCTTTCTGACTAATGAAGGTGCAGATGTCCTAACTCTTTCACTTGGATATGATTCAGAGAAAAATTACGGGGGAGGGATAATCTGGACTGACCAAGATTCGGCTTGTGGTGTAATAAGTTCTTTCGCAGCAGATATTTGTACTCAAATTACATCTTTAATTGGTGTAGATGAAAGTATGAATACTACTTCAATTGGGGGGTATTGGATCCCTAATGGAGGTAAAAATACTATTAGTGCAACTACGAATCTTATTGATATAGAGGCTCCAGGCATTGATATTGATTTTTTAGCAGATTTTCAAATTGCATTAGATAGAGAAATGGGCAATGGAGTATTTTCTGCATCTTGGAAAACTTTTCCATTTGTAAGAGTTCCAGACTTAAATGTGGCATCAGTAAAAGGCGATGATTTAGGAAGTTTTGTAGAGTTTTACTATACATATAATGTAAATGATTCATTTCAAATAAAACCTGGAGTGTCATTCGCTCTTCCAACAAATCATGCAAGTACCACTACTACTGACGACCTTGCCTTTTATCTCTTAGATAGAACAGCAGTTGGATTAGAGGCTTCGTTTAAATTCTAAATTTTATTTTTTATTTTAATTTAAGAAGTCTTATTCAATTATTACAGCAGAACCAGAACAAACATTCACACTAAACCACTTCATTGTGGACCAAGTAGATTCTTGATATGTACCAGCAGCAATACTTACAAAACAATCATTCTCATACCAACTTCTGTAACTGATATTTGCTCCCGTTCCTTTTAATCTATTTTCTAAGCCTTTTCCATATTTTTTAATAACAAGATTTATAGCTTCATACTCAATTTCTCTTTGCTTTTCATCAGCAAAACCTTCTATGGTTATAAAAAAAAGGATTGATGCAATAATTAAACGTGTCATTTAGTCTTCTGTTTTTTATATGTAGCTAATTTCATATCGAATAATTAAATTTTTAAAATCTTCAACTCTTTTTTGTCCATTATCTAATGGTCTTGAGGAATCAAGAACGGCTGCACAACATAATTGCCAACAAGATTCTTCATCTAGGTCTAATTTATTACATATATTTTTTGGGGCTTTGATAACTGTATTTATTTCTGCAATATGTTGGGTAGTTTCCCATAATTCTCCTTCAAGAAAGTCCAGTTCCATACTTGATAATAATTCTGTAGCTACGTAATCCTTTATTAGCTC
The DNA here is from genome assembly GCA_003209585.1 of Prochlorococcus sp. AG-449-G23. Taxonomy (GTDB): domain Bacteria; phylum Cyanobacteriota; class Cyanobacteriia; order PCC-6307; family Cyanobiaceae; genus Prochlorococcus_A. The sequence goes on from QCQJ01000007.1 coordinate 11,590, forward strand.
AGTTAATTCCACAATATTTTTTGATGTAAAAGAAGTTTAATAATCTGTTTTTATTTAGAGAGTAAGATAAAAAAGGAGCAATTAGCTCCTTTTTTTAGATCGACTGTTCATAAGGTTTATTTATTCTTCAGGATTCAGTGAAGGGACACCTTCTGCTGAAGCCACGGCAACCCACATAACTGCTGAAGAATCACCACTATTAGCCATTGTATGTGCAGGAGTATTTGCTGAGAGAACAAATGAATCTCCTTCCTTAAAGGTTTTACTAATTCCTGTTTTTTCAGCAAGAGTTAATTCACCACTTTCAATATGACCTAACAAAGGTACAGGATGAGAATGCATTGGTATAGTTGCTCCATTTTCAACTTCTACTCTAATCAAACGCATTTCAGCTTTTCCTTTTGGATACTTAAAATTATCTCCATCAATATTTTCTGAAGAGGTGAAGATTTCTTGTACATCAACGGGAGATTCTGCAGCTATAGAAATGCTTGGATTGATAAGCATTAATGCAAAAGCTAATGCGATTAATAAATTTTTGATCATAAATTTGAATTTCTAAAAGTTGTTTAGTCTTATAGTATTTATTTTTTAAATATCTGTCAGTACTTAATAAAAGTTTTTAAGTTATTTTTATCGAACGCCAATTACTAAAAAGTTTGACTATTTAATGTCTATAAATTATTAATGCAGAAACTGATAAAAATATTTCTCAAGAATTTTGTTAATTGAATTCTTTCATCAATAAATTCCAACCAACTAATGATGCATTTTTATCAAAGGATTCTCTTCCCTCACACATAAAGCCATGATCAGCACCTGGAACTTCAACATATATAAATCTTTCTTTTAATGGATCTATTATTTTAAATCTTTTTTCTATTTCTAATCTTTCTTTTAAGGGAATTAAATCATCTGAAGAACCGCAAATAAAATTTATTTTTCCAGAAACTTTTTCAAGTAAATCTATAGGTGCAAAATTAGTATCTGTTCTTGGCGCCGTAACTCCTGCCCCATAAAAACAAAATGAACTTTCTATTCCTTGTAATGAAGAAGCGATAAGTGCTGCATGACCCCCAAAACAAAATCCAATAATTGAGATTTTCTTTTCTGGATATTTTTCTTTAACCCAATTTATAGCTGCAGAAACATCTTTAATAATATTTTTTGAAGTGGTCAAATTTTTATGATGCCTTCCTAATTTCAAGTCTTCTTCTCTGTATGATAAATCCAATTTTGGAGCTGTTCTTCCAAAAAGAGGTAAGGCTAATACAGGGACATTTTGTTTGGCTAATTTTTCAGAAAAACTTCTTATCCAATTATTTATCCCAAATACTTCTGGTAAAATTATTGATATATATTCACACTCAATAACTGAATCTACCCACCAACATCTAAGAGGTAAATCATCACTATAAACGATTGTCCATTGACCTTTCATACGTTTTTTTATTTTAAAATTTTGTCAGAAAAAATAAGGTTTGTATCCCTCTTAGTTTAGATCGAATGTCAATATAAATTTTTCTTATTTTTTTTATAAATTAAATCTTAAATTAGGTAGAGAATCTTATATAAGAATTGTTTTTATATAAGTTATATAAATCAAATTAAGTAGTCGTTATTACTAATAAAATGGACCTGTTTTTAAATGCATATTTTTGTCCTTGGAAACCTCCTAAAACATACTTTTTCTTGAAATAAAGATTGACAAGACAATTATTAAAAAAACTTCTATAAAACATTAGTTTCTTATATGAATATGTTTTTAAACAACAATACTCGTTTAAAAATTAAGGATATTGTTAAAAGGATTTCACTAGATGAACCTGTTTTATTGGAGGAAAGAATTTATGTAGAAAAGTTTTCAAAACATAATTCAACTATATGGACATGGCTTAAGAAAGCTAACAGCTTGAGAAGATATGGGAAACAAAATTCAGATGGTATAAATGGACTAATTCAGAATCTTGGACTTGATGGTTTAGAAACTGAAAATCACTTTGATCCCCAAAATGATGATCTTGCTGATTGGTTTAGTGGGTCCCCTGATTGGGTGAGGAGGAGCTAATTGCCCCTTGGATGAAAGTGATTCCGCTTTATTATTAAAAAAAACTGAGAAAATATCTCAATAAAATAAATTTAAATCAATAATGAAAAAAGGAACTTCTTCAACTTTTATTGGCGAATAATTACAAAAGCCGAATTGCATACATTCCATTTGATCATCATTTAGTTTCCTTTTAAATGAAGATATATCAAGCCAATTATCGAATAGATTTTGAATTTTTTTTTAATAGGATTTCGGTAAGTCATAATTAACCTTCATGCTTCTAGAATTTTTTTAGTATTACTAATATAAAAAAAATCAAGAGTTTTAATACCTAAACATCAATTATTAATTAATAGGTTTTAAATATTTCACTATATTCATAATCAGTATTTCTGCTCTAGGAAATTTTAATCATAACCTCTAAGTTAGATCCACTGATTGAGGTTTGACTTCATGAGTACATACAAAACGAAATACTTTAAAAAAAAAATCAACAATACTCATTGGTTAGATAAATTAATTAATCAACTTGAAAAAAAACGAAAGGAATTTGATCATGAATACATTTAGAAATAAATTCTTCAAAAATGAATTAGATCCTAAGTATGCTTTTTATGATTGTCTTCGTAGTTGCGAACTCAATAGTGCTTCTGAAAATTCTTTAGAAGAATGCATTCAATATTGTGATCTTAAACCATCATCAAAGAATCTCGAAGGCTAAAAATAAGAATTTAAACTCTATTCAAAAACTATTTTGTTGTCATAGAGTTTTTGTACAAATTTACGGAGGGAAATCTTATTATTAACCTCAAAATTGAGCTACTTCTTCTAACTTTAGTTTTAATTTAGGAGCAATTCTTAAAGCTAACATTTTTTCAAAATCAGTAAAATAAATTCAATGTAAGAGATTATTTAGTAGTGAATCTTTAAGCAACCCATATTGTGTTTTTTATAAATTAAATCCAAACTAATAACACTAAAACTAGAGTTTTAATTAAAAGTTAAGGTAAACCAAATTTAAAAATAAGGTGTGTATGGAACTTCTGTTTTTAATGAATCGCCATAGTAACTTTCAGCTGACTTTACTAAGACCCAATAAATGAAATTTAGAAATGATTTTTCCATAGGAACATAGATCAACTTTCCTAATTCAAATCAGAATCTCAAATAAAAACATCGTAGAAAATACTTAAAAGAAGAGATTTGGATTTCCTTTTTAGTTTTCGATTAGTAGCTTTGTAAGAAATGCTACTAATGCTTGTCGGATTAATCGATTTAGTATTATTGCTTATTGATTCCTTTAATTGACGTTAGATATGTTAAATGAACTATATAGATAGTAAAAATTTATGAGTACTCAAAAAAGTCAGAAACATAAAAAACAAGAGAAAAATAATACAGAATGGTTAGATGAATTAATTAATAAAATTGAAAATATGAAAAACAAAATAACTAATACTTATTAATCCATCTTCTTTCTTCTTTAATTAAATTCGGATCATTTGGTTCCCTTTAAATTATCTTGAGAGGAATGTTAAATGGGTTTTATAAGAAATAACTTTATATCTCATTTTGATTAGTAAGTTGTGTAATTATTTGATGTTGATAATGAATTAGAGCTTAGTAAAAACTTATTTTTTTAAATTTTCTAAATCAGATCTTTATTAAAGCTGACTTTTTTTATTTCATTAAAAAAGAACTTTTAATCTGAGATTTTTGATGATTTGATAATTTCCCATGCTTCTGAGGCAGAATCTGCATATTTAAAAAGATTTAAGTGCTCATCAGCAATTAATCCAAGATCAGCTAGATATTCGAAGTTAATTATCTTATTCCAATATTCTCTACCAAAAAGTATTATTGGAATTTTAGTTTTCATTCCTGTTTGACAAAGGGTCAATAGTTCAAATAATTCATCTAGTGTACCAAAACCCCCAGGGAAAAATACAGCAGCTACTGATCGCATAACAAAATGGATCTTTCTTAATGCAAAATAACTAAATTTAAAGCAAAGACCTGGAGTTATAAAATCATTTGGGATTTGCTCATTAGGGAGACTGATATTTAATCCTATAGACTTACAATCTGCTTCAAATGCACCTCTATTAGCAGCTTCCATAATTCCTGGCCCCCCACCTGTCACAATCACATGAGAATTACATTTTTTATTTTGATTATTAATTGAAGCAAGTTTTGAAAACTCCCTTGCGGATTGATAGTAGTGACTCATTAGCTGCAAATTTTTCAATCTATTTAAATTTCGTTTTAGAAGTATCGATTTAGGATTTTTTTTAATTAAGTCTTCAATATTTTCAATTCTTTTTTTTGTATTTGATTCTTCTGCAATGCTTGCGCCTCCAAAAATAATTATGGTTGAAAGAATTTTATTTTCTTCAAGGATTAAATCAGGTTTAGTAATTTCGAGAAGCATTCTAACTCCACGCATTTCATTTCGGCTAAGTAGACCAATGTCTTCGTGAGCTAATTTATAAGTATCAGAATTAATAATTAAATTCAGGTTTTTTAAATTATTTTTAGGGTATATAATATGTTTTTTCATTTCAAACAAGAGTTTTAACTTTTCTTTCTAGAGGATTTAAAAAGATTCTTTTGATTTTGTTATTTTCGTAAATCCAATAAACAGGTTGACTTTTTCTGGCCTTGATTAAATTAATTTTGTCTAATTTTTGAGGGATAAATTCTTTAGCAGGATCAAAAATTTTATCTCTTTTGGGTTGGTTTAAAACAATACTACCTTCTTTACCTGATATTGATCTGTGATAAGTTCCTATAGGAATTTCTAATGCTCCCATAGATCTATTTAAATAAATCACATGATGAGGTTCATCCCAAGAAGGATTTATTAAAACAAATTTCCTTTCCCCCGTGATAACTAAATTGTGGTCAATTTGATGATTGTGAACGTAATATTGCTCATCTTTTAAATCATCTGGAGGAGATATAGCTTCCCCAGAATGGATCACAACATCAGAACCATTAGAAGTATCTATGCCTGCATCGAAGAATGTGACTTTTGGAGTCTCTCTAAAAATATTTATTGGGAAGAATCTTAATTCCATAGTGCTAACTCCCTTTTAGAAAATTTATAAGTACTAATAAAAATTTATTTACTTTTAAAAAACAGCTATTTTTTGATTTTTAATTGCAACAAACCAAGCAATCTTTTTGATTTGGATAATCAATACATTCTTTATTGAAAGTTTCTTCTAAGAAATCTACTTTCTTAACATAATCAAGATCTTTTAATTCTTTTTTTGGAACCGTGAACTGAGTTTGTAGTTTCATTTTCTATTCTCCTAATTAATACTGTTTTTTGAATCCATTCCAAGTTTGAGAAAACCTTAATCCCAGATAAGAAATTAAAATTGTCCAAAATAAAATTTCTATACCTAAATTAGTCATTTGCTTGGCCTCCTTTCTATCTGATTATTCTTTAGTACGGGTATTATGTAAAAATCAAGCGTAAGAATACCTAAAAGTTAAAGTTTTTAATCACAAAAAATCTTGCAATGGTTGTTACTCGGATGTTCTGTACATTCATTATTCCAATAAGCTTCAATTTTTTTGAGCTTATTATCAAATGAAAGGTGTTTTTTATCCAAATTACTTTCTTGGATAGTAAATGTGTCATTTAGTGCCATAAGACTTACCCCTTAACTACAACTATGTTCTAATTCATTTGAATAGTAAATTTCAAGTTTTATGTGTGCGGTTAGAGGAACAAAATTGTACGGATTAAGGATCAAAAAAAAATCTCAAATTAAGAATAATTGCAAGGAAAATATCTTCAAAAAATTTATTCCAACTTTAAAAAAATTTGCATAAATTTTGCTAGAAATTTTACTCTCTTAATACCTATTTAGGTCTGCTAGTATCTATCATTCATCTAATCTATCTGCATATTATCTTCAAATCTCAGCCATCTTCTGAGGTGGAATTTCTTGTTGATATTCTATACAAAAATCAAGAAATTTATCTAAGAAATCTTTATTGAAGAAGATATAAAAATTAGCGTTTCATTTTAAAAGTAAAATATGCAAACCCACCAAGCAATAAAAGACTCACAACCCCATAAGTAATCGCTATGCCGTACATGTAAGTCATTTATTTATAAAGACATAAGCAGAATATAAATAAACTAAGAAAACTCCAATAGCTATGGAACTTCCATAAATAAGAAAGTTCCAAAATCTATATAATTTAGGTTTTTTAAATTCTTTTTCTTCTTCTTTAGTAATCATTTATTTTCTTTTTCTTTTTTGGCTGCATTACCTTTTGCTCTTAATACCAAAGTTATCGTAAGGGCAGAGCTTAATATCAAAGCATCAATTAATAGGTGCGGGGAAATATTCATCAGCTTAAAAGAGAAATAAGAAGAGTCATTATCTTTTCATCAATAAATCTATTAAACATTAAAAAAGAGGGGTTTATCCCTCTAAGTTTAGATCGACTGTCAATCACAGTCTATTTTAGCTTTTTAGCTTCTCTAAAAAAACAGTATTTTATTTAGCCAGAGCAAGAGAAGGCGCCTGCAAGAATATTTTTAAAAATTGGTGCTTGACCCAAGGCATACAAAAAGAAAGTTGATGATGCGAGGGTAATAGCTATTTTAGAAGCCCTGTTAACTTTCAAATTTGAGACTTTTGCAAATGCAGAGTTCATTGGTTTATTTATTTAATAAATATACAATAGCTACAAAAATTAAATATTCAGCATCAATATTTACCAAAGAACAATTTTATTGCTCCTTTTTCTCAGCTTGCATTTTTACTAGCTCAAATTCATTTTTAGAAACTATTCTGATTTTGTATGCTGGATATCTTGTCTTCCACCATTTATTGATCGAAATAGCTACTCCTTCTAAATTTTGGGTACAAATATTGACCCATAGAATTTTAGTTTCAACTTCTTTGTAGAATTTCCAACTTGTAGGTGAAGCCATTAAAAATCGCAAATGAAAAAATTCAATAAATTATGGGGAATGGTCCATAAGCTAAAACTTTTGTTTTTTTAATAAGAGGATTTAGTTGAAGATATAGAGTTTTCATTAAGTGGTAATAAAAAACTTTAAACAAAAGATTTACATCACTTTCGCCTTCTAGGAAAGTATTACTTTAATTTTATAACGAGTTTCAATTTAAAAATATCTCCGCAAAGAAGGGGCCAAAAATTGACCCCTCTTGGTGAAACTCTTCCAAAGAAACACAATTAAAATCTTACTCTGAAAGTTGCAATGTTAAACAAATTAACAAAATCAAGATTAAGAATTTATGCAGCCTTTTTAAAAGGGTTCATATTACTTAAAAAGTTATTACTTTTGCGGGTACTCATTTTTCTATATCTTTGATTTATATCCAGGATATAATTTCTAGCTTTCTTATCACTTTCAATTTTCTTTTTTCGAAGACGTAAAGCCTTTAAATCTTCTATGGACATGAGACCATCATCTTTATTTAAATTTAAATGATCAAATTGCATCAGTTTAATAAATTAAGTTTCTTCTTTAAGTGCAAGATTAACAACCTTATCTTTATTTGCAATAGAGATAATTATCCAACTTAACTCAAATTAGTTATTCAATTTTCAGAAAGCTATGAATTTAAGTATTAAAAACTAACTAAAATCAAGAAAAACTTTTGATTGAATTAGATGGAACTTCTACAGATAAAAATGATTCTCCATAATGAGATTCGGCTGATCTTATCAGTAACCAGTAAAAGAAATTTACTAAAGCTTTCTCCACGAGGATTTAGTAACTAATTTAAATAAACTCATCATTTTTGTAATAGCAATATACAAAATAAATTTATTACGCAATCAAGATATTTACCTAATAAAGCATAGTTGCATATTAATCAAGAAAAATTTGCACTCTCAGGCTTTAGGCAGCGGACTAAATCCTCGTGGAGTATTGGACTTTAGCCCGCTCTATTTTTTTAGCAAAAGAAAAATAGCACTGCAAGGTAACTAGATCACCAATTTTTATATTTGACTCTGAATAAGCTAATTGAACAAGATTATCTGAGCATATAATTGTGTTGTTTATTGTATAACAATGCTACAAAACTTCAGTTATATCAGAGGATCCAGTATATTTGCTCATTGATATATTCATCCTGAAAATAATATTATTATTAATGCCAATGAAGGTTTAATTTTGAAAAAAATAATTAAATTTTTTAAACTACTTAAGAGAAGAATTGATATTCTCAATGCAGAGGCTGAATTAAAATTTATATTGGAAAATAAATAATGGGATTCCCACATTGCCCTATTTGTGTCGTTCTAGCATTTGTTTCAGTTTTTATGGGAGTTACTCGTAGTTATATGTTCTATATTCTTGTTCGGGAGTTTATTAGAGCCGAATCTACTTTTAAATTGAAGTTTAGTTTCTATTAATTGTTGACATCTAAGTATAAATACTTTATAAATAGATTGTAGTGAATACTACAAAATCGTCCGATCTACCATCTGATAGACCGCAGTAAGACTCAAGCCATAGGACGGGGACTTGAGCAAGTTCAGGAGCTGCATCATGGTAAACATGTATTTCAATGGAAAGTCATTCGTATATTGTAGAAAACAAGAAGAAAAGTTTATAAAGCTTACTTATAGAGGATCTATTTACTTGAAATAAGATTTCTAATTTCTTTTTTAAAAAAGTTAGGACATTTATTGACGTTTTTTGATTAAGTATTTATTAATACTTTATAAGAAGAACTTATATAGGATATATTTTTTGCCTATTTAAAAATTCATATATTCGTATATTTTGTAACGAGAAATTAATTTTAAAATAATTAATTTGTAACTAGATTTTTAAAAGGTTATGCAACCTATTTCTGAGGAACTTTACAAAAAAATAGTTGAGAGTTCTAAAAAATGAGTAAGTTACTAATTGCTTTATTGGCTTTAGATATAGGCGTTAGTCTGTCTAAAGTTTTTATTTTTACCTGAAAATCAAATTACTTAGAATAAAAGAAGCAATTGTTTTCTAAAAAAAGAAATAGTTACTGAGAATTCTTTATTTGATGTATTTATTTTATAAAATAAAAAATTAAACCAATAAAAGAGCTACCTACAAGAAGTAGTACCATTAAAAGAGCTATTAACTTTGCTAATCCCATAAAGATAAATCCGAATTTCCTGTAGATCTTTGCATCCAGTGAATTTTCCAAACATTATTTACTTTTTTAAAAATTGACGTAACTGTTGGTAAGTCATCATTAGATGTCCCTTTATAAGTAAATTTTGAACCTAGTGTAAAAATGCACATTACTATATTTTCGCCTAAAAATTCGAATCGGTGAATTTTAGTAATTTCTGCCTTTTCTTGAACTATATCACCAGTAATCATTTGTTCGAACCCTTTTGCATTTATAGGATTACCACTCGGTCTTATGAATAAAAAATCTGCAGTCGCATTGTCAACAAAAAATGAGGCCATTTTTTTTGGATTGGCAAACTCATTTAATAATGAAATTATTGTTTCTTTATCATTCATAAAAAAGGGACATAACCCTTCTAGTTTAGATATACTATTCAAAATGTACAAATCAAAATAAAATAATTCTAAAAAAAATTCGTTAGGATGTTCGAAATAATTAGATTTTCAATGTAAATCATGATCAATTCATTAAACAAATTATTGCCAGTTGGCAAAAAGGTCAAAAAATATTTGCCTTTTTTTATTGGATTTAAATTACTTACATTTACTGGCTTTCTTACTTATTTAATGAATCGCTAATTGATATTACCTTAACAATAAAGTTTAACTAAATTATAATCTAGTGAATAAAGAAGAACGAACTAAAAGATTTAAGTCTATGTCTAGTATGCAAAGACAAGAACTGATATTAAAGAAAATGAAAGAGAGAGGCATAGAGGTCGGAAGTGGAATTCCAAATAAAAAATACGATAGCAAAGAGGTTTATGAATTAATTCATATTGCAAATTGCTTCCCAGAATTAAGAAAGAAAAAATAAAAAAATATTTAGGTTTCTTTAATTAAGTAATTTATTTTGGTTCCCTTATTGCAGCAATAATTAATCCACCTATCAATCCGAGATTAATAAATACTGCTCTTTGATGGAAAGGGAATAAATGAAAAATTATTGTTGTTGGAATGAGAAATAGTAATAAAAAGATTGAACCGATTTTTTGTTTTTCTCCAAATATAAAGAATCCAGAACCCAAGATAAGACATATAATAGCTCCCACTAGAAGAATAGATGAAATTGGTTCAGGAATGCCTTTTGAAGAAATATATTCAACTGTTCTTTCAAAATTATTTATTTTGCCTGGTATGGCTGAGATAAATATTGCTGAAATTGATACTCTTGAAAAAAAATCTAAAAAAGATCTTATACTTTTATTTTTCAAAAAAGAGTTTTTCATAATCTTATTATAAGAAAAAAAATTTTACGCGTTTGATAAATACTTAATTAGTCCGAAATACTTTTAAAGTTTTATCAAAGTGGTTTAGCTTAATTAATAGAAATCTTTTTAATTAATGTGAATCTTTTTAAGGTAATTAATAGTAATTTATGAATTGTTTTTTTATATTTATGAAATGATAAATTTAATTAAAATAAAAATGTTTAAAAAATTTCTTTTAACTTCTACTTTACTTCTAAGTTCCCTAATAACTATATATCCTTCAAAAAAAGAAAATACTAATTTTTTCGATTATTGTTATTCTCTAGAAAAAATAATTTCTAGAAATACATTAGAAAAAAGTAAGAATCTATCGAAGAATTTTAAGCCTTTAGCAAAAGATATTACTCTATTTGGGACTAACAAAACTAAAGGTACTTTCGCTAATAAGATAATTGATCAATATAAAAATTCCAAAAAATTATTTATTATAACTTTTGTTCCAAACCAAATTTATTGTTTAGCAGGATATTGGATTGAGCAGTTAAGTCCAGGAAAATTTGAATCCATTTTCTATGAGAAAACCAAACAAAAAATAATTGAATATAAGAATACTAAAAAAGAAGTAGATGGATTTATTAAAGAAATTAATTTAGAATATAAATCTATAAAAAAAGAAATTAATGATTTTTTCTAGAAAATCAAAATCTTTTTTCTAATAAAATTGATTCATTTGTTATGGTCGATTCATTTTTTTTAGTTTCTGAAATAAAAAATAGCATTAATCCCAAAATAATTACAAATCCAAAAATTGATAAAGAATAAATTATTTTTTTTGTGATATTAATGTTAAGTTTGTTTTTGGTGATTTTTCCAAAGAACAGAAATTTTTTATTTGATAAAAAATCATATTTTTCAGAACTGTTTTCAAAATAATAATTATTAAATAGTTCCTCCCTATTTTCATGCATGTCTATTTGCAAGTTAATTTCAGAGGCACCAACTTTGTAATTCGATTGTTCATAAAAAAAATCATGTATGTTTGAAATACTTTTTATTTTTTTATTTTTAAAATCAAGTTTAGTTTTTTTAAAATCATTATCAAACCATTCGTCGTAAACTATAAAGTTTGGTTTAGCAAAATAAGACAAGACTCTATTACAAAAAAAGTACATTAAGAAGATAAATCAAATAAAAAAAGAAAGTTATTTTTGTTGGTAAATTTCATAAATCATGTTTATGAATCATCATTAATTGTCAAGTTCTTATTTAAAGTAATTTTATAGATTTCCAAGCTTCTAATTTTTTATTGTTTTTTGCAAATTATTTTGCAGGAAAATTTATTATTATGACTTTCTTGCGCCACCGTAGTAATAATAATTATGTTTGGAAATTATATTCCAAAATTCTTTACAACAAAAAACCAGTCTTTATAAATTATAGATTTAACTCTGTAATGAATTTTATGTGGCTTATGACATAAATCACATTTTTTCAATCATCTTTAATTTTGCTAATTTAATTTTAGATAAAAATAATTTTGATTTAAAATATTCACTAAAAACTTTTTATCGTTTTATTATAAAATGCACTCTACACATACTGAAGCAAAGCAGTGGTTTCGTTGAGTGCGATTATTTTTTTGCCTGATAGAAATTTATAATTTTACTTTTTAAAATTTTAAGGTAACTTTATTATTTATATAAAATTTGTTCAAGATTTTATTTTGCTTTAATTAAAAATAAATATATAATTATACATCTTAATTAGAACTTTAAAAAGAAACTCACGAATCATGTTTAGTTAATTTTAGTATTATTTCATAGATTTTTTAATAGTATGAACATTTACTTATTCTGGATATTATTTTTAGCTTTATGGGCAATAGTTCCCTTAATGATTATTAAAGGTAGGGTAGATGAAAAGCCTAAGATACAGACCTCACCAAAAGTTAAAGCAAAGAAAAAAGGTTGGTTCAATTAAGTGAATCTTTGAATTAGTAAAAATAATCTGCAAGGTAAATCTTGATAATTTAAATTAAAGTCTAAGTAATTAACTTTATTTATAAAAAGTGAAAAAAGTAGAAAATATTTTTCTTTATTTGGTAGTGCTTGGGGGAAGAGCAAAAAAAGCTAATATTGAACTACATGATGTTAGATGGGTTGTTGGATCTAAAATTGAGGATACATACGATACTTTAAGAAAGGATTGGTTTGGATCTCCAAAAGGTTTGCATATTGATAGCTATAAAAAAATTAAATATGTAGATGGCTATAAGATTAATTTAATATATTTTGAAACGGATAAAATAGATAAAAAGAAATTAGTAAAAAACAATAAGGCCAAAAAACATTTATGGTTTGTCAATATTGGAGGCTATAATCCAACTTCTATGCAGGAAAAACATGAGTTTGGATTGGTTACAGCTTCAACTAAATTAGAGGCAAAAAATATAGCTAAATCTAAATGGCTTATTGGCTGCAAAAAGAAGCATAAAGATGATATTGCTTCTCTAGAAATGTTATTAAGTTGTCATGATTGTGAACTAATAAAAAAGATAGGTAACTGGGAAATAGAATTAACCCCGGATAATAATTTTATTGAAGAAAAAAATTATCCTGATTGGTATGGTTATAAAAAAATAGATGGGATATAGAGATCTAAGATTCTTATACTTGAGAAAAAATTCTGCATATTATTTATATACATTTTAATATTCTTAAAGTCTTAAAAAGAACTTGATTTTCTTAATAAATAAATTCCACCTGCTAGAGAAATTAAGACAGGTAACCATGCAGCCAAAATAGGCGTTAAAATACCTTTCACTCCAAATGAACTAAATATAAATGACATTACATAATAAATTAATATAAGAATTACGCTTAATCCAAATCCCTGACTTTTTGAAGATCTTAAATTAGATTTAGATCCCAAACTGCTTCCTATTAAACCAAATACCAAGCATGCAAAAGGTAGAGTAAATTTTTCTTGAATGCGGACTTTAATTCTTCTTAATTCCTTTAAGTTCCCAGTTTTTTTATAAACTTTTTCTGCTTTTATAGCCTGCTTTAAAGTCATTTCATTAGCATCTTTAGGAACTTGTGCTAATTCCAATGGTCCTTCTATAAATGGGTATATGTATCGTTTAAATTGAATATTTCCAGTTTGTCCATTTTGATCAATAGTTACCATACTTCCATTTATAAAATTCCAAGAAGAATTATTTTTATCAAATGTTGCACTTTCCGCTTTTAAGATTTGTTGTATATCTTCTCTCGAGAAATCTAAAACAGTAACTCCCTGCATAATATTATTCTCAAACCCTGATGCATAGAATATATGGGTTAGGTAGTTGTTATGTTTTGTTGGTTTATTAGTCGAAGGATCTATTCGAGAGCCATATCTAGAAAACATAATGTTACTTTTACCTGTTTCACTACTAAATGAACTACCAATTCCTGCTCTTAAAGTTAACTCTGCCAACTTATTACTTGCAGGGACTAAATTATCATTGAAATAGAAAGTTAAACCCGTCATAAATATTGAAAGAGCAATGGCTGGAGAAATAATTCTTGAAGTTTTTATCCCTAAAGATTTCAAAGCTAATAATTCTGAATTGCTTGATAATTTTCCATAGGCTAATAATGTAGAAAGCAAAACTGCCATTGGGAATGATAAAACTAAAAAGCTAGGCAAACTAAAAAAAAGAACTTTTAAAGCTAAAAATAGAGGTAAACCAAATTCAACAATTTTTCTTATGAGATCGAACATTACTCCAACAGATAATGAAATAACAGTAAATGCAGAAATTGCAAATATCATAGGAGGGATGATTTGCCCTAATAACCACCTATCTATCAAAGGTATTGAATACCAGGGAGTAATTATTTTATTGAAAGTTTTTTTAATTAATAGTTGATTTGAAAGTTTCAAAAGAAATTTATTTAATTTGTACTGTCTTTTCCCGCATTATAAAATATGAATGTTGTATAAACCAAGATAAAATTTGTATGAAAAGAAAATTTTAATTTACCAATCTTCAAAAAAATAGTTTTTTACTTGCATTAAAACAAAAAATTTGGTTTCTTAAAAAGAAAAGGGTTAGGAATGAAAAATAAAACTTTCATATACGAATGCAATTGCATACACTGCCAACAAAAACTAAATCAAATTAATAATGCAAAACTATATTGGAACAAATTAATCTTAAGAAAAAAGTTGGTATAGTTTCTCAACTAAATTATCTAAGGTTTTCAAACTTTATTGAAGTATTTGTTTTAAAATCTATTATTTTCAGGAAAAAAATGAGTTATATGATCTCTAGATCTTTAGTATTAAGCTTCTTTTAGAATTATTATATTATTTAACCTTTTGATTTTTTTTGTAAATCATATTTTCTCGATTTAAAAGAAAAAGGATAATCAAAATACAAGATGGTATGAGAATAAAATCTAAAGACATGTATTTTTTTTAATTCTATTTTCTATTTAGCAAATAAATAAATTTTTGACATTAGTTACTTATCTTCAAGATTTTATTTAATAGATTAAATTATTATCTGAATGCTTAGTATATTTGCTTCCTTTTAAAATTGAAAGAGCCTGCAAGTATCCCACCGGCAAGCTCATGACGACCTAGTTAATTCAGATTTTCTGATTTAACCAGCTAAGCACTTCCTAAATGCTATAAGTATTCTACTAAGTAAAATTACTTACTGTGAGTATAAATGCTTATTTTTAATGATTGATTGAGAATTTGATAATAAAAAGTGATTTGATTAAAAAATTTGGCTTATTAATTTTTTAAACAGAAATGTCACATATTGACCCATAAAATAAATACTTGGAAGAAAAAATTCGAGATTTTGGTTTACATAAGTTAATATTTGTGTTACTTTAGTTAACAATTATTATCCTTTTAATGACAAAATCAGGTGTTACTACAGAATCAGGTGGAAGACAGAATATGTTCCCATCAGAAACAAGGCCTTATATTGATGAAACTGTGTCTTACGATGGATATCCTCAAAATGCAGAAAAAGTAAATGGAAGATGGGCTATGGTTGGTTTCGTTGCTCTACTAGGTGCCTATGTGACAACAGGACAGATTATCCCGGGAATTTTTTAGTGCTTAAATAGTTCTTTTAATGAGCTTTTTGTTTGAGCTATATTATTTAATTCTTTTAAACAAAAATTTAGATTCTATTTTAAATTTGAAAATAAGAAAAACCATATAAAAGTTATAGCATTTAGGCTAAATATTATTCCTAAAAATATATAGGCAAACTTTTTGCCAATAAATGCTGTTTCCGGTTCAAGCTTTACTCTCATTTAATCTTCGGATTATCTAGATAAAAATAGCATCATTTAACGAATATATTTATTTTTTAAAGAAGAAGAAAAATCAAATTAATATTTCTTTTTAAAATGTTATTTAATATTACCAATTTCTTTTCTCAGATTGGTTCTTATTCAGTCAATATAGATTATAAAATTAGCCAAATAGATTTCCCCAAGCCAATGTGCAACATGTTATGTAACTTAAAACTAAAAGAAATTTTTATCTAATTTTTAGAAATTGGATAGTGTTTTTATACTAATTTTTAGCATATTTTTTTGTTCGAAATAGGATTATTCAAACCTAAATTAATATAGCCCATTTATTATCAATAAAAAATTCCATTAAAAAAACCTAATTTAATTATAAATTAGGCTATTTAAAAAATAAAGGATTTATTTTAGATAAAACCAGGAATAATTTGACCTGTAGTTAAATATGCTCCAACAAGAGCAACAAAACCCATCATTGCGAATCTACCGTTAAGCTTTTCAGCAACGATTTTTTCTTTTTCAACTATTTTTGGCTCGTTATTTTTCATTAGAACCAGCCTGGAATGATTTGGCCAGTAGTGACGTATGCACCAACTGCTGCAACGAAACCTAACATTGCTGCCCAACCGTTAAAACGTTCTGCTTCTGGAGTCATGTTTTTTTGTGTAATTTGTAAACAAATATAACATATTTATTTAATAATGTAAAGAAAATTAGAGATTATTCCTTTTTTTGTCTGGAAAAATTTGTAAAGTGCTACACATATGTGTCGTAATATACCATATTGGTGTTTTTATTTTTGTTCTGATATTTTTAAATTTCTAAACAAAAAAAATTATAAATTAATACCTTTTTCTTTTAAAGGTTAAGCCTCATTTGGAGGTAATTTAAATTAATATATTAATTAGAGTCAGCTAGTAGGGATACAGGCTGACTCTATATTATTAGAATTTTTAGTTTTTGAATAAAAGTAGTTTTTAGTTTTCAAATAATTGCTATTAATAAAATAGAAATACATGAATTTATGTCATTTGCAACTTATTACATGCATTTAATTTTTGGAAGAATTCCTTCTTTAATGAGTTCTGAGTTAATCCTTTACATCTTGCCTGCTCTTACAATCTCAATATTATTCTTTAGCCTTAAAATAATGTTTTTCAAGACTCCTACCTTGAGAAAGGTTAAATAATAAATAATTTTAGAATTAATCTTTTTACTGAAGTGCCTAATTCTTTTTGATTTTGGATAATAGACTTTTTTTTTCGGCAACTCAAAGAAATAGAGACTGCATTGGTGATGTCTTATCCAGAATTATAAAAAAAGGTTCAGTATTGGAGATCGGGAGTGGCAGTGGTGAACATGGAGTGGTATTTCAAAAACGCTTTCCTGAAATAATTTGGCAAACAAGTGACCCAGAGTTAGTGCATAGAAAAAGCATAAGTTCTTGGATTGAGTATGAAGACTTAACTAGGAAAATGCCCCAGCCTCTTGAGATTGATGTAGAAAAGATTCCTTGGAAAATTCCATTGAGATTAGCTCATTCTTTGCAAGGAATAGTCTCTATAAATATGATTCATGTAGCACAGTGGTCTTGTACTGTAGCACTCTTTAGAGAGTCAGGAAAATTACTTAATAAGGGACAATTTTTGATATTGTATGGGCCATTTAAAATTTGTAATAAGCATACAAGTGAAAGTAATTATTTTTTCGATAATTCATTGAAAATGCAAAATAATCTTTGGGGTATTAAAAATCTTGAGCAAGTTTGTGATGAGAGTGAGAAAAATGGTTTTTCTCAAGAAGATATTATTAGGATGCCTGCAAATAATTTTTCAATAATTTACAGAAAAGTTTCTTGATAAGTCAAATACAAATTTCATTAAGTTATTCAGATTCTTCATATTAAATGATCAACCTGATAGTTTTTTGCTCCATTCTTTATGCTTTTGATCTAAATCTGAAATTTTTTCGCCTAAACTCAACTGTCTTTCTAATAATTCAACTTTTGTAAGTGTTATTTTTTCCGAATAAAATTTAATAGGCTGCTTACCATACAGATTATCACCACTCATAAGAATCATATAAATTTGAACTACTTTCTAAGATGAAAATTTTGTTATTGATTATTCTTTTATATTTTTTTCAGATTTGCGTAAATTAATGTGATAAACAATTGATGCTTATGGTGTTTTTAATCCACTATTTTGTATGAAGATTGCCATATATATCTTCCTTTTTTGAGGTCTGACTTAACAGCAACGCAATTGCAAGCAATATTCCAAAGAGCTTTGTGTATTGGATCAGGATTAAAAAGATATGCTTTTTTAAAGGCGTTTTTAATTAAGACAGTTGCCTTTTTTGCATGATAATGAGGGATCGTCGGACATACATGATGAACGACATGGCTAGAACCTATATTATGGTGAAGAAAATTAATGACTCTACCGTAAGGCCTGTCAATAGATAGAAATGCACCTTTCATAAAGGAAAATTCCGTATTTGAAAGATGTGGTACATCCGAATCTGTATGATGAAGCCATGTATAAACTACTAGCCAACAATTAACCACTAATAAAGGACCAAAATACAGAGCAATTACTGGAAATAATCCATACTTGAAAACTAAATAAACAATGCTAAATAATGTCAAACCTATACCAATATCAGATATCCAAACTTTCTTGGCCCATATTGATGGCCATAATGCTTTAGAAAATGGTTTAATTGGCCAAAAATGATTTGAAGTTCCATATTTAACACCTCCTGTACTTCCGGTAAGTAAATAAGCAGGCCAGCCAAATATTAGATGTAGAACAAGTTGAAGAATTCCGTAATTCTTCCTGCCTAAGGAATTTGAAAAATATAATTCTTTTTCTCCGCCAACCTTTTCAGTAACTCCATTCCCTTTAATGACTAAAGGGACGTGAGTTTCTCCATTGGTTATGTTATTTGTGAATCGATGATGAACTGCATGAGAACGCTGCCAAGAAAAATAAGGCACTAGAAGTAATGAATGTAGTAAATAACCAGTTATAGATTCCAATGTCTTGTTTTTAGAGAATGCTCCATGCCCACATTCATGGGCAATTACCCAGAATCCCATTGCAGTGGTGCCTGATACTAATGCATAAATAATCCAAATTGGAATCATTTTTTGGGAAAATGGAATAGATAACCCTATCGCAACTACTAATGATTGGATTAAAGCTGATTGTAAAAGATACCTCAAAGAAGTTTTGGTATTGCACTTAAAGAAGTGATCCGGGATAACATCCTGAAATTCTTTTATGCTTGGAATATCTTTATCTTCTATTACAAGCGCTTGGCCTTTAAGACCTGAGAATTTTATATTACTCAAATTTTTTTGGTTAGGAATTTTGTTAAATAAAAGTGAATTTATATATTCTATTATCCATCACGGCATCTCATAATGAAAAGAATTTATAATTTTTTTTCGATAAAGTTTTTACGAGTTAAATTTCAGCATCGAATAAATTAATTTGTGCAGAATGTTTTTATTATATTCTTTTATCGCAATCTTTTTATTTATCTATTTTATTTTTTTTAATGCTGATTTTCTTTGCTATTCAAAGATTAATTAATTTAAAGACCGCGTATATACCTTTTAGTTAAACCAGATTGTTTACGTGGCTTTACTAGAATAGGTAAAACAATGACTCCTACTGTAAATAGACAGATTGGAGCAACTACCATCAATATAGATTCTAGAGACATGAATAATTTTGAATTTATTAATAAATAGCAGGATTTTTTTTAGAAGTCATGCGTATTTATATCTATTTAATGAGAATAGATTCAAAATTTTTATAAATTATTAAGTAAAAAAGAAAAAAAGATTAAAAAATCTCAAATTTTTCATAATTCGTCCTATTAACTTAATCATTATTTGTATTAAAGATTTCTTATGGATGAAGAAAAAAAGTGGATGCTTATGACTTATTATTGTCCAACTCATGGCGATTCAAGTTTAGTAAAACCGATTCAATTAACAAAAAAAGAAATTAGTAAAACATTCTTAAAAAAAGGGGGGAGTTCTAAAAATTAATTTTTTAAAGTAAAATCTAAGATATTTTGAAAATGTTCTAAATCTTGATTGAAATCTGGTTAATTAAAAATTTATATCTTACAAAAATCCCATAAGCTGCGTTTTTATCAGCAGCATTAGTAAAAAAATTAAAAAAGGAATTTTTAAATAGTCTGACTTCAGATCATTAAAAATGGATCTTAATAGAAATATTTTTTTAATACTAATATCAAATTTTTGAGTAATTAATAATTTAAAAAGATCTAGAAATAATTAATTTTAAAATTGATCTGAATCGCATGTTAATTCACATTGATTAAGATCTTGAGATGATATCTTTTCTAAAATTCTTAACATATCAATTTCCGAGAGCTCTCCATTCGAGTTCCATTTTAAAGTTGTTTTCCTTTGAGGTGAATTTTTTTTATTCATTTTGATCACCTCCCTTTAAATGAACTTCTAAACAACGAGTAATACATTCTTTATGACCATCCACAATACTGCATTCAGTAATACACTCAAAATATGAATTAATAGAATCTATTTCTTGATTCTGGTTTGTAGAAACAAATGAATCATTCATAATAATGTTAGATTTATTTGGAATAGAGATATAGCATGAAATTATGTTTAATAATTTAATTTATTAAGTTAATTAGAAAAAATAAGTATTATTTACTAAATTTATTTTGCACCTGTTTTATCTTTAAAAAGTTAGTAATACTCTTCTTTTAAAACAGAAAAGGAAACAATAATTTTAATTATTTTATATTAATTTAATAAGTCAATCTTCCAAAAAAATCAGCATAAAGACTGATTTACTTTTTAGTGATTTAGTTAGATGATAAAAAAGTACACTTTTAGATTTTCAAATGAAATCAGTAATTAATTGGCTTTCGAAAATGTTAGAGAGTATGGCAAATGCTTTTATGCATCCTTTAAAGAATGACTTGCCTCCATCTATTGGTACTCATGCATATAGCAGTATTCCTCTAAAAAGAAAATTGAGAAGAAGGTTTAATTAGTTATTAACTTATTGAGATTAACTTTTCATTTTTGTTATCCCAAATAATATATTTGAAGCAGTTTGAAAAATCGCTTAATTTCAGGAACCTTGATTGTTGAAGCAAATTAATGTTTGCTTTATGGCAAGCCCTTAAGTTGTAATTTGGTATTCTCTCAGAGAGATGATGAATGCTGTGGAAGGATATGTCTGCTAAAAACCAATTTAGCCAATTAGGGATATCTAAATTACTACTACCTAAAATAGCTCCATCTATGAGATCCCAATTTTTTGTATTTTTAGCATATGTATTCTCATAGTTATGCTGTACGAAAAAAACACATATTAAAATTGCTGCTGATAAGGTTAATACCGTGGAATAAAATAATAAGAAATAAACTGACCCCAACCATTTGGACATAAAAATCCACCCAATTATTACTACTATGTTATTAATTATTAATTCACAAAGTTCACTGAAATTATCTCCATAATCAGAAAAAGGTGGTTTGATTCTTGAATTAATAGCTAGAAGTTGAGAAATTTCTCTGTTTTTTATTTTGATAAAAGTCTCTTCCAATAAATCTTTAGTAAAATTAAAAATAATAATAACTAGTCCTAACCTAGGTTTCAAAACTAAGTAAAAAAAACCCCCAGGGAAAAGCATCATCCAGTGTCGACTTAATTTATAAAATATTTGCTCTCTTTTTGTAAGGGAATTATAATCTTCAAGACTTAGAACATCTATCGGCCCTTTGTAAATTTCCCAATTCCCATTATTTCTATGATGAAATGCATGATCAATTGACCATGACTTCTGAGGAATACCATTAACCAAGCCAAGAAAAAATCCAAAAAATCGGTTTAATTTCCGTTTTGTAAAAAGAGAATTATGACCACAATCATGCATTAATGAGAATGTTCGAGAAGAGAACAGAGTTAAAAGAACTATAAAAGGTATCAATAGAAATCCTTTTATCAATAATGAAAAAGGTTGATTTATTATTTGGTGGACGATTAACCAAATACAAATTATTGGGAGGATGGTAGAAATAATTTGATAGGAAGCTCTAACATTATTTCTTTTTAGAAATGGCTTTATTAAAAAATCGCTTTTATTAACTTTAAGCATATTTCTCTTATTTTATTGATAATAACAATTTTCAAAAAGTATTGATTATTTAATAAACAATAAATAATTCAGATATTATACTAAAGGATAAATTCTTTAGACATAGTTCTCAATTGATCTAGATTTAATCTTTCTAAGTAATTTTTAAAGTCACTAAGGCTCCTAGTAGAGTCAGAATTTTTACTCTCGTAAAGAAGGCTATTAGAAATTAACTCAATAAGATGATCTTTATCCATAACTCCTTATAGAGCATAATTCCTGTTTAAAAAATTAAGGTCTTGAATTCGAGATCATTAACTCATCTCTATAGGAGTAATTTTTTTATAAACTTTTTAAATCTTGTTCTACTTTTTTTAATCTTTCATTTAATTATTTTTGTTTCTTAGTTAGGACTTTTTTCTTTTTTGCAAGCTCTTTGTTCAAAGGATAATTGAAATATTTTTGGTAAGAGACAAAAAAAACTGCTATTGCTACTGCTATACCAAGAGCACCAATGATTAAAATTTAAGACGAAGGAAAGTCATAAAATGGAATTGAAAATGTACTTTAATAAAAACAAACCCTAGCTATCGCATAAGCAAAAAAATGAGTAATAAATACTTATTCTTTAGGAAGTTTTATGGGTGATTATTCTAGTTAGTTTGTAAAAAATAAATAATGTTTATCTTTAATTAAATTTTTAAAATAAGTAATTGTACAGCTGTCAAACAATGAATAACTAATAATGATTAAATAAGTAAAAAGTTTTTCATGAAGAAAATCATAAATAAAAAACATAATAAAAATGAACCATGGTTTAAATGGTTAACGAGAGAACTTAATTCTTATGAAGCTTTTCAGGATTTTGAATCAGGCAAGAATCCAAGAGATGCTGCAGAGGATTTTATTTCTAGAAATAGTGTTGCTATTTCAGAAGTTTTCGAGGATTTTGATGAAGACGATAAAGATATACTTGAGCAGTTTCTTAAATTAACGGAATGCGAGATGCATGTGTTTAGAATCCTTGAAAAACAAATAAAGTTAAGAAACAAGATAAGATTTGTAGATTTTAAAAAAAGAAAAAAAATAAAGAGTTGATTTCTATATAAGTTTATTTTTCCCATTACCGGTTTTACCAAAGCCTAACCAGATGAACCACAAGATCCAGCCTAAGATGGGTATTAAATTAATAAAGATCCATTTCCAATCCTTCCCAAAATCTCTGATCCTTCTTATATCCATAGCTATTTGAGGAATGACACAAATTAGTCCATAAGCATTGAAGCCAAATGCTTTTGAAAATATTGGGAAAGTCAGAAAAGAAATTATAAGATTCGCTAATTGAACTAACCACCAGTCCGATCTAGATGCGAATCCGTTGAATTCTGTAGCTTTAATCCAAAACTCTTTATATGCATTTAAAAATTCATTATGCATAAATTAAAAATTCAATGAATTTAAAATTATCAATTTAATCTTCAATTTATCAAAATGTTATTTATTTACTAAATAGGATCAAATAAATTAATATCATTTGAATCTTGTTTTGGGATCTCATCTTGATTTGGTAATGAACAGAATCCCTCTTTACAAATCATCTTTTCTTTTGCAATACTTTTAGTCTCCGAGAATATATTGTTGTTATTGTTATTTGAAGATTCTTTCAGCATTTATATAAAAAAATTAAATATCATTATTAAATTAATAACTCAATTTATTTTGATAAGCAACAAAATTAATATTAATTATTTATTTACTTTTTTTGATTTGGCAAGTCTCTCCAAAATAAGGCCATTATATAGATGAATAAAGATATAGAACAAATATAAAGTAAAGAATTTAGATGCATGTTTAATTATTAAAGTGACTTCTAAGAGAAGGCCTTTCTCAAAAAAAAGGGATATCAATAGATTGGTAATTGTTTAACTTAGCAATCGAACAAATTCTAGTATTTATTTAAGTTTTTTATGATTTTCCCAAACTTTCATAAGGAAAAGTTTGTAAATATTAGTAATATACCTTTTTAGTTAGTAAAACTTTTAAATCTAAGAGTTTAATAAATCTGTTGAAAATTCTATATTTTTAAATTTTTTTTGTGATATTTACGATCTATTCTTATTTATATCCGTTAGAGCTTTTCTACCTTCTTTAAGGGTTCTTAAGACAAGCCAGGAGAGAGAAAAAATAATAAGAATCGTAAGTGTTATCAAAGAAATGAGTGTTTCATCAAAATTATTAACCATTTAAAATTTTATTTGAGGTTGAAATTAAAATTTAAAATATAGTTAAACGTTAGATCTAGAGTAAGCAGGTATAAGCATTCCACCATCTTGATCATCATTATTATCATCATCAAATCCACCTCCAAGAATTAACTCAATAATTACTAATACAGCTATTGGGTAAAAACACCATAGTATTGCTGCAAAGGGACTTATCGAGGAAGAAGTAGTATATAATTCTGTCATATTTAAATATTAATCTAAAGAAATAACAATTGTGAGTCATTTGGGTAGTTTTATTCAATATTCCTATAAATATTCTTTAAGAAATTTTTCCTGTCCTACGAATAGATTTTTGGTATATATTGATGTTTTTATTTTTTAATATTAATTTGAATAATAATTTTCTTGAACCTTCTGAGAAGCTATTAATGACATAATGAATCGCGCAATTGTTATTTTTTATACTTAACAATAATTGTACAATTTTGATTCAAAAACTATTATTTATCTTGATTTTATAAATTTTATGTTTTCTTTTACTTTTGATCCTTTGGCTGCGATATTTGGTATATCAGGAATTGTAGGCTTCTTTTTCTTCGTTTCTGCTGCTAAGGGGACTTCCAGTATCAATACAAAACCAAAAAAGGAATTAGATTAGAACTTGTTCAGTAATAAAACTAAATTGAGATTTTAAATCTAGTTTTTTTAAGGCTTGTTAATTATTACTCATTCCATTGTTTAGAAATAAACTCAAGAAAATCTTTTAAGTCCTCTTCAGGACAATTTGTTTGTTTTTGTAAATCAATGCAAATTTGTTTAATATTTTCAAAGGCCTTTTTTACTATTTCGTTTTTTTCGATAACCTCAAAATATTCTTGATCAGTAAAAGGCATAGTATTAGTTTCCCTTTTGGAAATTATGTATTAACTATATTTTATCTGCATTGACTTAAAAATAAAGAAAGAAAAAATCTTTTTTCTTACATTTAGCTGCCCAATCGATAGTGTTTTTTAATACTTTTGGTTACTTCCCATTCGCAGTAAAGTCCAGCAGGAAACTCAACTAGATCTCCAGATTTAATCTCATAAATGTCACCGTTTTGCGTACTTATTTTCGCTTGGCCTTCAATAATTAAGCAAATTTCCTTTTCATCGTAATTCCATTTAAATTTGCTTGGTTCACATTCCCAAATAGGCCAACTTTTTATTCCATACTTAATTATTATGCTTGCACTACATGGGGAAGTGATTAGGACTTTCACGAAATAGTTCGGATATATTTTTTATTTTACAAATAAAAGAAATTTTTATTTTAGAGATTGTGTATTTTTTTACTGTCTTTTATTTTTTTTCGTTTATTATTAAAAAAATTTTTATTTATGGAAGAACTTTCTGTATTATCAATTTCTTTATCTATAGCTTCTCTAGGGATATTTTTTTTATTTTTTGCTTCAAATGATGATGATGATCAAGATGGAGGTAAGTTGATTAAATCTGTCCAAAGAATTAATTAACTTTAAGTAAATAGGGTATTCAATAAAGATTTATAACTTATATATCCTGCATATATACAGCTAAGAAAAATCATATAAACTTCAAGAGTTCCAAGTCTTTTTTTCTTTAAAATTTTCATTATTCTTATTATCTAACTAAGACAATTTTATTTAATGTTATTTCTATTAACATGAGTATTTATTACATTAACTCTTAATTACAGAATTATTAATGTCAAGCCAAAAAATAAAAAACAAGTAAAAAATATCATTTTTTTGGTAATTTCTCTTTCCTCAGTCTTAGCAAAAAATAAGGAAATTACTGGAGATATGCTTAATAAAGCCCATCCTACTCCTATGGGAAGGGTTTTAAACACAACTTGTTGTAGAAATATTCCTACATTTGTTCCAAGAAGTATTGAAATAAAAAATCTTTTTTGTTGTTTTTTGTCTATGTTTTTTAAGAAAAAATTAATCTTAAATCCTTTTAGACTAATTAAGAAAATTATTGCACCTAATAATCTTATTTCAGTTGTAAGGAAAGGAGATAAATTGCTTTGAAGGAAAACCATTCTTGATAAAAGACCTCCAAGAACAGCACATAAAACTGATAAAAAAGGAATAGCAAAAATCTTAAAGTTATTTTTTTCTGTGAATGAGGAGTTTTCCTCTTTAAAATCGTTACCTTTTCTGAGAATTATAAACAGCGAAATCGTTACTATAATTATTCCAACCCATGATTTAGTTGTTAAATTTTCATTAATAAAAAATTCCCCTGATAAAGCTGCCATTAATGGAGAAAGAGTTTCTATAGATAAAGTTTTTCTTGTGCCAATTGTTTGTAGTGACTTTAAATAGAAAGTATCACCTAAACCAATACCTATTATTCCACTAATTAGTAGGATAAATATGTTTTTTAATTCAGTTGTAGAACTTAGATTGATAAAGGCAGGTATAAAAATTAAAAAAGCTATTATATTTTTTATTAAATTAATATCTATTGTTTTATATTTTTGAGTTTGCGAGCGCCAAATAAAGCACGCATATGTCCAAGATGTGGCAGCTCCAAAAGCAGAAAGGATTCCAATCAAAACGAATAATTTTTTAAAATTTTATTTTATAAATTGAGTAAATGCTAAAAAGAATACATAAATAAGAATCAAAATCCCCGGTAAGTACTGAATTAGTGATTTGAAATTATTTTTTTTCATATTTACTTAAAAATAATTTATTTATTTTAAACAGTTTTTTTATTAGTAGGGTACAAACTCTCTAACTTCTTTCTTCTTTGAACTTTCGCATTAATTCTTTCTTCTTTTTCTTTTTTCTTGATCTCATCATTTATCTTATTTTGTCTATATCCAAACCAAAGTAGAACCCAAATAACAGAAGTTATTAAAAGAAGAGCAGTATATTGACCAGTCATAGGAAAACTGGCCTCAGAATATTTAACGTAAGAAAATAAAAAACTCATTCAATTAACTTAAAGCATAAAAATTACGACTGTGTTGATTTTTCTAGAAATTTAAAAATTAGTAAATCGTAGCTATTTATTATGTAGTTTTAAAGTTTTATATTTATTTTTTTATGGTTTTTGGACTAATTTTTCTTTATAACTACTTGCTATTATCAGATTGAAGCATATTAAATAATAAGTTTTTGGAACCTTTTGATTTAGCAGTTGTAGGAGGCGGTGCAGCCGGTTTTATGACCGCAATAACTGCTGCTGAAAATGGAGTAAAAAGAATAATAATTCTTGAAGGAACTTCAAAACTTATGGAGAAAGTAAGGATTAGTGGAGGGGGAAGATGTAACGTCACTAATGCGACATGGATACCGAATGAACTAATTGAGAATTACCCCAGAGGTGGAATTCAGCTCTTGGAATCATTTAATCGTTTTGCTGCTGGAGATGTATACGATTGGTTTGAGAAAAAAGGTTTAAAATTAAAAATTGAGGAAGATCTAAGAGTATTCCCAGTGTCTAATTCTTCTTCAGATGTTATTGATTGTTTGAGAAAAAGTGCTTTATCAAAAAACGTAGAGATACTAACAAAATTTTTTGTAAAAGAAATTGCAAAAACTCCAGATAATATATTCAATATTTTTAGTCTTAAAAAAGCAAAGGTAACTGCAAAAAATATTATTCTTTCAACTGGAGGTAATCCAAGCGGATATAAATTAGCTCAAAATCTTGGACACACCATTGTTAAACCTGTACCATCGCTTTTTACTTTTTCCACAAAAGAACCAAATTTGGATGAATGTAGTGGGGTATCGATAAGGGGCATAGATATAGAAATTAATTTAAACAATAAGAATTTTCAAAATAGAGGCGATTTACTAATAACGCATTGGGGGTTTAGTGGGCCAGCAGTATTAAAACTTTCATCAATTGCAGCAAGGGAACTTTATAGCCAAAAATATAAATTTAATTTAATCATTAAATGGTCTTCTTTAAGTTATGAGGAGTTAAAAGAAAAAATTAATTATTTAAGATTAAATAAAGGCAAGGTGAATCTTATTAATAGTAGACCTGTTCCACTATTAACAAAAAGATTATGGATTTTTTTATTAAAGAAAATAGATATTGATAAAGAGAAAAAGTGGGCTGATTTACTGGCGAATGAAAGAGAGAAAATGATAAATACTCTAATGAGGGATAAATATATAATTTCGGGCAAAGGTCCATTTGGAGAGGAATTTGTTACTTCCGGAGGCGTAAAAATTAATGAGGTTAATTTTAAAAGTATGGAGAGCTTAATTTGTCCAGGGTTATTTTTTTCTGGAGAAGTTTTGGATGTTGATGGGATCACTGGTGGATTTAATTTTCAACATTGTTGGACAAGTGGATGGATCGCTGGGATGGCAGTCTCAAAGTTAAATCAATCAATAATAAATTAATAAGTAATAAATCAGTAAGTAACAATTCAATAAGTTTATCTTTTTTTTATTAAGTATTAGACGGAAAAAGTTTTTTGGAGAAACTTTAATTTTAAAGTTTTAATTATTGGTGAAGATTAATGCAGAATCTTGTATCAAAAAAAGAAGAAGAGGAAAGAAGATTAAAAGCTTTAGCAGAATATAGGATTTTGGGAACCAAGCCAGAATCATGTTATGACGATATTACAAAAATTGCTGCTACAACCTGTAATGTGCCTATTTCTTTAATGACATTGGTAGACAAAGATAAACAATGGTTTAAATCCAAAATAGGACTTCAAATATCAGAAACTAGAAGAGATTGGTCTTTTTGTACCCATGCAATAAAAGAAAATAGTCCATTAATTATTCATGATGCTTTCCAAGATGAAAGGTTTATAAATAATCCATTGGTAACAGGAGACCCCAAGATTCGTTTTTATGCAGGTTTTCCCCTTAAAAATAGTGATGGTAATAAACTTGGAACTCTTTGTGTAATAGACAGAAAGCCAGGAAATCTAACTACACAACAATTCAATATTATGGAATTATTATCCAAGCAAATAGTTTCATTTTTAGAGCTTAGAAAAAAGTCATTGAACTTGCTAGATGCTTTGTCTAACTTGCACAAACAGGAAGGGATTTTATCTGTCTGTTCATATTGCAGAGAAGTGAAAAATAAGGAGGGCGATTGGATGCATTTAGAAAAATATCTTTCGAAAATTAGTGATATTAGATTCAGTCATGGGGTTTGTGATAATTGTATGGAAAAACATTTCCCAGATGTAATCGAAGTATGGAATAAAAAGGATTTCTTTGAAGATGGTCAAAAAAGGTTTTTAGAGTCCTAGATTCAATACCTGACTTTTTATTGTTTAATTTATTTTCTAAACAAATTCTTTATTTGGTGGTTAGTATTGTATAAATTTTGACTAGAAAATGTTATTAGGAACTTTATTGACAGGTGAAATTGCTAAAAGTGCATTAGTAGCATATGTTCATTATTTAGGAATAATATTGTGTTTCGGTTCTCTTTTGTTTGAAAGATTGACTCTCAAAGTAGGTCTTAATAGAAATGAGACGATCTCAATGATAATTGCAGATGTGGTTTATGGTTTAGCAGGAGTTGCGATATTAGTTACTGGAATTTTACGTGTTAAGTATTTTGGTCAAGGAGGTGATTTCTATACAGGTAATCCTGTGTTTTGGATAAAGGTTTCTCTTTATATTCTTGTGGGATTACTTTCTTTATACCCAACAACAACCTATATCTTATGGGCCATTCCATTAAGTAAGAATAAATTACCTGAAATATCTGAAAATCTAGTCAAGAGGTTCAGACTTATCATTACTACTGAATTAGTGGGCTTTGCAACAATACCTTTGTTTGCCACTCTTATGGCTAGAGGTGTAGGTTTAGGTTGAATAATTTATTTCTAGAAAGAAATTGTTTAATAAGTGCAAACAAACTATATAGATGGAGTTTAAGTTATAAGATTTCTAAATGTACAAAGGAAATTATTTTTATCGGTTTAAATCCCTCATTATCGGATGGAATTTTCTTGGACAACACAACAAAAAAGATAATCAAAATTTCGAAAAACAATAATTACGGCAAAGTAAAATTAATAAATCTATTTGCTCTTATTTCAAGCAAACCAGAAAAACTTTTTAAACATAAAAACCCTGTGGGCTATCTAAACAATAATCATATTTATAAAAACTTAAAACACTGGTCTGAAAGTAAAAATTGTGATTTATGGTTAGGTTGGGGTAACAAAGGTAAATTTCTAAATAGAAATAAAAGAATATCAAAAAAAATAATGCAATATAACTCAATTAGAAAAAATAATTTTGATAATCCTCTTGGACCGCTTTTAATTAAGAAAACAATCAAAGATAATCCAATACACCCTCTATATTGTTCTGATTATTCCATCCTCCAATCTTATTTTTAGGTAGTAATAAGGCTCAAATGCAAACCAGTATTTTTAGCTAATCCATTAAATATGTGTTAATTTCTATTTGTTAAGTTAACCTAATATGAAAATTTCAAAGCAATTAAATAAACTAAAAAACTTGAATGTTGAGGCAGAAAAATGTTCTACAAGAGAAGAAGCAAAAAAAATAATTAATAAAGCAAATAAAGCACAAAGTAAAATCAACAAATAAATAAAAAGTAATTTCACTTATTCATAAATTATAATTTTCAAAAATATTTAATTTACACAAATACAACATATTTATTTCTTAGTATTTATGTCTTTGAAAATAATTAAAATAAGGAAATCGCACGAAAGATTTAGATCGACTAGAGAATGGCTAAATTCGATGCATTCATTTTCTTTCGCAGAGCATAGAGATCCAAAATGGGATAATTTTGGGAAAATTAGAGTTATAAACGAAGATATTATTTCTCCTAATGCAGGATTTAATACACATTCTCATGCAAATATGGAAATAATTACTGTCGTAACAAAAGGAGCAATAACTCATAGAGACTCTTTAAACAATCTTAGAAAAATTCACAAAGATGAAGTACAAGTTATGTCTGCAGGTACTGGAATCTCTCATAGCGAGAAGAATGAAGAAAATGAGAACTGTAAGTTGTTCCAGATTTGGATATACCCTCAAAAAGAAAATATCAAACCTCGATATGATCAAATTTCATTAAATGAAAAGTTGCGGGACAATCTTATTTTTAATTACAAAGACGGTAAAAATAATAAGCTTTTTCTAAATCAATGTATCTCTTTATGGCGTTGCAAATATAAGCCAATTAAAGAAAAAAAATTGCCATTAAAAATCGATAAATATAATTGGATACAAATAATAGAAGGTAATCTTTTATTAAAAAGTAAAGACTCTAATTCAAATATATTTCTCGAATCTGGAGATGGCTTGGGATTTGAAGTTAATTATTATGATGATGTTTCTATAGATACTGAAAAAAACTTAGATTTTCTCTTATTTTCGATGCCTTCCTTATAATTTATTTGTTATTTTACCCATCAACTCCTTTATTAAATGCATTGAAGGCTTGCAAAGCCATATTAAGGTGAACTTCCATAGCACCAAGTGCAATTAAAGAATTTGGTGATTTATCTTTTAGTAAATTCTCTTTTCTTTTTGATAACTCATTAACTACCTTCTTAGTTGAAGCTTCCCAATTGGTGATTAACTCTTCAAATTCACTTTTTTCAGGGCTTTCTATTTCTGCTAATTCATCAGAAAAATGAGAATCCTTTTGTGCCTTAAGCATCAAGTAACTTAATTTTTTATGACTTATTGCTTGAGGTAAATTGTTAGATTCACTCATTGCTAGTAGTTAATTTATAATCAAAATCTAACTAATTAAGTGAATATTTGCTAGAGGGTAAACGGTTGTGATGACCGACCTGAAAATTACGAAATGATACTTGAACAAAAAATGGATTTATTAACCTTTAATTTTTCACTTATTAGTTTCTTGAAATAATCTCCACGCTCTTCATAATTTTTAAATTGATCAAAACTAGAGCATGAAGGTGAGAATAATAATGTTCCAACCCTATTATTTTGTAAATAATGAAAAACAAAATTTAAAAGCTCTTTTAGTTCTGAAAATTCAAAAATATTTTTTTTAAATCCTTCATTAATAAGCGCCATTTTTAGGACTTTTGAGCTTTCTCCAAAAAGGAAAACACATTTAACTTTTTTCTTTAAAACTTTTATCCACTCACTATATTCATTGCCTTTTAATCTACCCCCAGCAATGATTATTATTTGACCTTCAATTGAACTTATTCCCGCAATAGATGAGTCAAAATTTGTAGCTTTACTATCATTAATGATTTCCAGATCATTATTTTTATAAATTGTTTCCATCCTATGGGGTAATTGTTTGTAATTAGATAAAGAATCTTTAATCTTCTTGCCAGATAATCCAACTTTTCTTGCTGCTGCAATTACCAATAAAAGATTTTGAAGATTATGCTTTCCTTTTAAAGAAAAATGTTCAAGCTTGAATAATTTCTTCCCTCTCTCAACAATGTACGCTTGTTCATCTATCCAATAATCGCAATGAATAAAATTTGATTTATCGAAACTAGTTGTTATCCAAACCCCTCTTGATAGCGAACTGTAGTGATTTCTTAGGTTTTTATCGTCATAATTATAAATTCTAAAATCAGATTTTTCTAACAAGCTTTTTTTTATGTTGAAATAGTTTTCAAGTGTTTTATGTCTTTCAAGATGATCTTCCGTGAAGGTTGTCCATATCCCAATATTAGGTTTTACTTCTGGAGATATTTCTATTTGATAACTGCTTAATTCAGCCACAACCCAATCAATTTTTTCATGTTTTTTGGAGTGAGCATACTTACATAAAGGTGTACCAATATTTCCAGCAAAAGGAGCATATAATCCAGTATCACAGAGTATATGGCTTAGTAGATGAGTAACAGTAGTCTTGCCATTAGTGCCAGTAATACCTATCCAATTTGTGTCTTTTAAAATTTCCCATGCAACATTAATTTCTCCAATTACTTTAATTCCCTTTTTTTTTAATTCAATAATAGTTACATGGTCATAAGGTATTGATGGACTTACAACAACAGATTCGATCTGTTTCAAAAAAGGTTGAATTTCTTCAAATACAAATTCTTTATTTAGAGAAACTATGATATTAAGCTCTTCTAATGCTGTTTTTCTTTCTAAGAATTCTATCCCATCTTTACTTTCCCAAACAATTACTCTCTTATTGATGCTTCTCAAATACTTGGCAGCCCAAAATCCAGATTTACCTAATCCAATTACAAGATTAATATTTCTTTTACTTGAATGATTATCTATCATTAAATTTATAATTGCATTTATATTAATTGTGTTTAAAGGGTAATTCAATCATGAGTTTTTCTTCAGTATTTATAGTATTCGCCCAAGAAAAGTTAAATAATGGAAGATAATACTGCAAAATATTGGTTCTCTTGGTTTTATGAAAAGTGGGAGAAAAATGCTCCAGGTGAATTAATTGAACAGGGTTTAACTCCGTCTCAGATTGCTGAGCGCTTTGTTAATGAAAATCATGATAGTTTTATTCAATTGTCAAAAAAAATTGATGAAAAAAATTATGATGCCTTAACAGAATTTATGAAACTCTCAGAGAGTGAATTACATATCTTGAAGTATTTTCTAAAGTTAGTAAAAATGAAAAATTTATAAGAAGTTATTAAGTATTTCGAGGCTTTTTTCCCATAAATTTTTTCTTTCTTTTTTATTCATGGCGAAAGGAGAAGTAGGGGATAGCTTTGGATGACCTCTGAAATTAAATCTAGGACCATAATGATCACCGCCTCTTGCGACTGGTGAAGTAGCTGCAAAAAGCTGAGGTAAAGCACCCATCTCAGCAGTTTGAAAAATAGGACTAAATAATTCCAATGAGAATGTTTCTAATGGACCAGGGTTAGGTTTTTGAGCAGTAAACAGATTTGTTTTTGCAATTCCTGGGTGAGCAGCTAAAGAAAGTATATTTTTGTGCTTTAAGTTCTCATTCAGTTCCAAAGCAAACATTACATTTGCCAATTTGCTATTAGAGTAAGATTCCCATTTGTTGTAATAATTCTCGGCTTTTAGATTTTTCCAACCAACTTTGCCAAAAAATTGTGCTCCGGAAGTCACCGTCACTATTCTAGATTCTTCTTTTTTTTCAATAATTGGAAGTAGCTTTAGAGTCAAAAGCATGTGAGCTAAATGATTAACTGCAAATTGTATTTCATATCCCTGGGCACTAAGAGTTTTAGGCGGATGCATAATGCCTGCATTATTGATTAGTAAATCCAAATTTTCAAAATTATCAAAAATTTTGGACTGAACTTCAACAATATTTTTTAAATCTGACAAATCTAATTCTAAAGGTGTAAATAATCCTTCAGGATTAAGACCTTGAAGTTTTTTGATAGTTTGATTGGCTTTTTCAAGTGATCTACAAGCTATAACAACATGAGCATTTTTTTCTGCTAAGGCCTTTGCAGTGTAGTATCCAAGACCACTATTCGCACCAGTAATTAGCGCTGTTTTGCCCGTAAGGTTTGGAATATTAGATGTTTTCCAGTTAGAGATTTTAGGTCTTGAAATAGTGGAAGTCATTTAGTATTTATGCAAATTGCTTTGGAATTTAACCAAAATTTAATTACTTTTTCACTGTAAATACTGGAAGTCAGTATCGTGAGCTCTTATTGAAGGTACTATTTAAAATTATTTTTCAATTGCATATTGCCATTCGTTATTTTGAGATAAACTTTTCTCTCTTAGTAACTGTAATTTCCTACTATTTATTTTTATAACTATCCCATTAGTTGGATATTTCGCAAATATTTTTTTCTCTAACCAATTTTTTTTATATATTTGGATTTCGCTTGTATGATTTGTGAAGTAACTGTCAGGGGTGCTGAAGCCACATTTTTTAAGATAGTTAAGGGTTTCATATTGATTAAGTCTTCCATTAAGTATTTGGAAACAGCAAAAGCGGAGACTTTCTCCAATCCCTTTCTTATCATTGAGGTATTTTCTTGTAATTCTTTGGGAAATGCCGGCAACTTGGTTTGTAGCGTATAGTTCACCTCTAATTTGAAAATCTCGTTTGATAGGAATATAATCGGGGACATTTTTAATTTGTTTAATTTTGCTTGAGACATCAAATCCTTTTTTTGTAATAGCTTTATTAAACTTGCCATCTATATATCTAATTGCAATAGCACAGCCATCAATTTTTGGTTGAATGCTTAATCTTGTTTTTGTTAATAAACTTTCCAAAAATTCTTTATAGTTTTCTTTGGCTAATTTTGGCAAAAGTTTATTATTTTTTTGATTAAAATAGTCTGGCTCTGGATCAACAGGAATAAAGAGCTTTTCAAGTTGCTTAAATGCATCATCCGAAATTATGCCTTTACCTATTCTGTATTGTTCATCTAGATACTTAACATCTCTCACTAATAAATTATTCATAATAATTTTGATAAATATTTAAAAATCTTTTAGAAAAAATCATTTAAATAAAGATTTGAAAATTAAAATTAGATTTAAAAAGTAATTGATAATTAATTATCCTCCTACGCAGAGAGCGATTTAAGAGTATAAAATGTACTGATCAGGCGTTTAAATTAAATACTTCAATCAAACATATTTACTTAAAAGTGAAATAGAAAATTTTAAAGATTAATTTGCAGGCAAATTTTTGAGATTTCTATCAATACAAAAAAAAATTTTTTAAAGTTATGAGAAAATGTCATTTTTATTAAAAGCGCAAAGTATTTGGGACAATTTTGCGAAATACAAAATTAATGATTATGCAAAATTAAGAAATTTTGATTTTGGGCCAAATAACGAAAGTTCAGTTTCAAAATTATCGCCTTTTATTACTCATAGAATATTATCTGAATATGATCTGATCCATGATATTAAAAGTAAGTACAAAATCAAAAATTCAACTAAATTTGTTGAAGAAATATTTTGGAGAGTTTATTGGAAAGGGTGGATGGAAAATAGACCTAAAGTTTGGCGAAATTTTATTTCAAAAAACAATCTAGATTTTGATTATGAGCTATATGAAAGTGCAATTAATGGCAATACAGAATTAGATTTTTTTAATTCTTGGGTCCATGAATTAAAGCAGTGCAACTATTTGCATAACCATACAAGAATGTGGTTTGCGAGTACTTGGATATTTAATTTAGGCCTCCCATGGCAATTGGGAGCAAAGTTTTTCTTTAAATATCTTTTTGATGGAGATGCTTCATCTAATCTCCTTAGCTGGAGATGGGTCGGAGGATTGCAAACGAAGGGAAAACAATATCTTTTTTCATCATCAAACCTCAGAAAGTTTTCAAATAATAGATTTAATGTAGAAAAAATAAGTAATCAACAAATTTTTCTTGAAGAATCTAATCAAATACCATTTGAAGATGAGATTTATAAAAATGATATGGATCCTAAATCAGATAATCTGATTCTGTTTGAAAATGATTTGCACCTTGCAACCCTTAAAAATTTACTTCCAAGCTATAAAAAAGTATTTATTATCCTTTTAAAAAATGAACAAAGACAAATTAAATTGGCTGAATCTGTTTTGAAATTTAAACAAGATTTGGTCTCTGAAGTTGTAGAGCAATTTGATAATGTTGAACAGATTGATCCTTATTCACTGGAAAATACTTTTAAAAATACCAACGAAATAGACATTATTTACCCTGGAGTGGGAGAAAATTATGATTTCATAACTGAGTTTAAAAATTTACACCATAAAAATATTTTTAATCTTGTGAGGGATGAAGATTTATTCGCTTGGAAATTTGCTAAAAGAGGGTTTTTTAAATTTAAAGAAAATATTCCAAAAATAAATCAGAGAATATTAGAAAATTATTCAAAAAATAATTTTTAACTTAGCTGCACTCATAATCTGAAGAAAAAGAATCCTTTAGATAAATAAGTATAAATACTTAATTAGGTGCGACTTTTGCTGTTTAATCCACGATGGATACTGTGACTAGTTATTTTTACTTAAGGACAATTTTTTTATAGTGCTTTCAACAATTCTTACCAAGTCGTTTAGCAAAGATACTGCTTTATTAATTCTTAGAGTTATAACTGGAACCGTTCTTATTCACCACGGTTATGAGAAATTAGCAAATATAGAAAATTTTGCTGATGCTTTTGTAAGACCATTGCATCTTCCATTCCCAATATTTTTATCATACATAGCGGCATTCTCAGAGATAGGTGGTAGTTGGTTATTGATTATAGGTTTAGCTACACGATTCGGAGCTTTGGCAATAGTTGGAACAATTTCTGTCGCTATATATCACGCACTTGTTACTTCAGGTTTTAATATTTTTTTACTAGAGCTTTTACTTTTGTATTTCGCTTCAGCAACTTCAATTGCTTTAACAGGGCCTGGTAATTTCTCCTTAGACGAAGTTATTATTAGAATCTTGAGATCAGAAGAGGAAGAAGAGATTATATCTTCAACAAAATCAAAATCTTCCAAGGATATCGAAGTTAAAGAAGAGACAAGTAAAGGAGGTTTATTTCAATTTCTTCAAGCGAACATACTTTCAGATACTTCAAGCTAATTTTTTAGGATAAAGGCTATTTATTAGTTCTAATCTTTTTCGAAAACTGTTTCTCTTCTCAAGTTTTATCTTGATTGTTGCTTCAGAAAGACTTATAAACAGGCCTATAGCAGTCACCCAAGATAAAAAAATAAAAGGGTTCTGTGGAATTTCTGAGAAATTCATATCAATAATACTTCTTTTTTAAAACTGACTGATCACTAAATGTTTTTCAACCTAAATATACAATTTAGAAATATTTAAGGATTAATTTCAACTTTTTCCCATTTCTTAATCTTTTCCCAAAGATATCTTTTATGAATAGGTTGTTCTAATTTAAGTAGATCTACTGAATTGATTTCAAAATTTAAAACTACAAAATTTTCTGACTTCGGTAGATTGGATAATATTTCATAAGTAGATTGCACTTTTTGGTTTATTTTCTCCCCAGGAGATCCCCAAAACCAGGAAGATTTCGATTTTTCTGATAATGAATCCCAATAATTGTTGTTATCATTTAATTCACTTATTTTTCCTTTGAATCTATATTGTGATTTGGTTTTCAAAAAGAACCATAATATTTCTGCATTGGGGTTAGATTTTAAATGCCCAATTTTTTCACTTCTTTTATCTGTAAAAATAATCATTGAGCTATCTTTATGCCATCCTCTGAAAACAACTGTTCTTAATCTTGGCTCATTTTCTTCGCTAACTGTTGCAAGCTGTATCCATCTATTAGAGGGTGATTTGCCCTCTTTTTTTCTAGAAGATTTTAAATCTTGTCTCCAACTTGGTAAGTGGTTATCAAGCATTTAATTTAGGCAATATAAGACCACTTTTCTTTTTGTATTCTTCGAATGAATCATATTTTGAGAGCGATTTATCTTTTTTTATCATTCGTGGCAGAAAAACTATAGTGAAAAATATTGCAAGAATTACTAATGGAATGAAACTCATTGAAAGGATGGCGAATGATAGATAAATTAGTATTTCTCCTAGATAATTTGTATTCCTTATATTTTTGAAAAATCCTTCTTTAATTAGATCTTTTTTTAATTGAAGAGAAAAATATTTTTGGGAATCACTAGCAAAGTGTAAAAACACACCAATTATATTTATAGATACAGATGCAGCTATTACGATATTTGGAACAGATTTCTGAGATGAGATAAGAATGTAGGGAGCTACCCAGTAACTTCCAAGGAAAATAAAACCAGTAACTGAAGTTAAAAAATTGATTTTTTCTTTAAAATAAGGATCTGGAAATATCTTTTCTTTTAGAAGCCAAAGTAATCCATAAGTACCATGCAGAGCTAAATAAACGTAGGGAGCGATCGTAAAATTATTAAAAAATATCATAAGACCTACAACTACAAATGCAGTGAGCCCCTTATGTAAATTAATTATTTGATTAAGTTTCATCTTTTTTAATAATCTAAAAAATGAAATTATTTTCTGTGGATATAACCTAGGTCGTCAAAAGTTTTAATGGGCGATACTGGATTCGAACCAGTGGCCACTACCGTGTCGAGGTAGTGCTCTACCACTGAGCTAATCGCCCCAATTGAGGAATTTTTAATCCCCCTTATAAGAAAATAGCAGGTTGCGTTTCATTTTCTAAGTAATTTAACTTTCCATCGTTCTCTTTTGGTTATTTCTAAATTTAGAATTTCGATAAATCCTTTATTTTCAAGTTCTAGTTTGTCGCCAATTTTTAGATTAATTGTTGGCTTATTAACTTTGCTTCCGTTTAATCTGAGCATTCCATTTTCTATCCTTTCAATGATTTTGGTTCGTGATACCCTAAATCCAGCTGAAGCTATAGCATCTAATCTTGTTGAAGCTTCTACTGTATTGACAAGTTTTTTTGATCTTCCAGAAGGTATTTGTAATTCATCTATACCTACTACATTAACTTTTACTTTTACATCTCTCAAATAAAAAATCTTTTCATCTAGATGCTTAATATCTGAATTATCAATTATCCCTTGTGCTCCCCTATCGCCAATAGTCCATATATCTCCAACTTTTATTTGATTAACCCCATTTTCAATTAAGAGGGATCTAAAGTCGTCTTGTGTAGCATTATCAAATAAAAAATTTCCATTAATTTTTATTCCTTGAGCTGGAAAATTACTTTTTAGCGCATCCTCTTCAGGAATATTATCTCCTCTAAAGCAAGCTATCCTAGATCTTTGAGAAGAGGAGAATCCTCCATAAATAAAAAATTTGAAATCATTTAAATTTTCAAAATCTTTTAAAATCTCTTCGCAAACATAAGTTGAATTAAACCCAGTCCAATAAGTTTCCCAGTGTTTGTAAGCTAAGTTAGCAATATTTATTAATTCCTCAGTTTCTTTTTTGTAGTTTGAATTTATTAAGATTTCTTTTAAGTCAATCATTTAGCTTTCTAAAAAAATTATATCTTTAGCTTCTGATTGTTTTATCAAAGCCCATGGTAATTCAGCTCCAATTTGATTTTCGAGTAGAACAAGCCATTTACCCTCTTTATTAAAATTAATGATAGATCTTAATTCTTTATTTCTATTAATGTTGATACTTGCAGAAGAAACAATGCTTCCTAAATATCCTGAACCCATTCCTAAAAGACCTCCAATTATTGATTCCCCGATGTTATTTAAACCAAGAAAGCTGAAGGTAGATAAATTTGTCATATTAGAAAAAGCTATTCCAGCTATAAACCCAAATGGCATTAGCCATCTACTCATATCTTTTTGTCTGATCTTTTTATCAAGTTTAGGATTCAATATTCTTATATCTTCAAAATTTTGAGATTTGAATAAGATATTTGCTTTCGCATTTAGCAATTTTGTTTCGTCTGATGATATTTTCTCACTTATTGGCGGGATCAAAATAGCTTCTGAGAGCATTACTGATTTTTCTTTGAAAACTTCAAATAGCTGGATACATTTATCAATGTCTTCAAATATCACAATACTTTTAGTCAAATTTCAATCCTCAAATGTTTGTGTGTTATTCAAATTAATAAAATAAGATACATACACTATAGATTAAGTTAAAGTAAAAGATTAAAGAACCAATCTTAAATGACAAAAGTTCTCATTACAGATCCAATTGATCAAACAGGAATCGATATTCTTTCACAAGTTGCTCAGGTTGATCAGAAGATAGGAATCTCAGACTCTGAGTTAGCTTCCATTATTAAAGATTATGATGCTTTAATGATTCGTTCTGGTACTCAAGTGACTGAAGAGATTATTAACTCTTCAAGTAAACTGAGAATTATTGGAAGAGCAGGAGTTGGAGTCGATAATGTAGATGTTAAGGCTGCTACACAAAAAGGAGTTCTTGTTGTTAATTCGCCAGGGGGTAACACAATAGCTGCTGCTGAACATACTATAGCTATGATGTTGGCTTTATCTAGAC
This sequence comes from Prochlorococcus sp. AG-449-G23, assembly GCA_003209585.1. Lineage (GTDB taxonomy): Bacteria > Cyanobacteriota > Cyanobacteriia > PCC-6307 > Cyanobiaceae > Prochlorococcus_A. Next base: position 52,659 of record QCQJ01000007.1, read on the forward strand.
ATATTCCAATTGCTAATAGTAGTACTTTGTCAGGTAAATGGGAAAGAAAGAAATTTGTTGGTAATGAGCTTTATAAGAAAAAATTAGGTGTAGTAGGTTTAGGGAAAATTGGAGCTCATGTAGCGAAAGTTGCTAATGCATTAGGAATGGAAGTTTACGGATATGATCCCTTTGTTTCAACTGAAAGAGCTCAACAAATACAAGTTAAACTATCTGAACTAGAGGATTTATTCAAACAATCCGATTATGTAACTTTGCATTTGCCTCGTACACCAGAGACAGAGAATTTGGTAAATATAGATGTCCTTAAAAGTATGAAAAGTAGCGCAAAATTAATTAATTGTGCTCGAGGAGGCTTAATTGACGAAGAGGCATTAGCAGAAGCTTTAAATAAATCATTGATTGCAGGTGCTGCAATAGATGTCTTTTCTAAAGAACCTTTGGAATCTAATTCACCACTTTTGAAGGTTGAAAAGAATCTTATTCTTACCCCTCACTTAGGAGCATCTACTCGGGAAGCACAAGAAAATGTAGCAGTTGATGTTGCAGAACAAATAAGAGATGTCTTGCTTGGTTTATCTGCTAGAACTGCAGTAAATATTCCAGGTTTGAGCCCTGATATTATGGATAGTCTAAAACCTCATTTGCAGTTGGCTGAAACAATGGGTCTGCTTATAAGCCAGCTTTCAGGTGGACAGATACATAAATTAGAAGTAAAACTTCAAGGTGAATTCGTTCAACATCCTTCCCAGCCGTTAATAATAGCTAGTCTTAAAGGCCTTCTAAGTAAAGCTTTGGGCGATAGGATTAATTATGTTAATGCCTCGCTAGAAGCAGATTCAAGAGGTATTTCAGTAGTCGAGAGTAAAGATGAGGCAAGACCTGAATTTGCTAGTGGATCGCTTCAATTAACCACCTATGGAGATAATGGAGACCATAGCGTAGCAGGAAGCATTTTCGCTGATGGAGAATTAAGAATTATTAGTATTGATCAATATCCTGTTAATGTATCTCCAAGTAGATATATGTTGGTTACTAGGCACAGAGATATGCCTGGGATTATTGGCAAGCTTGGTTCTTTATTGGGCAGCAACAATGTAAATATTGCCTCAATGCAAGTTGGGCGCAAAATTGTTAGAGGAGAAGCTGTGATGGTTCTAAGTATTGATGATCCAATTCCTAATAAGTTGCTTGACACCATTATTGAAGTTGAGGGAATTACTAACGCTAATCCAGTTACCTTATAAAAAGGCTGGCTTTATTAATGGCAATTAAAGATTGGTATAAACTAAATTTTCAGATAGAAAGTGATTCAGAAGAAATTATTATTTGGAAATTAAACGAGCTGGGAATATTTAGTTTTTCGTTTGAATATTTAATTAAAAATCAAAATAAAAAAGAGGTGAATATATGGCTTCCCGTTGATGATTGGGACGAGACTTCTAGATTGGGTTTTGAAAAAATAATTAACAAACTTCTAAACATTAATGCCACTAAGAATCAATTTTTTGACTGGAGTATAATTAAAGAGGAGGATTGGTTGACAAGCTGGAAGAAATATTGGGCCCCTGAGTTAGTAGGAAATCATTTTTTAATATTGCCTTGTTGGATAAATCTAAATGAAGAATTTAAAGATAAACAAATCATAAAAATTGATCCTGGAGCAGCCTTTGGTACAGGAAGTCATCCTTCAACTTATCTCTGCTTGGAAAAAATGGAGAATATTTTATTTTCTGATAAAAAGGTATTAGATATTGGCAGTGGCAGTGGGATTTTAAGTGTTGCCGCAAGAATGCTTGGTGCTAGAGAGGTTTGTGCCGTGGATAATGATTATCTAGCTATAAATTCAACTAATTCAAATTTTCAACTAAATTTCGGTAATTTAGAAAACTTAAATACATATTTGGGATCATTTAATGAGGTAGTTTTAAAAAATCAACTCAAACAATTTGATTTCGTTTTATGCAATATTCTCGCTGAAGTAATAAAAGAAATGATTCCAAATATTTATAATTGCTTAAGAAACAATGGGGAAGTAATTTTCAGTGGAATTCTTGATTCGCAAAAAGATGAAATTATAAGAATATTAATTCAGAAAAACTTGAAATTATTGGATGTATCAACTAGAAAAGGTTGGGTAAGCATTTCTGCGCAAAAATCCAGAGATCCCACCTAAGTATAAGTTTTTCTTATAAATACTCATTAATACATTTTATTGTGTCATTTTTTACTTCAAAATCTCACATATCGACCCAATCGATGTTAAAAATGTAGTTGATAGGTATTAACTACCAACAATTTTTTATTTAAATGGCTTCTTTCAAAGTTACACTCATCAGCGAAGGTGAAGGTCTCAATTCAACTATCGAAGTACCTGATGACCAGTACATCCTTGATGCTGCTGAAGAACAAGGTATTGACCTTCCTTATTCCTGCAGAGCTGGTGCATGTTCAACATGCGCTGGAAAAGTTACTTCAGGTAGTGTTGATCAATCAGATCAAAGTTTCTTGGATGATGACCAACTAGAAGCTGGTTTTGTGCTTACATGTGTTGCTTATCCAACATCTGACGTAACAATTACAACTCATGCCGAGGAAGAATTGTACTAATTATAAAAAATTAACTTTTCTAAGTTGATTATTCATTATTTCTCTGCCACCCTCTATAAAGGTGGCTTTTTTTTGGAATGAATAAATTTGAATTTTTCAAGACTGGTAGTGTTCAATCAAGTTATGGAGGTCAGTACAGTTATAAGGTAATCGGACCATGTTGCAGACTATATGATAGAGAGGAGTTACCCTGGCCCTGTTCAAGACTTGCTTGGAGAAGTAAGGAGCCTAGTTGGAGAAGAATAGGTTCTAGGTTCGTTGCTGATATGGCTTCACGAAAATGCCCATCTTACTCAGTTCAGATTTTGGAGCCTGGCTCAAAACCTGTTGAAACAGTTATAACTCTTTTTTCAAAGAAATTTTCTTCTGATATACAAGAATGGTGGTATAGCAAAAAACCAGGCTCAAAAGAGCCTGGTAATATCCTCCCATCTGAAGTTAGTTGGCTTTAAATCTTATGCTTTTGGCTTTGGTGGCATATAACCCTTTAAGCCGGTGCATTCAAGACTATCAATTGTATTAACCCCAGTTTGTGGGTTAGTTCCACTAGCTCTTTCACATAATGATTTTCTCTGAGAAAGATCAAGATTCGCATCTGTAAAGTCTGCTCCATCTATAATTGCTCCATCAAAAACACTTTTCATTAGCTCACCATTTGTAAGATTCGCATCAGATAAATCAGCATTATCAAAACGTACAGCATATGCAATAAGATCTTTCATGTTGGCGCTTTTGAAACTAGAATTCTTTGCAGTTGTAACGCTCATATAGGCGCCTTGTAGATTAGCCTCTCCTAAATCTTGATAAGATAAATCATATTTTACAAATTCATTATTTTGGAGATCTGCTCCATGAAGATCTTCTTTCAATCCATCTACTGATGAAGGATCACTAGGATAAAGTGCATTAGCAGAAATTGGATTAATAAGTAAACCAATAATCAATGGAAGAAAAATAAGAAGTCTTTTGAAAGACTTCTTAAGTGATGAAAAAATAGAGACCATTTCGATCGACATCAAATAGAAAAACCTAAGACTATTATTTCATGGGTTGGTCATTTACAACGCTCCTGCTAACGAACTGTTGCAGTTTATTTAATTTCTGCAGTTAGAAAATCTTTAGCGAGGTGAGTATTTGGAAAAACTTTTTGCGCCTCCTTAAGCAAATCGCTTGGTGTAATTGAATTTTTATTAGTGTATCTCGGACTTAAATGAGTAATAATTAATTTTTTTGTATTAGATAATAATGCAGTTTTCGCAGCCATAATTGTTGTGGAATGTAATTTTTCATAGGCCATGCTCTCATCCTCCTGAGAAAATGTTGATTCATGTACAAGTAAATCGGCATTTTTTGATAATGACACTGCTGATTCGCTGAAGACAGTATCTGTGCAATAAACAAAACTTTCACCTTTTCTTTGAGGTCCGCAGAATTCTTTCCCGTCAAATGACCTCCCGTCTGCTAATACGACTTTTTTACCTTGTTGCAATTCAGAATAAATTGGTCCAGGTGGTATTTTTAAAGTCTCTGCCTTTTTGATATCAAATATACCTGGCTTGTCTTTTTCGTTCACTCGATAACCATAAGCTGGTATTTTATGCTTAAGGCAAGCACAGTTTACTTTTATTTTGTTGTTTTCAAATAGAGTTTTATTCCCTGATGCAAAATTTTCAACTTCAACAAAATACAATGGGAACGACAATTTGCAAAAACTACTTTTAAGTGCAGAATTGATAAAACTTCGCAACTCAGAAGGACCGTAAATTTCAATGCCCTTACTATTTCCTGATAAACCTAGGGTTGCTAAAAGTCCAGGCAAACCATAAATATGATCTCCATGCATATGTGTAATAAATATTTTCTTGATTTGCGAAGATTTAATATTGCTTTTTATTATTTGATGCTGTGTTCCCTCTCCACAGTCAAAAAGCCAAACTTCTGAAGATTGTGATAATTTAAGTGCTAGGGAAGAAACATTTCTCGTTAAGGATGGGACTCCTGAACTTGTTCCTAAGAAGGTGATATTCACTTATTATGATATTTTTATTTTTATATCTGGATTAAATCTAGACTTTTAGTCAAACTTAGGCAAATTAAGAATTTGTTTTTTAAACAAAGTGATATTTAAATTTAAAAATAATTTTAATAAATTTTGCCTGATTAGTATTTTATTTATTTGTGTTTTTCAGAGTGAAACTGTACTTGCATCTGGAGAGCCAATAATTAGAGTTTTGATATCAAAAAATAACAATTTAAGGATTAGATCAGATAAATCAATTCCTTTAACTATAAAGGGAAAATTTTTTTCAAGTAAAAAAATAAAAGGTTTAACTTTGAAAAATGAGAAAAATAGAAAAATTTTATATTTTGATAAGAATAAACAAAAAAAATATGATTTAAAAAGTAATCAACAATTTCAAGTTAGATCTTCTGATGGAAGAGGTATATGGGTAGGTCAGAAAAGATATTCTGGTCAACTTAATCTCTTCGTACTTGATTCTGAAATATTGGTAGTGAATGTTTTAGGAATTGAAAAATACTTAAGTAGTGTGGTTGGTTCAGAGATGCCAACAAAATGGCCTATGGAAGCATTAAAAGCACAAGCAATTGCATCTAGAACTTATGCTTTAAAGCAAAAAGGAAATAATTTATTTGACATAGATTCCACCCAGAGAAATCAAGTCTATAATGGCCTAGAGTCAAGAACTTATAAAACTATCAGAGCCGTTAAAAGTACAAGATCTTTGGTTTTAACATATAAAAATAAATTAATTAATGCGTTGTTTCATAGCAGCTCAGGTGGAATGACAGAAAATAGTCAAGATGTATGGAAGAACAAATATCCATATTTATCAAGTGTGAAAGATTTTGATAAAAAAAATCCGAAATTTCGATGGCAAAAGAAATTTTCGAATAATGAATTAACAAATTTATTTCCCAAGATTGGAGGTTTGAAAAATATAGAGATCCTAGATCTTACAAGTACAGGGAGGGTTAAGAATGTAAAACTTATTGGGGCTTATGGTTCTGATCAAATGTCTGGGGTAGATTTAAGAAAAAGATTAGGCCTCAACAGTAATTTTGTAAGATTTAAATTTTTTGAGGAAGAATTAAACAATAATTTTCCTGTAAAAAAAGGTTTGATAGTTTTTGGACAGGGATCAGGTCATGGAGTAGGAATGAGTCAATGGGGTGCTAAATATATGGCGTCTAGAGGACAAAAAGCTGAAAGAATATTAAAACATTACTATGAGGGTGTTCAGATTAAACCTTTTAGAAAAGATTATCTATAAAAATCATTTTGCATTAAGGACTAATTTTGGATTGATATTAGATTGATCTTTATTTAAGAAGCCAATCCCAAGTAGTGTTTGTTTTTTATCTATTACTTTTATAGGTTTTTTATAATCAAAAGATTTACTTTCCTTGAAGTATTTAATATCAACTTTAATTGCTCTTCCTGTTTGCCAAAAATTGATTTGTTCTTCATTACTTAAGACAAATGTTGAAATGTGATTAAGAGCAGAAATTGTTGGAATAATAATATTTTTCGAGTTCTTTTTTCCTTTTTCTTTTTCGATATCAGATATTTTTATCGAGTTTTGTTCATCAAAGCCACAAGCTGAAATTCTTTTTAGTTGTAAAAGGCAACCCTCGGAATTAAGAATTTCTCCTAAATCTCTTGCAATTGCTCTTATATATGTGCCAGCTGAACATTTGATTTTTATTTCTATAATTCCGTTTATTTGGTCCCATTTCATTAAAGTAAGTTCGTCTATTTTTACTTCTCTTGGAGCTAATTCAAAAATTTCATTTCTGAAAGATTTTTTATAAGCTCTCTCACCATTGACGTGCACACTAGATACTTTAGGCGGAATTTGTTTAATTATGCCTCTAAATCTATTTAAGTATTGATCTATTTTTTCATCACTGATTTTAGGCCAACTTTTTTGATTAATTATTTCTCCGTGAATATCATCAGTGTTAGTTCTTATCCCTAATTTAATTTGTCCTATATAAGTTTTACCCTGAGGAAGATATTGAATAAATCTTGTTGCACTGCCTATAGCGATTGGTAATGTTCCTATAACTTCTGGGTCAAGAGTTCCTGTGTGCCCGACTTTTTTTGTATTTAGTAACTTCCTTATTTGTTTAACACAATCATGAGAGGTACAGCCTTTATCTTTATTAATTACTAAGAATCCATCTTTAGTTTCCATTTTTAATATTAAGAATACTTTGAGAAAGATTTATGACCATTCTATTATTTTGGTATTGGAAATTTAGAGTAAGAAATTGAAAAACAATAGTTTTATTTTAAAAGAGTTTTTAGACAATGCTTTTAATTTGAAATCACATTTAATGGAATACTTATCTATTAAAGAATGTGATTTAGATGGATTCCTTGCAAATGCAAAGATGAATTTGGCAAATTCACATCCTGGGGATGCTTTGAATGATGTTTCAGATTTTTATACTGAGATTGTAGGAGATAGGCATGTAGCTGATCTGGCTGCTTGGCATATCACAAGTAGGGAATACATCGCTGATACTTTAAAACTTCAGCAGAGATTTTCTAGAGATTTAGTTTTGGATTTTGGTGGAGGTATTGGTACGCATGCCTTAGCTAACGCTATGTCTTCAAAAGTTGAGCATGTTTTTTTTGTAGACATTAATCAAACAAATAGAAATTTTGTTGAATACAGGGCTAAGAAATTAGGAGTCGAAAAAAAACTTACTTTTTGCAAGACAATAAAAGATACACAAATATTGAAATTTGATACGATAGTTTGTCTTGATGTTTTGGAACATCTTGCAGATCCAGCTTCTCAAATTAATAATTTTAGTGAGATTATGGATAGTAATTCTATTGCTCTATTCAATTGGTATTTCTACAAAGGAGATAAGAATGAATATCCGTTTCATATAGACGATAGTCAAATTGTTGAAAAGTTTTTTGAGACTCTTCAATCAAATTTTTTAGAAGTATTTCATCCTATTCTTATAACTACAAGAGCTTATAAGAAAATTAAATAACTATATTAACTCTTTTTCTATTTCTTAAATTTCTTTTAATGCTTTCGAAACTTACAGTGCCTTCTTTTAGTGCAAAAAGGGTGTCATCTTTACCTTTGCCAACATTGTTTCCTGGTAAAAATGATGTACCTCTTTGGCGAATTAAAATTGATCCAGCAGTTACTTTTTCTCCACCATATGCTTTTACACCCAGTCTTTTGGAATTTGAGTCTCTACCGTTTCTTGTAGAACCTGTTCCTTTTTTATGTGCCATTGGAAATGTTTAATTTGTAGATTTTTCGGACTTTGGTTTAGTTTCCTTTTTTACAGTTTCTTTTTTTGAAGAAGACTTAGGAGCGCCTTTACCTATTGATATTGATTTTACCATAACTCTTGTGAGTTCTTGTCTATGCCCCATTTTTTTTCTTGTCTTTTTTTTCGGACGCATTTTGTATACAAGAATCTTCTTATCTCTTTTATGGGAGATTACTTCTAATTCAATTTTTGCATCCTTAACGTAAGGTTTCCCAACAGTGATAGAGTCATTGTCTTTTAAAAGTAAAACTTTTTCTAATGTTATCTTGTCTTTTTCTTTTGCATTTAACCTGTCTATATCATAATATCGGTTAACTTCGAACCAAAATTGTTGACCAGAAGTTTCGGCTATTGCGAACAATTCATTACTATTGGAAGAACTTTTTGAAGAGTTTTTAGAATTTGTCATATCTTAAAGACGCTATTAGGCTCAAATTTATAATTTGATTAAGCCAAATAAGCAATCATAATTGTTTGTCTATTTTCTTATTTTGTAGTGTAATAAGTCAAGGGTTGTTTTAAATCTTTTATATCAATTTGAGGAACCATAAATATGGCAGCAAGAAAAACATATATTTTAAAACTCTATGTTGCTGGAAATACTCCTAATTCAATGAGAGCTTTAAATACCTTAAGAGAAATTTTAGAAAATGAATTTAAAGGGGTTTATGCTCTGAAGGTTATTGATGTACTTAAGCAACCACAACTTGCTGAGGAAGACAAGATTTTAGCTACCCCAACCTTATCTAAAATTTTACCTCCACCAGTTAGAAGAATAATTGGAGATCTCTCTGATAGAGAGAAAGTGTTAATTGGTTTAGATTTACTTTTTGATGAATTAACTGAAAATGAATATAGTGGAGATAAATAACATATAGAAACTCTTATAACTTAAAGATAAATTTGATCTTTATTCTTTATAAAATTTTTTGAATAAAACTATGAAAGATAAGAAATTTGGTAAATCAAATAAAATGCAAGTACAAAAATTACCTACTGGTATAGAAGGCTTTGATGATGTTTGTAGAGGAGGGCTGCCCGTATCTCGAAGTACTCTCGTAAGTGGTACTTCAGGGACTGGAAAAACTGTTTTTTCAATTCAATACTTATACCATGGGATTTGTAATTTTGATGAGCCTGGGATCTTTGTGACATTTGAGGAATCCCCACTAGATATAATTAGAAATGCCGCAAGTTTTGGTTGGGATTTACAAGAATTAATTGATCAAAATAAACTATTTATTTTGGACGCATCTCCTGACCCTGATGGTCAGGATGTTGCGGGTAACTTTGATTTGTCTGGTCTTATTGAGAGAATTAGTTACGCAATTAGGAAATATAAAGCTAAAAGAGTTGCAATAGATTCAATAACTGCAGTCTTTCAACAGTATGATGCCATTTACGTTGTTAGAAGAGAAATATTTAGATTGATTGCAAGACTAAAAGAAATAGGAGTGACAACAGTTATGACTACAGAAAGGGTTGATGATTATGGACCAATTGCTAGATATGGAGTTGAAGAATTTGTATCTGATAATGTTGTCTTATTAAGAAATGTTCTCGAGTCAGAGAAGAGAAGAAGAACCCTAGAGGTTTTGAAGTTAAGAGGCACTGTACATATGAAAGGTGAATATCCATTCACTATGGGAATGGATGGTATAAGTGTGTTTGCTCTTGGAGCAATGAGATTAACGCAAAGATCATCAAACATTAGGATTAGCTCTGGAGTTAAAGATCTTGATGAAATGTGCGGTGGAGGATATTTTCAAGATTCCATTATCCTTGCCACTGGAGCTACTGGTACAGGTAAGACAATGCTCGTATCAAAATTTGTTGAAGATGCTTATAACAATAATGAAAGAGCAATACTTTTCGCATATGAGGAATCTAGGGCTCAATTGCTTAGAAATGCTACTAGTTGGGGAATAGACTTTGAAAAGATGGAAAGTGATGGGTTATTGAAAATTATTTGTGCATATCCTGAATCAACTGGTTTAGAAGATCACTTGCAAATTATAAAAACGCAAATTAATCAATTTAAACCAAAAAGAATGGCAATTGATTCTCTTTCAGCATTAGCAAGAGGAGTAAGTTTAAATGCATTTAGACAGTTTGTAATTGCTGTTACTGGTTATACAAAACAAGAAGAAATAGCAGGCTTTTTTACTAATACTGCAGAAGAATTCATGGGTAGTCATTCAATAACTGACTCTCACATTTCAACAATTACAGATACTATATTATTGCTTCAATATGTAGAGATAAAAGGTGAGATGGCTAGAGCTTTAAATGTTTTTAAAATGCGGGGATCTTGGCATGATAAACGCATAAGAGAATTTATTATTACAAATCGGGGACCTGAAATAAAAGATTCTTTTTCTAATTTTGAGCAAATATTTAGTGGTGCCCCTCACAGAGTTGTTCCTGATCAAAATGTTCAAAATATTTTTAAAGGATTGGATAATAATTAGATTTTTTCACCAATTTCAGAACCTGAAAAAGCGTCTGTATTGTTAATTGCTTTTGTTAATAATTCATCTTTATCAGATTGTGCTAAGGCTAAATCAAACCAAAAAGTTGTTCCTACTCCTAATTCACTTGCCATACGAATTGCACTCCCATGCTTCTCAATGATTCCACGGACTATAGATAAACCTAGACCAGTCCCTTGCTCAGTGTGAACTGCATTCTCTACTCTATAAAAACGATCGAATATCTTTTCTTGATCAGCTTGAGATATGCCTGAACCTGTATCAGCAATCTCAATTCTTACTTTTGGTAATGGTGAAACTAACTCACACTGAGGTGCTTCGTCATTATTTTTACTGGGAGGATAAGCAGGACAGGAATCTGGCCAAGTATAAGCTCTTATAATTAACGTGCTGTTTTTTGGACTAAATTTCAATCCATTCCCTAGCAAATTATCAAAAACTTGTAAAAGTAAATCAAAATTTCCAAGAATTGGAGGAATAGTTTCTTCTATATCATGAGCTAAGGAAACATTTTTTTCTGTGGCATTAAGTCTATAATTTCTAAGAGTCTGCTCTATCGCTGGCTTAATGTCCATTTGCTCCAGTTGGATTATTTTTCCAGACTCCAATCTTGATAAATCTAATACATCATTTACAAGTCTTGTTAACCTATCAGTCTCTGAATTTGCAATGCCTAAAAATTCTATTTGTTCTTCATCAGATAGCTGATCTTTTAAATCATGTAAAGTTTCTACATAACTTTTGATATTAAAAAGTGGCGTCCTTAATTCGTGCGAAACATTACTAATAAATCTGTTTTGTGCCGCGTTAAGTTCTACTTCTCTTGTTAAATCTTGGATTGTTACGGCAATTCCCTTCAATTCAACTTTGTTTGTATCTAAAACTGATTGCAAGACAATTCTTAAAGTTCTAGCTGGTTCTCCAAAGCTGAACCTTAAATCGTCCTTTTCCTTTTCCCTATTTAAGATAGATTCTATATTGGTATGTAAGTCATTAGATAAAATTTCGGGGATTTCATTTAAAAAATGTTTACCTTCTAAGAATCTCCCTTCCCAACGAAATAACCTTTTTGCTGTTGGATTAGTAAGTACAATCTTTCCTTCTGAGTCAAGTAATATTGCACCATCAGCCATTGTAGCTATTAGAGATTGCTGTTTTATTTGAGCAGCTTTAAGTTCTTCAATATTAGCTTCGTCATAATTTTCTAACTGCGTGGCCATTCGGTTAAATCCATTTAAAAGTTCTCCTAGATCACCTGTCATAGGTAAAGAAATCCTGGATTTAAAGTTTCCTCTTGAAATTTCCCTAACACCTCTTACTAACTCTCTTACAGGTCTGGTAATTGTTAGTGCATTGAATACAGCTCCAAGTATTACTAAAACCCAAATAGAAATAAAAACTGCTATTGTAACTTCTCTTGTAAGTGCAGCACTAGCTAATGCTTTTTTATTAGGAGTAACACCCAAAGCTAAAGTTCCAAGATATTTGCCTTTCCACAACATTGGTACAAATACATCAGTTACTTGCCCTTGAGGTGTTGCATGCTGTCTAACTAAAGGGAATTGTGGTCTTTTCTTTAATTCTGAAGGTAGTTTTAATCTTCGAGTGAGCTGAAATTGACTATCTGAACTTGGAGGTGTTGCACTTATTGGTATTCCAAGTTGAACAATGTCTTCAGCATCGGTAAAAAATATATAACGTAGGTTTCTGCTGGATCTCCAAAATTTTTCGGCTACATTTGAAATTTCCTTTTTCTGATTATTAGCAACTAATTCTGTGACATTTCCAGATAACAATAAGCCAAGATCTCGAGCATATCTAGTATCGTTCATTCCTGCATCTCTTTGTATACTATTTAGTGCGAAAAATGTTATTCCAGTCATTAGAAGACTTACAACGAGAGTTGCTATTGCTAATAATTTAGTTCTTAAACTGAATCCACTCCACCAAGCGAGGATTCTATTATTCCAATAGTTATTATTTATATTTTCATTATTATTGATGTTATATTCTCGAACTTCTCGATTATTGGTATCCACCATAAGCTTAATTCTCCTTAGAAAACTTTTTTCTAACTTGATGACCTATGTCATTTCTAAAGTAAATACCCTCAAAATTGATTTTTTTTAAATTCTTGTATGCTTTTTCAAAAACTAAATCGAAATCTTTATCTTGACAGACAATACTTAAGACTCTACCTCCATCAGTTAATAATTCCCCCTTTTTACTTAAAGAAGTACCTGAGTCAAAAATTTGACAATCATTTGAGTCAATCTTACCTATTTTGATTGGAAGACCAGTTTTATACTCGTGAGGATAACCTTTTGAGGTAGCTATTACACAACCACTAACTTTATCAGAAGTATTAATTTTTTCATCACCAGTTAAATTTCCCATTGAGCATTTTTCTAAAAGGAATACAAAATTTTGATCCATTAAAGGCATTATGGTTTGGCATTCAGGATCTCCAAATCTGCAATTATATTCTATAACTTTGGGCCCAGATTCTGTGATCATTAACCCAAAATAAATTACGCCTTTATAGTCAATTTTTCTTTTATTTAGTTCATTTATTGTAGGTTCAATTATCTTTTTGATAATGATATCAAGATAATCTTTTGTTAATAATGGAGCAGGTGAATAAGCTCCCATACCCCCTGTATTTGGACCTTTATCTTTCTCATTGAGTCGTTTGTGATCTTGGGCTGTTGGAAGTAATATGTATTTCTCTCCATCACATAGAGCAAAAACGGAAACTTCTGGACCCTGAATTTTTTCTTCTAGGACTACCACGCTACCTGATTTACCAAATTTACCATTAAAAATTAACTTTGCTGCTTTAAGGCATTCATCTTTTGAATTGGGAATAAAAACACCTTTACCTGAGGCTAGACCATCAGCTTTTACCACTAGTGAAATTGATGATGAATGGATAATTTTTTTGGCTTCTTCTAGAGAATTGACTTTCCAAAAGTTTGCAGTGGGAATATTTGCGGCTTGCATAAATTCCTTTGCCCAAGATTTACTAAATTCTAATCTTGCTCCATCTTTACCAGGGCCAAATACTTTAAAATCTTTTTTTCGAAGAAAATCAGCTAATCCATCTGCCAGAGGTATTTCTGGTCCTATTAGAACTAAATCAATTTTTAAAAAATAAAGCTTTTCTACTAATTTATTTTTATTATTTATATCAATTTTTATTCTTTCACATTTATTAATTCTTTCTGATCCAGCGTTACCAGGTATTAAATAAACTTTTTTAACTAATTCATTTTTTTGTATAGCCCAAGCCAAAGAATTTTCTCTTCCTCCATTCCCAATTATTAAGATTTTTTCTAATCTAATGAAGCTTTTTGAACTTGGTGAATTAATTCTCATTTATTTGTTTTTTAAGGTAACTAGGTTTCGGTAAATAATCAGTTAAAATGAATAAGCTTTTTGAAGTTGTTCTCTAATAAATATGTTAATTGCAAAAAGTGGTTTTAGTAATCATAATGAGGTTTTGGGTTGATGAATAATAAATATGAGTTGATTTATGAAGGCAAAGCAAAAAAAGTATTTACTCATGATGATGCAGATAAAGTAATAATTGAATTTAAAGATGATGCTACAGCTTTTAATGCTTTAAAAAAAGCAAAATTCGAAGGGAAGGGAAAACTTAATTGCCTAATAAGTGCAAGAATTTTTGAGATTCTTATCAAGAATAATATCCCCACCCATTTTATTAAACTTGAAAATGAAAATACAATGATTACAAAAAAAATAAAAGTAATTCCATTAGAAATTGTTCTAAGAAATACTGCTTATGGCTCTTTGTGTAAACAAACCAATATTAAACCTGGAACCTCTCTAGAAAAACCGTTAATTGATATCTATCTTAAAAATGATGAACTAAATGATCCGCTAATTACAAAAGACAGAATTGAATTAATGAAAATTTTAAGATCTAAGGATCTTGACCTCATTTTAGATTTAACTTTAAAAATTAATGAGATCTTAATAAGATTTTTTAAAAATATTAAGCTTAAACTTGTAGATTTCAAGTTGGAGTTTGGTTTTGATATTAAGAATAATATCCTTCTTGGTGATGAAATAAGTCCCGATAATTGTAGATTGTGGGATCTCAATCAAAAAAATGATACAATTGTAAGTCTAGACAAAGACTTATTTAGAAATGATTTAGGTGGTCTAATCGAAGCTTATAGAGAAATTTATCGAAGAATAAACGATTTTCTTTAACCTAATTGAACAAATGATTTATTTTCCTTAAACACATTACTATGCAAAAACATTTTTTAAAGTTTAGAAAGGTTTTCACAAATGTTGCCTGCTCTCCCTTGATTTTGATATCAAATAATTCAGAACTCGCTGCCAAGTATTTGCCAAATGATGTAGAGAAACCAATCACAAGCTTAAAAATGCAAAATACTAATAATGGATTCATTCAAGACATTAATATTAAAGAAGAGAAAAAATTTTTTGTTGCAGAAAATAATAACGATATTAATGAAGAAAGTGTTCTTATCTCAGAAATAATTATTGAAGGTTGGGAAAATCATCCTGAGGGTAGAAAACTTGAATTGGCGGCATATGATTCTATGAGTATAAAGCCTGGAAGTATTGTTAATAATCGAATTTTAAATCAGGACCTCAATGCAATATATGCTAGTGGTTGGTTCTCAGGAGTTAAAATAAGGTCTCAAGAAGGGCCATTAGGAGTGAGGCTAATTGTAAATGTAGTGCCTAATCCCATTTTAAAGAAAGTTGAACTTAAACCAATAAACTCTGTAATTTCTAATGAATACTTAGATGATATTTTTAGCAATTTTTATGGAACAACACTCAATCTAAATGAAATTCAAAATAAGATAGAAATAATAAAAAAACGTTATGAAAAAGATGGCTATTCTTTAATTAGAATTAATGGCCCAGATAGAATCTATGAGAACGGAATAGTGACATTAAAAGTTTCAGAGGGCATCATATCTGATGTAAAAATAAGATTTCCAGATTCTGATGGAGAATCTGTTATTGATGGAAAACCTAGAAAAGGGAAAACAAAAGACTGGGTCATAAAAAGAGAGTTAAAAACACAACCTGGCACCATTTTTAATAGAAAAATCTTAGAGGCTGATATAAGACGACTCTACGCCACATCATTATTTGATGATGTAAAAGTATCGCTTGGTCCTGATAATTTGAACCCTGGCAAAGTCATAATTTTCTTAGATTTGAGTGAGCAAAGGACAGGATCATTAACTGGTGGCCTTGGTTATAGCAATAGCTCGGGGATCTTCGCCACAATTGGTTTGCAAGAAACAAATGCTCTTGGTAGAGCGTGGTCTACTAATTTAAACCTTAATTTTGGTGAATATTCAACAACCTATAATTTTTCTTTATCTGATCCATGGATTAAGGGAGATAAACATAGAACTTCATTTAGAACAAATGTTTTTCTAAGCAGAGATTATCCTCAAGAATTTAAAAGTGAAAAAAATGGGAGAATATACGCTGTAGATGATACAAGTACTTCGACCTCTGATACTTTTTCATCAATTGTTTTAGAAAAAACAGGAGGTGGATTTTCTTTCTCAAGGCCTCTTAATGGAGGAGATCCATTTAAAGTTTCTAAATGGAGAGTCCTTGCAGGTATGAACTTAAAAAGAGTAAGGATGATTGATGGCAGTGGAAACAAAAAACCTTATGGTGATCAGACACCAACTACAGGAAATATAAGCGACATTATATGTATTGGATTTTCTCCAAATGATGGATCATGCCCTGAAGAAAATACATTGGTAAGTTTTATTGCAAGTACATCCAGAAATAATTTAAATAATACTATAAATCCAACGGCAGGAAACAAATTAACCTTTGGAACTGAACAGTTTATTTCAATGGGGAAAAATTCTCCCACTTTTAACAGAATGAGAGCGTCGTATTCTTATTTTATACCGACAAAATTAATCAATTTAACCAAAGGATGTAAGTCTAGTAAGGCTACTAGTGAAGATTGTCCTCAAGCTATTGGTTTTCAATTTAAAACTGGAACTATTATTGGTGACTTGCCTCCTTATGAATCATTTTGTATGGGAGGTTCATCATCTGTAAGAGGATGGAGCTCTTGTGATTTAGCTGTAAGTAAAAGTTTTGTTGAAGGAAGTATAGAATATAGATTCCCTGTTTGGAGAATGATATCAGGAGCTTTGTTTGTTGATGCAGGAAGTGATCTAGGCTCTCAAAATGATGTGCCAGGAAAACCTGGCAAATTATTACAGAAATCAGGCTCTGGTTATTCTCTTGGAGGTGGAGTTGGAGTGAAAACGCCAATCGGTCCATTAAGGTTAGACATTGCCAGTAAGGATCTAAGCGGAGATTGGAGATATACACTTGGAGTTGGATGGAAGTTTTAAGTGTTTTCTTGGCCTGCTAATTATGATTTCTGCTATACCTTGGCTGGTGTCATATCCAGAGAAGGTATAGGCCTTCATAGTGGAGAAAAAACAAAAGTTACAATTTCTCCTTATGAAAAAGAAGGATATTATGTTTCTTTCAGGGATAAACCTCGCGAGATTTTTAAACTTACACAAGATTTAATTGGAAGTACTATGCTTTGTACGGCAGTTAAATTGGGAGGGAGAAATCTATATACCATAGAGCATTTATTATCTTCAA
>QCQJ01000008.1 GCA_003209585.1 Prochlorococcus sp. AG-449-G23
AATTACTTATTAAAAGTAAGATAGATCCTGTTACAAAACATAAAAGAGGCCTAACAATTGCGATTTTTATATTACCTAAAGCAGTTTGGCAATACTTATCTATTTGTAAAATTGCTCCTAGAAAATAAAAAGTAATTCTTTTTATTTTTACACCCTGATTTAGGGAAACAAAAGTATGTAAAACCTCATGAGAAATAATTGATGATAATAAGAAAAAAGAACTTAAAAATCCTATAGTCCAAGCTTCTTTAGTATTGAAGATATCACTTGAGGTTAAATTAACCTGATTACTTATACTCCAAGAGAATAAAAAGAGAAACGCGAACCAATAAGGATGAATTTTGAAGGGAATTCCCCATATTTTAAAAATTTGCCAACTTCTCAAAAATAATCTCCGCTATATTTATCAATAATATTAATTTTACATACAGGATAATGATATGCCCAAGACTAATACCTTAGTTAAAATTTGTGGATTAACTTCAGAAGAACAGGCTCTTGAAGTCGCAAAATTAGGAGCACATGCTATCGGCATTATTTCGGTGGAGGAGTCACCAAGGTATATTTCAGCTGAAATTAAGAAAAAAATTTTTAAAACCCTAGAAAGTTTGTATCCAGGAATCGAGAGGGTATCAGTTGTAAAAAATTGTTCCATAGATGTAATTATTAAAAATTTCCTAGGCAACCCAAGTGAAACAATCATTCAATTACATGGAGATGAAGATATTGATTACTGCAAAAAAATAAGGAAAAAAATTCCAAATATTGGCCTGTGGAAGGCTTTCAGAATAAGAACGAAAAAGGACTTGGACAATATAAAACCTTTTGAAGATTTTGTAGATGCAATACTACTTGATTCTTGGAATAAAGAAACCTATGGAGGTTCAGGGGAAAAAATAAAATCTAATTATCTAAAGAATCTTAAATTTAGCAAACCCTGGTGGTTAGCTGGTGGAATATCAATGGAATGGATTGATGAGATTTTAAATGAAATAAAACCAAATGGGATAGACATTTCTAGCAGTATTGAAATATCTCCAGGTTTAAAAGACCTCAAAAAAACAGAAGTCTTAATTAATCATTTAAAAAATAATTAGTAATTATTAGTAGCAGATTGCTGTTTTACGAGCTCGAAGAATTCTTGTTTTAGACTTAAATCATGTCTAAAATCACCTCTAACTACCGAATTAATCATACTCGTATTTGGTTCTTTAACTCCTCTCCATTTCATACAATAGTGTTGAGCCTTAACAATAATACCTAAGCCTTTAGGTTCACATAATTTTTCTATTTCATCTGCAAGTATCATTACAGCTTCTTCTTGAATATGAGGTCTTGAAAAAACCCAATCAGCAACCCTCGCAAATTTTGAAAGACCTATAACCTTATTTCCTGGTTTAATTCCTATCCAGCACTCTCCTAGAATTGGAACTAAATGGTGTGAACATGCAGATCTTACAGTAATAGGTCCAACTGTATAAATCTCATCAAGGTTCTTATCATTTGGAAAACTTGTAACTTTGGGTTGTTCATGATATCTCCCTTTAAAAACTTCATTTAAATACATCTTTGAGACTCTTTCCGCCGTCTCCTGGGTATTATGGTCATTCTCAACATCTATTACGAGAGACTTTAGTAAGTCTTTAACTCTTGAGGCAACTTCTTTTTCTAAAATTTCTAATTCCCCAGGATTTATAAAATCTGCGATATTGTCATTAGCACTAAATCTTGTCCCAGAATTCTTAATTCTATCTCTGATGATTTCAGATATTAGTTTATTAGTAATCTGGTCGTCAAAGTTTCTAATATTATCGTTAGGTAATGTAGATGTCATAAAATTCTAAACAGAAAGTCGTAAGCAACTTAATTAAATGTATCTTCTAAAAGCTTAATTGCTCATACACTATATCACATTCTCTTGTGCAATCGGGTTCAAATAGTCCTAAAAAAAATCACTTTTTAAAGGTTAAAAAGAAAAACAGAAAATTTAAAAAGCCCCTCCAGAAGGCATCAAAGTTAAGTCTTCAATCAATTGCGATTCAGGTTTCTGAGCCATATAAAGAATAGTATCTGATACATCGCTAGAGGAGAGCATAGAAGTTCTATCAAAATCAGAATTGATTGATTCAGAGTCCCAAAGAGGAGTATTTACTGAACCTAATGTTATTGTGCATGCTCTAATTGAATTAGATCTCTCCTCCTCCCTCAAGCATTTAGTAAACATTGATAGTGCAGACTTTGAAATACAATATGCTCCCCATTGGGGGAATGCATTATAAGATGCATGGCTACTAACATTAATAACTAAACCACCATTTTTTCTCATTTGAGGAACAATTGAGCTGCAAATTTGAAAGACACTTGTGAGGTTTATTTGGATAATTTTTTCCCATTGTCCCAAATCCATTTCAACTAATGGGCCATTAAACGCACAGCCTGCATTATTTATTAAGACTGAAGGGCAGCCATATTTCTCAATTGCTTCTTTAACACAAGATTCTATTTCCAAAGAATTAGATAAATCACATTCAACTAGACTAATTTTTGATTTAGTAGTCAATAGTTCACTCTTTAGTTTCTCCATTAAATCCATGTTCCTGGAAAGTAAAATTAAATCCCAGCCAGCATTAGCAAAACTAATTGCAGTAGATCTTCCAATACCTTTCGTAGCACCTGTTATAAAAGCTAGTTTCAATTTATTCAGTTTTTTGAGGAATTTCACTATAAATCTCTTCAATATTATTTGCTTCGATAAATTTACCTAAAACCCTAAATTTTTTATATCTTTCCTCAATTAGTTCATCTTTAGTCATTTGCAGTAAAGCATTAAGGTGTTTCTCAATAGCCTCCTTTAGTGTATTGCCAGCATCTAAAGGGGCCCAATTGTTTCCACCAGAAGGCTCTGGTAATACTTCATCTATAACCCCCAATTTAAGTAAATCTTTACCTGTAATTTTAAGTGCTGATGCAGCCTCTGGCGCCTTTGCAGCATCTCTCCACAAAATAGATGCACATGCTTCTGGACTAGCAACTGTATAAACACTGTGTTCAAACATTAGTAACCTATCAGCGACACCTATGCCAAGTGCGCCTCCAGAACCACCTTCTCCAATAACAGTAGCAACTATAGGGACTTTCAAGCCAAACATCTCCCTTAAGTTTCTTGCAATCGCTTCTCCTTGGCCTTGCTCTTCAGCGGTTAAACCTGCATAAGCTCCAGGAGTATCAATAAAAGTAAGAATTGGCAAAGAAAATCTATCGGCATGCTGCATTAATCTAAGAGCTTTTCTGTAACCTCCTGGCTTGGCCATTCCAAAGTTTCTCAATACATTTTCTTTTGTATCTCTCCCTTTCTGATGCCCTAAAATCAAGACTGGTCGATTATTTATCGAACCTATCCCCCCAATTAGTGCCATATCATCTCCACCATTTCTGTCTCCATGTAATTCGATCCAGTCATCACAAAACATTTGAACAAAGTCCAAAGTACTTGGTCTTTGAGGATGTCTAGCTACCTGAATCTTTTGAGCAGGGGTTAGAGATTTAAATATTTCTTCTCTTCTCCTAGCAGCTAAGGTTTCAAGCTGTAGAAGCTGTTGACTAACATCCACCTCTGAATCTCGAGCTAATTCTTTAATTTGCTCTATCTGCTTCTCAAGTTCAACAAGAGGCTTTTCAAAATCAAGAAGGTAACGTTTAGCCATAATTTAGACAGTTAATACTTTAGGCTGCTTATCAAGTCCAATGGCGGAAAAACCATGCTTTAAAGAAGCTGCTCCAATAAATTCCATCTTTTCAAGAGAAATGTTATTTCTTCCCCAACTAAAGTTTGTATGACACTTTTCAAATTCTAAAATCATAGCTTCTGCAAAACAAGCAAACATCTCTCGCTGAGGGTTTTGCATTTCTGCAAGTTCCATCATATTCCAACCAATATCATTGAAAAACTCTACTATACCTCCTTTTAAAACATGAATATTTTCACCCTGAAATTTCTCATCAAGGTTTTTGGGGTATCCACCATCAATCATTAAACATGGTTTTTTTAGGTTATCAGTATCAATTTCAATAGTTTTAGGCATACTTGCAACCCATACAACAATATCTGCCTGAGGCAATGCCTCATCTAAACTTGTTATGGTGCCACCATCTAATTCTTTTTGTAACAGCGCTAGTGGTTCTTGTTGTCTTGCTACCATAAGAAGTTCTGAAATCCCAGTTTTATTGATAAGCCATCTACAAACAGCACTCCCAATATCACCTGTAGCACCAATTACAGCAACAGTTGCTTTTTTAAGGTCTATCCCAATGCGAGGCGCATTTATTTCTAGTTGCTTACATATAACCCAGGCGGTATGAGTATTGCCAGTAGTAAACCTTTCCCACTCTAATGAAGTATTTCTAATTTGTTTATGCTGTAGAAGATTAAAATTCTCAAAAATGATAGAAGTAAATCCTCCTAAAGCGGTAATGTTAATCCCCTTTTTCTGAGCAAGTTCCATAGCATTTAGTACTTTTCTTCTAGCTGTTTTAAACCTAGAAAGCATTTCAGGAACAAAGCACGAATCTATATAAGAACCTTCAATAGATATTCCAGTAGCACTCTTAACTTCTACATTTTCAACAAGCTGAGGAGGGGCCGTACACCAAACATCCAAGTCGCCATCAGCAATGTGATCAAAGCCTAGCATCGAAGCTTTTCTTTTTGCATCTTCAAAACTGGTTGAGTGGCCTATTAACCCAAACATTTAATGTTTATAAATGGTTTCTATACGATGTTATGAACAATAGCACAGAGGTAACTACTTAAATAGGATTGATTAATTATTAAAATCCTTCATTAATAGGGAATGTAATTAGACGATAGCTGCCATAGCCATTCTTGCAATTTCTCTATTGTCTAGACCTATTTCCATCAATGTATCTTGATAAGCAATCATAAATTCTTCCATTAATTCTTCTCTTTCCATAGCTAAAACTAATGCGTCATCTGCTACTTCATCTAACATCTTTTTAATTAACGGAAGATTAACCTTATTAGCTTCCATTAATTCCTCTTTACAAGTAGATAGATTCTCTTTAAGCCACTCTTGACCATAATTTAAGTGAAGATATTCATCTTTAACCACTCCCTCTGTTATTTTTTTTGCAAAAGGATCCGCAACTCTTATGTAGACGTTATAGGCAGAGATTGCAAATGCTTCAATTAAGATAGCTTGTATTAAAAGACATGTTGTTAAATTTCCTTTTTCAAGAGCAACTTGAAAATTACCATGTAATTTAGAAAAGAATTTCTTAGCAAATTCCATATCAGCTACAACACCTAAATTTCTTCCACATGCGGTAAAGCCTTTTTTATGCTTCATTTCCATTCTCGCCAATTTAGTTAACTCCTCTAACTCATCTGGAATTAAAGTTGCTATTGAAATGTAATTATCATGAGCCTCTTGCTCTCCCTCTATAACAATTGCATTTATTCTGCTATAAGCATCCTTATAAGAATCTGTAGTGAAGTCGGGCAAATCTAAAGAAATCGGATTAGTCGATTCTTCAATAGTTTTTTTATTTGATTCTAGAGTTTGCATGTCAGTAATCTTTAGCTCATTATGCATGAATATTACATGATTATAGAGAGTTTATTTAAATATCATGAAAATAGTTTCAATTGTTAAGCCACATTTTTTACTTAAACTTATTTAAGAATTGTTTGGCCAATCTGATTGCATCAGATTCATAATCAATTTGAACCAATGATTAATCAATAATTCCTTTAAATCTTTCCCTAAAGATTCATTTGCTCCTCTACTATCTCCTATAACACCTGATTTACTGAAGTCGTCAGTAAGCCAAGCAGTAGGCGCACTGCCCTCTAGACTCCAACCTTCAGGGATCTTTACTTTATTACCCTCATTTGGGCGTTCATCACCTACTAATTCTGGTTTTAAAGCCAGCATCAAACTTGTTTCAGCTAAAGAAGCATGAAGCCCATACTCGATCTCAGCTTTTGTTAACAATTCACTTAATCCATTAACACCACTCCATAAGAAACAAGGAAAAACTGCCATCCCTGGTGAGAAACTTCTTAGCTCTCTTGCAGCTGTATTTAATAGTGAGATTTGACCTCCATGTCCATTAACCAATATCAATCTTTTAAAACCCATTTCAGATAATTGACTTCCGACTTCCTTAATCATTAAGGTTATTAAATTTGAAGAAAGTGAAATTGTCCCGGCAAAACCCTTATGCTCTGGAGAAAAACCAACATATTGAGTTGGAAGTTTTTTTAATGGAATATCGGGAGGGAATAATTTAAAAACTTCGCTAATAATTTCATCAACAAAAATACTATCTGTCGCAAGAGGCAAATGCGGCCCATGTTGCTCAACAGCACCGAATGGCCAAATCACTGTTGATCTTTTATCTTTTGCAATACTTTCAATTTCTTGCCAATTTAAATATTCAAATTTATTAGGTATTGGTTTAAAGTTCATTAATTTTAATTTTGAGTACTAACATTTAGAGTATGTTATTAATTAATTATTCTTATTTTACCTACGATGGGAGTCAGTAATAAAAATGCCCAAGATAATATTCAACCAAAGGGCAATAACAAAGATTTTAAAAAACCTCTTCAGGTTCTTCACATAAGCAAGAAGGATACTCTTAAAAAATCTCAAGAAATACAGAATGAGCAAAACAATTCTCAAGAAGAAATTAATAAAGAAAATATCGCAATCAAACCTCAAATAATCAAAGATGAATCAGTAAAAGAAATTGAGGACAGTATTGAAAACATTAAAGCTTTTGAGAGTTCTCAACAAGACTTAAATAGACCCCTTAGTTTTTCTGAGCAAAACAAAGATTTTCAATTAGAAAGAACAGTTGATGAATTCGATTTTGATGAAAGTGCTTTTTTGGAGGCTTTAAATGAAAATGAGCCTATTGGGGCTACAGGAGAAACAATTTCAGGGAAGGTTATTGCAATCGAAAGTGATGGCCTATATGTTGACATTGGCGGGAAAGCACCTGGTTACATGCCAAAAAAAGAATGTGGGTTGGGCGTCATAACTAACTTTAAAGAAAAATTCTCTATAGGCCTTGAAATGGAAGTTTTGGTTATAAAAGAACAAAATGCTGATGGGATGGTGACAGTGAGCGCTCGGGCATTAATTCTCAGGCAAAGTTGGGAGAAAGTTTCAAATTCCGCTAAAAATGGAGAATTAATTGACGTTTTAATTAATGGATTTAACAGAGGCGGGCTTACATGTGATGTAGATGGATTGAGAGGATTCATCCCAAGATCCCAACTTGAAGATGGTCAAGATTATCAATCTTTTGTTGGCAAAACTCTAAAAGTAGCGTTTCTTGAGGTGAATCCAGAATCCAGAAAATTAGTTCTCTCTGAAAAGAAAGCATCATTAGTCTCTAAACTTACAAGTCTAGAATTGGGTCAATTAATAGAAGGAGAAGTTTTAGCAGTAAAACCATATGGCTTCTTTATTGATTTAGGGGGAGCTAGTGGACTTCTTCATCAATCCTCACTAACAAACGGATCGATTCGTTCTTTAAGAGAAATTTTTAGAGAAGGGGAAATTATAAAAGCTTTAATATCTGAAATTGATCTCGAGAAAGGGCGCATTGGTCTCAATACAGCGCTATTAGAAAACTCTGCCGGAGAATTAATTATTGACAAGCAAAAAGTTATGGAAGAAGCCACAGAGAGAGCACTAAAAACTAAAGCACTCTTTGATAAAAAAGAACAAGATAAATGAACATAAATAATAAAACAGAAACAAGTCTTGAATTAAAAAGTTCAGATTGGGAATTAGACTTCTACTCGAGACCAATTATTGAATCAAATGGAAAAAAAAGGTGGGAGTTAATTATTTGCTCTACAAGAAGTTATAAGACAGAAGATATTTTTCTTTGGAATAAAATATGCCCTGCCAATGAAGTTAATTCAGTTTGGCTTACAAATGCACTAAATGAAGCAATCAATAATGCAAAAGAAGAAGGCTGGGCGAAACCCTCAATAGTTAGATTTTGGAGATCTTCAATGAAATCGATCATTAAGAAATCGCTTGAGGCCACAAGTATTGAGGCTCTTGTTAGTAGAAGAACTTACGATTTATTAGATAGAATCGAATTTCTTGAAAAAGAGATTTACCCGAAGGAAAAAGGTTATGTTAGTGGTGTACTAGCACCTACTTTTACTTCCAAAATAGAAAACTCCCCTCAACCTCTACCTGAAGCAGTGAGGGGTGATGCTTTAACTATCTCTGAAATATCCATTGGCGAATTAAAATCGGCAGAAAATTGGCCTATGGAATTTGGAGATATTTTTCCAATTCAGCAAGAATTAGATGATAATGAATTAGTTCCAGGATTAAGACTTTTTAGCAAAGATAGATCTTTAGCACTTTCTGCATGGTTCAGTTGTTTAGAACCTATTAAATTAGTCATCAATAAAAACCAACTCATACTTGAAGCCTCAGAAGACGATAAGTGGCTGGTAACTGATTTGCCAGAAAAAGATGCAAACATTATGAGTACAAAATTTTTAGAGAATAAAAAAAATTCTTTTGGTTATCAATTTATTTCCATACAGTCAACTCCATACATCGAAAAATTTGCAGGATTCTGGATCTTGAGAGATATTGAATTAATTTCATAAATTCAGCTTAGGAGCAGGAACTATTCCATACAAAGAAATAGCTTTCTTAAAAGCTGAAATTTTTATTCAGAACAAAAAATTTGAGTATTATTCATCACCTATCCTTAGTCAATACAATTTCAAACATGCATATTTTACGAAGTCTAGCTCTGAGAAATTTCTTCAATTATTGGGAAATCACTTTAATGAAAATTATATAAATTGTGTTACTAATCAAATTCACAGTAATGTGATAGTCCTTGGATCACTTTCGCAAGAAGTTAGTAAGACTGATGCAGATGGTCTTATTAGCAATAAATGCAATCAAAACTTATGGATTTATACAGCTGATTGCATGCCAATATTTTTTGCAGATAAAAAGACAAGAAATGTAGCAGCCTTACATTGTGGAAGAAAAGGTTTAGAAAAAAAAATAATAAAAAATCTAATTAAAATTTTCGATAATTTTGGGACATCTAGAGATGACTTACTTGTTGCCATAGGGCCAGCTATTTCTAAGGAACATTATCTAGTTGATCAATTTACACTCAAGGAATTTTATAGAAAAGCCGAAAACAAAAAAATAACGGTGAATTTCATTAAAACTGAAAAAGATCTTTGTTTTAGTGATTCAAATCACTTCAAAGAGCAAAACTTAAATCAACTTGATCTCAAAAGATCTGCCTATAGACAACTTTTAAGTGAAAACATTTCTAATACAAATATAGACATTTCAAATTTATGTACATTCAAATTAAAAAATGAATTTAATTCTTGGAGAAAGAGCAAAACATTCTCGAGACAATGGAATTTTATTTGCTCCTAGAGATGGTTAACTTGGACAAATTTCACTAGTTAAGTCTTTAGCTGCTAATAATTCGGTCATCTCCTTAGTACCTTTAATATTAAAAACTTTGGCTAACAAAACATTCTCTTTGAAACCAAAAGGTTTTATTTTCACTTTGCTTCCCCTTGGGAATTCACTCTTAAGTAAATTAGTTGCTTCAAGCTCATCATTTTCATTTACATTTACACAAAATAGTCCAATCGTTAAATTCCTATTTTGATCCCCCACCAAAATAGTATTTGAACTTTTAATTTGAAGAATTTCGGCCGAGTTAACTATTACAGGATTAAGAACAATCAAGCAGGCTATAATTAAAATTTTTGATAATTTTTTCAATTCAGAAATATCTAAGTTTTTAAATTATCTTAAAGTTAATTTTTTAAAATGACGAATTTAAAAAATTAGTCTTCACAATTAACATATCCAACCATTTGAGCATTACTTTTCCCAGGAGGAACCATTGGATAACAATTTTCACCTCTTCTGACAAGGATATTAATCAAGGCAGGGCCGTCATGATCAAGCGCATTTTTTAAATCATTCTGTAATTGCTTTCTATCAGAAATTAAGTATCCTTTAACTCCAAAAGACTCAGCAAGTTTTACAAAATCAGGTTCGCCACAACTCATATCAGATGAGGAATATCTTTCATCGTAGAAACTTTCTTGCCATTGTCTGACCATCCCTTGCCAGCGATTATTGATAATAATTAATTTCACCTTTAGACCATATTGAGATAAAGTTCCCAATTCTTGAATATTCATTAAGACACTTGCATCTCCTGCAATACAAATTACATCTGAATTAGGTAAGGCTGCTTTTACTCCAATTGCCGCTGGCAATCCAAAACCCATAGTTCCTAAGCCTGCACTACTAATCCATTTTCTTGGAGAATTCCTAAGATATTGAGCAGCCCACATCTGATGTTGGCCTACATCTGTAGTTACATAAGCTTCTGGTGAAAATTCTCTCACTTTTAAAAGAACCTCTTGAGGATAAATTTCTCCTTCTTTAGGAGGATCATATAAAGGGTGTTTATTTTTCCAAAAATCAATTTTTTCTAACCAGTTTTTTGTCTTACAAGGAAGTTTATTTTTTAGAGATTGTTCATTAATTTTGAGAACAGCTTTTAAAACATCAGAAACAATTGCAACATCTACACGTCTATTTTTATTAACTTCTGCAGGGTCGATATCTATATGAATTACCTTTGCGTTAGGTGCAAAAGTATCTAATTTTCCCGTCACCCTATCATCGAATCTTGCTCCAATAGCAATTAAAAGATCGCATTCTGTAACAGCGAAATTTGCGTAAGCAGTTCCATGCATTCCTAACATCCCTACTGATAAATTGTCTTTTTCATCAAAAGCGCCCTTCCCCATTAAGGTTGTGGTAACTGGTATTTGATAATTCTTTGCCAAAGTTTTTATTTCATCATGAGCCCCTGAAGATATTGCCCCACCTCCTACGTATAGAAGAGGTCTTTCAGAATCTTCTATTAATTTAATTGCTTTATTGATATCGGAATCATTAATTTCTCCATTCCTTTTAAATCCTTTAGGAATAATCTCACCAGGCAAAACTCTTTGGTAATTAAAGAACTCCTGACCCACATCTTTGGGTATATCAATTAAAACAGGGCCAGGTCTTCCAGATGAGGCTATAAAAAAAGCTTCAGAAACTACTTTCGCGATATCTGAAGGATCTCTTATTACCCATGAATGTTTCACTATTGGAAGAGTTATACCAAATATATCAGTTTCTTGAAAAGCGTCTGTCCCTATAGCAGGTCTTGGGACTTGACCTGTAACTACAACTAGGGGGACTGAATCCATTTGCGCAGTGGCAATTCCAGTTACCAAATTTGTTGCACCAGGGCCTGAAGTCCCAAAACATACTCCAACTTCACCAGTAGATCTTGCATATCCATCAGCCGCATGTGAACCTCCTTGTTCATGCCTAACCATATAATGCTTTAACCAACCTTCTTGTTCTGCCTTATGAACAGCGTCATATATTGGTAGTATAGCTCCACCGGGATATCCAAATATAACTTTTACTCCATGAATTTTTAAAGAATCCATTAGTGCATCTGCGCCAGTTATCCAAACTGGATTTTCATGTTTTGAACTACCCTTTGAAAAGGATCTCGAAGTAAGAGTCACCAAAGAAATTCAATATTTACTATAAATATTAAACTTAATTAAATACTTTTGCCTCATTTAGAAATGTAATGTCAGAAATTTATTCAAAATAATCTTTTAATAAATTAAAAACTATCAAATAAATTTCAATTGTTCTTTATAAAATGCCTAATTTATGTAAAGGTCCAGAGCCTGAAATAAGTTCAATAAAAAGCACAAGAAAAATAATCATTGCAACCCTTCCGTTCCACACTTCTGAACTATTATTCCAACCCCATTGCCACTTCTCTTGAGGATAAAGTTTAACTTTTTCAGGCAACTGTGAAGCCTCTTCTAAATTAACAAGAGGTCCTTCCAGACAGGAAATCACAAGATCACTAAGTCCTTCAATAAAAGTAGGATGAGTATTTAAAGCCTTAACTCTCCGAAAGTTTTTAATACCAGCCTTTTCAGCAATTTCTTTATATTCAATATCAATTTCTTGCAATGTTTCGATATGCTCTCCAACGAAACTTATAGGGACCACAATCAGATCATTAACATTTGACCTTCCAAGCTCAGCTAGCACTTCTTCTGTGTAAGGCTTCAACCATTCAACAGGACCAACTCTACTTTGATAAGAAAGTGTATGAGGATTACTATGCCCTAAACATTTTTCCAGCTTATTTATAATTAATAAAGAACAATCTTCAATTTGTTGTTTATAAGGGTCTCCAGCTTCCTCTACGTAACTCTTAGGAACTCCATGAGCAGTGAAAAATATGTGAGCTTTTGAAGGTGATTCACAAAGTGAAATTTGTTCAGAAATTAATTCAACCATAGACTTTAAGTAACCTGATTGACTGAACCAACTCCTTACACATCTCATTGGAACCTTTTTAAATTCATCATCAGAATCACGCAATTTTTTTAATTCCCTAAAGCTCGAACCACTAGTACTTATCGAAAAATGTGGATACAAGGGTATTACAACAACTTGATCTATCCCATCTGCTTTCATATCAGCAATAGCTGATTCGGTAAAAGGATGCCAATACCTCATAGCGATGTAGGTAGTAGCATTTAATCCCTTGTTCCTTAATTTAGATTGTAATTCTCTTGCTTGTTGTTCAGTTATCCTTCTGATAGGTGATCCTCCACCTATAGAAAGGTAAGCCTGTTGTGAAGTAGTACTCCTAAGGGTGCTAATTAACCAAGCTAGGGGCTTTTGAAAAACAGGGAAAGGTGTCCTGATAATTTCTGGATCAGAAAAAAGATTGTATAAGAATGGGCCTACATCAGTAATGCGTTCAGGCCCTCCTAAATTCATTAGTAAGACGCCTATTTTATCCATTTAAAATTTATGAAGATTGAAAATCAACATTAAAAACGTCATTATATGGTCAATTATATAAGTAAATGAACGTAATACAGGAAATTAATAATATCAATGATAAATTTGCTACTCAAGGCAGCAAGCTTAAAATTGAGAAAAGAGGAGAGAAATTAAATATTCGTGGTTCACTACCCTCCAAAGAAGATAACAATAACTTTAAAATTCAAAGAATATCTCTTGGTTTAAAGGCTGATATTTCTGGATTAGAGGAGGCCAAAAAAAAATTACAATTAATCAATTTGCAATTGGAATTGAATCAATTTGATTGGATTAATTGGATAGGAAAGCCTTACAAAAAGGAAATAAAAGATGGTTTTGAATTTCCAAAAAGATTAAATCTATTTGAGGAATTCTTTTTTAAAGAACATAAAAGTGATTTTCGAACCAGCACTAGAAAAACTACTTGGATAAGTTCTTACAAACCATATATGAAAAGAATCCTAAATATTTACAATGACTATGAGAATGAAGCTTTAGAAAAAATATTTCAAAAAACACTTGAAAGTTATAAGGAAGGTACCAGAAGTAGGAAACAATGCGCTACTTCTTTAAGTGTTTTGGCTAAGTTTTTGGACATTAAACTACCAGAAGATTGGAAATTAAATTCTAGAGGATATGGTCTGAACAAAGCAGGATTTAGGGATCTACCTAAAGACGAATTAATAGAGAAACTGTGGGAGACGATACCGAACAAGTCTTGGAAATTTGTTTTTGGTCTGATGGCTACATATGGATTAAGGAATCATGAAGTATTTTTTTGTGATTTAAGTTCTCTTACTAATTTTGGGGACAAAATTATTAGAGTTTTACCTACGACTAAAACTGGGGAACATCAAGTTTGGCCATTTCATCCTGAATGGGTGGAAAAGTTCGAATTATCAAAACTTGGTGAGAATCCAGAACTTCTACCAAATATTAATAGAGATCTTAAAATTACGACCTTACAGAATATTGGAAAAAAAATTACAGACCAGTTTAAGCGTTACTCTTTACAAATAAAACCTTATGATCTAAGGCATGCTTGGGCAGTTAGAACAATTTTTTATGATTTACCTGATACTGTGGCTGCCAGAATGATGGGACATTCGGTTAGTTTACATACGCAAACATATCACCATTGGATTACTAAAAGAGATCAACAACAGGCAGTAAATAATGCACTTTTAAAAGTTAAAAGAGTTAAAAATATTTAAAGATTTATAATAATTAAATAAAAATTAAGGGTCATATGCAAGAAAAACCTTCATCTTCCGAGAAAATATTTAACCTCGATAATCAAGCAAATAAACTTGGAATGGGAGGTAAATTATCACCGGATATCGATGAGAGCTCATATAAAAAAAGAATGCAGCAAAGAAAAGATATTCAAGCCGAAAGACTACAAATTAGAAAAACAAAAAAAGGATTATTGATTGTTTTCACAGGAAATGGCAAGGGCAAGACAACTGCATCTTTAGGTATGGCTTTAAGGACGATAGGGCATGGCTATAAAGTAGCAATAATTCAATTTATAAAAGGAGGCTGGACCACTGGAGAAGAAAAAGCACTTAAAAACTTGTCTTCAAAAATATCTTGGCATTCATTAGGAGAGGGATTTACTTGGGAAACACAAGACAGAGTAAGAGATGAAAAATTAGTTCAAGAGGCGTGGCAACTAGCCAAAAAATATATACTAAACGAATCCTATAAACTTATCATTCTTGATGAAATTAATATTGCGACAAAACTTGGTTATCTTGCACCAGAAGAAATAATCACTTTTTTAAAAAGCTTAAATAATAGAAAAAATCATATTGTTTTAACTGGAAGGGGAGCATCTGATTTAATCATCAATTACGCTGATCTAGTGACAGAAATGAAACTTATAAGACATCCTTTTAAAGAGCAAGGAATAAAAGCACAAAAGTGTGTTGAATTTTAGTTGAAGTAAATTATTATTTGAGTTTTTATTTAGGCAGGTTTAGAAATGTTTAAAGACGCAAGCAATATTAGAACAAAAAATAAATTTGGCACATTTACTTGCTAAGGTCTTAAAAGTACAATTGTTGAATGACTTACAAAAGAGTTCTCTTAAAACTTAGTGGTGAAGCACTAATGGGTGAAAAACCTTATGGTATTGATCCAGCTATAGTTCAGTCAATTGCAGAGGATGTTTCAAAAGTAGTCGAAAATAATGTACAACTTGCAATAGTTGTTGGTGGTGGAAACATTTTTAGGGGGCTTAAAGGATCTGCAGACGGAATGGATCGCGCGACTGCTGATTATGTCGGGATGCTAGCAACAGTAATGAATGCAATTTCACTTCAAGATGGTCTTGAGAGAGTAGGAGTTGCAACCAGAGTGCAAACAGCAATCGAAATGCAGGAAATTGCAGAACCCTACATCAGAAGAAGAGCTATGAGACACCTAGAAAAAGGTAGAGTTGTAGTTTTCGGAGGTGGATGTGGAAATCCATTTTTTACAACTGATACTACGGCAGCTTTGAGGGCAGCCGAGATAAATGCTGAAGTTGTTATGAAGGCTACTAAAGTTGATGGAGTATACGATCGTGATCCTAATCAATTTAAAGATGCAAAAAAATATTTCTCTCTCAGTTATCAACAAGTTCTTAGTGATGAAATTGCAGTAATGGACAGTACTGCAATTGCATTATGCAAAGATAACAATATCCCTATTATGGTATTTGATATATTCAAAAAAGGAAATATTTCCAAAGCTGTTGCTGGCGAGCCAATAGGCTCTTTAATTAGTTAAAGATCATTTAATTTTTTTAATTATGAAAGAAAAAGAAATTCAAGAAAATATGAATAAAAGTATTGAAGCCACACAAAGAAACTTTAATACAATCAGGACAGGTAGAGCTAATGCTTCCTTGTTAGACAGAGTAAGTGTTGAGTACTATGGAGCAGAAACACCAATCAAATCGCTTGCCACTATAAGCACTGTTGATTCGCAAACAATTTCAATACAACCTTTCGATATTTCATGTTTACAAGCGATAGAGAAATCTATTTCTATGAGTGATTTAGGTATTACGCCAAATAATGATGGGAAAGTAATAAGAATAAATGTTCCTCCTTTAACAGAAGAAAGGAGAAAAGAATTTTGTAAATTAGCCTCTAAATATGCAGAGGAAGGGAAAGTAGCTTTGAGAAATATCAGAAGAGATGCTGTTGATAAAGAAAAAAAAGACGAAAAAGATGGCCTTATTTCTATTGACGAATCTAGAGATAATCAATCTGAAATTCAGAAAATTACTGATAAATATATTGCTTTAATAGAAACTAAATTGTCTGAAAAAGAGAAGGAAATTCTAAAAGTTTGATAGCATTTGACGTTGTAATAATTGGTGGAGGTTTATCAGGATCTTCCACCGCTCTTAACCTATCAAAGAAAGGATATTCAGTTTTAATTATTGAAAAAGAAAAATCACATGATTACAAACCGTGTGCAGGTGGGATGGCATCTTCAATGCAAAGATTTCTTCCTTTAAATATAGAAGATTGCATAGAATCAAAAATTAAGAATGTTGAATTCAGATGGAAGGCTGTAGATAATGTAACTGCTGATCTGACTGGTGAATCCCCATTTTGGATTGTTAAAAGAGAAAAACTAGATCAATTATTACTTAATGAATCTTTGAGTAATGGAGCTCAGATAATGAGACCATTATTGATAGAAAAAATCATAAAAAAAAATGATAAATGGGAAATTACTTGCAATAACAAAATAAAATATATTACAGAATTTCTTGTAATTGCAGATGGCTCCCAATCGAAATGGGCGAGTTATTTCAATTTAGGGCCAAGAAAACCGAAATTTGCAAACACAATCTCATTGAGATTGAAAGGGTTAGGTGAAATACCTAGAGATGCGGTTAGATTTGAGTTTGGATTTATAAAATATGGTTTTGCATGGGCATTCCCCCTAAGAGAAAGCTTAAATATTGGTTTAGGTACTTTTATAAATAATGGTCTTTTAGAAAATCAAGCTATAAATAAACAAGTAATCAGAAGCTTCGGTTTTGATGATTTTCCTCATAAAATAATTAGTAGGAAACTGAGAATATGGAATGGCTTCCACTCAATTAATGGTGACAAAGTTTTAGCGGTTGGAGATGCAGCATCTCTATGTGATCCATTTTTAGCTGAAGGAATTAGACCATCTTTAATTAGCAGTTTTTATGCTGCAGAATACATAGATCAGTGCCTATCAGGAAAAGTAGATGATTTAAATCTTTATACAAAAGAAATTAACAACATTTGGGGGAAATCAATGGCTTGGGGGAGGAGAATAGCCCAAGTATTTTATAGATTTCCCAGAACTGGATATCAATTAGGTGTCAAAAGAAAAACAGCACCTAAACGTATTGCTCAAATATTATCAGGAGAAATGAGTTATGAAGATATTGCAAAAAGAGTTATCAAAAGGCTTTTAACAAAAAGAGGGACTTAATTCTTTTCAATTCAAACTTAAATTTAGTTAGCAGAAATCAATTTATGATTTTTAATCTCTGAATATCTCTTTAGTAGCAGCTCTTCCAATTCTTCTATAGCCTTACTGAATCCAGTAATACCTTCACTAAGCTTTTCACTTGCCATTTGATCTTCTAACATACTTAATCTAAAGTCTTTTTCTTCAAATTCGTAGTCAATAGAATT
The DNA here is from genome assembly GCA_003209585.1 of Prochlorococcus sp. AG-449-G23. Lineage (GTDB taxonomy): Bacteria > Cyanobacteriota > Cyanobacteriia > PCC-6307 > Cyanobiaceae > Prochlorococcus_A. The sequence continues at coordinate 17,681 of QCQJ01000008.1, forward strand.
ATTTACTTGGGTACTTACATCTAATTTTCTAACTAACTCTCCTTTTTCTTTTTTCATTTCTTCAAGAAATTTTGGTGCGATTGTTAAAAGATCGCAACCTGCTAATTCTTTTATTTCATCAAGATTTCTAAAACTCGCTCCCATTACTTCTGTCTTGAATCCCTTTTCTTTAAAGTACTTGTATATTTGCGTAACCGAAATAACACCAGGATCTTCAGCACCAACAAAACTAGTTTTACCAGTTTTTGCTTTATGCCAATCCAATATACGACCAACGAACGGAGAAATTAGAGTTATCTTTGCATTAGCACAAGTTACCGCTTGGCAGAAGTTAAAAAGTAAAGTTAAGTTGCATTTAATACCCTCTTTTTCTAAAATTTCAGCTGCCTTAATTCCCTCCCAAGTTGCGGCAATCTTAATCAAAATTCTTTCCTTTTCAATTCCAAAATTTTTGTACAGATTGATCAATTTTCTCGCTTTTTCTACCGTAGCTTCGGTGTCAAAGCTCAGTCTTGCATCAACTTCTGTAGATACTCGTCCTGAAATAATTTTCAATATTTCTTTTCCAAAAAATACTGAAACTTGGTCAACAGTTTCTTTTATTAATTCAATTTCGGAGAATCCTTGAGGCAATGCATTTTCTGAACTTTCTAAAGCTTTATCAATTAATTTCACATAATCAGGGTTCTTCGCAGCAGCAAGTATTAGCGATGGATTGGTGGTGGCGTCCCTTGGTTGAAATTTTTTTATCGAATCTAAATCTCCAGTATCAGCAACAACAACGGTCATTGAGGACAATTGTTCTAAAATTGATTTCATATCTAGATAATCATATATATATATATAAATTAGCTTTTATTCCTGATGAAATCATCAGATAATGAACTAAATATTTATAAAATTGGAAAATTTTAGGGTTTTTTAACAATCATTGCATGATCTTTAATCTTAGGAGGTATTTTTTCAATCACTATCAAACTCTCGATAATTTCTTTAGCAACTGGTACAGCAACAGTTGAACCATATGCATATGATTTAGATGGCTCATCAACAACTACAAGGACAACATATTTCGGATCATTAACTGGTAAGGTCGCGACAAAACTACAAACTTTTTTACTTGTATACGAACCATTTAAGGCTTTTTGAGAAGTGCCAGTTTTCCCTGCTATCCTATAACCCTCGATTTTTACTCCAGATCCACTACCTTTATCAACTACGCTTTCCATCCATTCAAGAACTGTTTTAGAAACCTCGTGTGAAAAAAATTGTTTTTTTGGATTTTTATTAACTCTTTCTTTGAAAGTTGAGGTTACATGTGGAGTCACTTCAAAACCCCCATTTGCTATAGCAGCATGAAGTTGAACCAATTTAAGTGGTGAGATTGAGAACCCTTTACCAAAAGAAGTTACGGCAGGCTCAATTGATTGATTTACAAATAAATCTTTTCTCTTTAGTTGGCCAGCAGTTGATTCAAATAAGTCAGTCTCTAAATTTTTATTTATACCTAAATTATTTAGCCAATCCCAATAAATTGTGGGATCTAAATTTTGCATTATTTTTACCATCCCAACATTACTTGAAACTTGCAATACTTTTGGATAGTTAATATATCCATTACCTTTTTTATCCCAATTAGAAAGTGTCCATCCCCCAACATTAATCTTCCCAATATCTTCAACTAATCCATCTTTATGGATTACTTTTTCTTCTAACGCCAAGGCAAGATTAATAGGTTTAAATGTTGAACCAGGCTCAAATAAATCTTGCGAATACCAACCCCTAAAAAGTTCAGAATCATACTGCCAAAATTTATTTGGATCATATGATGGGACCGTAACCAAGGAGAGAATCCGACCATTATTAACATCCATAACTATGGCAAATCCCTTCTTCGCTTTCCATTCGCTTACTTGCTTTAACAATGCATTGAATGACGCTTTCTGTAATTTCGAATCTATAGTTAGGCCTAAACTTTTGTAATCAGCAATAAAATCACCTGGGGCTGAATTATCCGGTAGAGGGGTTCCATCTCCTCCTCTTTTTATGAAATTGCTTTTATTAAAAACTTGAATTTGATTATCTAAATGAAGCTCTAAACCTGCTGAACCCTTATTCTCGTCATTAACAAAACCGACAAGATTAGAGTAAAGCTCCCCTTGTGGATAATATCTCTGGGAATATTTAAACAAATCAAGTCCGCTTATTTGAAGGTTCTTAATCTTTTCTGCCTTTTCTTCAGGAATTTTATCCAAAAGCTTGATGCCACTTATTTTGTTATTAAATTTTCCCAAAAGTATTTCATGATTTATATCCAAGATAGGTGACAATTTTTTTGTAACTTCTTCAATACTGCGAACTCTGTTTATTGAATCACCAGGAAAATTAAAATATTTTGGATGAGCCCATAATTTATAGAGTGGTTTATCGTAAGCAATCAGTCTATTGTTTCTATCAACAATTGATCTTCTTTTTTTTAAAGAAATAGTTTTAGAAGATTGTATTAATCTGGCTTTCCTTTGTAAATCAGAGGCGTTAAAGACTTGCAATTTTACTAACCTACCAAACAAAGAAAATATTAATAGCAAGCTAAAAATATAAAGAAATTTAAATCTCCTTTGATCAAGAGGTATTAAATGAACAATTTTTTTGTATCTTTTCATCAATATCCCCTTTGATATTTGCTATCACTAAAACCTTTAATGAAACTACTTAAATTTTTCTTAAATAAACTTTCTTTTTCTTCTATGTTTTTATCAAGATAGATTAAATCTTGAGGTTTAGTTTTTCTATAAATATTGAGAGACTCGAGTTCACTAATATAAAATTCCTCAATTTTAGAAATGTAATCAATGAGATTATTATTAATAGCTCTTGTTTTAGATAAGGTTTTATATGTATTTGACCATTTTCTTTGACTATCAAAAGATAAGAAAAATAAGGTAAAAATTAATACCAAAAGAGAGATGTTAATGGTGTCGAAAATTTGATGTAGTAATTTGATATTAAGTATGGATATTTTTTCGGAATTTTTTTTACTTTCATATGAAACTTTTTTTTTAAAATTGAGTTGATTCCCATAAAGTTTCATTTATTATTTATCTTTTAAATGAAAAAAGTGTTATTAATTAAATAAACATCTATTTGTTTCATTCGCAAGTAAAAAAATTAAATTCTTTATGTCCTCAATAAGAACAAATTTAAAAAAGTCAATCCATTCCACAAAGAATGCATAATTACTGAAGAAAACAAACTCCCTGAAGCAATTCTTGTAATTCCTAATCCAATCCCTAGAACAAATAATGGCGGCATTTCTCCCAAACTTAAATGAGCTAATGCAAAGATAAAAGCGGAAACTAATATGCCCGAAATTACTCCAAAATCTCTTGAAAGAGTTGGTAGTAAAATACCGCGAAATACAATCTCCTCAAATAGAGGCGCTAATAGAGTTGTTGTTACAAATAACAGAAAAAATGATAAGTAATTATTGTTATTAAGAACAATTTCCAGCAAAGGATTACTTCCATTCTGATTATCGATCAGACTATTCATAATTAGAGAAATCAGTAAAACAAAAGGAACTATTGTTAACCAACCTTTAATTCCCTGAATAATTGCATATTTTATTGGCAAGAAATTGAACTGTAAATAATCCTTTTTAAAAGTAAATTCACCATTCAAAGATTTAATTTGATAATAGACTATCCCTAATGGAGGAATAGCCATAAAAAGATATCCAAAGAATATTTTTAAAGATTGAGACAATTCATTAGAGATATTTTTAGAAAAAAGTTCAACTAAACTGATAGAAAACAAAGGCGATACCACTTCTCCTAAAACAACAAATCCACCTGCTATTAATAAAACCATATCTATTAATTCTAAATCTAAGGCTTTAATTTCTTGCCAACCAAACTTTTTTAAAGATATAGTCGTCCATAATATTTTTAAAGCAAAAATTGAGCCAAGAAGTATTGTTAAAAGTGGGATTAGTCTGATGGCTAATATTTTTAAAAACATTTTGCTTGAAAATGATTTTGTTATTATTGAACTATCGTCAAAATCAAATTTCCGGCTTAAAAGGTGATATAAAAATCTATCACCTTTAAATAAATCAAATTTATCAGAATTTGGTTTATATGAATTATTATTAGATTTTTTTTCTATCTCATCAATCACTAAAGTAAAGTTTTTATTTTCAAAATCTTTGGATATATTTTTATAGATTATATGATCATTTGATTCTGAAGAAATTATTCGAATTATTTTATTTCTTTCTGTTAGTTCATCAAATGAAACCTCAGAGAGTGATTTATTTATATTATCAACAGGATCATTTATGATAAAAAATTTTTTAAGATTTACAGGTATTGATTGGACCGATAATTCAGCAATTTCTTGCTCTTTTTGACTTATATCAAATGTAACAGAAGGTCTATTTAAACTATCTCTTAACCCTTGCTGCCATACAAAAAAAGTTATGACTATAGAAATAAAAGCTAAAGTGAGTTTTGACTTAGAAATTTTTTTTAAAACCATAACTTATTATATTGTTGAAAAATATACTTAGTTATCATTGAAGTTCATAATATTTATATATCCATTTTAATCACGCCATGAGATGATTAAATTATCTTAATTTTAAAATCTATATAATGACTATACGATTAGTTTTAGTTAGGCATGGACTAAGCAGTTTCAATGCAAAAGGATTAATTCAAGGAAGAACAGATGATTCATTATTAACTGATGAAGGATACGAACAAGCCCGAAAAGCAGGAAAAGCATTATCAAAAATAAATTTTGATAAAATCTATTCCTCACCACTTGTAAGAGCAGCAGAAACTGCAAAAACAATTAAAAAGACCTTCAATAAACAACAAAATATTGTATTCGATGATAATTTGCTAGAGGTAGATCTTAGTGAATGGTCTGGTCTAAAAATTGATGAAATAAAAAAGAAATTTCCAGAAATTTTCCCTATATGGAAAAATGATCCAGAAAATCTAATCTTAAAAAGAAATGACAATAAAACTTATAAACCAATTCAAGAGTTATTTTTTCAAGCAACAAATTTTGTAGAAGACATTTTAAAAATTTATCTAGACAAAGATGATGTAAATATTTTAGTTGTAGGACATAATGCAATTCTCAGATGTTTAATCCTTTTGTTATTAGGAAAGCCTAAGCAAGGTTTTAGGAAAATAAGATTAGAAAATGCCTCTTTCTCGATACTCAATATTTCAAGGAAAGATAACTCTTTTAAGACCCAAATTGAATGCTTAAATCAAACTTCCCATCTGAATAAAAATATTCCAAATCAAATTGGAGATTCCCGAGTATTTCTAATAAGGCATGGTGAAACTAACTGGAACAAAGAAGGTAGATTCCAAGGCCAAATTGATATCCCCTTAAATGAAAACGGTAAAGATCAAGCTAGAAAGACTTTTGAATATTTGAGAAATATTTCTTTTAATAAGGCATTTTCAAGTTCAATGCATAGGCCTTATGAGACTGCACAAATAATCCTTCAAAATAGAAAAGATTTAAAAATAGAAAGAATAGATTCACTTGTAGAAATTAGTCACGGATTATGGGAAGGTAAACTGGAATCAGAAATTAGAAAAAAGTGGCCTGTTTTACTAAAAAATTGGCATGATAAACCTGAAGAAGTAATAATGCCCGAAGGTGAATCTATAAAAGATGTATCAGAAAGGTCCGTAGAAGCTTTTAACGAAATTTGTTTATCTCAAAAGAATAATGATCTAAGCCTTCTAGTTGCTCATGATGCAGTCAATAAAACTCTAATTTGCAATATACTTGGTATTAATTATTCAAATATTTGGATGATAAAACAAGGTAATGGTGGCATAACTATTATTGACCTTTTTAATGATCACAATAAGCCCCCTGTGATTAGCGCTCTAAACATTACAACCCACCTTGGAGGAATAATTGATTCAACTGCTTCAGGAGCACTTTAAATTAAAACCCTTTTAAAAATTTATTTTGATGAAGTCAGAGGCAGAAAAAGAGTTGATTTATTGAAAAAACCAACTTGACTAATAGGCCAAAACCTGAAATATGCTTTACCAATTATCTCCTTTTTATGAAGAAATTTACTTCCAGGCCAATATCTACCATCCCAGCTATTTGACCTGTTATCACCTAAAACTAAAAAATGATCTTTAGGAACTTTTATATTTTCAAATTCACCACATCTATTAAAGAGGGATAATGAGCACTTATAAGAGACGTACGGTTCAGGAATTAATTTATTATTTATTATTAATTCACCCTTCGTGTTTACACTGACAATTTCTCCTGGAAGTGCAACCACTCTTTTAATATAAGCATCGCAAGCTTGATCCCTCAAACCAGGAATAAACGACATTGGAGGAAAACTCATCAAAAAACAATATCTTTTTTTTGGTAGAGGCTTAGATCTTAATGAAATTAATTTCTGGTCAAAAGAGTAAGGTGAGTTAAAAACGACAATATCTCCTCTTTTTGGCAAAGAGTTTCTTAGCGAAAATTTTTCAATAATCAGCCTATCGTTTATTTGCAATTCTGGGAGCATTGAACCAGAAGGGATGTAACGTGGTTCTGCGAAAAATGATCTACAAGAAGAAACAAAAAAAGTTAATGTGATCAATAGACCCCACTCTTTTAAAAAACTTTTAATAGAAGCAGGCATAAAATTAAAAAAGTCTTGATTTTTTAAACTTATATAATTTGTTTTGCATATTCAATTTCGTTAAAACCTAATATTACTTTTTTTCCTTCATAAATCAAAAATGGTCTTTTTATTAATTTGCCATCACTTAAAAGAAGTTGAACAATTTCTTCCCTTGATAAACAATAAATATCAAGATTAAGAGTTTTAAAGGCTTTACCTCTTGTATTAAAAATCCTTTTCTTATCTTCAGAGTATTGTTCTAAAGCTAGATTTAAATAATTAACAAGTGGTGGCTCTTTTACAATATCAATTAATTGGAATTCCAAATCTTTGCTTTTAAGCCATTTTGCAGCTTTTCTGCAAGTAGAGCATTTTAAATAACTATAAAAAATTATTTTTTTCAATTTAATTTACTAATTTTTGATTTCTTAAGTACTTTAAAATTTTTCTTTTTTGCGGGTATACAACTTTTCAATAAATTTTCAATCACGTCAAAATCCCTCCAACCATTAATTTGTACTGTTCTTCCATCAAGTCCTTTACTTGTCCTAAAGAATTCAGCAACATCCTCAAGCTGATTAGGAGCAATTTGATTAATGCTTACTATATTAGCCTGTCTAGGATTAGCAATAGGCACACATAAAAGTTTTCCATCATATGCACCACAATCATGCATGTCCAAAACTCCAATAGGTCTAGCTTTTATTAAACAACCAGCAAAAGTAGGCTCATCCATTATCACCATTGCATCAAGAGGAGCTCCATCATCAGCAAGGGTATTTGGGATAAAACCATAATCAAAAGGGTACCTCACTGAAGAATGCAATACTCTGTCTAAGGCCATTATTCCTGCCTCAGAGCAATATTCATATTTATTCCTACTCCCTGCAGGTATTTCAACAACGATATTTACTATTCCCTTCATTGGAGATGGAGGAATTGAACTAAGGTCCATCTTTTTTAAAATCGTGATTATGAATTATCTCGTTTCCTTGAGATAAAGGTCTTCCAATTAAAATGCTTATCGAAGGTAAAAAAATTGTCAAAATAGCAAAAATAATACCTAGAGATGTTATTGATAAACTCCTTATACTTAAAGGGTCATCATCATCTCTTTCAAAATCACTTCGAGCAGAACTATAAGAAGATTCTTCGCTTGATTTACTTTGAATAAACTGCTTTGATTTCGTGTAACTCAAGAACTCTTAATTGGTAAAGATTAAGGAGATAATTAAACACCATTATCCTACATTCAAAATGTCAATAAATCAAAACATTGATTAGTAACTTTTTAATTACTCTTTTTCCAGCAAAGACCTAATAGATTTTAGTTCGTCTAATATTTGCACCAGTATATTTTGAGCAGCAGAGGAAGGTGTATTAAAGACCTCTACAGTAACTTCCTTAATTCTTAAAATATCTTTTGCAAATCTTGCTACTTCATTAGGATGGAATTTTAAAGGATCTTTTTGATCAGTTCTAAATTCGGGATTTAATTTTCTTGGATTAAAGCTAGGGTTTAGATTTCTTAAATCTGTATTTGTATACCTATAGACAGAAGCTCTTGATCTGTTTAAGAATTTTTGAACTTCATCAATACCTACTAATTCCTCTTCGCTAGAAATATTGGAATCTATATTTTCCATAATCTTAAGAAAATGTTTTAGTAATAAAGAACTTTAAAAAGAGTTTGAACTTCATTACTGAAAAAGTTAGCAGAAACAATATTTTTAGACTAGCCGCGTTGAGGGACTCATGACACTTTAAATTATTTTTTCATCTTAATTGATAAAATTAAATATTATTAAGGAATTTTTTGTATGCGCGTGACAACCTCATTTCCTCTGGGGACACTTCGTGACACACCTTCTGAAGCTGAGATTATTTCACATCAATTACTTTTAAAAGCTGGATATATTCGAAGAGTTAACAGCGGTATTTATGCATACATGCCATTAATGCTTAGAGTTATTGAAAAAATATCCGCAATAATAGAAAGAGAACTTAATAGTATTGGTTGTACAAAATTACTATTACCCCAACTTCATCCTGCAGATTTATGGAGAAAAAGTGAAAGATGGGAAGGATATACTGCAGGGGAAGGAATAATGTTTAATCTCAAAGATAGACAAGGTAAAGAATTTGGTTTAGCTCCAACTCACGAAGAGGTGATTACAAGTATTGCATCAGAGACCATCAACTCATATAAGCAATTACCTCAATGTTTTTATCAAATTCAGACAAAATTTAGAGATGAAATAAGGCCAAGGTTTGGATTGATGAGAAGTAGAGAATTTATAATGAAAGATGGTTATTCTTTTCATTCTTCAGAAAACGATCTGGCTTCTTTCTATGAAAAGGTTGGTAATTCCTATGAAAATATTTTTAAATCTTGTGGTCTGCAGACAGTAGGGGTTGAAGCTGATAGTGGAGCGATTGGCGGTGCCTCCTCTAAAGAATTTATGGTCACTGCTGATGCTGGTGAAGATTCCATTTTGTTTACTCAAAGTGGTTCTTATGCTGCAAATATTGAAAAAGCTGTTTCTCTACCCTCTCAACCTATTCCACTAAAAGATGATATTGCAGAGTGGTTGGAGACACCTCAACAAAGAACAATCCTAGAGGTTTGCGATAATAATAATTTAGACCCTAGTCAGATTATTAAAGTAGTAATATTCCTTGCACAGTTTGAAGGTGAATTTGAGGTCCCAATTCTTGCATGCATAAGAGGCGATCAACACATTAATGAAGTAAAGCTTTTTAACTTAATCAATAAACTTCATAATTTCAATCTCCTTAATCTCAAAAAAATTGAAGACAAAAATAATATCGAAAAAAATCTAATTGATTTTCCCTTAGGTTTTATCGGGCCAGATTTAGATAATAAAACTATTAAAACTACTTCTAATTGGGATAAAAAATGGACAAGAATAATTGACCATTCTGCAAGTGGCCTTTCAAAGTTTATAAGTGGTGGGAATAAAGTTAATTTCCATAAAGTTTTTCAAGAATTTTCTTTTGATTCGAAAGACTATCTAATTGGGGATATCAGAAATGCAAAAAAAGGAGATAAAATTAGTATTTATGATGGTGAAGAACTTCAAGAAAAAAAAGGTATCGAAATTGGACATATTTTCCAACTAGGTCAGAAATATAGTGAAAAATTAAATGCAAAGTTCTCGGACAAGGACGGTCAGTTAAAAAATTTATGGATGGGTTGTTACGGAATAGGAGTAACAAGAATAGCTCAAGCTGCTATCGAACAGAACCATGATCAAAAGGGAATTTGTTGGCCTATCCAGATTTCTCCTTTTGAAGTTATTATTATCCCAACAAACCTAAAAGATCCTATTCAAAGTGATCTTACTAAGCAAATCTATAACAAATTTTTAATTAATAAAATTGATGTCCTTCTTGATGATAGAAACGATAGAGCTGGAGTGAAATTTAAAGATGCGGAATTAATTGGTATTCCTTTTCAGATAATTATTGGCAGAGATTCCATTCACAAAGAAGTAGAACTTTTATGCAGAACAAATAATACTAAGCTTAAAATTAGTACTGATAAATTGTTAGAAACATTTATTTCCGAATCTGAAATAATGTACAATAAAAAGTCTTGAGGCTTATTTTTTTTTGGAGCTAAGTTATGTTACTTAAATGGACATCAAAATTATTTTTTAAGAATCTTATCAAAGCTATATCTTTTGCAATATCATTAATTGTTGTTTTTATACTATTTAGTTCCCCTTCTATAGCTGCAAAAACCTCTATGACAGGTGACTATGCAAAAGACACAATTTCAGTTGTTAAAACATTACAAATAGCTGTTGATACTCCAAAAGATTCTCCAAATAAAGATGAAGTAAGAACCGAAGCTCTTACCCTAATTACTGACTATATTTCAAGATATAGGAATAGAGGTATGGTTAACAAAACTCAATCATTTACCACGATGCAAACAGCATTAAATGCTATGGCAGGCCATTACAAAAACTTTGCAAGTAGACCTTTACCCGATAAGCTTAAGGAGCGTTTAACAAAAGAATTTTCTCTTGCCGAAAAAATGGTTCTCAGAGAAAGTTGATACAATTCATTTACTTTTTAAAAGAAAACCAAGATTTTTGAATATATTAATTATTCGCACAAAAATAATGCTCTTCTAAAATTGGCCAATGTTGTTGTAATCGGAGCCCAATGGGGTGACGAGGGAAAAGGTAAAATAACCGATTTACTTAGTCGTTCGGCCGATGTTGTCGTCCGTTACCAAGGGGGGGTAAATGCAGGGCATACTATAGTTGTAGATGATAAAGTCTTAAAATTACATTTAATTCCTTCAGGGATACTTTATAAAAATACTACTTGTTTAATTGGATCAGGAACAGTTGTAGATCCAAAAGTCCTTCTAAAAGAGATTGATATGTTAATTGACAATGGAATAGATATCTCAGGATTAAAAATTTCATCGACATCACATGTAACAATGCCCTATCACCGAATATTAGATGAGGCCATGGAGGCTGATAGGGGTTCAAACAAAATAGGGACTACAGGTAGGGGGATTGGACCAACTTATGCTGATAAATCGCAAAGGAATGGAATTAGAGTAAGAGATTTGCTCACTAGGGAGAGGCTTAGTGATGTGATCGAAATTCCATTGAGAGAAAAAAACGGTCTATTAGAAAAAATCTATGGAATTAAACCACTTAAAATTGAAGACATTATTGAAGAATATCTTGACTATGGAGAAAGATTATCAAAGCATATTGTTGACTGTACGAGAACTATCCATGCAGCGTCAAAAAACAAGAAGAATATTTTATTTGAAGGTGCTCAAGGCACTCTGCTTGACTTAGATCATGGAACGTATCCATTTGTTACATCATCAAATCCTATATCTGGAGGGGCATGCATAGGAGCTGGAGTTGGTCCCACTTTAATTGATAGAGTAATAGGAGTTGCGAAAGCGTACACCACAAGAGTTGGCGAGGGTCCATTCCCAACAGAATTGCAGGGAAGTATTAACGATCAACTCTGTGATAGAGGAAGTGAATTTGGAACGACCACTGGAAGGAGGAGGAGATGTGGTTGGTTTGATGGAGTTATCGGTAAATATGCCGTATCTGTAAATGGCCTTGATTGTTTAGCAGTTACAAAACTAGATGTATTAGATGAATTAGATGAAATTCAAGTTTGCATTGCTTATAACTTAGATGGTGAAGAAATAAACTATTTCCCAACAAATTCAGATGACTTAAAAAAATGTAAGCCAATCTTCAAAAAATTAAAAGGTTGGCAATGTTCAACTGCAAATTGCAGAAAACTCTCTGACCTCCCTCAAAATGCCATGAATTATCTAAGGTTTTTAGCTGAATTAATGGAGGTTCCAATTGCTATTGTCTCATTGGGGGCAAATAGAGATCAAACCATAGTAATTGAAGACCCAATTCACGGGCCTAAAAGAGCGCTTTTAAGGTAATTTATTTAAAAATTGATGAGGGAATCCTTTAGACATCTTGAACAAAATCGAATAGTTGACCTAATTGGTCTAGGCAACGCAATAGTTGATATTATTGTAAATATTGAAGATGAGTTTCTTGAGATAAATAATTTAGAGAAAGGATCAATGAATCTCATTAATTCTGATGAATCTCATAAATTATTAAAAAATTGTAAAGTGATCAAACAAATATCAGGTGGGTCTTCAGCAAATACAGTTGTATGTTTAGCAGAATTAGGTAATGATGTGCAGTTTATTGGGAGGGTGAAAAATGATCAATTTGGTAATTTCTTCTCTTCTGATATAAAAAAAAGTAAAACTATATTTAATACTCCACCCACTAATGAAGGTGCCTCAACAGCTCATTCAATTATTTTGATTACACCAGATGCTCAAAGGACTATGTGCACATACCTAGGAGCATCTATAGAGTTTGAGTCAAAAGACATCGATTTTAGTGTGGTCAAGGAAAGTAAATATTTATATTTAGAAGGTTATTTATGGGATAGCGTATTAGCTAAAAATGCTTTTCTTAAAGCTGCTCAAACTGCAAAACTATCTAATACAAAAATAATCCTTTCATTGTCTGATTCATTTTGTGTAGATAGACATCGAGAGAGTTTCTTGGAACTAATTGATAACTATGTAGATATAGTTTTTTGTAATGAATCTGAGGTTTTAAGTCTATTTGAAAAGGATAAATTAGCAAACTGCCAGGAAGACCTCTCTTCCCTATGTGAATTAGTAGTAGTAACCCTAGGTAGCAATGGTTCTCTAATAATTAACAAAAATAATTTAGAAGTAATTAAGTCAATTATGAAAGGGAAGGTCATTGATACCACAGGAGCAGGAGATATTTATGCCGGAGGTTTTATTCATGGATTAATAAATAATTATTCCCTCAAAAAATGCGGAGAGATAGGTTCGATTTGTGCTGGACAAATAATTACGCAATTAGGATCCAGATCAAATATTAATCTTAAAGAATTAATCAAATAATCTTATTCAACCAATCAAAATATTTAATTTCAGAGTCGTATTTTTTGTAAATAATTTGAGGGACATCATATGAAGAAAATTTATGAATGAAATCAATTAAATCATCTTTAAATTCTGGTTTACTTTTAATTGTTATTTCAAACTCTTTAATTTCTTCAATATCATCATCCCACCCATAAATTGAAAAAATTTGCTTTATGGAAACACAAGCTGCAAGTTTATTTTGTATTAATAATTTAGCCACTCGCAAAGCATTTTTCTTATTTGATTCAGTTGTGATGATAACTAATACTTCCATAATAAATTAAATCTCAATATTTTCTAAATATATGATCTATCAAATTTTCGTATTGATTGAAAGAGTAAGAATAATCATTTTTAAGTTTTGGCCTTTTAACCAAAAATAACTTCATTTCACTTCCTGAAATAATACTTTCCCAGTTTTTCTGAGAATAACTTCCAGATTCTCTGCATAGAACATAATCTATCTCCCAAAAATCACAGAGTTTTTTTTCTAAAATACCCTGCTCACTTTTACTTGGTTCAAGTATCGCTATATTTGAATTTTTAATACATGATCCAAAAGCTTTAGTTATACTTTCAGAAGTCGGAAGTACCCTTGTAAATACATTTGCTTTACAATTCATATAATATTTAGCTGTATCATTAAGGAATCTTGATCCTATTGCCAGAAGAATGTTCTTATTTTCTAGATCAATGTTATTTATATTCTTTAAATCATCAATATAAAAAAAATTATTAGTGATATTTATTAAAGATTTTCTCTCAAATAGTAAGAGAGGGGTATTAATTTCTTTACATGCATTATTAAGATTTTTAGAAATTATCGCAGCAAACGGATGAGTAGCATCGACAACGCATTTGATTTTATTTATTTTTATGAAATTAATTATTTCATCTTTATTATTTAATTTACCCGTAATGATATGTAACTTTGGATTTTCAATATAAGCTTGCCCTGCTTTATAAGTTAAAACACTTGCAAAAACTGAATAATTAAGTTCAAGAAGCCTATTAGCTATTACAGGTCCATCAGAAGTTCCTGATAGGATCCAAACATTTTTATAGCAATTTCCTTGATTCTGCATCAGTATATCTTTAATTAAATAGAAAGTAATGAATCATTGTTTAATTCAGGCGGTAATTAATAGCGCTCCCCAAATGAGGTATACCAAAGAGAACCAAACTCCGATTGCAGAAATGATTGTCAATTTTAAAGGATTACGTAGTGAAGATCCAACCAGAGATCTCAGGATCATAGGATGGGGAAATATTGCCCAAGAAATGATAGATGAACTAAAAGAGGGGCAAAATATTGTTATTGAGGGACGTTTAAAGATGAATTCTATCACTAGAAAAGATGGGACAAAAGAAAAGCAACCAGAACTTACAGCTTCAAAAATTCATCAAATAGAACCAGTTGACTCTATTAAAACTGATCAGAAAGAAAATAATGAGTCATTTGATAAAAAAGAAAGCAATAAAAAATCTAATTGGGATAGTTCACCTTTGGTTCCCGAAGTTGACGAAATACCTTTCTAAATCAAATATCAACATTATTTTCTTGAACGCTTATAATTAACTTGCTTATTTTTCTTTCAAGCGAGGCAAGTTCACTCCTGATTTCTGGCCATTTACCCTTATCAAGATTTTCTAATAGCCACGCTCTATCTTGATCAAGTTTGAAAATCAAATCTCCTTGATTTGCAGTATTAGGATCTTGCATAATACATTTTAACCCAATTAAACCTCATTCTAATAAATCAAAATGAAGAAATACTTATCCCCTGGAAACTTAATCGTTACAGCTGGAGGTATATTAGCTTTTGTTGGAATGACTGCTTATTTTACAGACTCAGTAAATTTAAGTGTACCTACTTTTTTTTATGGAGTACCTATTTTTCTAATTGGATTAGGTTTAAAGACTTCCGAAATACCTCCTGTAGAATTGTTTGACAAGGCAAATTTTGCGATAAATAAATTTAATAGACCAAAAGAATTAACAGCATTAGTTAAAGATGTCACAAGATGGAGGTATGGGATAAAAGCTCATCTTGAATCGTCATTAGAATCTTTAAATTTGTGGGATGAGGATAATCCCCCTCAACTAAAAGAAATAGAAGAAATTACCAAGGAAGAAAAAAATGGTCTCAGAATGCGTTTCGAATTAAACGCTGTCCCATTAGAAAAATGGATTGAAAAACAAGAACGATTAAACAGATTTTTCGTAAAAGGTCTTGAATCAGAATTTATTATCGACGATAATAAAAAAGAATTTGATTTTATTCTCTTTTATTGAATATAGGGATATATTTGTAAAAACCTAATTTCTCAATTCAATCAAGTTTTAATAATTTTTAATAATGAATGATTCTCAAAGAGTATCAATATTAAGCGAAGCACTTCCATATATACAAAGTTTCTCAGGTAGAAAAATTGTTATCAAATATGGTGGTTCTGTTATGGAGGAGGATGATTTGAAAAATGCTTTTTTTAGAGACATAGCACTTTTATCATCCGTGGGGGTCTGTCCGATAGTAATTCATGGAGGTGGTCCAGAGATTAACAATTGGTTAAAAAAATTAGAAATATCTCCTAAATTCGACAATGGATTAAGAATTACCGATCAAAAAACAATGGAAATTGTCGAAATGGTTCTAATGGGTAGGGTTAACAAACAAATTGTAAAAGGCATTAATAAAACTGGATCCTTAGCTGTGGGAATATCTGGTCTTGATGGGAACTTAATTCAATCTAGAGAATTAGGAGATGGGAGCCATGGGTTAGTGGGAGAGGTCACAAAAATCAATCCTGAAATATTAGATCCTCTTATTTCTAAAGGATATATCCCTATTATTTCTAGTATTGGATCAACCATTGAGGGTATTTCCCATAATATTAATGCAGATTTTGTTGCTGGAGAAATTGCTGCTGCAATAAATGCAGAAAAACTTATTCTTCTTACTGATACTCAGGGGATTTTAAAAGAAAAAGATAACAAAAATAGTCTTGTTGAAAAAACGAATCTCAAAGAGGCAAGAGATTTTATTGAGAAAAAAATTGTGACTGAAGGTATGATTCCAAAAACAGAATGCTGCATAAGAGCTTTAGCGCAAGGAGTCAAAGCAGCTCACATAATTGATGGAAGAATAGAACATTCATTACTTCTTGAGATTTTTACAAATTCTGGAATAGGTACAATGATAGTTGCCTAACCGATGAAAACTTATGAACAAGTTTTAGAAACAGTAGAACTTGCTTTAGCTAAAGGTGAGTATCACTATTGTATTGAATCTCTTTCGCCCATAATCGAATCGTTTCCTTTATCAAGCAAAGAGGGAGTAAATTTAAGAACAATTTTAATTACTGCTCTTTGTGGCATCAATAAAAAGGAGGAGGCCAAAAGATTTTGTAAAGAACTTCTAAAATCTTACGATAATAAGACCAGAGAAAATGCAAAATATTTGATGGAAGTTATAGATTCTCCTGACATTAAAAAGCCAGAAAATTGGAACTTACAGCTTGAAAGCGACCTATCACTAGATAAAAAATCTCTTAACTCACTGCGCAAAAAAAGAGAAGTATTTGAGAAAAAGAAATTTATTAATGTTACTGAGACTCCAACTGGTGAAACAAAACCCTTTCAGAAAGGCTTTTCACTGATCATTTTTTTAATCCTATTATTATTAATTCCACTTTTAAGTGGCTGCGTTAAAGTTGAGGATACCCTTGATCTTAGTGAAATTGATTCAATAACCAATAATTTGGTGATAGAAAGTAAATACATAAAGAAATTTCCTTGGCAATTAAAATTTGAAGAGAAAATGAAAGATATTTTTCCTGACGCAGACATAGAACAAGACGAAACAACCTTTTCTTTGAGACATAAAAATCTCAATCTAGAAGATACAAAGCAAGTTCTCAAAATCACCCAAAATACCGCTGGAGAGTTAGCGGGAGGATCGACAAAAATAGAAATTAATACTACTCAAAAAAACTTTATTTTTTTTAAAAAATACTTCTACAGGATAGTTTTAGATCTAAATACTATTCAAGGTGTTGATAATTTAGAACTCATTTTTAAAATTATTCACCCTAATAAAGCTACCCTTGCTAGTAAAAATAATTCAAATTTAGAAATCACAAAAAATCTTATAATTTGGAATTTAAATCAAGGGCAGATAAATAGTCTTGAGTTTTCTTTCTGGAGCCTCAACAAACTATTTATTGGGATATCTACTATCTTTATAATTATAATATTAGCTTATATATTGAGATTCTATAGATTTAAATTAGGTACAGATTTGCCTCAACTGCCCTCATAGTAATTACAACTCTGCTGGATTAACATCAATTGTCAAAAAAACATTTTTTGGAATAAATTCCCATATTAATGACCTGTCTGGCAAAGGTATCTTTGTTCCTTCAGGACCATATATTAATAACTGCCATCTAAATTTTTTACCTACTTTAGCAATTAAACTAGGAGCAGGACCAATTAATTTCCAGTTCTTTTTCTCACAAAAATTGATTAGATATTTTGCTAATTTTCTTGCAATTGATTCAGTTAATTCATAATTTTCACCTGATAATTTAAGAATGCAAATCGTGCAAAATGGGAATAAATTAGCATCTTTTCTCAATCTCGAGTTTTCAATTAAAAATCTTTCATAATCTCTTTTCTGAAGGTACGAAATTACCGGGTGGTTAGGTTTATATGTTTGAAAAATTACTTTTCCTTTTTTTTGAGCCCTGCCTGCCCTACCTGCTAATTGTAAAAACAATTGTAATGATTTTTCTTCTGCCGAAATATCTGGGCGATGAAGCAACCCATCTGCTGCAATAACTACTGAAAGAGTAATATTGGGAATGTCTATCCCTTTTGCCAACATTTGAGTTCCAACAAGAATATCAGCATCACCTTTAGAAAACTTTGAAAGAATATTTCTATGACCATCCTTTCCTGAGGTTGTATCTCGATCAA
Source organism: Prochlorococcus sp. AG-449-G23 (assembly GCA_003209585.1). Classification (GTDB taxonomy): domain Bacteria; phylum Cyanobacteriota; class Cyanobacteriia; order PCC-6307; family Cyanobiaceae; genus Prochlorococcus_A. Next base: position 35,864 of record QCQJ01000008.1, read on the forward strand.
AGCGAAGTACTCTTAAGTCAGGAAATTCTTCATTTAAAAACTCTATTACCCTTTGTGTCCCTATTCCAAAAGGTTTAAAGGCAGTTGAATGACAATCTGGGCAACGATTGATCAATCTCGATTTATGATCACACCAATGACAGCTTAACCATTTTTTCCCTTTTGAACCAAGATGCACTGATAAAGGAACGTCACAGTTGGGGCAATTTATTAAATATCCGCAATTTCTGCAACTTAAAAACCCACTATGCCCCCTCCTAGGGATCAAAATTATTGCCTGTTCATTTTTTAAGCGTAGTTGAGGAAGCAAGTGTAATAATTCATTCGAAAAAATTTTCATATTTCCCCTCTTAAACTCATCCCGCATATCAATAATTCTTATTTCAGGAATCTCATTACTGGATATCCTTTGAATCATTCTTACCAATTTAAAATTCTTTTCAAAAATACACTTTTTCCAAGTCTTCATTGATGGGGTTGCACTCCCAAAAATTAACTTTGCAGAATTCCTTTTTACTATTTCAATAGCAATCTCTCTTGCGTCATAACAAGGCATAGGACTATCTTGCTTATATGAAACATCATGTTCTTCATCCATTATTATTAATCCTAGATTTTTAATTGGAAGAAAAACTGCGGACCTTGTTCCTATTACTATTAAAGGTTCATTAGCATTAATAATTTTCTTCCAAACTACACTTCTATGACTGGCAGAACAGTTACTATGATATTCGTAAACAACATTACTAAATCGCCGACAAAACCTATCAATAAGTTGAGGAATTAGTCCGATTTCTGGGGCGAGTATCAAACAACTTTTTTTCTTAAGAAATTGATCTTCAGCAATTCTCATATAAACTTCTGTTTTACCTGAACCTGTTTCGCCCCATAGAAGTAAGGCATCTCCTGGTTTCATTGTTTGAAATTCTTGAAATGCAATTTTTTGCTCATTTGTAGGATTTGGTTTTTTCGTTGCAATATGATCATTTAAAAAGGAATTTAATTTAGTATTTATATTTTTTTTTCTTTTAGATTTAACAAGGTAATTTTTACTGACCATTGAGTTAATCAGATTGTAATTAAAACCAGACTTTATTAATTCACTTTGCCAATATCCTTTTTCAGATAAAGTATTCATTAAAAAAAATTCTTTTTTGGTTAATCCATTTTTCTTAATATCAAATTCTTTTTTAGTTTCAATCCATATTTGATCTTTTAAACCTTGAGAAATATTCTTATATTTACCAATCCAGCCAGGAGGAAATGCAGTTTTAAACATTTTTAAATTACTAACCATATAAAAAGAGGCTAGGGACTCTATCCATTCTCTCCAAGAGTCATCAATTATTTTTTTCTGCAAAATACTTTCAACAAACAAATATCTTATACTTTTTCCTCCAGTAATATTTGATTCATCTTTAGTAATTGTCGAAAAGTTTTTTTTGGAAATTACCAACCCATTCAATAATCTCCCTCTTAGTCTCACACTCACAATATCTCCAACTTCTGCCCCAAGATTATTTCCATCTAAATAGTAAAAGTTTTCATTACTATTACCTATATCAAGCAAAATTTCCAATTTGTAGGAGATATTTAATAACTGATTACTTGCCGGCTTCAAAACTTTTTCTTAGTATTGGATTGTTGAACATTCCACAAAGTGTTTTTTGCACATTGTAAGTATCCTGCTCTTAAGGGAGACATGAAGCTTTGATCATTGACTGAAAATTCAAAAAATGATCTGCCTGTCTGAGAAATCCCAAGACTTTTTACTTTAGGTAATCTATAGCACTATTTAAATTTTTCAACAGTTTAAAAACTTTTTTATTCAAATTTCTGAAAAAGTTCTTTTACATATTAAAGGGAAAGTTTACTACTAAATGTACAAATTAGCCCTAAATAAAATTTAATCTAGTTAAATTCACCGTAGAAAGGAGTTAATCATGTGTCCAGTAGCCGCAGAATCAAAGAATTCCAAGCCCAGCTCAAAAAAAAAGATCAATAAAAAAATTAATTCAAACTTAGAAACAGTAGTTGAAGAAGATATTAATAAAAATGGTCAAAGTTTAGAGACATCTTCTGAGTTAAATGAAAGAAGCATTGAAAATAATAATGAATTTAATGATTCTGAAGAAGAAGATAAAGGGCTTGGGAATATAAAGCTTGGGCCAAAAGGTATCTACACTGAAGATTCAATAAGAGTTTATCTTCAAGAAATTGGAAGAATTAGACTCTTAAGACCAGATGAAGAAATTGAACTTGCAAGAAAAATTGCTGACCTACTCCAATTAGAAGAACTGGCAACTCAATATGAGTCGGAAAAAGGACATTTCCCATCAGTTAGAGAATGGGCCGAGTTAATAGATATGCCTCTTTCAAAATTCAGAAGAAGACTTCTTTTAGGGAGGAGAGCTAAAGAAAAAATGGTTCAATCAAATTTAAGATTAGTTGTTTCCATTGCTAAAAAATATATGAATAGAGGTTTGTCATTTCAAGATTTAATCCAAGAAGGAAGTTTGGGTCTAATTAGGGCAGCGGAAAAATTTGACCATGAAAAAGGTTATAAGTTCTCTACATACGCAACTTGGTGGATACGCCAAGCTATCACAAGAGCAATTGCGGATCAAAGTAGAACTATTAGATTACCAGTTCACTTATACGAAACAATTTCCAGAATTAAAAAAACCACAAAAGTTCTTAGCCAAGAATTTGGAAGGAAACCTAGTGAAGAAGAAATCGCTGAGAGTATGGAAATGACAATTGAAAAATTAAGATTTATAGCTAAAAGTGCGCAACTTCCTATTTCTTTAGAAACTCCAATAGGGAAAGAAGAAGACTCAAGACTCGGAGACTTTATAGAGGCTGATATAGAAAATCCAGAGCAAGATGTTTCTAAAACCTTACTAAGAGAAGATTTGGAAGGAGTATTAGCCACTCTAAGTCCAAGAGAAAGAGATGTTCTCAGATTGAGATATGGAATTGATGATGGAAGAATGAAAACTCTTGAAGAAATTGGCCAGATTTTTGATGTAACGAGAGAAAGAATTAGACAAATAGAGGCAAAAGCCTTAAGAAAACTTAGACATCCAAATCGAAATGGGGTTTTAAAAGAATATATAAAATAAAAAAAGTTAAGTATAATTTTCAGCTTTATAAACTTGCAAAGGAATAGCTTAAAATAGATTCGACTTTATTTTAATTCAAACTCAAAATAATATTTAATGACTAATTTTAAGCTGAAAATAGCTAGTAGAAGAAGCAAACTAGCAATGGTTCAAACTTTATGGGTTAAAGATCAACTAGAAAAAAATATTCCCAATTTAGAGGTATCTATAGAAGCCATGGCAACTCAAGGAGATAAAATTCTTGATGTAGCCTTAGCAAAAATAGGAGATAAAGGCTTATTTACAAAAGAACTTGAAGCACAAATGCTTGTTGGCCAGGCAGACATAGCAGTACATTCTCTAAAAGATTTACCAACGAATTTACCTAGCGGCCTTAAATTAGGGTGTATAACAAAAAGAGAAGACCCTGCTGATGCTTTAGTAGTAAACAAAAAAAATGATTGTTATAAATTAGAAACTTTACCCGCAGGTTCAATTGTTGGGACAAGCTCCCTAAGAAGACTTGCACAATTAAGAAATAAGTATCCACATCTTGAATTTAAAGATATCAGGGGAAATGTTATTACGAGAATAGAAAAATTAGATGCTGGTGAATTTGATTGCATAATACTGGCTGCTGCTGGCTTAAAGAGATTGGGTTTTGAATCAAGAATTCATCAGATTATTCCAAACGAAATTTCCCTTCATGCTGTTGGTCAAGGAGCACTAGGTATTGAATGTAAATCTGATGATAAAAAGGTTTTAGAAATTATAAATGTCTTGGAAGATCAACCTACTAGTCAAAGATGTCTAGCGGAGAGAGCTTTTTTAAGAGAGCTTGAAGGGGGATGCCAAGTGCCAATAGGTGTGAATAGTAAAATTCAAAATGAACAACTTTGCCTTACTGGTATGGTTGCATCTCTCGATGGAGAAAGGCTTATTAAAGATCAATATATTGGCAATATTAATGATCCCGAAGTAGTAGGCAAAGAACTAGCTAAAAAACTAAAACAACAAGGTGCCGAAGAAATACTAAGCGAAATATTTGAAAAATTTAGAGAAAAATAAAATTAGTTAATTTACTAATTTTGGATCAATTTCTTTTTTATATCTATCTTCACAATCTTTAATTACTTCAACAGCTTCTTCTATCCCAAAAAAACCATTAACAGTACATGTTCCTGGTTTTTTTAGATCCTTGTAGTGTTCCCAATAATACGTCGTTTCTTTCAGCCAATGCTCTCCAAGGTCTTTAAAACTTGAAATATGATCCATTCTTTTATCATCTGCCAGAACTGCTATTACCTTATCATCCACCTCTCCCCCATCATCAAATTTCATCACCCCAACAATCCTAGCCTCGACAATAGATCCAGGAATTAACGGTTCAGTTACTCCAACAATTTCCACATCAAGTGGATCTCCATCTTCATCCCAAGTCCTTGGTATACATCCATAGGCAAAGGGATAAGCCAGTGAAGAATAACCCACCCTATCAAGTTTAAGGTGACCCGTTTCTGTAATTAATTCATATTTATTTATTGTATTAGAATTCAATTCAACAATCGCGTTAACTATTGAATTTGAGCTATCAGTGAAAGCATTTAGTATATGTAATAAATTTGGTGTAACCCTACTTGGGGGTTGATTTAAATTTGCCATCAAGAAATTATTTTTGTTTATCTTACATCCTCACACCTAACCAAATTCTTTAAAAGTAATGTTTCAGCAAAAATCATTTACTTTAGTCCTTAAATGATTAATAAAATAGTTTGGCGATAGTTCTTCATTAGTTACATCTCTTACCAACTCCATACAATTAACTGATCTGCCATATTTATGTATATTATTTTTCAACCAAAAGATGATCTTTTGATATTCACCATTTTCAATTAAGTTGTCAATCAAACCTATGTCTCTTTCCATTTGATTTGAAATTTGTGCACTTATAACATGTCCTAACAAATATGAGGGGAAATATCCAAACGCCCCTTCACTCCAATGAACATCTTGGAGACAACCTTCTGAATCATTAGATGGTTTAATTCCTAGGAGTTCGTCATATCTTTTATTCCATTCTGTTGGAATATCTTCAGCAGGTAACCCTCTTTCAATTAAATCTATTTCAAGTTCAGTCCTTATTAATATGTGTAATCCATAAGTCAATTCATCCGCTTCAACCCTATTTAATCCTGCTTCCAAATGATTAATAGATTTCCAGAGTTCTAAATAATTATTAAGAGAACATCCAGCCGAAACAAATTTTTTAAAAAATCTTTTTGAAAAGGATTTTGATTTAACTATTCTATTTTCCCAAAATAAAGATTGACTTTCATGAATACCCATAGAAGTTGCTTGACCTAAAGGCCAAGAAAACCATTGATGACTTTGAGATGGCAAACCCTGCTCATAAATAGAATGTCCCCACTCATGCGCAGTTGCTAAAAAACTTGATAATGGTTCACCTTCTACAATTCTTGTAGTGATCCTAAAATCATTAGGTCCTAATGTAATCGAGAAAGGATGGGGAGATTGTCCAACAACAACGAGATCTCTATCTCTTCCAAACTCATCAAGTAATTTAGAACATAAAATTTTTTGAGATTCTGGACTTAAATTCCAATGATTTTTTTGGGACTTGTTAATTGCTCTAATCAAGCCTGGGATGGTTTCTTTCAATGGTTGAAAGATTTTATTTAACCATTTCAAATTTAATTCAGGCTCAAAGGGTTGGGCTAATGTCTCCCAAGGTGAACATTGAATAGATATTTGTCTTGCCTCTTCAATCCGCAATTTGACTAATTCTTCAAAGAAAGGGAGAAAAATTTTAAAATCTGATTTTTCCTTAGCTTCCTGCCAGCTTTCATATCCTTTAGATTTTGCCTTTGCTAAAGACTCAACTAATTGGGGATCTAAATTTCTTTCTCTATTAAATTCCTTCAATAAAAGACTAATATTTCTTTCTTTATCTTTTATGAAAAGTTGATTATCGGAATTTCGTACAATATCTGCTAGTTCATTTTTAGCAGAATGTATTAAATTAGAAAATTCCTCGGAAGAATTTCTTTCATGCAATACTTTTGCAATATAAGTAAGTTGTTCAGACCTCCAAGAAGCACCTTTCTTTGGCATTCCAGTATTCTGATCCCAATAAAGTGTATTTTGGATTGAACCTAATATTTGTGTTTCTTTAAGGTAAGCACCCAGTTTATTCCAATGAGTTTCAGCCAAAGATTTAAATGGAAATTAAATATATTTTAAGATAAAAATTTTAATGTCTGCAGTAAAACATACATCTTTGTCCATAATAAGATATTGATTAATTAAGTTTTTCTTTAAATGGAACAAATATTTTCAAAATTAAAATTCATAACCCATGGCGAGGGTTTTATTGATATCACATATGATTTAAATTTATGTATTGAAAAAAATAATTTTCATTCCGGAATTTTAAATTTAACTTCACTTCATACAAGTTGCAGTTTAACTATTAATGAGAACGCAGATCCAAATGTGCTAAAGGACCTAAAAAAATATATGCAATCGATAGTTCCCTATGATTCCTACTTAACCTTATCAAAAGATAGAGAAGAAATATCCTATAAACATTATCAAGAGGGGGCTGACGATATGCCAGCACATATTAAAACATCCCTAACAAACACTTGTTTATCTTTAAGTTTTCAAGACGGGAAAATTATGCTGGGCACATGGCAAGCAGTTTATTTATGGGAACATCGATTTGATCAAAAGGAAAGAATCATAAATGTTCATATAATAGGTGAGAAAAAGTAAGTTATTTATAATGTAATAAGTCAGATTTCTTATTTAATGGAACCATACATCTTGCAAGATGAAGAATTGAATGAATTAGTTGTCAAAATACCTGGCTGGGAAATTAAATCTAAACAAATCCAAAGAGAATTTAACTTCGCTAATTTTATTGAAGCCTTTGCTTTCATGACTAAGGTTGCTTTAATATGTGAAAAATATAATCATCATCCTAACTGGGAGAATGTTTATGCAAAAGTAATAATAAAATTAAATACACATGATCTAGGAGGTATTACAAATCTGGATCAAACATTAGCTTCGGAAATCAACAAAATTTTCGATCAATAAAAATATAAACTTATTTTGAACTAGTCAAAATGTCTAGAAATTTATTGCCAGTTACTATTATTAGTGGATTTTTAGGTTCTGGCAAAACTACACTTCTGAATCATATTTTAAAAAATCAAGTTGGTATTAAAACAGCTGTTTTAGTCAACGAATTTGGAGAGATCGGAATAGATAATGAATTAATAATAGAAGGCTCGGAAGATATGATCGAATTAAATAATGGATGTATATGTTGCTCTATTAATGGCGAATTATTAAATACCGTATCCAAAGTTTTAGAAAGAGCTGAAAAATTAGACTATTTGATTGTTGAAACAACTGGATTAGCAGATCCATTACCAGTAGCCATGACTTTTGCGGCTGGTGATCTGAGAGAAAAAGTAAGATTAGATTCGATAATCACAATCATTGATGGAGAAAATTTTGATTTTGAAATTAATAATACAAGTGTCGCCTATTCTCAAATTTTATACGGAGATATCCTTCTTCTAAATAAATGTGATTTGGTAAATGAAAAACAATTAAAGAAAATAGAGGAGTTTATAAATAAAATAAAAAAAGAACCAAGGATTTTGAGATCAACTAATAGTGAAGTTGCATTACATACAATAATGAGCGTGGGTCTATTTGAGACAGATACTTTTGACTTCGAGAAAAACAAAAAAAATGTAGAACAAAATTCCCACGATCACTCTTCTCATTCCCACGATCACTCTTCTCATTCCCACGATCACTCTTCTCATTCTCACGATTTGATCAATAATATCGAAGGTTTTACCTCAGTTTCTTATGAGACATTTGAACCATTTTCCTTAAGGAAGTTTCAATATTTCTTAGATAATCAAATCTCACAAAATGTATTTAGAGCGAAAGGAATATTATGGTTTATGGAAAGTGAAAGAAAACATATTTTTCACCTATCTGGAAAGCGGTTTTCTCTAGATGATGAGGAATGGACAAAAGAAAAATCTAACAAGATAGTCTTAATTGGGAAAAACTTAGATCACCAAACTATTAAAAATCAACTTTCATCATGTAGATTTAATTCAGATAAGAGTTCATATTAGGATTTAATTAATTTTTGAAAATACGCTTTAAAGGGTTAAAAAAAACATTAACAGAATTAAATTTTCTTTATTTAACTTCGTTTTTTGTTGCACTCTTAGTAATCATTCCAATTTCCAATTTTCTTCTTGAAGGAGTTCAATATGTTTTAGGTGGAAATTTCTCATTAGGCATTGCAGGAGGCGAAGAGGTCTTTGGAACTTTAAAAGTTTTAGCACTGACAAGTTTATTAGGAGGAGGCTTAGGAACCTTGAATGGTTGGTTACTTTCAAATTGTGATTTTAAGTTCAGGAAAGTTCTTCGTATTTGTCAGCTAGTGCCACTAGCCGCCCCAGCATATCTAATAACAGCTATTTTGCAGGATTTAGGAAGTATTTTTGGTTATCAGGTAACTGGTTTATGGTGGGGGGTTTTAATACTTTCAATTTCTACGTATCCATATGTATTTATTCTTGCTAACGAAAGTTTTAATAAATTTGGAGTTAATCAAATCAATGCTAGTAGAGGGTTGGGAGTTGGGCCATGGAGGAGCTTCTTTAAAATCGCTTTTCCAATGGCATTACCAGCATTAATAACTGGAATAAGTTTAATGTGCATGGAAGTAATGAATGAGTTAGGCACATTTGCATTATTAAATATTCCAAGTATTTCTACAGGTATAACTGAAAATTGGATAATTGAGGGCAATCCAAGAAATGCTATTGGATTATCTTTAGTAGCGTTGTTAATAATTTTTACCTTAATTATTTTTGAAAAATTCTCTAGAAGAAAATCAAAGAGGTGGAGTGATAATCCTGCATCACAAGATTCTCAAGGCTGGGAATTAAAAGAAACCAGAGCTCTTATAGCAATAACCCTATCATTATTTCCTCCAATTTTCTCTTTTGGAATTCCATGTTTTTGGGTTCTGCTAAATTTCGACCAAATTCAAAAAGGGTTATCTATAGAATTATTTACACTATCATTGAGAACTATCAGTCTAGGACTTTTGACTGCATTAATAACAATGCTATTCTCCTTAATAATTTCCTTAGCTAGACGCCCAAATAAAAACGTAATACTAGGATTAATTACAAACCTTGCGGGAATAGGTTACGCAATCCCAGGCACAGTATTGGCTTTATCTTTAATAAGTATTTCTTCCTCAAAATTAAATTTCATTGCGATTTGCGCACTAATTTGGGGGTATCTTGTACGATTTCTAACTATTTCAAAGGGTTCTATTGATTCAAGTCTCGAGAGAATTTCTCCTAGTCTTGAGGAAGCTGCACTTGGACTGGGATCGAACTGGTTGGGAATTATCAAAAAAATTCATCTGCCTCTGCTCAAAGGACCAATATTCGTAGGATCACTTTTAGTTTTTGTAGACACGATAAAAGAATTACCCTTAACATTTATTTTAAGACCATTCGATTTCGATACCCTATCAGTAAGGATATATCAATATGCTGGAGATGAAAGAATGTTAGAAGCAATATTACCAGCCATTCTTATCATGACATTAGGCCTTATTGCATCTATGACATTGATACCAAGTTTAGAGAAAAAAAACTAAATTCTTTTAAACAGTTTTCGTATTACAAAAGGACAGCTTAACAACAAATCTGCCGAGGTAGATATAACCCTAAAATAAATTAAGCTGACCAAAATTGTATTTTGTGGAATATTTCTATTCACAAAAAAAAGGAAGCAGGCTTCAAAAACCCCTACTCCTCCTGGAGCAGTTGGAATTACCAAACCTATAGACCATGATAAAGAAAAGATTACTAATAAAAAAATGATGTCGAGAGTATTACTTGTATAAAAAGTATTTAGGCAAATATAAAACCCAATAAATTTAGATAAAACAAAACCAATTTCAAGTAATAACGCACTAGTAGGGAAAAAAGAAATTATATTTATTCTCTTTTCAAATTGGTCCTTTGAATTTGAAATTCTCAAAATCTTAAATACTTTACCTTTAAGAGACCCTAATCTTTTTAATACAAGATAAATTAATTTCCTATTTAAAAATCCTAAAGGCAAAATTAAAAAAAAGTAAAGTGGTGAAAAAATGACTCCCAGCGATGCCAAGAGAAAAGATCCACTTAACATAAAGTAAGGTTCTATAAGTGTCGAATACAAAGCGATCTGAGGATTACTTATTTTCTTTATAAAGTTAAATCTTTCAACAAAATGCCAAATCCCTCCTGGGACGTATTTAAGAATATTAGTTAAAACATAAAAAGAGACTAGGATATTACTTTTAAATTCTTTCCCAAACCATTTAATTATATATTTCCATGCATAAGCGTTAAGGTAAACACTTAAAATACAGAATAAAAATGATAAAAATAGATTAATTCCCTTTTTTTCTAAATTTATATCAAACGAAATTTGATCTATGTTATAAAAAAAATATATGCAAAAATATAACAAGCTTGAAATAAAGAAAATACTCTTTAAAACAGCAAAATTAATTTTTTGAAAAAATTTCCAATATGACTTATTAATTATATTTAATCTCATTTCCAGTTTTCATATGCTTTGAATTTTTTACTTGACTCTTTTATTATTTTTCTTATTTCTTCAGTTGATATTTTATGCTCTAGTTTCAATCTCAAAACTTCGTCATTTTCCGGCTTCATGGTTATTGATCCATCTGGTTTTAAAGTCTGCTTAGCTTTTATTTTTCCAAAAGTCGTTGAACATTCTCCTCTCCTTCTAAGTAATATCCACCTGGATTGGGTCCTTTCACGAACGCCAATAGTATTGGAATAATCAAACCATAATCGCCTAAAAAATTCTTGTTTCTCTATTGGCAAGATTGCTTGGATAGAAAATCCAATTCTATTTTTTTTCATATTGATAGCCTGATAAGAAACGTCGTAAGCTCCCTCAATTCTAAGTTTTTCTACGAAATTAGATATATCTTCGGGTGTTTGGTCATCAATCCATGCTTCTTGCACAGATATCTTTTCACACTTTGGATTAATTTGTTCATTAATAGAAGAATCCTCAAATGAAGTAATTTTATAAACTCTTACCAAATTAGGGAATGAAAATTTTAGATTACCAATTCCTACCCCATAAGAGTTTATAGAGTATTTTGAAGGAGGTTCCAGATTGTCGACTAAATTAGAAAGTAAAGCAATGCCAGTAGGAGTAGATAGTTCACCCTCCATCGAGTCAAAGCTTGATAAAACCTTTATATTTTTTTGTCTTATTAGCTCTATTACAGCAGGAGGTGGTATAGATAATTTTCCATGTTCAGTTTGAACAAAACCTTTCCCTAATATTGGTTCATTACTATAAACCTTCTTTGGATTTAGGTAATTCAATGCTGCACATGCTCCTATGATATCCACTAATGAATCTATAGCTCCAATTTCATGAAAATGAACATCCGCAGGTTTGATGCCGTGAACTTTTCCTTCCGCTCTTGCTAAGGATTCAAATACTTTATAAATCATCTGCTTTAATTTATCTTCTAAGTGCCCATTTAAAATGAGTTCTTTAATACTTCTCCAATTTCTTTTGATAGAACTGGAATCAACATTCTTGATCCTTACCTTAATCCCTCGGATTGAACAAGTTTTTGATTCTCTAAACTCTAGATGATATAGATCTTTTAATCCAAGATCAATAAGTGGTTGTTCAATGACTTCTTTAGGAACACCTAAGTCATAAAAAGCTCCTAACAACATATCTCCAGAAATACCTGGAGAACATTCAATTAAAACATCTTCCATAAACCTAAGATTTCTTGATTGGTAAAATTGAGATGAAAATCAACCCTTCATTCTAGTTATTTTCTGAAAGATCTTTTTCAATTATTTCGTGCCTGATTAATTTCAAAGAATTTCCATCTCTGTTGATATCTAAACTTACGAAACTATTAAGATGTTCAAGAGAAAGTTCTCCTTTTATGACTAATTTAAAATTCTTGTTTTTTAAATTTTTTAACTTTGAAGCAGGACAAATTTTAATAACAATTTCTTTTTTTTGAATGTTGACGAAAACTAATTCTCCTCTTACAGAGAAATAATTATCTTTTAGATCTAATTCTTCTAATAATTTAGAAAAGTTTGTTTTTGAAGAATCATTTGGGAAATCATTCAATTGGTAAGGATCCCAGATCCCTGCAACCTGTAAATGTAAATTTTGAGTATTTTTATTCTTTGGATAAACAATCCAATAATAACTTTTAGTTAAATCAATATGCTTTTTTATAAGTGATAATGCTTTACCTAGTACTACTGTTTCAATTTTTTCGCCCTTATTATCAATTAAAAAGCCTTTATTTAATTGCTCAATATTATGGGGAGTAAATTTACCATTAATAATACCGATTGCTCTGTACTGAAATTGATTAGTAACTTTTGGGATTGGATTTTTTAACATATTAAAAATTTGAAATAACAATTAATCGTATTAAATTTCTTATTTTTCCTCCAAAGTGTTAAAAGACTTTAACGCATCGTCAATAGCATCAGAAGGATTTGTCGCATCATTCATACTATTTTGTCTTCTAATCATTTCCACAAGTTCAAATGGATTGGTTGGAAGAGCTGAACTATCCTCTTCTGATTTAGTTGAGGAATCGATTTCTAATTCTTTAAATAAAAAATCAGCATTTAAAAAATCACCTTTTAAAGAAATTAAGGCAATATAGAAAATTAATAAAGGTATTGTTTTAGATAGGCTTTTGAGAAAATAATTTTTCATTTTATTTAATTTCAAAATTCTTTAACGTCAAGAATTTCTGCTAGCTTAATTTTACATAATTTGGTAGAAATTTGTTAATAGCAACTTGGAATGTTAACTCTATAAGAACCAGACTTTCACAAATAGTTGATTGGATTAATCAAGTTAATCCAGATATTCTATGTTTGCAGGAAACAAAAGTGATGGATGATAGTTTCCCTGTTGAACCTTTTGAAAAATTAGGCTATTCAGTCGAGATGTACGGACAAAAATCATACAATGGTGTTGCAATCCTTTCTAAAATAAAAGTTGAAAATGTTAAAAAAGGATTCAACGGTTGTAGAGAATATGATCAAAATATTGAATTTTTTCTAGATCAAAAAAGATTAATTTCTGCTGATATCAATGGTATCAAGATCATAAATGTCTATGTGCCAAATGGTTCTTCTCTAGATTCAGATAAATTTGAATACAAAATTAATTGGTTAAATAGTTTAGCTTCATTTTTGGATGAGCAAGAAAAAAAAGGAGCATTAATTTGTCTTATGGGTGATTTTAATGTTGCTCCATCTAACTTGGATATTCATGATCCAAAGAAATATGAAGGAGGAATAATGGCATCTGAGATAGAGAGAAATGCACTAAATAATGTTCTTAAAGAAAGATTAATAGATTCTTTCAGGATTTTTGAGAAAAATACTGGCCATTGGAGTTGGTGGGATTACCGTAATAACGCATATGAATTAAATAAAGGTTGGAGAATTGACCATATCTACATCAGCAAAGAACTTTCATCAAAACTTAAAAGTTGTGTCATAGACAGCTCACCTAGAGAAAATTTACGTCCAAGTGATCATGCCCCAGTAATGATAGATCTTAACTTGAACGAAATAAATGAAGATTTTTTTGAAGATGAGGATAATTTTTTCGAAATATAAATAAAATAAATTGAAATTATTTAATGCCTGAAAACGCTTATTAACAAAGAGTTATCTAAGATGATTTTAATTACGATCATGATTTCCTAAAAATTAATAATTTACAATCCAAACTATCGCAATAAAAATATCATAATGTAGAATTTCAATCTGATTGACAAAATTTTTACTTATTTCTAATTTAGAACATGACAAAATTTTTCTCAAAGCATTATTTAGTTAAATTGTGACTGACATATTAAATTACACAAACTCAGAAAAAGTTTTTTCTGCTGCCCAAGAACTAATGCCAGGAGGAGTTAGTTCTCCAGTAAGAGCTTTTAAGTCTGTAGGCGGTCAGCCAATAGTTTTCGATAGAGTCAAAGGCCCTTTTGCTTGGGATATTGATGGGAACAGGTATATAGACTACATAGGAAGTTGGGGGCCGGCTATATGTGGTCATGCCCACCCTGAAGTTACAGCCGCATTACAGGAGGCAATTGAGAAAGGGACCAGCTTTGGTGCTCCATGCGTTTTAGAGAACAAACTTGCTGAGATGGTAATAGATGCAGTCCCATCTGTAGAAATGGTTAGATTTGTTAATAGTGGAACGGAAGCTTGCATGGCTGTTTTGAGGCTTATGCGAGCATTTACAGGTAGAGATAAAGTTATTAAGTTTGACGGTTGCTACCACGGACATGCAGATATGTTTTTAGTGAAAGCAGGATCAGGTGTGGCAACTTTAGGTTTACCAGATTCACCAGGAGTTCCACGAACAACAACTGCTAACACACTTACTGCTCCCTACAATGATCTTGAAGCTGTAAAAAAATTATTTTCAGAAAATCCTGATGCCATTTCAGGGGTTATTCTTGAGCCTATTGTTGGTAATGCTGGATTTATTACTCCAGAACCTGGATTCTTGGAAGGATTAAGAGAATTAACTACTGAGAATGGTTCATTATTAGTTTTTGATGAAGTAATGACTGGATTCAGAATAAGTTACGGAGGTGCTCAAGAAAAATTTGGAGTTACTCCTGATTTAACCACTCTTGGGAAAGTTATTGGTGGAGGCCTACCTGTTGGGGCTTATGGAGGCAAAAAAGAAATAATGTCAATGGTAGCTCCTTCAGGCCCCGTCTATCAGGCTGGGACATTAAGCGGAAACCCACTCGCGATGACTGCTGGAATAAAAACTCTTGAACTACTTAAACAAGAAGGTACATACGATAGACTAAATTCCATAACTTCTAGATTAATTGAAGGTATAATTCAATCTGCAGAAAATAATGGTATAGCTATTAACGGTGGAAGTGTAAGCGCTATGTTTGGATTTTTCTTATGTGATGGGCCAGTAAGAAACTTTGATGAGGCAAAAACAAATGATGCCGAACTTTTTGGAAAGTTGCATAGAGAGATGCTTCAACGAGGTATTTACTTAGCGCCAAGTCCTTTTGAAGCTGGTTTCACATCATTAGCTCATAGCGAAGAAGAAATTGATAAAACTATCGAGGCTTTTAATCAATCTTTTACTGCAATAAAAAGTTAATCATTCACTTTTTACTACTTCAAGAAATAAGTAAATGACTAATTATTTTAGACAAGTTAATTATAAATAATTATTTTCTGCCACCAACTATTACTGGGGGAGTACCTCCTGATGAACCTGGAAGGCCAGGAACAACTTGTGTACTACCATCCCATTTATCTAGAAATAATTTGAAAAGCACTTGATCATCAAGACTCCTGTTTAATGTTTCATATCTAAGTGCTTCTTGTTCTGCAATTTCTACTTCTGTCTTTGCTCTTAATAATTGCTGACCGGCTATTTGCTTTTGTTCAATAGCCGCTCTATATTCTTCGGCAATCTCTAATCCAGTTAGATCTAAACTTTTCACATCTACATAATCGAATGAATTTAGTTCTTGAGCAACAGTATCACCAACTTTTTCAGAAATTACTGCAAATTCAGTAGCAATTGTTTCTAGCTCATATTGAGAAAAGACTGACTTTAGAGCTTTGAGTAAAGATGGCTGAACAATTTTTTGATAAACATCGCTATTTCTACTTGCAATTGTTGCAAAAATTCTTCCTGCTTCGTTTGGTTTTACTGAATACTTAACAGTAGCTGTAGCCCTAATGACCTGAAGATCTTTAGTTAAAGTTTCAAATTTTTCGGGTTGAACTTGAGTTTTTATATCAAATGGATATACAGATTGAACAAATGGAATTTTAAAGTTTAAACCAGCTCTTCTAGAGGGGCCACTTACTTTCCCTAATGTTGTAACCACTGCAACTTGTCCAGACGGAACAACAAAAAGAGATTGGGTGAGCAAAAGAAAGCCTGTAAAAGACAGTACAATTAATAATGTTGCCGTACCACCAGGACCTGTTGGTGTGACATTTTTAAAGGAAGTTGACATAATATTTTTCTTTTAATTAATCATATTTAATCAATTTAATTAATGCATTAACAAGGCATTTAATTAAAATATTTTTTTAATAATTGCAAAAAGAAATATAGATGCTAATTACTAAATGTTTGATTTAAATTTCTGCAAAAGTTGTAAATAAAGGTCCTCATCTATTTCTCTTATGTCATATTCAGAGGGCAAAACTCCATGTTTATGTTCATGTACTGCCATCCAACAAAATTTTTCTATTTCTCCACTTGAAAAACGAGGATACTCTTTTACTCGTTTCAATAGTAACGTAATAGTAGATTCTGAATAATCTGCCATATTTTAAAAATTCTTACTAAATATCTTATCTAAAGTTATTAGCCTTTAGTGGAATGTTCAAAGTCTCTTCCAAGTCACTAACAAGCTTAATTGCTAATTGAAGATCATTTTTGCTCTTACTTGAAACTCTTAGAGTTTCTCCATTGATGCTGACATTTATTTTTTTTATTTGATCTCTAATACTTTTACTGATTTTTTTTGCTATCTCTTGTTGAATTCCTTTTTTTAATAGAATTGTTTGTTTAACTTTATTACCACTCACTATTTCAATATCTCCATAATCGAAAATTTTTAAAGATAACTTTCTTTTTATTGCTTTTTGTCTAATTATGTCATTAACAGCATTTAACGTTAGTTCACCATTAGTAGTTATAAAAATATTTTCTTTATCTAATTCAACTTCTGTATCTGTCCCTTTTAGATCGTAACGCTGAGAAATTTCCCTTTTTACTTGATCCAAAGCGTTAACTAATTCCTGTCTCTCAAAATCAGAAACCACATCAAATGAAAAACTTTCTGCCATCGTAAATTTGTTTAATGCTAGATATTTTTAGCATAAATCATCTTAAAAAAAGGAGAAATTAATTAATTTAATCAAAAAACAATAAACTAACAACTTTTCCCATTTCTTCAGCACATCTACAACTATTAAGTAAGGTTTCACTATCGTGAAAAGCAAAACATATTAGTTGATCACATCTAGTAATAATCTCTTGATTACATAGACTGCTTGCAAGTGGCAAAGGTAATTCATCATTTTCACTTTTTTCAACCAAATGCAAAACCCTCTCAAGTTGATCCTTTATTTCGGGTATTTGTCTGTCAAGGCTTTGTGGTAATAAAACAGTCAATAATGATGGATCAATATCTAGGACAGCCCGAATAACAGCTGCATTGACCCCTTGAGATCCAGATGTAAGGATATTATGTCCTTCCTCTGCTAATGACCTTGCTATCAACTCAATCAAGTGGATATCGACAACCGGGACATGTCTACTTCCCAAAAAAGCAATCCTCCTTTTCCCATTATCTTGGAGTTTTGCAAGTTCTTGAGCTAGTGCATCAACGCCTTCTGCTGCTGGTAGATCTAAAGAGCGACTCAAAATAATAAAGTTCCTATATTTGAAATTAGCATTTATCTGAAAAATTGCAGGGAAAATCTATCTTTTCTAGAATTCTTTTTAAATTTACATTCTCCTGAACTAATTGAACAGCATAAGAAGCTTTAATTGATTCATGTATTCTTACATGGCCAAATGCTTGTTCAATAATTTCCACAGAGGCAAGTGTATCTAATTCAACCTTTAAAATTGGCACCTCCAATTCTTCTGCTCTATGAATCAATTGAGATAGAGGTTCTCCCAAACCAGTTAAAATAAGACATTGAGTCGAAGCTTCCAAAGCCGCAAGTTGTATATCAGTTCTATCAGCTCCTGTAACTACAGCCATATTACGCCTTCTTCTGAAAAATTCCATTGCAGAATTTACCCCCATTGCTCCAATACTTAATGTCTCAACAAGTAATTGATCTTTGTCAGGGCAACAAATTACTTGGGCATCTAGTCTTCTTACAAGTTCACCGACGGTGACGCTTCTGAGAAGTGGTGATTTAGGCATCACGCCAAATACTTCAATATTCAGATCTTTAAGAGAAGGTATTATTTCATTTTTAACTTTTTCGACTTCTTGAGGCAAAACCGCATTCAATACCACCCCAGCTAAATGGTCTCCTAATTGTTTTTTCGCATCAAGTAGTGCATCTACGCTTTTACAATCTTCCCATAAATTAACAATTAAGACTTTCGCATCTAAACTCTCAGCTAGTTGTGGGAGACTTAAACCATAAATCATTCCCTCATGAAGACTTCCTGCTGCTTCTAGAATATTTAATCCTTCAAAATCATCATTAACCAATGCCTCAATTTGATCAAAACCTTTTCCTGGAAGTAAATCCTTATTAGAGATTCTTTTTTCAGCTGATATATTATCCAATAATCCTACTGAGGATATTAAATTCTCCTCTGTGATATTTAAGGTAGATCCAATGAACTTAACATCATCATCTATTAATCCTTCATAAGAAATTGAAGGAAGATTAGTAAGTTCAATACATGTTGCTAATGGTTTCCCAATGCGTACTTGTTTTTTCTCCTGTAAAAGTCTTTTTGCTATCCCAAGAACCAATGCAGACTTACCACTAAATGGCTCACATGAACCAATTAATAATATATCGCTCATAATTAATAAAATTATTTATCCATAGATTCAAGATAATATTTTTTTTAGAACTAAACAAATATTTATTTATGAGTTTTAATCAAATAAATAATTATTTTTTTAGGTAAATTTATTAAAATCCCTTTGTATTTCATCAAAATCAGACAAATGATAAATTCAATGAAAAACAAAAAGATTGTTGGAATTACTGGTGCTTCCGGCGCGCTAGGGAAAGAACTTACGAAGTTGTTTCGTCAAAAAGGATATAAGGTGATTGGTTTCACTCATAGTAAAAGTAATTCTAAAGTAGATCTTGAGTCTCCTAATGAATGGATTAAATGGGAATGTGGGAAAGAATCGTCATTAAAAAAACATTTAAAGAAAATAGATATCTTAATTTTGAACCACGGTATTTACAATCTGAGTAGAGAAAACATCAATTATGAAAATTCAATAGAAATTAATGCATTAAGCAAATTCAAATTATTAAATTTATTTGAAGAAATTGCGCGAACAAATGATTCCTTAACGAGAAAAGAAATTTGGATAAACACATCTGAAGCAGAAATCTTACCAGCCCTTAATCCATCATATGAAATAAGTAAATCCCTTATAGGTCAATTAGTCTCTTTCAAAAACAATCTTCTTAACGAAGAGACAAAGAAAAAATTAATTATTAAAAAAATCATCATAGGGCCTTTCAAATCAGAACTAAATCCTATTGGAATTATGAGTCCCAAATTTGTCTCTAAGAAAATTTATGATTTCTCCAATTCAAAAAGATTTTTGATAATAATTAGTCCAAACCCAATAACCTATATTCTTTTCCCAATAAAAGAATTTTTTAATTTTTTGTATTGTCAAATTATTTACAGATACAAATCTTAGTAGCTAGAAATCTCTATCTGTCAATATTTCAATCCCATCTTTTAAAACAACTATAGTATGCTCCCATTGTGCAGATAATTTTCCATCTTTTGTTATTACGGTCCATTTATCATTTAGTGTTTTACAAAATTTAGTCCCCTCATTAACAATAGGTTCTACAGCTAATGTCATTCCTTCACGGAGGACTACGTTCGGTAATTCTTTAGTACGAAAATTAAATACTGATGGTTCTTCGTGAAGATTTCTTCCCACTCCATGACCTGTATAATCTTCAACTACACTAAAGCCATTTTTTATAACGATATCTTCAATTTCCCCAGCGACATCAAGAAGTGTATTTCCAGCCTTAATTTTCGAAAGCCCAGCATATAATGCTTTATGAGCTATCTCACTAAGATTTTGAGCCTTTGAACTAACTTCCCCTACACAAATTGATATACAACTATCGCCATGGAAGCCATCTAAATATGCTCCTGTATCAATCTTAACTAGATCACCATTTTTAATTATTTTATTTTTATTTGGTATTCCATGGACAACCTCATTATTGATACTAGAACAAATACTAGAAGGAAAACCATGATATCCCTTAAAGCTTGGCACAGCTCCAAAACTTCTTATCCTCTTTTCTGCGAAATCATCTAAATCTTTTGTACTCATTCCAGGTTTAATTAAGTCATTAATTTCTCTCAAAACTGTTGCAACAATCCTGCTTGATTTTTTCATCAAATTTATTTCACGTGCAGACTTTATCTCAATACCTCTTCTCCTCTGTATAAATGGAACTTGATCATTACTTTTGGAATTATTTTTATTTAATAAAAGATCTGCAAAATGTTTCATTGGAATAAATAATAGTAATAGTTAATATGATCAAAATAGCCATAATGGTCTTGGCTATCTTAAATCTATCAACGAAAATAGGGAACAGGAATGAAATTTTTAACCAATTCTAGGCAATTTCATAAAGCTTTGGCACCTTGGGTTTTTCTTCCATTATTTATATCTTCAATTACAGGCCTTTTCTATAGGGTTTCAAAAGATATATTAGGTTACTCTAGAGATCAAGTGCATTGGTTAATGTCCCTCCATGAGGGCGAATGGCTTGGAGATAATGGAGAATTAATATATGTATTCTTGAATTCCCTGGGAGTTTTATGGATGCTCTTAACAGGATTCCAAATGTTTTCAAAAACAATTTCATTTACTAAAAAGGTTACTAAAGGCGAGTCAAAAGGTTAAAATATAAATCTTGTAGGACTAAAAAGACCAAAATGGCTAAAGAGAAACAAGAAAATGAATTAGAAACCAGTATTAAAGCTGACGAATCAATTGATAATGCAATTGAAAAAGAAGAAAAAAACTTGGTTTCCGAAACTACAAAAACCATAAGTTTTTCCAACCCTATTGAGGAATTTGAGAATGAACAATTAAAAAAAGAATTACCTGAAATTTATGTTGGGGATACCGTAAAAGTTGGAGTAAAAATTACAGAGGGGAATAAAGAAAGAGTTCAACCTTACGAAGGTGTCGTGATAGCTAAAAGACATGGAGGTCTTAACCAGACAATTACAGTAAGAAGAATTTTCCAAGGCATAGGTGTTGAAAGAGTATTTATGCTACATAGTCCACAAGTTGCCTCTCTAAAAGTTGAACGTAGAGGTAAAGTAAGAAGGGCTAAGTTATTCTATTTAAGAGATAGAGTAGGAAAAGCTACTCGCGTAAAACAACGCTTTGATCGATAAAGTTGTAAATTAATCAACTTATTGGTCACAAAGGCGCTTATAATCATTAAAATGCGTCGTTAGTTCAGTTGGTAGAACGCAGGTCTCCAAAACCTGATGTCGGGGGTTCAAGTCCTCCACGACGCGTTTGATCAACATTATGTAAATCATTTTTTTCATAAGATGGAGTTAGATCTTCAACCTGGGGACGTAGTTAAAGTCCTCGAATCAGCAGCTTTAGGATGGGTTCGCGCAAGAGTCATCAGGGTCAAGTCTGGTGGTAGAGTTGTCGTACAAAGTGACCAAGGCAGAGAATTTACCGCCAGAGGCAACCAAGTCAGGTTGATAGAACCTGCTGGATTTAGACCTCAAAAGTAAATAGTTTTTATATTAAGGAAGCTCTAAGACCAACTATTTCTTAAAATCCTCAAATTAATAAATTTTTTTTATTACAACAACATTAATTAAGTATTATGATCTGATAATTTTAAGAATGAAGTTCTAAGTAAATTTAGAACAAACTCTGGGACCGTAGTTCAACTGGTTAGAGCACCGCCCTGTCACGGCGGAAGTTGCGGGTTCGAATCCCGTCGGTCCCGTTTTTTCTAAAAGAAATTTGGAAAAACGTTTAAGACTAGCCCCGAGTCCTACGGGTTTATTTCATATTGGGACAGCGCGAACAGCATTATTCAACTGGTTGTATGCACAAAAAATAGGCGGAAAATTTCTTATCAGAATAGAAGATACGGATTTTCTTCGATCTAAATCTGAATATACAAAAAATATATTGAAGGGATTGAAATGGCTCGGACTTAAATGGGATGAAGAACCTATAAAGCAAAGTGACCGAATTTCAATTCACAAAAGTTACATCAAAAAGCTATTGGAATCTGGAGCGGCATATAGGTGCTTTACAACAGAAGATGAAATTTCTGAATTAAGAGAAGAACAAAAAAAGAGAGGATTACCTCCAAAACATGATAATAGACATAGAAGTCTTTCAAAAGAAGAAATAGAAACATTCATATCCCAAGGGAGGACTTCAGTAATAAGGTTTAAGATTGATGAAAAAATTGAAATTAAATGGGTAGATCAGATAAGAGGCGAAATTAAATGGCATGGGAAGGATTTGGGAGGTGATTTAGTTTTGTCAAGAAGGGCAAAAGGATATGAGATTGGAGATCCTTTGTATAATCTTGCAGTTGTAGTTGATGATAATTTCATGAATATTACTCATGTTGTAAGGGGTGAAGACCATATCTCGAACACTGCAAAACAAATATTAATTTATAAAGCATTAAATTTTAATTTGCCAACTTTTTCGCATACACCCTTAATACTTAATAGTGAAGGGAAAAAATTATCTAAGAGAGATTGCGTTACTTCAATCGACGACTTTAGAGATATGGGATATTTACCTGAGGCCTTATCGAACTATATGGCCTTTTTAGGTTGGTCTCCAAAATCTGCCGACAAAGAAATACTTTCTCTTGAAGAGATATCTGAAATTTTTGACTTATCAGACATAAATAAAGCCGGAGCTAAATTCAGTTGGGAAAAACTCAACTGGATTAATTCTCAATATATAAGAAATATGGAATCAATAAAGTTAAGTGAGATCATGAGGGAATACTGGGATGATAATGGTTGGGTACCGCCATCTCAAGAATGGGCTTATAAATTAGCAATTTTGCTTAGAGACTCTATGACTCTTTTAAAAGACTCAATTGATCAATCAAAACCATTTTTCTTAATACCTACAATTCAAAAAGAAGGTCAAGATTTACTGAAAAACAAGGATAGCAAAGCATCTCTAAAACTAATCTTAAATTATTTAATTGAGCAAAATACAATAAAACTAAATAAAGAAAAAGCCAAAGAAATAATAAACGAAATCTCAAAAATGCATAATGTCAAAAAAGGTATACTAATGAAATCATTAAGAGTAGCCTTTTTTGGATCTCTCAGTGGGCCAGATTTAATTCAAAGTTGGGAGCTTTTCTCAGAGAGTAAAACTGATAGAACTCGAATTGAGAGATGTTTTAAATCAATCTAAATTATTTTTTTGGCCTAATTCAAGCCTATTCGCCAAAGGTTTAGCTGAAAGACCTTGTATTCCCACTGTCATTAATATAGTAAGAAAAACTAAACCTTGGAGACGGCCAGCCCCAAGGATACCAGCCTGCTCTAATCTTATAGAAAAAAGTGAAGCTACCGCTGCAGTAACAATACCTCTTGGGGCTAACCAGGCTAAAAATATTTTTTCTTTTAAGTTCAATTCTCTCCCCATTGTTGCTATCCAGATAGAAATAGGGCGAACAATTACCATCAACATAAAAACGCATACAACCCCTCCCCAGCCAAGCGGACTTAATTCACCCCAAGAAACGTCAGCGGCCAAAAGAGGAAAAAGAACTGTTATTGCTAATTGAGCTAATTCACCTATTAGATTATCCAATCTCTCCTTATCTATAACTTCTCTTTTGCCTACAATAAAACCTGCCGCTACAGAAGCCGGCAAGCCTGATTCTGGCAAAAAATATTCACAAATTCCATACACAAGGAAAATAAATCCAAGAGTAACCTGAAGCTCTATACCAAATGAAGCTTCATTTTTTATTTTTTTTAAAATTTCAGATAGTAACCATCCTGCACTTAATCCGATTAAGACTCCTCCCCCTAATCTTTGCATTAATGCTATGAATACATCGTTAATCCCACGAAGGTCTCCTAAAGTCAGTTCTAAAAGCAGTAATGCTAGTACTGCACCAATTGGTTCAAGCAACAATCCCTCAGCTTTTAAAACTTCCGAGAGTGGGGAAGCTAATTTTATTTGTTCCACTAATGGAGAGACAACTGTTGGTCCAGTAGCTAGAACTATGGCACTATATATTCCTGCGACTTGCCACGATAGGCCAGCAAGCCAATGAGCAATAAAAATTCCAGCTGATAATGAAATAAAAAGTCTTACCAACGAAATTTTCAAAACAGTATTTCTTATATTTCCCTCAGGTAGTTTTAAATTTAATCCCCCTTCAAATAGAACCAAACAGACTAAAAGCCCCACAATAGTTTCAAGCCCTTGCCCGAGATCTAAAGGCTCAACCAGTCCTAACCCTGATCTTCCGATAAATAATCCAGAAAGCAATAAAATAACAACACTCGGGAATCCTGTAAAAGAAGAAAATAATCTAGCACAAGCACCTGCAAATACAGTTATCCCCCAAAGTAATCCAAGCCTTTCAGGCGTCATATAGAATTATAAATAATAAAAATATTAATTATTTTGATTAAATCAATAATCTCATCTCAAGTCCAATAAATACAATACTTTTTAATTTAATTAATCAGCAAAACAAGAGTAATTTTTATTCAATCTTTCCAAACTACTTTTAAACAAATGAATTTTATTTCTATTAAGAAAACTGGGTTATTAAAGCAATAATTATAAAAATAATTCCTATACCAACAGTTGCCATCCTTCCATTCCATATTTCAGCTTGAGGGGTAAAACCTCTTTTCCACAAATTCAGTTCCTTTTTATCAACGAAGTTTTTTGTCTCTTTAATCTCGATTTTAGGTTGTTTGTTCATTGAAATTAGAAAGGAGGGTTTTCTTCATAAAGGGTATTAGCTTGTTCAATTGATAGTCTTCCTGCGACTCCTAATTTAAGGGAACTTAAATGATCCTTAAATTTGATCCTGAACAACGCTGCCGCTCCTATCATTGCCGCATTATCTGTACAAAGATTAAGGGGAGCTAAATGAACTTTAATAGATTTTTTACTAGCTTCACTAATCATCATTTTTCTTAATGTATTGTTAGCAGCTACTCCACCAACCACAACAACATTATCCAAGCTATGATCTTCTGCGCATTTTATTGTTCTCTCTACCAAGACCTCTGCCACTACTCTCTCAAAACTTGCAGCAACATCAGGAATGGGAACGGTCTTCCCATCCAAATTTATTCTCTCAACTAATCTTAATACAGCAGTTTTTAGACCACTAAAAGAGAAATCATATTTAAGAAATCCACCTTTTTTATCAGAAATCCTACATTTTGGTAAATTAAATTTCATTGGGTCCCCATTTTTAGCAATCTTTTCAATTGCCGGTCCTCCTGGATAACTAAGACCTAATAATCTGCCAACTTTATCAAAGGCTTCTCCAGCAGCATCATCAAAACTTTTCCCAAGTCTTTGCATTCCCCTTCTATCATCAACCTTTATCAATTCAGTATGCCCGCCGCTAACAAGTAAGGCAAGAAAAGATTTCTTTGGATAGTTTTCTGAAAATAGGATTGAAGATAAATGCCCCTCCAAATGATGAATTCCCAAAAATGGTTTTGAATACAACATGCAAAGTGATCTTGCCGTTATGGAGCCAACTCGTAAACAACCAACTAATCCAGGAGCTACAGTTGATGCAATATAATCGACCTCCTTTATTTTGATTTTTGATTCTTCTAAAGCCTTGTCTAAAACAAATGGTAATAACTCTAAATGCTTTCTAGCTGCAAGTTCAGGCACAACTCCTCCCCATTTTGAATGATCTTCAATTTGAGAGGCAATTATATTTGAATGTATTTTGAAAGTATCGCCAATATTAGAAACTATTGAGACAGATGTCTCATCACAACTTGTTTCAATAGCTAAAACTTTATGCATTTTTGATTCAACTTGTTCTATTTTAATATTAATTTCTTACTTAACACACTATAAGGAATTAAAGATTGCAACTTATGAAATTCTTTTTTTCAATCATAACCTCAGTTTTTCTGTTCCTCGGAATTACTCCAATTGCTATAGCTGCAAATGGGCCTGCCTTAAACGCAGATAGAGCTAGCACAGAATATACTGCTTCAGCCCTCACAAAATGCTCTGAAAATCCTAAATTCATTGAGAGAGCAAATTCAGCAACTACTCAAAAAGACATCGCAAGATTTGAAAGATACGGGAAAGCATCATGCGGAGATGATGGTCTTCCACATTTAATAATTGGACCTCCTCTTGAGCCATGGGGAGCCCTTTTAAATAGAGGTCATGAAGGAGATTTACTTATTCCCGGAGTATTGTTCATTTACATTGCTGGAATTATAGGTTGGTCAGGAAGAGAGTATCTTATTGAATCAAAAAAGACCAAGAATCCAGCAGATCTTGAGATCATTATTGACCTAGACTTAGCCAGAAAATGTCTTGTAAAAGGAGCGCAATGGCCTCTTCTTGCTAATAAACAAGGTAGAAATGGTGATTTAAGAGAGAAAGATAACAATATTACACTTAATGGTCCTCGCTAAACATCTTTAAAAAACTTTCATAAAACAAATGTTCAAAATTCTAAACACAAAATTTGTCAGATCTGCCCCAGTGGTAGCAGCAATTTGGCTAAGCCTTACAGCTGGAATAATAATTGAATTTAATAGGTTTTTCCCAGATTTATTATTCCATCCAATGAGCTGATAAAGAGAAAATAATCAAGTTTTTATTAACCTGATTATTTTTTTTGCTGTTTCATCAACATTGTGATTTGTTAATGCATAATCAAATTGATTCGATACTGAAATCTCATAATTAGCCCTTGAGAGTCTTTTTTTAATTGCCTCTTCTTTTTCTGTACCTCTATTTCTTATTCTTCTCTCTAACTCTTCTTTATCAGGAGGAAGTAAAAATATTGAAAGTGAATTAGGAAACTTATTTTTTATTTGCCTTGCACCCTCTACTTCAATTTCAAGTAGTACGGTAAATCCCGTTTTTATTTTCTCATTAACAGAAGACAAAGGGGTTCCATAGTAGTTTCCAGCGAATTGGGCCCATTCAAGGAACAGGTTTTGTTCAATCATTTCTTTAAACTTTTCTTGATTTAAAAAGTAGTAATTTTCCCCGTCTTTCTCTCCCTCTCTAGGTTCTCTAGTAGTTGCAGATATTGAAAGCCAAAAATTCTTTTCTTTACCCAATATTTCTTTAACAACTGTTCCTTTACCCACCCCGCTGGGTCCAGTAAGGATAATGAGTTTTTTTTGATTTTTCATATTAAATTTTTTACAGTAAGATAAACATCTTGTGAACTAAAAAGGAATAATGCAAAAAGGTGTTCCACAGATAATGGATATTACATCTATTAGATCTGTTTTGCATTATTTAACAAAGAACATCCTACCTTCAAAGTTTGAAACTGCCCAACAACCAGAGCCTAATACAATTCAATTATGTTTCAGAGGAATTGCTTCTCAAACTTGGTTAGAGGTTTCATGGAATGGTGAATCTCCAAGAATATTAAAGATAAATAAGCCGGAAAAAATTGGAAGAGAAAGTACACTTTCTAAGCAAATAAGATACGGATTAAAATATATGGCTTTAATTTCGATTGATCAAGATGATTTCGAGAGAGTTATAAAATTTGGTTTTGCAAAAAAACCTGGAGATGAAATTAGTAAGTATTTAATTTTTGAGTTAATGGGAAAACATAGTAATATTTTTTATTTGGATAACAAACATAAAATAATTGCAGTTGGTAAACAAATTAAATCAAATCAATCTAGTTTTAGAAGAATTTCAACAGGATCAATTTACTCTGGTCCTCCAGTTAATCTCAAAAAACATCCTAGAGAAGATGAGTCTTTTCAATCATGGAAAGAGGCAATCTCAATAGTACCTGAGTCTTTGAAATACTGTTTAATAAATACCTATCAAGGAGTAAGCCCTATCCTCACAAAACAATTAGAGGTTGTTAGCAAAACTTCCAATTCGGAAATAATGGAAAAAAACATCGATTTCATTGGCGATTCAGACTTAAAGGAGATTTTTAAAAATTGGAAGATTTGGATAAATAGGTTTAAAAACAATAACTTTAACTTTTCTATATTTAATAAAGATTTTTATTGCGTTTGGTTTTTCAATAAAGAAATTAATTGCGAAAAAAAGATAGATTTATGCACCGGTATAGAGAATTATTATGATTATCATCTGAAGCAAAAGAAACTTGAATTGTTGGGGAAGAAAATTGAAGGGATAATTTTTAAACAGATCAATATTGAGGAAAAGAATTTAAATATTCAATGTGATCTTCTGACAAAATCAGAAAACTACGAGGAATATAAAGAAAAAGCTGATAATATATTCTCTTCAAATGAAATTAAAAAACGAGATATCATTAAAGGACAAAAACTATATAAAAAGTCAAAAAAACTAAAGAGATCTAGAGAATTAATAAAAGAAAGATTAAGTATTTACAAAACAAATATAGAAAGATTAGATGAATTCACTACGCTTCTAGAAAATTTAAATTCTTTAAATCATGAAAAACTTTTTATGCGAATCAAACTACTAGAAGAAATTATGGAAGAAATTTGTAACGAGTTTAATATCAATATCAAGAGGCAAAGAGAAGATAAGAGAAGTACACATGAGATAGAATCTTCACCAATTCAAGTTGATACTCCCACAGGATTGAAGCTTCAGGTAGGGCGAAATATGAGGCAAAATGACTTAATAAGCTTTAAGTTCTCAAAAAAAGGCGATTTATGGTTTCATGCTCAGGAATCACCAGGCAGTCATGTAGTTTTGAAGTCTTCATCTCAAGAAGCATCTGAGCAAGATCTTCAAATAGCAGCAGATTTAGCTGCTTTATTTAGTAAGGCAAAAAGAAACATTAAAGTTCCAATTAATTTAGTAAAGATTAAAGATTTGCAAAAAATTAAAAAAGGAGGACCTGGTTGCGTTTCCTTTAAAAATGGAGAAATTATTTGGGGAAATCCTACAAGAGGAGAAGATTACATAAAAAAAAATCTTAAAACAGTAATTTAGTTTATAATAAAAAAAAATTTTAAATCTAAATGATTGATTTTCTTTTGGGCACTCATGAATTTTTAGGAAATCATAGTTTTCCAGAATTTATTGTTGGATATCTATTTGGTGCTGCATTAATAATTGGAGCTCCTACTGTTTTCTTACTACTTGCCTTCGTAAGCGCTTTAATGAAAACCAATGGGAAAATGGGTGGGTATAGAGAATATGAAACTTATGGTGAATCATCCCTAAATGATGCTCCTCCTTTCTTATTACCAGATCCAACTAATCCTAAATTAAGCAAATAATTAAATTTATCGAAAAACAAATTGGACTTTGACAATAGTAGTTTTAAACCTTTTTCTTACAAAATTGTTATCAAATAATAATGAGAGGTACAGGTCAAAGTGAAAATAAATTATCAGATTCAATGACTTTTAGTGATCATTTAGAGGAGCTTCGTCAAAGGATACTAAACTCAATTTACTCAATAGTTATTTCAATATTCTTTAGTTTTCTCATCATAAAGCCATTAATATCTTTTTTAGAAATTCCAGCTGGTGATATTCATTTACTACAACTTGCTCCAGGAGAGTTTTTATTTGTCGCTATTAAAGTTGCAGGTTATAGCGGATTAATAGTTTCTATGCCTTATATTTTTTATCAAATAATATTATTTATTTCTCCTGGTTTAACAAAACAAGAAAAAAGCCTTATCTTGCCCGCAGTTTTTGGTTCAGGTCTTCTGTTTTTTTTAGGATTAATTTTTTCCTGGTGGATATTAGTCCCTGCAGCAATAAATTTCTTCATTAGTTTCGGTGCTGATATTGTTGAACCAACTTGGTCTATAGAAAGATATTTTGATTTTGTTCTCTTATTAATGTCTAGCACTGCAATAGCTTTTCAATTACCAGTATTACAATTTATTCTTGGTTCTCTTGGAATAATTACAACAGAAAAAATGATTTCGAATTGGAAGATCGTTGTAATTTCATCCGCAATATTATCTGCAGTGATTACCCCTTCAACAGACCCATTAACTATGTCATTGCTATCTATATCGATTGTGTTTTTATTTTTTGTTGGTACTGGATTAACTTACTTATCAGAAAATCTTAAGTCAAAAACTCTTTCATCTTATCATTAAGATTTAATTGCAAGCTGACAGCTCTACCTAACCTTGGCTTAGCATTGACTTTCTTTAGCCATTCCCTAACTTCTTCTGAATATCCACATCTATTTAAAATCTCGATTTTATCAGCTATCGATTTTTTATATTCATCTTCACTTAAAGGGAATGATTCCTGTCCAAGAAATCCCCACATCATTTGAAAATACACAAATTTTCCTCTTCTAAAGAGTCTAAAATCATATTTTTTTCCCCAGCGATGAATCAAATAATGTATAACTTCATCTACTAGCAATGGGTTCATTTAAATCAATTAATTAAGACTTCCTAAACTTTTACTTTAAATTATTAAAAGTCCTATCTATTTGCAACAGAAATTGAACAATTTGATTCATAATAACTAATAAATAACAGAACCAAGTAGCGAATGACTCAATTAAGTTCCAATGATGTCCCTTCAATGGGTCGAAGGCAATTTATGAATCTTCTTACATTTGGTACTGCAACTGGTGTAGCGTTAGGAGCCCTTTACCCTGTAGCGAATTATTTCATGCCTTTAAGAGCAGGCGGGGGTGGAGGTGGAACTTCTGCTAAAGATGAACTAGGGAATCCAGTAACTAAGACAGGTTGGTTAGCTACCCATCAAGCAGGAGACAGAAGTCTAGTGCAGGGTCTAAAGGGAGATCCAACTTATTTAATAGTTAATGAGGGCGGGGAAATAGGAGAATTTGGTTTAAATGCAATTTGTACTCATTTAGGTTGCGTTGTCCCATGGGATAGTGGTGCTAATAAATTCATATGTCCTTGTCATGGCAGTCAGTACGATACTAATGGGAAGGTAGTCAGAGGGCCTGCTCCTTTATCTTTAGCGCTAGCGCATGTAGATATTGAAGATGATGCTGTACTCGTCAAACAATGGTCAGAAACTGACTTTAGAACTAATGAAAATCCATGGTGGGCATAAAAAAATGAAAGGTCTTAAAAATCAAATCATGAAAAAAACAAGTTTATTTATCTGTACTCTGCTTTTCATTTCGAGCATTGTATTTTATCCAAAGATCACTTTTGCTTATCCATTTTGGGCTCAGCAAAACTACGAATCCCCAAGAGAAGCGACAGGAAAGATAGTCTGTGCAAATTGTCATCTAGCTCAGATGCCTACAATTGCAGAGGTTCCACAATCTGTTGGAGCAGACAGTGTTTTCAAGGCTGTAGTCAAAATACCCTACAAAAATGATTTAAAAGAGATAGGTGCTGATGGTTCTGAAGTCCCATTACAAGTTGGTGCTGTTGTAATGCTGCCAGATGGCTTTAAACTTGCTCCACAAGAAAGATGGACCGATGAAATCAAAGAGGAGACAGAAGGGGTTTATTTCACTAATTACAGTGAAGAGAAAGATAATATCATCATTGTAGGACCTTTACCCGGCGACACTAATAAAGAAATAGTTTTCCCTGTACTTTCCCCTGATCCATCCACTAATAAAGAATATCACTATGGGAAATACTCGTTACATATCGGAGGCAATAGAGGTAGAGGCCAGGTATACCCAACTGGAGACAAAAGCAATAATGTAGTTTTCACTTCTTCCACCTCAGGAACTATAAATTCAATAGAAACAATTGAAGATGGTAGCTATAAGGTCAATATAGAAAACGATAATGGTGAGATAACTACTGAAGCAGTGCCTGTTGGTCCTCAACTTATCGTAAAAGCACTAGACAAAATTAATGCAGGTGACCCTCTTACTAATGATCCCAACGTTGGCGGCTTTGGACAATTAGATGCTGAGGTTGTACTTCAGAGCCCTTATAGAGTTATTGGATTGATTGCATTCTTCATTGGTGTAGGCCTAACACAAATACTTTTAGTATTAAAGAAAAAACAAGTAGAAAAAGTGCAAGCAGCAGAGGGTATCTAACTTTCCTTAGATGCTTACATTTCAAGCTTTTATACAATCTCCAGGAGAAACTTTTTTAAATTTAGGATTTATAACTATTAGATGGTACGGATTACTTATTTCGGTTTCAGTCTTAATAGGTCTATTTATTTCTAAAAAACTTGCAAAGGCAAGGAATATTAATCCAGAGTACATTAGTGAAATACTTCCATCATTAATAATCTTTTCAATAATTGGAGCAAGAGCTTATTACGTAATTTTTGAGTGGAGGCAATATATTGGAGAGAACTTTTTTACTTCTTTAGAACTATTCAATAACGCCATAAAAATACCTTCTTTTCTTGCCGTTTGGGAAGGAGGTATAGCAATCCATGGAGGCCTAATTGGAGGTTTAATATCCATTATCTATTTTTGCAAGTCAAAAAAAATTCATTTAAAAACTTTTATAGATATTTTAATACCCTCAATTATTCTTGGACAATCCATA
>QCQJ01000009.1 GCA_003209585.1 Prochlorococcus sp. AG-449-G23
GATATTAACATTTACTTATCCTGAGATTGGAAATACGGGTATTAATTTTGAAGATTCAGAATCTAATATTAGTGTTAAGGGGATAATTGTTAGAAATTTTTCATCAAATAATAGCAACTGGCGATCTAAAAAGAATTTTAATCAATGGTTAGTTGAGCAAAACATAATAGGACTACATGGGATTGATACAAGGGCTTTAGTTAAAATTTTAAGATCAAATGGTTCGATGAATGGTGTTATTACCTCTGAAGATGAAACTTTAGAAAGTTGTTTAAAGATAATTCATGACACGCCAAAAATGGAGGGTTTGAATTTATCAAAATTAGTTTCAACAAAGCAACATTATTTATGGCAAGATCATACACAAACAAATTTTGATGTAAGAAAACGATATGACGATAATCATAATAAATTAAAAATAGTAGCAATTGATTTTGGAATTAAAAATTCGATCTTAAACAGACTAGTTTCCCATGGTTGCGAAGTTTTGGTTTTACCTTCTCGATCTTCTCTAAAAGATGTTCTATCTAAAAAGCCAAATGGTATTTTTTTCTCAAATGGACCAGGTGATCCTTCGGCTGTTTCTGAAGGTATAGACTTAGCAAGATCTCTTATTGAGTATGGTGAGATACCTATGTTTGGAATTTGTCTTGGCCATCAAATATTTGGATTAGCTTTAGGAGGTTCTACTTATAAACTCCCTTTTGGACATCGTGGCTTAAATCACCCTTGTGGAAATAATAATAATAGAATTGAGATAACTAGTCAGAATCATGGTTTTGCTATTGATCCTAATTCTCTCTCAAAAGACATAGTTAAAATAACCCATTACAATCTTAATGATAGTACTGTGGCTGGACTGGAAGTTAATAATAAGCCAATATTTAGTGTGCAATATCATCCAGAAGCAGGACCTGGCCCACATGATTCAGATTATTTATTTAAAAAATTTGTTTCTCTAATGTTAGAAAGATGTTGACATATTGGTTTCTTTTGATTTGATAATTACATTTGATATATTAATTTTTTGGAGGTACTAGATCATAGAAGATTTCCATAAGTTAACGGTTTCTTTAAGAGGAAACCTTGATGTAAAAACAAATATTATTGTTTTTACTTTTAAGGGCCAACTTGATGCTTTCTCAGAAAAACAATTTAAAACTTTTGTTACTAATAATTTAAAAAATGATCTCCCATTCGTTTTAGATCTAACAAAAATTGATTTTCTTGATTCTTCTGGTCTTGGCGCTCTTGTTCAGACTGCTAAAGAATGTAAAAAGTTGAAGTTAGGTTTTTCTGTTGTTGGTAATTCTAGAGTGGCTCAATCTATTAAACTTGTACGTTTAGGGGATTTTCTTAACTTGAATTCAAGCCTTGAAGATGCATTAAGTTATTTAAAAAATTGAATTATTGGATTCAAAACTTGGTTCCATATGGATCTCCCGAGGATATAGGTGTTATTCAACTTGCTTGGCTTGGAGATTCGGTATGGGAGCTTCATCAAAGACTAAGATATGTTCATTTCCCTTTAAAATCTAAAGATCTGCATTTGTCTGTAGTAAACGAAGTAAAAGCAAAATCGCAATCAAAGTCATTAAGTCAAATTGAACATTTATTAAATTCAAATGAAATAGATCTAATTAGGCGTGCTAGAAATAAAACAAAGAGATATCCAAAGTCTTCAGACCCTACCATATACTCCAGAGCAACTGGTTTTGAAACTCTAATTGGCTGGTTATTTTTAAAAGATCCTCAAAGATTATCAACACTTTTTGAATATTTAGAAGTAAAAAATATAATTGACCAACTACAAAATGGGTTTTCATCGGATTTTGTTATTTCTAAGTCTTTGTGGTTAATTTTTTTAGCAACTTGTATGGGTTTAATAAGATTATTTTCAAGACAGATTGTCTTCGGCATAGGTAGAAAAGTAGAAGTAAATCTTCGTCAAAAACTTTTTGACCATTTACTTATTCAAGATCCAGAGTGGATCCAAAAAAAAGGTAGTGGAGACATTATTAGTAGAGCAACAAGTGATGTTGAAAACATAAGAAGACTTTTAGGATTTACCGTTTTGAGCTTGTGCAACATTGTCTTAGCTTATTCATTCACTATTCCTTCAATGTTTTCGATTAATAAAACTTTAACAATATCAGCCTTAATGATATTTCCACTAATTCTTGGAATTGTAAGTCTATTCGGCGGCAGAATGGTTAATCAAAGAAAAGCTCAACAAGAATCATTATCAAAACTTAGTGATCTAATACAAGAAGATCTTTCTGGCATAAGCGCAATCAAAATTTATGCCCAAGAGAATGCTGAGAAAAAAGAATTTAACATATACAATAATGCCTATCGAAATTCAGCGATAAAACTTGCAAGAACAGCGAGTACCCTGTTCCCATTGTTGCAAGGTATTTCCTCAATTTCATTATTAATACTATTATCTTTAGGAACTTTTCAACTAGAGAGTGGATTTATTTCGATAGGTGGTTTAGTCGCTTTAATTCTTTACGTTGAAAGACTTGTTTTCCCTACAGCTCTATTAGGTTTTACCTTAAATACATTTCAACTTGGTCAAGTAAGTTTAGATCGTGTTGAAGAAATCTTTCAAAACAACCCAAATATTGTAGATAGACCAGACACTAAATTTTTAAAAAGAAAGGTTAAAGGATTTTTAGAAGCAAAAAGTTTAACGATAAAGTATCCAGGATCAAAATTTAATTCATTAAATGGTCTCAATTTTAAAATTTATCCTGGAGAACTTATTGCAATTGTTGGCCCAGTAGGTTGTGGCAAGACAACATTAGCAAAGTCTCTAGGAAGAACTATTGAAATT
The DNA here is from genome assembly GCA_003209585.1 of Prochlorococcus sp. AG-449-G23. GTDB lineage: Bacteria > Cyanobacteriota > Cyanobacteriia > PCC-6307 > Cyanobiaceae > Prochlorococcus_A. The sequence goes on from QCQJ01000009.1 coordinate 2,840, forward strand.
CCAGACAATCAATTGTTCTTAGATGAAATTGATGTAAAAACATTAAAATTAAGTGATCTCAGAAAAAATATTTCAATCGTTCCTCAAGAAGCATTCTTATTTACTTCTACAATCTCAGAAAATCTAAGTTTTGGAGAACCCAAAGCTTCTAAATTTTTAGTTAATGAAAGCGCAACAAAAGCTGGATTGATTGATGATATCAATAGTTTTCCTGAGAAGTTTAAAACTATCGTTGGTGAAAGAGGTATTACATTAAGTGGTGGACAAAGGCAAAGAACTGCACTTGGAAGAGCACTACTTGTTAATTCTCCAATTGTTGTTCTAGATGATGCTTTAGCAAGCGTAGATAATAAAACAGCAGCAAGAATAATAGATGAAATGAGTGATAGAAGTAATAAAACAATTATTATGATTAGTCACCAACTTTCTGTTGCAGCTACTTGTGATAGGGTTTTAGTAATGGATAAAGGAGAAATCGTACAAGAAGGGAACCATAAAGATTTAGTAAAAAAGAATGGTCTATATAAACGGCTTTGGGAAAGAGAACTAGCTACCAGAATTGTTAAGAGCTAAAAGTAAATTTTTTTACTTATAATAGATAAATTTAAATTATGTTTAAATTCCTGAAAAAAATCATGAATAATGAGAAGACAAATTTAACTGATGATGATTCTATACATAGAATATTAAAAACAGATATTAAAAAAGATCCCAATATTCAAGAAGATATAATAATTTTTGGATGTGGTTGTTTCTGGGGAGCTGAAAAATGTTTTTGGAAACTTCCTGGAGTTGTCACAACTTCAGTAGGTTATGCTGGTGGAAAAAAAAACAATCCAACTTATTATGAAGTCTGTTCTGGATTAACTGATCATTCAGAAGTTGTAAGAGTTATTTGGGATAAAAGAGAAATAGATATAAGTGATTTATTAAAAATGTTTTGGGAATGTCATGACCCTACTCAAAAAAACAGGCAGGGTAATGACATGGGGACTCAATATAGATCAGCAATATATTACAAAAATGAAAATAATTTACAAATTATTTTAGCCAGTAAGGAACAATATCAAAAAGAACTGAACAAAAAAAATCTTGGTTTAATTGAAACTGAAATAAAAAAGATTGATGAATATTTTTATGCAGAACAATACCATCAACAATATCTAGCATCAGCCGGAAGCAGGCAGTATTGTTCAGCCTCTCCTACGAAAGTTAAGTTAGGATTTTTTACTGGAAGCAACTACAAATTAAAAGACCATATATGGGAAAACTTTAATTGGGAAGTTGATAAGTGTGTATTGAGATCTGATAACAATCCTATAAAGAACAACATTTGAATCAATCTTATCTTTATAGTAAAGATACGGGGCGTAGCGCAGTTTGGTAGCGCACCACTTTGGGGTAGTGGGGGTCGTGGGTTCAAATCCCGCCGTTCCGATCACTTTTCGTCATCATTTATAAGGGATTTGTAGAGTTTATATGAACTTATGCCTACTGCTATGAATGTAAAAGACGAAAAAAACGCTAAAACCAATATAGTAAGATTTGAAACTTCTACTTCACCTAATTGGAAAGATATAAAAATATTCATTAGAAGGAATTTTTTTAAACCTTAACACAATTGCAAAATATTTTTCATAACCAATTATAAATTCAGAAGTATTACAACGCCAAAAATAACTCGATAAATAATAAATATTTTCAATCCATTTGTAGAAAAATACCTTAATAAGAAATCAATGGCTAATAAAGAAGATAAAAATGTCGTTATAAGCCCAACAAATAGTGGGAGAAAACCTAATGATGAAAATTCATTAAAAGAATAAATAAACTCAACAATTGCAGCCAGAGAAATAGCTGGAAGTCCTAAAAGAAAAGAAAATTTAGCAGCATCGCGTCTTTCCCAACCTGACATTAAAGCGGTAGAAATAGTTACGCCAGATCTTGAGACACCTGGAATAATAGCAAATGCCTGAAAAAAACCTATATAAAAACTATCTGAATAATTATGATTTCCAATATTTATAGAACCTCTTTTAGAACTATCTGCCAAATACATAAAAAAAGCCATTAGGAAAGAAACCAATGCTATTGATAAATTTGAACGAAGAAAACTTTCAAAAAAATAAGGAAGAAATAATTTTATACTTCCACCAAGCAAAACAATCGGGATAGTACCAATTAAAATTGACCTAAATAACTTTTCATGTAAAAGATACTCAAAAAATTTTGCTGAAGATTGACTTTTTAAATTAAAAATATCATTCCTAAAATACCAAGCTAAGGCTAAAACACTACCAAGTTGAATAAATGCGGACAAAGAGGATCCAGGATCATCAATCCCAAAAAAAAGAGATATGACTTTTAAATGAGCTGTACTACTTACAGGAATAAATTCAGTTAATCCTTGAATTAAGCCATATAAAATTAATTTTAAATATTCCAAAAACTTTTAAACTTATTTATTTAATAGCAATTTAGCAAATACAATTTACATTTAATTAGTAGAAGCTAATATAAGTTAATGAAAAATTCATTTTTAATACTTTTATTTCTTTTTTCTCTATTCTTTTTTTCAGATTCTGTAAAAGCTGAATATTGGTTAATAATAGGAACTTATAGACAAGGTCCTGGAGGTAGACCAGAGGTAAGTGGAATAACAAGTCCTTCATTACATTCTATCCCCATGAAAGACCTTGATACATGTAATAAAGCAGGTGAAAAAATCACAACTGATATATATAAACCAGTTTGGCAATTTGATAGCAAGTGGACTTGTGTTTTTAGAGGTGAGTAGGAATAAAGCTATCTTTTAACATCGTGGGCACAACCATCACCTTTATAGTTTTCACTTTCATAAAAATCATTTCTCGTGCCAAAGTAGACCGTTAATAAAACGAAGGGTAAACTCAATATAAATAAAATAGTTGTTAAATCCATAATTAAATATTTGTATTAGTAAGGTTATAAAAAATTAAAATAACTATTTTTTAATAAAACTCAGATTTAATAATCTGTAGGACCCTTAATTCCAAGATAAAAGAAAGCGCCTAAACCAACTAAAAGTAAAACTCCAGCAATAGCGGCAGAAGGGACAAAACCTCCTACAGCAAAGGAAGAAAAATAATTCATCTATAAAAACTAAAACTATTTCGATAATATCAATAAAAAATAGGTATTTGTAAAAAATTTTGACTCGAAGACAATTAGGTAATTTCTGTTCTAAGCTACTAAAGTAGAATCTTCATTATCAGCAGAAATTCTTATTCTCTCTTCCAACTTAGGGCCATATAATTCGTTCCCCCAAATTTCAACTCTTGAATCATTTGGGGCCATAAAAGTTAGAATGTCAGTCGGGAATAAAACTCTCTCTAAAAAAAAATTTGATGGGCCAATACATCTCAATACAACCATTCTGCAACCTTCATTTTTGTAAGAAAACTCAACCATCATTAAACAGAAAACATCATCAATTAAACACCATTTAGAGCTACAAAAAATGTATAAAAAATTACTGAAAAAAAAAGAAATTTAGAAATACTGCTAATTTAATCTAGCCTCGACTAAATTTCTTTGTTGATCAATTAATAACGACGCATAAGAATTTATAAAATCAAAACTTTTTTGAGGAATAGAAACATTGAGCATCCTCAGGAAATTAGATAAATTATCATCTTTAAGGGCGTTTCCTTTCTGTAAAAACATTTCTTTTTCTTGATTTGTTTTCCAGATATTCATATATTCAAACTTCAAAGGCTTTAAGTGCCAAATATTGTCTATTAAACTCCAAACATCTAAATATTTTTCTAGATTATTTTGAATATTACTTATATAAGAAGATTCATGCAAACTCAATTCAACTGAATTTGTATACTGAGAATTACTATCACTAGATAAAGGTTCTATTCCCAAAAACCATCCCTCAATAATTAATAAATCAGGATTATCTAATCTCCAATATGATCTATCTCCTAAGCCATTTCTTAAAGATTTATCGAAAACAGGTACATTTAATTCTCCATTTTTTTTCCAATTTAATAGTTTTTCATACATTAATTTTACTGAATGGCTACCAGGAAAGCCTCTTGAGACATTCCAAGGATTATTCTTAATTGCTAATTTCATTTCATCTGAAGGGAGATAAAAATCATCAATTGAAATAACAGCAATTTTGAAATTTAATTTTAACGATATCGCTTCAAGCCATTTACCCAATGTTGTTTTGCCTGTTCCAGGTAGAGCAGAGATTCCAATAATTTTTCTGTCAGAAAAATTATTCTGAAATTTATAAGCCTGAGATAAAAGAGGTAAAGCTAAACCCCAAATCCAATCATCATTTACTTTGTTATTCCAATATTGATTAATTGAAAGAATATCTTTTTGATTATTCCAGAAATTGAACCAATCATCCAAAGATTCCCAGCCAATATCAATAATTAATTTTTCAAAATTATCAAGAGGAAAATTAATATCTAAATCATTCATATTTCTAAATTAGATCTAGCTCATTTATCAATTTATTGATTTCATTTTTCCAACCAAATCCATTAGGTTCAGATGCCAAGGTAAATTCAAAATCATTTAATAAATCTAGTAAATTTTGGTTAGGTCCATCTATTCCAGGGATAACAATTCTAATATCCGAGTTTAAGAGAAGAGGCAAGTCATTTGGAGAATCCCCAAGACCTATAATTTCAACATTTTCAATATTTGAATATTTTTTTAGGGCATTTATTGCTTTTCCTTTATTTGAATTTGTAGATAATAAGTGACTCATTCTATTTCCCTTAAAAATATCTACTTTGAACTTTTTACAACAAATATTAATTTTCTCTTCTAATAAACTGGGTGGATTTAAAAAAGGCATACTCCAATGTCTATCACGCATTAAATTCAATGCGTTGCCTTTTAAGCCTGTAAGCTGAGTTGCTTCTTGATTAGTGAGATTATTGAGAGGAATAAGTTTATATTCTATTTCTCTAGAAATTAAATTTAAAATTTCTTCAAGAAATTCGTATTTTTCTCCAAGAATAATTTCTCCATTAACCTTATCAAGAGATTCACCATATATAGCTGCACCATTTTCAACAATATAGGGATCCTTTAGATTTAGTTCCTTTCTAATAACTTTTACTTCTGATGCTGTCTTGCTTGTACATAGGATTACAGGTATAGATAATTGTTGTAGTTTTTTTATAGTTTCTTTGGCAGGAGTTAAATCATAGGAATGGTCCATTAATGTACCATCCACATCACTCACAACCCAAAGAGAGGAATTTTCAATCATTTTTTAAAGCACCAAGCCAAATAACTTGAAAAGGGTCAAGCATAATATTTTTCCAATTGTATTTTGAAGATGATAAAAAATCTCGCATATTAAAATCATCATCAATTTTTGCTGGTAGATCATTATCATTCAATTGATAATTAATTTTATTTTCAGTCATATTATGGATTGCAAAAACAGATTCTTGACCTTTGCCTCTTTTGATTACAACAATATCGCCTCTCCCTTTAGACAAACAATTCATTTCCGAACAAGGATGAAATTGCTTTAATTTTGATCTGACATCCATAGCATTACGAAGATATTTTAAGTTTTTATTAGCATTAGATTCAGGATTATTTAAAACAGATAAAAGATTGTCAGATTTAAATTTTTCTCTATTTAGGTCTCTTCTTTGACCTGTCATAGAAAAACTTTTTATATCATTTTCAGAAGCAAGTAATGCTGGCAGATAAAAAGCAGGAACCCCCTTTAAAGCAATTACTAATAATTGAGTCAAGATAAATCTCTCAAACTGGAATCTATTAGAATCCCTGCTGGAGTCCTCCATTGCGCTCCACCAACTAATATTTAATTCATATGGTTTATCCTCACCATTAGATAAACGTCTATGACTAACTAGTCCCCCTCTTTTCTCACAGTTAATTAACAAATCTTTTATTCTCTGTTCATTCATCAGACCCTCAAGAGCTCTTAACCCCACACCATCATGTGATGCAGTGAAATTAAAAAGAGTAGTATTATGTGGTAACTTAGGCCAATCAAAAATCCATGAGTTTAGAATATCAGCTCTTGAAGTAATAATTGCTTCCAGTAGAAGAGGGGGCAAAGGGAAATTATATGCCATATGGGCTTCATCTTCTGAAATAAGATAAGACAAATTTTCCTTTTGAGGAACATTGGTTTCTGTTATTAAAACCCCATCATCAAGAAGATTATTTAAAAGAACTCTTAAAATTTTCACAATCGAATGTGCTTTTGGCAAATGTAAACATGTTGTCCCTGATTCTTTCCAAATAAAACCTACAGCATCTAGTCTGAACCATTTAATTCCATTCGATAAATAAGTAATAATTAAATTTAAGAACTCAAGATTCATTTTTGGATTATGCCAATTCAAATCAATTTGATCTGGACCAAAAGTAGTCCAAACTTGTTTAAGACCATCTTCAGTGTTTATTTGAGAGAACAAAGATGAACTTCTTGGCCTAACAACATTTGACCAGTCAAGATTTTGATCCGGTGAGAAAACATTTGATATTCCTGGTTCTTTGGATTTAATAAATTCTTGAACCCATGGGTGAGATGATGAAACATGGTTTAGTACCAAATCAGCCATTAAATCATGATTTTTTGAAATACTTTTAAGATCATCCCAACTACCAAATTTCTCTTCTAATGTTTCATAACTAGAAACAGCAAAACCTCCATCACTTGTAGATTTAAGAAAAGGAAGAATATGTACAACCTTAGAAAGGCTGCCAAAATAATTGCTTAATAAATCTCGAAGAGTAATTAATGTTGCCTCACCATTTTTGTAAATACTATCTGCATAAGTTATCAAAACTGAATGAGATTCATTCCACCTTTCTTTATTACTTATTTCTTCATAAGCAGATTTCTCTGAGAAATCATCTAAAATCTGTAATAATTGATTTGAAATAAAATTAATTTCTTCTGTAGTATTATCTGAATAAATTGTTTCCAACAATTTACAAAGTTTTAATCTATCTAATTTTTTCTCTGAGTCAATTTGCTTCACTTTGAAAAAATCATTGAAGTATTAACACTATTCTGCACATCAATTAGAAAATGGACTTTCAACAAGGGTTAATCACAACAATACATGAATATGGCGTAACTAAAGATTTACTAAAAGAATTAAACAAAAGTCTTAAAAAAAGATCAACAAGTATATTAATTCCTTGCTTATATGAAGAATTTGAACGCCCAGCATTAAAAGATATTAGAGAAGTTTTAAAAAACCTGACAGGATTAAATGAATTGGTTATTGCTCTCTCTGCGAAAACTGTTGAGCAAGTTAAAGCAGCAAAATCATTTTTTGATTCAATGCCATTTCAAGTTCATGTTCAATGGACTAATTCTCCTTCTGTAATAGAACTGTTAAAAAACCAGGAAAAAAATGGGTTGGAACTTTTAGGAACTCCTGGTAAGGGATGGGCCGTTTGGCAAGGTATAGGAGTTGCAACTAGAAAATCAGACGTTGTAGCCCTTTTTGACGCTGATATAAGAACTTTTAGTCCCTTGTACCCTTCAAGAATGATGCTCCCACTTTTAGATGAATCATATGGAATATCTTATGTAAAAGCTTTTTATAGCAGATTATCTTTAGAAACAAACCAATTACAAGGAAGAGCAACAAGATTATTTGTTGGTCCTTTATTAGCAAGTTTAGAGCAATTAGTTGGTAAGGGACCCTTTCTACAATATCTTCAATCATTCAGATACCCATTAGCTGGTGAGTTTGCTTTTACAAAAGACCTTGCTATGAATTTAAGAATTCCTTGTGACTGGGGTTTAGAAATAGGCTTATTATCAGAAGTTTATAGAAACGTAAGAACATCTAAAATAGCCCAAGTTGACTTAGGTTTGTTTGATCATAAACATAAAAATATTGGTGATTCTTCTAAAGAAGGATTGCAAAAAATGTGTACTGAAATCCTATCAAGTGTTTTGAGAGGTCTTATGGAGCATCAAGCAGAAACATTAACTAGCACTCAATTAGCAACTTTAGAAGTTCTTTATAAAAGAGTTGGAGAAGATAGGGTAAAGCAATTTGGTTTAGATTCAGCAGTAAATCAACTTCCATACGATAGGCATGAAGAAGAGCTATCAGTTCAAAAATTTGCGAAACTATTAAGACCTGCCACAGAAGATTACCTAGCTTGCCCTACAACACAACAGTTACCAAGTTGGTCAAGAGTTCTCTCTTGTGAGAACAAACTGCAAGAGGATTTAGCTATTGCTGGCTCAAAAGAAATAAAAACTAGTGAAAAAGAATTAATTAAAAACTTCTAAAGCAAGAAGTACCTTTGCGCCATTGGAACTTCTTCAAGTGGTTCACAAGTAAGAAGCTCCCCATCGGAAAAAACTTCGTAAGTTTGAGGATCAACTGAAATATTAGGCAGTTTACTATTAAGTTTTAAATGTGATTTATCAATATTTCTTGTATTTTCAACAGCAATACAATTCTTTTTTAAGCCTAATTTCTTTGGAATATCTTGATCTATTGAATTCTTACTTAAAAAGGTAAAAGAACTCTTAGTTAAGGAATTGCCAAAATTTGCAAACATAGGTCTACCATGAACTGGCCCTGGAGTTGGAATTGAAGCATTTGCATCACCCATTTGAGACCAAACTATAGACCCCCCTTTGACAACTAATTCAGGCTTAACTGCAAAAAATGAAGGTTTCCATAATACTAAATCTGCAATTTTTCCCTTTTCTATAGATCCAACGTATTTATTAATGCCATGAGCTATTGCAGGGTTAATCGTGACTTTAGAAATGTATCTCTTAACTCTATAATTATCATTCCTATCAGAATCCTGAGATAGCGGCCCCCTTTGGACTTTCATTTTATGTGCGGTTTGAAAAGTTCTTGTAATCACTTCACCAACTCTTCCCATAGCTTGAGAATCACTAGCAATAATTGAAAAGGCACCTACATCATGCAAGATATCCTCAGCTGCAATAGTCTCTCTTCTGATCCTTGATTCCGCGAAAGCGATATCTTCTGGAATTTTAGAATCTAAATGATGACAAACCATTAACATGTCAAGATGTTCTTCTAATGTGTTCCTTGTATAAGGTCTTGTTGGATTTGTGCTACTAGGAAGAACATTTGTTTCTCCACAGATTTTTATAATGTCTGGAGCATGACCTCCACCTGCTCCTTCGGTATGAAAAGTATGAATAGTTCTTCCTGCAATAGCGTTGATGGTATCTTCAACAAAGCCTGCCTCATTCAAAGTATCAGTATGAATACATACTTGTACGTCAAACTTATCTGCAACATTTAGACAAGAATTTATTGTAGAAGGAGTGGTTCCCCAATCCTCATGAAGCTTCAATCCACATGCACCAGCCTCAACCTGATCAATAAGATTTCTCTCGTTTGTTGAGTTTCCTTTTCCAAAAAATCCTAAATTCATAGGAAATGCTTCTGCAGATTGAAGCATTCTTGAAATGTGAAAATAACCTGGAGTACAAGTAGTAGCATTTGTACCAGTTGCAGGTCCAGTTCCTCCTCCCAACATGGTTGTAATTCCAGAGGCTAGTGCTGTCTCAATTTGTTGGGGACAGATAAAGTGAATATGGGTATCTATTGAACCTGCAGTAAGAATATGCCCCTCTCCAGCTATTACTTCTGTTGATGCACCAATAACAATATCAACATTATCCTGGATATCAGGATTGCCGGCCTTACCAATTTCAAAAATCTTTCCATCTTTTATACCCACATCAGCCTTAATTATTCCCCACCAATCTACGATCAAAGCATTAGTTATTACGGTATCTACAGCCCCATCAGCTCTTCTTACTTGAGACTGCCCCATCCCATCTCGAATAACTTTACCTCCACCAAATTTAACTTCATCTCCGTATGTAGTTAAATCTTTTTCTACTTCTATAAAAAGTTCGGTGTCAGCTAGCCTTACTCTATCTCCTGTAGTGGGTCCGTAAGTTTGAGCGTAAGTTTTTCTATCAATTTTATAAGACATAATTTTAACTATTTAAAGAACCATTAATTAATGAATTAAAACCATATACATTTCTTAAACCTGAAAATGGCACTAATTTGACATCTGTTGTATCACCCGGTTCAAACCTAATTGCTGTTCCAGCAGGAATATCAAGACGCATACCTTTTGTTATTTCTCGATCAAAAATTAAGGCCCTATTAGCTTCAAAAAAATGATAATGAGATCCAACTTGCACAGGTCTATCTCCAGAATTAGATACCGTTACTGTTTTAACTTGTTTACTAAGATTTAGTTCGATTTCACCTTCTTCAGGAATTATTTCGCCAGGAATTAAATTACTCATAACTAATTAATCGGATTGTGAATAGTAACTAATTTAGTCCCATCTGGGAAAACCGCTTCTATTTGAACTTCATCAACCATTTCAGGAATGCCCTCCATAACTTGTGATTTTGAAAGCCAGGTAGTTCCCTCTGACATTAATTGACTTACACTTTTACCATCTCGTGCTCCTTCAAGAACTTGAAAACTTAAAAAAGCAATTGTTTCAGGATAATTAAGCTTAAGACCTCGACTGAGCCTTCTTTCAGCTAAGAGCGCAGCAGAAAAAACCAATAATTTATCTTTTTCTTGAGGTGAAAGATGCATAATAAAAAATTAATCTATAAATTCTTAAAAAAGGTTCTTTCTGAACATAATTAATAATTCATAGAATCTTGTAAAGGCCATACACCCTGATATTTTGGCTCACAAAATCCACAAACAGACCTAATTTGTTTCCAAATACAAAAAAAACATTTTCTAGCATCTTGAGAAGAACTTCCTAGGAATCGTACAGAGATTCCATTTTCAAGGATTCCAATAGATAAATTATTATTAGTTTCATCGAAAATCTTTTTTATATTTCCTACAAGATTATTTATTTTTGACTTGGAGAAATCTTTTTCGCAAATCCAAATTAAGGATCCAAAAACAGGCATGTAATCCATGCCTGACTTAGCCACAAAACTTGCCTTAGATAATTCAATCTGATCAAAATATTCCCAATCATCAAGTAAATCATTATTTCTTATAATTTCTAATTTAGACCTAAAAACTCCACTCTCAATAGATTCTCCGGATGAAGATCTTCCAAGTCTTATTAAATCAGTAAATAAAAAACTTGAAGTTTCTGATATAGATACTTTAAAAATTTGCTCATACAAACCATTTGCAAAGATGATTGTTTCTTGGGGAAGAAACTCTAAATGAGAATTGTCAAGAATGTTTATGAGATTCTTTTGCTTTGAAAAACTTCCTTTTGGATTGATTTTAGATCTTCCAACTGATCCATATACTTTTTGAGCTGATGAGGTAGTTAACAAAACCTTAGAGTTTTTTTCAAGATTTACCTCAAACTCAAGTAAATCACCTCCTACCAATCCCCCTGCAGTATGTAGAACAGGCAAAATGCATCTGCCCTCTTGATCATGAGTAGACTTTAATAACTTATAAGGAGAAGTTGATTTAGATTTAAAGATTGTTTTATCAACATTTCCTAAACTTGCTTTATTATTGAAAAAATTTAAGAAACAATTACCTTCCCATGAAGTTTTAATCATAAATTGTTTTCTTTAATTACTAAATTAAAGTAACCAAAAATTTTGATTATGAGAATGAATAAACAAATTGTTGTAACTGATTGGATTAAGGAGAAACCGAAATTAGGTTCATTTTTAAAACTTACCTTAAGTTCAGATGAAAGAAGAATCTTAAGAGGTAAAAGAATAACTGATTGTGATCAAGAGATAATTTTACAATTACCTAGAAAGGGCAAATTAAATGACGGAGATATTCTTTCAACTAATGAGTCCAATTTTTATGTAGAGATAATTGCCAAAACAGAAGATTTAATTGAAATAAGTTCAAATTCTAAAATTGAGCTAATTAAAACTGCCTATCATCTCGGAAATCGGCACGTGGAAGTAGAAATTGAAGAAGACATTCTTCTAACAAAAGGTGATTACGTAATTGAAAATATGCTTAAAAATTTTAATGTTGATATCGTAAATACCCAGAAAAAATTTTTTCCAGAAAGAGGTGCCCATAGTCATGAGTAAAAGTCACTTATTAAAATATTTATTAATAAGCCCTAACCTACCAGTTGGAGGATTTTGTTATTCGGAGGGATTGGAGTGCTACCTTAATAATAAAGATTTAAAAGACTCAAATTCGGTAAAAGAATTAATCATAAGTGAACTAAAAATTGGCCAGATCAGAATAGATGCTAGATTTCTATTGGATTTTTATGATGTTTTCAATGAGTTAAAAGACGGCAAAAATTTTAAACCTAATTTGAAAAAGCTTTTGAGTTTAGATAAATGGATCCTCTCATCAAAAGACTCTGTCGAAATGAGAGAACAACAGTTTCAAATGGCAAAATCTCTTTTTGATTTAACCAAAGAATTTGGATTAGAATATCTTTATAAAAAAAATAAAAAGAATTCCTGGCCTTTAGCGTGGAGTTGGGCTTGTTACTGTTTTGAAATTACAAAGTTAGAAATGGTTGAGAATTTTTTCTACGCGTGGAGTGCAAACCAACTGAGTGCAGCAATAAGAATTATTCCTATTGGCTCAACAAAAGCACAATTAATTCAGAGAGACCTTTTAGCAATAATTTCAAAAGTTTCTAAAGAAATTATGGACAAAGAAATTGATGACATCTATTTTGGCAATGTAGGTTTAGCTATGGCACAACAAAATCATAATGACCTTTATACAAAACTTTTTAGAAATTAATTCATGAGCAGCAAATTGAGAGTAGGGGTTGCTGGGCCTGTAGGTTCAGGAAAAACTGCATTAGTAGAGACTCTATGCTTAAGCCTGAAAAAAAATTATGAGATAGCAGTTGTCACGAATGACATCTACACCAAAGAAGATGCTAACTTTCTAATAAATAAAAAAGTTTTAGAGGAAGGAAGGATCATTGGTGTAGAAACAGGAGGTTGTCCTCATACAGCGATAAGAGAGGATTGTTCCTTAAATAAAAATGCAGTTTTAGATTTAGAAAATAAATATAATCCTTTAGATTTTGTTTTTGTAGAAAGTGGAGGCGATAATTTAGCATCTAGTTTTAGTCCAGAACTTGTAGATTTATCAATATACGTGATTGATGTATCTGCTGGAGACAAAATTCCTAGAAAAGGGGGGCCAGGCATAACAAGATCAGATTTATTATTAATAAACAAAATTGACTTAGCAGATATGGTTGGTGCAGATTTAAATATTATGAAAAGTGATACGGAATTTATGAGAAAAGGGAAACCTTGGTTTTTTACCAACCTTTGTAGCGGAACAGGAGTTGAAGAAATAACTCAATTTTTAGAATCACATATACCAAACAATCGAAACTAGAAAAATGTCCATTAGTAATATATTGGATTCAACAAAAAGTTACGACTGATACAAAACTAATCCTCACTCGTTAATAACTTTTACTTTATCCCCCTAATGAGGGTCAATTACCTAATTTATCCTAATTCATGAGAATTTCAAGGCGTATTTTGGCAGGATTAGCTACTGCCTCACTTGCTGTCACAGCAACTTCATGTGGTGGAGGCGGAACCTCAGGAAGTTTCGATGACACAGTAACCGTCGGTATTTTACATTCGTTATCTGGAACAATGGCGATCTCTGAATCAACACTTGTTGATACTGAAAAGATGGCTATTGAAGAGATAAATGCTGCTGGTGGTGTAACAGTTGGCGGCAAAAGCTACAAAATAGAATACATAGTCGAAGATGGTGCATCTGACTGGCCAACTTTTGCTGAAAAATCCAAAAAACTTATAGACCAAGACGGTGTTCCTGTCGTATTTGGTGGATGGACATCTGCAAGTAGAAAGGCAATGTTACCTGTCTACGAATCAAAAGATGCGTTCCTGTACTACCCAATTCAATATGAAGCTCAAGAATGTTCAAACAACATTTTCTATACAGGAGCCACACCAAACCAACAATCAGAACCCGCTACAGATTTCATGTATAAGCGTTCTCCAGCAGCTGGTGGTGATTTCTTCCTTGTAGGTTCTGATTATGTTTTCCCAAGGACTTCAAACACAATCACAAAAGCTCAGGTAAAACAGTTAGGCGGTAAAGTAGTTGGAGAAGATTATCTTCCATTGGGAAATACTGAAGTTGCTCCAATTATCTCAAAAATTAAAAAAGCGTTGCCAGACGGTGGAATTATCATTAACACTCTTAATGGTGACCAAAACGTCGCATTCTTCAAACAGATTCAAGACGCAGGTATCACACCTTCAAGTGGTTACTACGTAATGAACTATTCAATTGCTGAAGAAGAGATTAGTACAATTGGTCCTGAGTTCCTTGAAGGTCACTACGGAGCTTGGAACTACATGATGTCAATTGATACTCCTGCATCTAAGAAATTTGCTGCAAGTTTCAAGAAAAGATGGGGAGCTGATCGTGTTGTAGCTGATCCTCAAGAATCTGCTTATAACATGGTTTATTTATGGAAACAGGCAGTAGAAGATGCTGGAACATTTGACGACAACGCAGTAAGGGAAGCCCTTGTTGGACAAAAGTTTGATGCTCCACAAGGACCTGTTGAAGTTATGCCTAATCACCACTTATCTCAAACAGTAAGAATTGGAGAGATTAATGCAGAGGGTGGATTTACAATCCTTGAAGAGACAGGAGTTGTTCTTCCCCAAGCATGGAACCAAAAGCATCCAAGTTCAAAAGGATTTGCATGCGATTGGACAGATCCTTCAAAAGGAGAAAAGTATAAGCTTTAATCTAATTAAAACCTATACTTCAAAATAAAAGGAGGTTAACACCTCCTTTTATTTTATATAATCAAATATTTTCTTTTTCTAAATTGGAGTTACTTCTCGATAGTCTTTTTAATGGTGTTGCAATCGGATCTGTACTACTTGTTGCTGCATTAGGTCTAGCGATTGTTTTTGGTCTTATGGGTGTAATAAATCTTGCCCATGGTGAACTTATGATGCTTGGAGCCTACACAACATATGTAACACAACTAATTTTCAAATTACCTATATTAAAACCTTTCTACAATTCGTACATAATAGTTTCTATTTTCCTTGCTTTTATTGTTAGTGGAGTGGTAGGGATTCTACTGGAAAAAACTATAATAAGAAAGCTTTATGGAAGTCCACTAGAAACACTTCTCGCAACTTGGGGCGTAAGCTTAATTCTTCAACAATTTGTCAGAAGTGTACCTTTAGCTTATGGGACCGGTCTGATTATAAGTCTTTTAATTGGTTTATTCTTGCCAACAACATTCCCTTCAAAAATAAAAGAATCAATAAATTTCAAATATTTTAAATTTAGTTCTTGGATATTTGCTGCTTTAACTGGGGTCCTGACAGGTAATATAATCTCATCCTCTGTCAGCAAACTAAGTAGAGCAAGCGCTCGAAATGTTGATGTAACAGCACCCTCATGGATGAGAGGTCAAGTAGAAATTATTGGCACTGCATTTCCTAAAACAAGATTAATGATAATTGTCATTACTCTAATCTCTGTAATAGCAATAACATTATTTCTTAATCAAAGTGCTTGGGGGATGCGTATAAGAGCAGTTACTCAGAACAGACAAATGAGTGATTGCCTTGGTATATCTACTGAAAAAGTGGATATAATTACTTTTGGGATTGGATCTGGCTTAGCAGGAGTTGCCGGGGTAGCAGTATCTCTCTTAGGTTCTGTAGGACCAAATGTTGGCGGAAATTATATAGTTGGTTGTTTTATGGTTGTAGTGCTGGGAGGAGTAGGCAATTTATTAGGAACAGTACTTGCTTCATTTGGAATAGGGATAATGACTGATTTAATTGGAGCTGGAAGGCTCTTATCAATATGGCCAGATATGCCCTTACCTTTATCAAACACAATTAACTTTTTTGCAACCACAAGTATGGCAAGAGTAATGATATTTGCACTAATTGTTATTTTCTTGCAATTTAAACCTACAGGTTTATTTCCTCAAAAAGGAAGGATGGTTGAAAGCTAATGTCCTTAAGTAAAATTAAATTTGATAAAAAAATAGTATTATCATTTTGGATAATATTAATTGCCTTAATTATTGCAGCACCAACCCTACTCCCTGTATTTAGACTAAATCTTCTTGGTAGATACTTATCCTTATCCATAGTTGCACTTGGTGTTGATCTTATCTGGGGATATACAGGTTTGCTAAGTCTTGGACAAGGCATATTTTTTGCACTAGGTGGATATTGTGCTGCAATGTATTTGCAAATAACCAGCTCCTCCGAATTTCCAAATAATATTCCTGAATTTTTTGCTTTATATGGTGTTGAAAAATTACCTTTTTTCTGGGAACCTTTTAGATCGCCTGTTTTTACCTTCTTCGCTATCTGGATAATTCCAGCATTGGTTGCTGGTTTAATTGGATTTCTTGTCTTCAGGAATAGAATCAAAGGGGTTTATTTTTCCATACTTACTCAAGCTTCTCTTCTTGTATTCTTTAACTTCTTTAATGGACAACAGAAACTTATAAATGGAACAAATGGATTAAAAACAGATGTAACACAACTATTTGGTCAGATGGTGGGTTCTGAGTCCATGCAAAGATTATTCTTTTGGATAACCGCCATACTAGTAATAGCCGCATGGTTTTTTGCAAAGTGGGTAGTTAAAGGAAGATTTGGAAATATTCTTATAGGAATACGAGATGATGAACCAAGAGTTAGGTTTACAGGATACAATCCAGTTATATTTAAGACAATAATATTTTCTATTGCTGGAGGTCTCGCAGGAATTTCTGGAGCTTTATATACCGTTCAGTCTGGAATAGTATCACCTCAATTTATGACCGTTCCTTTTTCTATAGAAATGGTTATATGGGTTGCTGTTGGAGGAAGAGGAACTTTATTAGGAGCGATACTAGGAGCAGTTTTCATCAACTATGCAAAAAGTCTTGTAAGCGAGGCTCTACCTGCTAGCTGGATGTTTATTCAAGGAGGGTTGTTTATCCTAGTAGTAACAGCTTTGCCAGAAGGAGTTTTAGGATGGATACAAGGAGATGGCCCTAGGAATCTTCTTCAAAGATTTGGTTTGAAAAGGAAGATTGAAACCTATCCAAGCCTAGAAGTTAACAATAAGGAGGGGAATAATGAATAATAAAGATCTTTTAAATTTAATAGATATTACTGTTAGTTTCGAGGGTTTTTTAGCTCTCAACAAACTTAATTTAAATTTAAAGAAAGGAGAATTAAGAGCTGTAATAGGACCTAACGGAGCAGGCAAAACAACATTCCTTGATGTAATTACTGGAAAGGTTAAGCCAACAGAAGGTGAAGTGATTTTTAAAGGGAAATCTTTAGTGGGAAGAAAAGAGCATAAAATAGCCAGGCTTGGAGTTGGAAGAAAGTTCCAAAGTCCAAGAATCTTTGAAAATCTGACAGTTAAAGAAAATCTTGAAATATCAGTAACAACACCGAAAAGTCCCTTAAACCTTATAAATAAAAGTATTAAGGATGAGCAGCTTAATGAGATTGAACGTCTTATGAAGATTGTTAATTTAGCTCAAAAAGTTGATTCTAAAGCTGGATCTTTATCACATGGCCAAAAACAATGGCTAGAGATAGCCATGTTAGTAGGACAAAAGCCAGATTTAATGCTAGTGGATGAACCAGTTGCTGGTTTAACTGATGAAGAAACTGATCTTACAGCCGATTTATTAAAATCTTTATCAGGAGAAAATACCGTAGTTGTAATAGATCACGATATGGAGTTTATAAGAAGACTTGATAGTAATGTTTCAGTATTAAATCAAGGCACAGTATTATGCGAGGGGACAATGGAAACTATACAAAAGGACCAAAAAGTTATTGATGTTTATTTAGGAAGACCTGAGGACTAGTTATGGAAAATTTACTAGAAATAAAATCTTTAAATACTTATTATGGCGAGAGCCATATTCTAAGAGATGTAGATTTAAATGTTAAATCAGGAGAAATGGTTTGTTTAATTGGTAGAAATGGAGTTGGCAAAACAACTTTATTGAAATCACTTATTGGTTTGTTAAAACAAAAAAAAGGCGATATTTATTTGATTGGCGAAAATATCAATAGAAAAGCACCTCACCAGAGGGCTAGAAAAGGAATGGCTTACGTTCCTCAAGGGAGAGAAATTATTCCATATTTATCAGTTGAAGAGAATCTTATGCTAGGAATGGAGTCTCTGCCAGGTGGATTATCTAAGAACAAGAAAATAGATCCATTTATTTATGATCTCTTCCCAATCCTAAAAGATTTTCTTCAAAGGAAGGGAGGAGATCTTAGTGGAGGACAACAACAGCAACTTGCTATTGCAAGAGCATTACTGGGCAAACCTCAACTTCTATTACTTGACGAACCAACGGAAGGTATTCAGCCAAATATAGTTTTAGATATTGAAAATGCTATCAATCAGATAATTAGAGATACAGGAATCGGAGTTTTATTAGTTGAACAACACTTGCATTTTGTAAGACAAGCAAATAGATATTATGCGATGCAACGCGGAGGTATTGTAGCTAGCGGAAATACTAGTGAGTTAAGTCAAGCCGTTATTGATAAGTTCTTAAGTGTTTAAATAAATCTTCATTTTTGATTACAAAAAATTTTATTTATTTTTCGCATCTTATTAGGTCTATACTGTTTGGATGTTCATTTATATACTTATTAAATTCCATTGCTAATGTCCTAGCCTCGTAAGCGTCAAAAGCATAAAAACAATTTTCTAATCTCATATTTTGAAAATCACGATAATGAACTGTATATGGCTTCAACGTATTATTTTTGTTCATTTTAATTTGCTAAAAAGCAATTATTTATATATCAAACATGCATATGTTCATAAATTTAAAGTAGATCTTTTGTTGTAATCAAAATATATTAATTTAAATTATGTATCAAAAGATACATTTGAGCCCAGAAAGTAATTAATCCTCTCTTCTTGTATTTTTAGAATCTTTCTTTTTACCTTCTATTAAAAAAACAAATTTTGATAAAATATAACCAAAAACTGGAACCCAAAACTTTTCATAGAAAAATTTCATAAAAAATTAAGCAGCTAATGATTCGTAATTTTCAATTTCAATTTTATTTATAACCTTCAAATCTATAGAATCAAATAAATGCTGCATAAGCAGAAAATCGAGTTCCCCTTTTAATAAATGATCATCGGATAAAAGTAGATCATCAACAAAATCATCAAAAGTGTCTGAGATAGGCCTCACAATAAAAAAATTATTTTTGCCATTATCATCTTATTAACAATAAAAGTCAATAAAATTTGAATATTAATTTTTGAAATTTTTAAAAATTAATGAATAAAGACTAAAAATTTAAATAATAAATATAAACAAACAAAACAATAGATTTAATATCAAGCTGAGAGTTTTTGAATTAAATTTCATTTATCATGCTTTTCTTAATTTTATATCTCTCGTAATTAGCATTATCAAAAAAAACACCCATATTTTCTAAAAAAAATTTAATGAAATCATCATCAAACCATTTAATTTACTTATAGCAAAACTATAGATGTGCCAATTCGGAAAGAATCACAAAAAAAGTTTTTAAACGCAATAAATTTTTGTATCAATCAAATTTGATATTAAAAGAGCTAATTTTATAATTATTTTTTTATTAGCTCGAAGTAACCATTTTTATTTAACAAGTATTTATCAAACCAAAGGCTTAATAGATTGTCTAATCCTATTCCATCCATTTTATTTACTTGAGAAGACTTATAGTCTGAAAGTGCAAGCAATAAATAAGGGAAAATCATATCAGAAACCCCTTTTGGCAGTTTTTCTAGAGGTACACCATGCGCTCTATCCCATAAAATTTTCATATCCTGAGAGAACAAAGAACTCCAATAACTAAAATTACAATATAACTTCTCTGGAGGAAGTAGATTTACAGATAAAACTGGGAGAGATGAATTCATAGGAATAAATAATTTATGTATAAATTGGATTTAGGTTTTTGAAATGGGGATAAATAATTTCCAATATGCAAATCTCCCATAATTATATTAAATTTAACGCACAGTTCAGCACATAGCAACACTTTTTAAGTGTTATATTTATCCATCATTTCCTGGAATTTAAGGAACGATAAAAACTTTTTATAAGTTTGCAAGTCAAATATCTCATGATTTGCTTCATTTAAATGGGTTAATTTACTAGCAAAAAGCTGATTTCCTAATTTAGAATCAATTGAGAATTTTGCATTATCCATAATGTCAGAAGAATTATCAGATGAGTTATTTAAAAGATCATTAGTCAATTGATATGATTGAGTTACTTTACCATTTTTTTTATTTAATATACCTCTTATAGAAAGTGCTTCCTCCACCAAAATACTTATTATTTTTGAATTACTTAAATTGTTCTCTATACTCAACTTATCAATTATTCTGATAACATCTTCTCTTGGAATAAAACCAATTCTTTTTTTCTTGGTAGGCATTTAGAAATTAACTAAAGTTCAGCACTTGACTGCAATAAGTGTTGCACTATATTCATTATAAGTCAATTGAATTCTAATGATTTTACCAACAACCTTACTTTTAGGAGCCATTGGATATTTTTTCTACATGTCAAAAAAAGAACTTTCACTAGATCACCATGATCCTATAGAAAACAAAAACGAAAATGATGATTTGTATAAAGATTTGGAAGATCTTTTTATTTAAAAAAACTGCATAGGTATTTAAGAACTTTGTTTCTTGACTAAAGATATACAAAAACTTAAAGATAATTAGAATAAATATAAAGACATAAAATCAATGACTGTCCATCAAGATTACGAAATAAAAATCAATCTAAATGAATTGATTGAGAAAAGAATTCCATGTTGTGATTTACTTCATCCAAATCATTGTTTAACAGAAAAACAAGTCTCTGAAATAGCACATGATATTCATATGGATTTAAATTTGCATGATATTTACAAGCAAGTAGATCAACACATTATGAATTATGTAAATGCAGCTAGTATTGATAACAAGGATCATTGGGTTGAACCTCATCTTCCAGATTTGGAGAGGGATTTAAAAGAAGAAGTTGGTATAGAATTTGATTAATCTTTTTTTTCTACAAAAAGATTAATATATGTATTTTTTTTCTAAATCATCTATTAGTTTATAAATACTTTTAGCTGATCTCTTTCTTTTTTTTAAAATTGTAAAAACTATAAATCCAATAAATACTGCAAAAATAGGTGTGAAAATAATTATTTCATGATTCATAAACATCAAAAAGAATTACATTATTAAAATTATTAAAAATTCTTCATCAATAAAATAGGTACTTTATACAAATATATTTCACTATAAACAATTAAGATTTTTTATAAAAATGAGAAAGAATTAAAAATTTTTTTTAAATTATGTAGAAATAAATTTTTATTCAATAGAGATAATGACGAATTATTTTGCCTTAACAATTACTGAGATGGGGATCGGTAAAATAGAACTAGCAGTTATTGGAGCAGTAATTTTAATATTTCCAATTTTGTTTGTTTATGCATCTAAAAATCTTGATGCTAAGGGAGTTTTCGAATGGATGACTGAGAAACCCGATGATTGGATAGGAAAAAAATAAGGCTTTAACAATTTATATTTTTCTAGTTGAAATTTAAATTTTCTAAACTACTAATAGCAAAATCATAAACCTGGCAATTATTTTCTAAATCATTAACTATTGAATTTTTTAGTAGAGAATAATCTATAAACTTATTGAGTTTATTATTATTAAATTCCTTATTAGTCTCTCCAATAGCAAATGCCAAAGCTCCTTCATAAGAAATACCGAATTTGGTAGTGTTGCAGTAAGTTCTGGTGAACTTATTAGAAATCTTTTTAGTATACTTTTCAAGAGTTTTAGAGGAAGTATCTAACGAGTAAACAGGACTACTAAAAAGAAGAAGCAAAGTTAAAATAAATATCGTAAAAATTCTTTTGATCATAATATTTCATAAATTGCAAATTTAATATAGTTTAGAATTTATCTGTACCGACTATGTTTTATTAAAAATATAGAAATTAAGAATTTTTTTAACCCATAACAGCTATTTCATATTTTGGAAGATAAAAACTCTTTAAAAGAGTATTTTATAGCTTTAATTTTTTTGATAGTTTTTTTAAAGAACGCCTAAATGATTTTGCCATAATGAAATAACCATATCAATAATTAATAAATACTTTGATATTCAATAAATAATTATCCAAAAATAAATAAATTAATTATTAAATATATGGATTCAGCTATGGAAATGTATTTGAACATGAATTATTGTTTGATTAATTATTAAATACAAAATTAATAAATATGGCATTACCAGAACTTATTTATGCTCCTATAGATGGCGGAACAATACATAGGTATGAAATAAGTGGTGGGAAGAGAAAATTCTTGAGATTTATAGGTTGTTATTTGGGCCAGTGCAATTTCCACAAAAATATTGATGATGCTATTGATTACATAAAAAATTTGAAAGAATCACAAAAGATACAAAAAAGATGAAATAAAGATACATAAATACGGCAGGGGCTCAATATCTTTCAAGAACTACTTAATTATTGCTACAAATAATAGAGAATTTTCTTTTTATAAGAAATTGATTATTTACTTGGGTTATAGTTCCGAAAGATAAACAGTCAATTAGAAAAGAAATTAATTTATGGAAAACAGACAAATTAATTTTTTTAAATCAAAAGACTTTAATACCGCTCTTAAGCCATTTAATAAAGGAACGGTAGTAAAAATTGACTCGTTAGATGTTAGAGAAAACCAAAATGAATTAAAAATAGGTTTATTTGGTTGGTATGCAATTTGTCCTTCAAAAGAACTAAAAAAAAATAACCTATATTATTTTTCACTCTACAATGAGCCACTCGTTCTTTATAGAGATGAAGATAAACAAGTTAGATGTATTAAAAATATTTGTCCTCATAGAGGAGCCTCCTTTTTTGGAGGGACATTATCAGATGGGGTAATAACCTGCCCATATCATGGAGCCAAATTCTCATCTGGTGGAAGTTGTCAAAATCTCGATAGAATAACATGTAGTCACATAATTGATAATAACTACGATAACTACGCGAAAAGAATACACTTATCTCAATACAAAGCTTTAGAAAAGAATGAATATATTTTTGTATATTTTTCAAAAAAATCTGACACTGATTTAAACAACATAAGTGAAGATTCACCTATAAGTAATTACGATTTATATGATAATGGTTTTTCAGATAAGGATTATGTATTTGAAGAAGTATTAGTTGACTTTAAATGTGATTGGTCAAGGATAATTGAAAATCACTTAGATATCCTTCATCTTTTTTGGGTTCACGGCAATACAATCCCTGATAAAGATGTTAATAAAAACGTATTAGTTAGTTTTAACCAAAAAATTAATGTTACTCCTAAATACATTGAAAGTATTTATTACTACAAGAACAACCCTACAAAAGAATTTATCCGGATAAAATACATCCCACCTGGAAGGATATTAATTTATAAAGGGGATCCTTCTGCAGCTAGATATTTACAAGTTTTAGATCATATTCCACTAGGAGATAACAAAGCAAGAGTAATAGTGAGACATTACAGGAAATTTTTAAAAAATAAACTACTTAATAACCTTATGTTATTTAAAGAGAATCAAAGAAAGATTTTTTATAAGATATTCGATGAGGATTATATGATTTTAAAAACGCAAACTTATAATCACAATATGGGATATATAAGTAAAGATGAAATAAAATTATTAGGAGAGGATAGAATAATAAATTACTTTTGGAAATGGTACAAAAAGTCTGAAGATAAAGATGAACCATGGAAAAATATTATAAAAACCCAAAATCTTGATGTATATGACACAGTGATATTAAAATATCCGCCTGAGATAAAGAAGTTAGAAATAATAAATAATCTAGATATTATAAGAAAAACATTTGTAAGATTTGCTGCTCCGCTAATATTTTTTATGTTAATAATATAATTTATGAAGAAAGTAAATAGACCTTCATGGTTGAATTGGCTTTATCTTTTTATATTTATTTTAAGCTCAATTCAATTGATTATATTTTGGAGCAATAAGTTTTAGTGGTTAATAAACTTTGGTTTGAAGCAAAAAATATAAATTGTTTTAAAAATGGCTTTAGAGTAATTAGAGATTTAAATTTAAAGATAGCGTATTCAGAGAATGTAATATTAATTGGACCAAATGGTGCAGGTAAATCATCATTAATAGAAGTAATCAATAGAAACATATACCCTGTAATAGCTAATGATTCGAAACTGAAGATATTTGATAAAGAACTTATAAATTTATGGGAACTAAGAAAAAGAATAAGTACCGTAAATAATGATATAAAAAATAGAATAAATCCAAATTTAAAAGTTTTTGATTTAATTTTAAGTGGACTATATGAAAGATATTGTTATATACAAAGTAAATCTGAAAGCGATTCTTATGAGGTTGAAAAAATAATGAAGAAAATGAATATATCTAATTTATCAAAAAATTCTTTTTCCTATTTATCAGATGGAGAAAAACAAATTTCACTTATTGCTAGGGCGTTAATCAAAAAACCAGATATATTAATCCTAGATGAACCAATTGCAAGTTTAGACTATAGATCAAAGTTTTTTGTAGTAGATAAGATTAACGAACTATCAAAATTAAATACAAAAATTTTGTGCGTAACTCATGATATCTCAACGATTACAAAAATTTATGACAGGGTCATAATGCTAAAAGATGGCAAGATAATCACTGATGGAGAACAAAGTAAGGTTATAAATAGTGAAAATCTTAATAAGTTATATGGTATTAAAGTAAAGGTGACTAAAAATAATGGACTTTGGAATATAAAAAGATTATCTAAATAACAATTATAAAAATAGCTATTGCTATAGCAAGAAATACTAATTTTTTGCTTTTTAAAAATGAAGAGGATTTATTTTTAAATGAAGAAGATCCACATTTAGAGCAAACAATTTTGCCTCCTAAAGATCGATCTGAGACAAATGAAGAACTTCCACAATTAAAACAGACTCTATTTACGCTCATCTAAATTAAATTTTTAGCAATTCTATTTAAATTATATTCCTCAATGATATGTAAAGAAAAACTTCAAAAATATTATGATAATGAGAATCTATTGCAATAAGTAGTTTTTTAGTGCATAATTGATAACAATTCTCATTATCATTCTAAATTAATGAATTTCCATATTTATGGAGAATCTCCTTCAAAATCAGTAAGAATAATAACTGGACAATCTGTTTTAATAGACCCTTCATCAAGACCAAAAGGTACATGCCTAGAAGTTGAAAGTGGAATTGCTAGAGTTTATTGCCCTTGTGAAGAAACAGAAGGTATGACACTTGCATTTTTACAGTCAGGTGATCAATTGAGAACAGACCTTTTATGTAGTGATGGTGTGTGTGTTGAAGCACTTACAGATTTGTCTTTTCATAGCAATGTAAATATCGATGAGAATGTTGGTTTCGATGCGGTTAATGAATGGACCTTGCAACTCCTTAGGATTAGACACTTAGGTAATGCAGAACAGCGATTACAAGCGTTGTTTTCAATACTAGTAAATCGTTTAGGTAGAAGATGTGGTCAATGGTGCGAGTTACCTTTTAGATTGACTCACGAAAGGATTGGTGAATTAATCGGTTCTACACGAGTAACATCAACAAGACTAATTTCAAAATTAAGATCATCTGAGTTATTAATAGCTCCTATTGGAACCCAGACAGTAAGTGTTGCTCCTTCTTTTATTGAAACATCGCCGCTATAAAAACATGAAGGAATCACTCTCACTTACTAACAACTTGTTAATGGAAGTTGATGTTTTATCGAATAGACTCAGAAATATAAAACAATCTTTTAAAACTACCAATAATAAAGCATTGAAAGAAAGGTTATTTTCTGAAAACAAAAACATTTTTAAAAGAGTTAATGAGATTTATAAAATAGCTGAGCTCTTAAATAAAAAAAATAATGAGAAAATCAACTTTTCTAATTTACTTTTTGAAATATCCAAAAGAACGTTAAATGAAAATAAATTTAAGAGTAATTTATTTTTTCTTTAAATCACTATCTATCAATAAGATTGCTGAAGGTTGATTAGAAGCAAACTTTACTTTGCCAAGTATGTTTGCAAATTCATCTTCTGATTTTGTTTGAGCTTCTATAATAGGATCTAAAAACACATTAGTTCTTGTATCTGAAATTCTTTCCGAAATCGCATAAAGTTGTTGTAAAGATGAAGTTAAATCAGCCTCCATATTAAAAGAATAAGAAATCAGATCCTCTATCGAATCCCATGTTTGAATGGGTGCAGGGATTTCATCTAATTTTACGCTTTGTCCTCTTGCGATTAAGTAATCTGCAAATTTCTGAGCATGTTCTATTTCACCTTGTGATTCACTTAGAAAATGAGACGAAAATCCATTTAAATCACGTTCTTGAAACCAGAGATACATTGAAAAATATTGAACATTAGCATATCTTTCCATCGTTAGATGTTCAAAAATGTTTTCCAATAAACTATTGTCTATAGGTTGAGCAACCGCTCTTCCAGAAGGACCAAAATTAATTAATTTCTTCGTTTTTAAATTATTCTCATTCATTTTCATAAAAGAAACTATTTAAATAATACAACATTTTGTATAAATTAGTAATTAATTAATCCTTTAAATTAAATTAAATAATATGATAATGAAAATCAATCGCAATACTATAAATGAATTTAGAATACAGTTTTTCTGAACTGATATTAACTAATAAAATATATAAAAGAAAAAAAAAGAAATGTAAAAAGAAAAAATGCTCAAATTGGAAGGGGGGTAAGTGTAATTGCCTTTAAATTAAATCTAGATATATACCTTATGTGCTCCGGGATATAAAAAATAATAACTATTTTCATTAATAGAAAGAGAACATTTATCACCATTATTTAGGAGATTATTAATATCAGTTCTAACCCTTAATATGTTTCCATTAATATTTATTTTATAAATAAGGAATTCTCCAAAAAATTCTTTAGACATAACGTTCGCATTACCAGATTCTGATCTTTTAATTGAAAGAAATTTAGGCGAAATTGACATACTTTTAAAATTTGTATTTTTTAAAAACCCTGAACTATTTATTTCACCTAAACAAGATACATATGAATTACCATTTTTTTTGAGATCAATAATATTATTACCCAAAATAAAACTACTAACAAATATGGTTTTGGGATTATTTAGAAGGTTAATTGGTGTATCAATTTGATGTATTTTTCCTTCATTCATGACGGCAACTTTATCGCAAATTGACATAGCTTCTTCTGGATCATGAGTAACCATCAATCCGCTTGCATTACAACCTTTTAAAATATTTGGGAGTTCACTTCTCAATTTTAGTTTGACATGCATATCAAGACTACAAAAGGGTTCATCTAATAAAATAAAATTTGTTCCAGGAGCAAGAGCCCGCGCAATTGCGAGTCTTTGTTTTTGACCTCCAGACAATTCGTGTGGGTACCTTCCATTAAAACTATCAAGACCAACAATATTTAGTAAATAATCAACTCTTGATCTATCTTTTTTGTTTTTTAAACCAAACATTACATTTTCCAAAACAGTTAAGTGAGGGAAAAGTGCATAGTCTTGAAAAACCATACCAATATTTCTTTTCTCAGGGCTAAGAATTTTATTCCTACTAGAAATTTCCTTATCATTTAAAGAGATACTTCCTTTAGAGGGATATTCAAATCCTGCAATTAATCTTAAAAGAGTAGTTTTTCCACAACCAGAAGGACCAAGCAAACCTAATAATTCGCCATATTCGATTTTCAGGTTAATTTGGTCTAATATCCAATTTGAATATTCTCGATTATCATATTTATGATGCAGATCATCAATTATTAACGCATCATTCTCCACTAAATTCTTCTTATTTAAATATATTAAATTAGCAGAAAATATTCACCTAAAATATCACTTGTATAATTTTATACACCATTTAATTTATTAAATTA
Source organism: Prochlorococcus sp. AG-449-G23 (assembly GCA_003209585.1). GTDB lineage: Bacteria > Cyanobacteriota > Cyanobacteriia > PCC-6307 > Cyanobiaceae > Prochlorococcus_A. The sequence goes on from QCQJ01000009.1 coordinate 30,944, forward strand.
ATGAGAAAGTCTGAAAGAGCAGAAATAATACGCAAGGAACTCAAAAAGCTATATCCATCGCCTCCAATACCTCTTGATCATACAAATGCATATACACTTCTCGTCGCAGTAGTTTTAAGTGCTCAATCAACAGATAAGAAAGTGAATGAATTAACAAAAAGCTTATTTAAGGTTGCAGATGATCCAGAAAAGATGGTGGAGCTTGGTATTAATGGCATATATGAATACATAAAATATTTAGGTCTATCTAATCAAAAATCAAAGAACATCTATAACCTATCTAAACTACTGATTGATAAGCATAAAGGTATTGTCCCAGATTCTTTTGAGAAGCTTGAGTCACTTCCAGGGGTAGGTCATAAAACAGCATCAGTTATAATGTCACAAGTTTTTAAAATCCCCTCATTCCCAGTCGATACTCATATACACAGGTTGTCACAAAGATGGGGTCTATCAAATGGAAATAGCGTAGTTCAAACAGAAAAAGACCTAAAAAAAATATTTCCTGTAAATGATTGGAATTCCTTACATCTGCAAATAATCTTTTATGGCAGAGAATACTGCACTGCAAGAGGTTGTGATGGAACAAAATGTTATTTATGTCGTACTCTTTATCCAAAAAGAAAAAAGAAATTTACATGTAAAAAACCCTAAGAAATAGATATAATAATTCAATTAGTTTTTAATTATGAAAATAGCAATTACTGGTGCATCTGGGAAAACAGGTTATAGAATTTCTGAAGAAGCAGTTAAAAAAGGGTATAAAGTTAGGCAAATTATTAGAAAGAATTCAAAAGTTTCAGAAGGACTAGAGAGTTTGGAAACATTTAGAGTTTCATTAGACAATAAAAAAGAACTTGATAAAGCATTAAAAGATATTGATGCTTTGGTAATTGCTACTGGTGCGCGAGCATCAATTGATTTAACAGGTCCTGCAAAGGTTGATGCATTAGGAGTATATAGGCAATTGGAGAGTTGCAAAAGAGTTGGTATTAAGAGGGTTATTTTAGTAAGTTCTCTTTGTACTGGAAAGTTATTTCACCCATTAAACTTGTTTGGTTTTATTCTTATTTGGAAGAAAATAGGTGAAAACTTTCTACGAAATTCAAATTTTGAATGGACTATCATTAGACCTGGAGGATTAAAGGAAAATGAAGAAATTAAATCAGAAAATATAAATTATTCAAAGGAGGATATTCAAATTAATGGATCAATCCCAAGAAGATTGGTAGCACAATGTTGCATAGATTCTTTAAAAAACAAAGAATCCATAAATAAATTAATAGAAGTAACAAGTTCAAATGACAATAAAAAGATATCATTTAAAAAAGCTATGCAAATGATTTAAATGATGTAAATATATATAAAAAACTATGAAAATAAACTCCAAAATTGACGCATTACAATTAATGCTTACTGATTTAAGAACTAGAAATGAACCAATAAGACATAAAGCTGCATTTAAAGGCTGTCAACCAGAATTTCAAAGTCTCGTATCAAGATTAATAAAGCAGTTAGAGGACGAATTAGTTGCTGAAAAGCTTACTAATCGAGATAGTTAAAAAATTTAGATTACTTAAATAAAATTAAGTTATCCAATTTTGCTTGTTCTGAAAGTTCATCATATCCTCCAAAAAATTTATTATCCAAAAATATTTGAGGGAAAGTATTATGGCTACTTTGAGCCATTATTTTTTGAAATATCTCATCATTGTCTATTAAAGTAACTTCATGAGGGATAGATAAAGAATTAAGCAACCTAATTGCTCTTTTAGACCAAGGACAATCCTTTAAAATATATGCTTTTACACGTGATTCATTTTTTAATAAATCATTACTTGAGATATTAATAATTTTTTGTTCATAAGAAAGTAATAATATATCAGTACCTTTTTTTACAATACATCCTTCCTCAAGATGCCCGCCAAAGACATTACATCCCTCATCTGCAAAACTCAAATGTAAATGAACATCTCCTTTATTAAAATGTCCATTTAAAGAAACTATCTCTAGATTGCCCTCAAATTTATTTATCTCTTGATTTCCTGGGCATTGAATACAAACTGTTCTAAGATTACCAACCACTCCAGAAACATACCCATATAAATTATTCGATAAAGAATATTCTTTAATTGAATTTATCAAATCAGATTCAGGAGATAGCTTTAGGCTATGAGGCTGCATTGTAGATATTAAGGAATAATTTTGTAATATAAAACATCATCATTCATAAAGAGAAGTTGAGTTTATAATCTTTAGGATTCAGATTTAAATTAAATTAAAGAATCTAGCATTAAAACCATTTTAAAATTCTTACTAAAAAGTTAAGCTTGTTGAGGGTGTAATATATTTTTTATATACAAAAACTAATTTGTTATTAAGAAAAAATCTTAAAAATTTAGCATTGAATATTCCCAACTTATTATCGATATCTCGCCTTTTTCTTGTATTTCCATTAATACTTTTTTTAGAAATTAACAGACCTTTTTATGTCTTTATATTAATTATTATTGGAGGATTAACTGATTATTTTGACGGGTTAATTGCAAGGAAATTTAATCTTAAAACTAGATTAGGAGCTATCCTTGATCCCTTAAGCGATAAAGTATTCTATTTAATTCCTTTAACCTTCCTTTGTAAAGATAATTTTATACCCTTCTGGTCTTTTTCATTAATTTTATTTAGAGAATTAATTATCTCTAGCCTGAGGAACTCTACAAAAGACGGTTTGCCGGCATCTATTTTAGGTAAATATAAAACATTTTTCTTTTTTATTTCAGTAATTACCTTCTTTACACCTTTAGAAATTAGCTTATTGAATAATTTGGCTTTAATTTTTTATTGGTTAGGATTCAGCCTGACTTTTGTGACTTTATTAGGCTATTTAAGAATTAAAAAGAATATTATCTGAATTCTCATCAAACTCCTCACTCTTTTTATTATTAAAATCTTTCACAAAACTATCCTTTAAACCATTAAGTAAATCAAATGTTGGCACCCACTCTAAATCACGTTTTATCTTAGAGATATCAGTCTGATAATGATTTAATCTAATTGGGAATCCCTTTCTAGATTTAGGATCTAATTTTTGATAATCAAATGTTCTTAAAGAAATCTCATTTTGGTTTAATCCAAGAACATTCGCACAGAAATAAATTAAACCCTTTATTGTAACTCCTTTTTCACCTGAACAGTTGTAAATATTATTTTTGGAATTCTCAAAATTTATACACCTAATCATTACATCAGTCAGATCAGAAACATGGCCTAGCTGAGTAATTAAAGACCCGTCACCAGGGATTGGTATAGATTTTTTAGTGAATAACCTTTCAAAAAACCAATTTTCAATTTTATTATAATTTCCTGGTCCATAAATATACGTAGGTCTAAAACTTGTAAAAGGAATTTTTTGGTTTTTTAACCAATTTTCTGTTTCAAACTTTCCTTTGTGCCTACTATCTGGATCAATTGGATCAACTTCGGATAAGGGTAGTTCATAATTATCTTTATAAACACCTGCAGAGCTGACATATATATATCTCTGGAAAGAGTTATCTAAATTTTCTATAAGAAGTTTGGTTTGCTCTAACTCTCGTCCAGAAATATCATAAATAACATCATACTTTTTATTTCTTAGCTTGACGATATCTTCTGCATTATTTCTATCACCCTTAATTAAATTTGTTTTTCCAGGATTACTTTTATTACCTCTTGTGAAAATATCAATATCATAATTATTACTTAATAACTTTCCCACCAAAGACTTGCCAACAAATCTAGTGCCACCCATTACAAGAATTTTCATATTCAAAAAATATTTAACTGAAGTAGTAATCTTAAATAGAATTACATATTGAATAGTACTACTTAATAAGTAATTAATGAAAAGGATGTTTCTATGGACCTAATACCAGCAATTGATTTAATGAATGGTAAGTGTGTAAGGCTTTTTAAAGGCGACTTTAATAAAAGAAAAGACTTCACCAAAGAGCCTCATGAGCAAGCTAAATTTTGGGAAAGCGAAGGGGCAAAATATATACATATAGTTGATTTGGATGCTGCAAAAACTGGATCCCCAACAAACGATAAATCAATAAAAAAGATTGCAAAAACAGTTAACATACCTATTCAAATAGGTGGGGGGATAAGGTCTCAAGAAAGGATAGAACAATTATTTTCTTATGGTATTGAGAAAGTTATAATGGGAACCTCTGCAATAGAAAATAAAGAATTAGTTAAAGACTTATCAAATAAATTCCCTGGAAGGATAATTGTTGGTATAGACGCAAAAGATGGAAAAGTCAGTACAAGGGGTTGGCTTGAGCAATCTAATATTTTAGCCACAGATCTAGTAAAGGATTTTTCTTCATTTAAAATTGCTAGTTTTATTGTTACAGATATCAATACAGATGGGACGTTAGAAGGAACAAATGAAGAATTCATAAAAAGCATACTTGAAATTACAGATATTCCAGTAATAGCCTCAGGTGGTGTTGGTTCAATTTCTGATTTATTATCCTTAGTAAAATTTGAAAGCTCTGGACTCTTTGGAGTAATTGTAGGTAAAGCTCTATATGAAAATAAATTCACGATAAACGAAGCTAATAATGTATTGTCATCAGAGAGATTAAATGACTTTGATTTAAATAGAAATTACTACGCTTAAAAGAATATAAAAATTGATTTAAGGCTGGTGTTTGCAGTAATTGTTAGTTAATTTTGTATAAGAGATAAGAAATCTAGTCTTGGAATTAATTTCAAAAAAATCGATATTGATTATTGCTCCAAGCTTAATAGCAGAATCTTTATCGCTTAAGTTAACATCACTGGACCAAAATTTAGACATTAATTTTAATAATGGAACAGGTGATAAAACTCCTGATTTAGTTATATGGAATGTTCTTAATTTCCAATCAGAAGATCTTATAAGGTTAGAATTATTAAAATTAAGAGAAAGATATGATGAGTCAAAATTTCTTATAATTCTCTCTGGCGAACTTGTTTATGAAGCAAATACAACTCCATCGTTAAATTCTGAAGGTTTTCTTTTAAATCCCAGTGCAGAAAAAGTTCTTGAATCTATTGATACCATTTTAAATGGGGGAAGGGTATTTGATATCGAAAATAATTCCCGAGTTCAAATAAACAAAAATAAGCCTCTCTCTTTTAGTCAAAAAATTCTAACTTCAGGTCTTAAACAAATAGATTCTGAAATTAATTATATATTCAAATATGTCAACTCTGATTCAACACCAGAATTTTATAAATTCATTTTAAAAGGAAGATTAAGAGAACTTATTACTGCAAAATCATTTCTAATTTTCTTATGGGGTAATTCACTAGAACTTTATACAGAGGCAGTTTACACTGAAAATAAAACTAATCTTGAAAAGAAGAACACCGTATTCATTAAAGATAAAAACACTACTGAAATATGGAATTTAATTTTAGATAGACTAAAAGAAAGGTATAGCTCAACTAACTTACAGGTTGAATTTAATAATTCATCAATAATTCTCTCTGGGATAAAGAAAGAATTCATTTCACGATTAATTTGCAAAATGTTAGATGAGTTAGATAATTTAGTAAAAAATATTAAGGAAAACTATAAGGAGAAAGATTTTAAAGATGATTTAAATTCTCTTATAAAAGAACTTAAAGTTAATACAATTTCAAATATCACAGACAGCTATTTCCGATTAAAAAAAGGAGGCGAATCTATTTCAATAAATGATTTTATTTATAGTGAAGTAACTTGCGAAGAGATAGATAGAGAATCACATAAATCGATAATGTTTATTGAGCCAATTATTAAAAATGAAGCTCTTGACTATGATGGTAAATTACTCCCTCTATATGAAACAGAATCGTTTTTGATCCTTGAAAATATAATTTCAAATTGGACAATAAGGAACTGTAATTTATTAGCTTCTGAAATCTTTAATATTTGTTCTTCTTGGCCTGAATTAAGGACTGTCCTTATAAATCCCGAATTACAATCGACAAGAAATTTTGAAAGATTTAGAAATAATATTAATAACTACAATCGTTGGCACGACTATATTTATATGCCTATCTACTTGTATGAGAGTAAACGAGAATATATTGATATTATCGATAAAAAATTTACCCGATACTTTAAAAATGAAAATAGGGAGAAAGAATTAGAGAATCTAGAATGGCTACAAAAACAAGTTACATTGTTAGTTGAGATAAGAGATGCCGTAGCACCGCAGTTAGAAGTTGCTGTAAAATATATCGGTAATCTTTTCGTAACTTTCCTTACAAAGGTCGTTGGCAAAGCTATCGGTTTAGTTGGGAAAGGAATCCTTCAAGGATTAGGAAGATCAAGTTCAAAGTAAGTTTTTAAACTTTAATGAAAATAATTCAATGGATCCTAATAGCATTAATTTTCTTAAGTCCATATAAAGCAAATGCCTCTAGAGATTCTGATAGTTACGATGGCAACATCTTTCCTATATACGCAGGAAATGGGGCTATAGTTCCTCCCCAAACAACTCTTCAGGAATCATTAAAAAATAAAAGAGTCGCAGTTTTATTTTTTTATCTTGACGATAGCTCAGATAGTAAAACTATGGCTCCGATAATATCTGGTTTAGATTTAATATGGAGAAATAATATAGATATCATTGCTCTAACTACTGATGAATTACAGAATAAAGAAAAATCTGATCTTCCAAATGAACCTAATTATTATTGGAACGGTTTAATTCCACAAACCATTATTATAAACAGTGATGGTGAAATTAAATATGATCAAAATGGAATGATTAATATCGATGAATTAAACAAAGTTATAGGAGAGCTAAAAGGAATTGATATAAATGATACGGAATTTTCTGTAGAAAGTTTTAATGAATACAACAGTATCATTTCTGAAAAAAAAAATAAAAACAAAAATTAATTAAAAAAATGATATTAATAAATATCTTCTTAGTTCTTTTAATTTTTTTAATTCTTTCAGATTTATATATTAAAAACTCACCCAAATCAAAGTTAAATCTAGTACCTATAAATTACAAAATCAAAAAAAAGGATGGTTTAAACGAATTAATTATTGATTTAAAAATAACTAATACAAGTAAAACCAAAGAGACGATGGTGTCAAATATAAATTTTGAATTAGATTTTTTCAAAAGTAAAGGTAACGAATATTGCCAAAAATTAAACTATCAAGAAGAAATTTATATAAATAATAATAATAAAATTAAGAATTTAAATAATTATTGGCCAACAACAATTATCAAGTCAAATTCAGAATTATTTGTAAGAATCGTATATAAATTTAGCAATAACAATTTTAGAAAAAAAATAAAATATCTATGGTTAAAAGTATTTTGGGAGAACTATGGTCATTTTGGTATTTCAAATAATAAGGATTGTTTGTTAATTAATTTAGATGGTCAAAAACAAAAACCGAAAGAAGTTTTTGAAATTCCTTTAAATAATAAATATAAAGCTTTTGCTATTAAAACTGATTTACTTGGTTGCTTTGATAACCCAGTAAATACTGTGATTGAATACTGTAAAGGAATTGTCGAAGAAAATGATATTTTAACAATCGGTGAAAGTCCACTAGCGATTATGCAAAATAGATATATTTCTCCTCAAAATTTAGAATATAGTTTATTTTCGAAAGCTTTATGTTATTTTTTTCAACCTACAAGTAGTCTCGCAACAGCTTGCGGCATGCAATTATTAATAAATAGAATCGGAGTTACAAGAATAACCTTTGCATTATTTGTTGGATTTTTCTTCAAATTAGTTGGTATTAAGGGTATGTTTTATAGGCTAACTGGTTCAGAATCATCTCTCATTGATGATATAAGCGGTACAGTTACACCTTACGACAAGAGTATAGTTATGGGTCCTCTCAATGCGGATTTATTTTGTAAGGAGGTCTCGAACTATCTGAATATAGATGTTGCAGTAGTCGATGTTAATGATCTTGGAGGGGTTAAAGTCTTAGCTAGTTCAAATAAAACAGTAAATAAAATACTCAAAAGAAACTTAATATCTAATCCAGCTGGCAATGGAGATGAAAAAACCCCTATAGTATTAATAAGAGAAAAAAAGTAAATGAAAAAAGATACCTCTTATTCTTTTCAATCTAAAAAAGGAATTGAAGTAACTTTTGAAGAACTCCATATACGGCATATTAATCTTTTAATAGATATCAAAAATAAGGAATTAAATAATTGGTTTTTAAAAATGGCAATTATAAATACCTTTGATGACTTAAAAATTTTTTTAAATAATCTTAAGAAAAATAAAAATAAATGCATAATTGCTATATATGGAAACGAAATTATTGGTTATTTGAATATTTTTCCTTTAAACAAAAAAGAGACTTGCTTAAAAATATCTAATCCCATGTTGATTAACAACAAGTGTTCTTTAACAGATAAACAATTAACTTTAGGATTGATAAAAAAATCTATCTCAATAAAAGATATCAAAACTTCAAGTTGGATAATTAACGCTGATATAAATAATGTTGACCTCATATCAACCTCAAGAGAATTAGGCTTTCAACCGTTAGGAGAAATAATCCTTTGGGATGGTTCTGATCTAAATAAATCTATAAAGCAAAATACCAATGCCTATGCATTAATTAATGAATTCCAAAACATTAATAAACAAAATATATTAAAAATAGTGAATTTCATAAGATCAAATCAATCTCCCTTAATAAGAAATATTTTAGATTTTGATCAAGATGACATTCTTAAAAGAAATAACTCTAAAAGTGGTGCCTTAATATATGAAAATTCAGTTTTATGTACAATTTTAAAAGATATAAATTATCAAAATAAAGAAATTTATACTTTAACTATAAGTAGATATTGGGATAAGAGATTCAATTCTATTTTAAAAGAATTTATAAAAAGATTTTTTGAAAAATCTCCTGTTTCATACTTAAAAACCTATAAAGAAAATTCTCAATTAAATCTTTTTCTCGAAGAATGTAATCTCAAAGAAAAAAATCAAGAAATAATTCTTGTCAGGAACACAATAGTTAAGAATGAAGCTAAACAAGTAAATATAATAAACCAATCTTTGGAATCAATCTTTGAAAAATTAAGTCCACAAGGTAATCCATATCCATCTCCTTTTCCATTAAAAACAAAGTGAAATTTTGTAAACCCAAACCTAAGTCAATTTTGAGTTTGGATATAGGTACCAAGAGGATAGGATTAGCTTATTGTGATCCCCTCTGCATAACATCAAATATACTTCCAGCAGTAAAACGGTTTGAAAATAATCAAGAGATTAAAATCATTAGAAATTATATAAATGAATTTAATTTGACTGGGTTTATTGTGGGTATTCCACTAGATGAGGAAGGTCAAATGACTACTCAAGCTATTGACTGTAAAAATTACGGTCAATTACTTTCAAATGAATTAAAGCTTCCATTCTCTTACGTCAACGAACATAGTTCAACTTGGGAATCTTCAGATAGATTTGGAATTAAAAAAGATAAATCTGGATTGATTGATAGTTTTTCAGCAAAAATAATACTTGAACAATGGATCGAAGAGGGTCCTGAATTAGAAGAAATAGCTGGTAAACGTCAGATAAAATATTAGTATAAAAAAGGATAGATAATTTTTAAATGAAAGAAGCCAACTCAAATGATAATTATGATGCACAGACTCTTTTATTAAATGACTCAAATGGAAACAAGCTATTTTGTTATCTTGAACAATTAGTAAGTGTTCAAGGCCAAGAATATGCTTTATTAACGCCAGTTGATACTCCAGTAAGTCTTTTTAAGATAAATGAAAAAGATGAACCTGAACTGATTGAGAAAATAGATAAAAATGAACAAATACTAAAAAATGCTGAAGCAGTTCTTCAAGAACATGATTTAAGACTTATTAGATCTGCTGTCACATTAACTGTATCAGGAGAACTTGAAGAATCAATTTACGATGAATTAGAAGAAGATTTCGTAGATGATGATAGTGAGAGTTATGAATTGCTTGTTAACTTTAATCTTTTTGACCAAGAATATGGCTTGTATATTCCACTAGATCCTTTTTTTATTGTTGGCAAAATACAAGACAAAGTAGTCTTATTAGTTGAAGATGATGAGTTCGATAAAATTCAACCTTTGATTGAAACTGAGCTTGAAAAAAGTAGTTCCTAAAATAAATGAGATCTATCCTAAAAGTCAATTGGGATTCAAATTTACCAATATATGAGATTTCTCAATCTGAGTTAGAAAAAAGGGGAATTAATTCTTTATTAATAGACGTAGATGGAACTCTAGTAAGTAGAAAGTCAAATATGATCCCCAAAGCTGTAAAGAATTGGATTATTGAATCTAAAAAACTTTTTTCCATATATCTAATAAGTAATAATCCATCAAAAAAAAGAATCGCGAAAATAGCAAAAGAATTAAATTTAAATTACAAATACAATGCATCAAAACCAAGAAAAAAAGTAACTTTATCTGCTATTAAGGAGATTGGCAGTGAGCCAAAAAATATAGCTATTATTGGAGACAGGATTTTTACAGATATAATTGTTGGGAATCGATGTAATATAAAAACAATATTAGTTAAGCGATTAAAAAGAGATGGCTTGCCTATAAAATTTAATTTAACTTTGATAATGGAAAAATTAATTTCTCATTTTATAAAATGAAAACTTGGGTTATAAAAATTGGTACCAGTATCTTAAGAGGAACGGAGGAAACATCTACTGAAGAAGTTATTGAAACCCTCTGTAGATCCTTTACAAGTTTTCTTTCAAAAGGAAATAAATTAATTTTGGTAACTAGCGGAGCCGTAGGATTGGGTTGCCAAAAATTAAATATTAAAACTAGACCAAAAGAATTAAGTACTCTTCAAGCTACTGCTGCAGTAGGTCAAGTTAATTTAATGTCTTTGTACGATAAAGTATTTAATAAATTAGGTCACAATATTGCTCAAATCTTAATCACTAAAGCCGACTTTAATTCAAGAGAATCTTTCAATAACGCTTCTAAAACTCTAAAAAAATTAATCGATATGAATATTATTCCAATAGTAAATGAAAATGATACAGTAGCGAATGAAGAGCTTAAATATGGAGACAATGATACTCTTTCTGCCTTAGTTGCCTTAGCTATAAATGCTAATAAGCTTATTTTATTAACAGACATTGAAAACCTATATTCAAAAGATCCAAGGAAGAATAAGGATGCTCATCCTATTAAAGAAGTTCATAATAGTGAATTAAAAGAAATTAAAGATAGAAACACTCAAGACTCGAATAATGAATGGGGAACAGGAGGAATTTCTACAAAACTAATTTCTGCAGAAATAGCAACAAGGGGAGGGGTTGAAGTTCAACTTGTTGACGGAACGAATAATAAAAATTTAATTGAGATTTTTAATGATAACAAAATTGGAACTCTTTTTTATCCAGTTGAAAACCCTATTGGAAACAAAAAAAGTTGGCTTTCTCATGCAATTCATACAGTAGGAAAAATCACTTTAGATGATGGAGCATTTTTTGCAATTAAAAAAAAAGGTGCCTCACTTCTAGCTGTTGGTGTTAAAAATGTAGAAGGAAACTTTACTGTTAATCAGGCAGTTAAAATCGTAAATACAGATAATAAAGAAGTTGCAAAAGGTTTAGTATCGATAAGTAGCGACAAATTAAGAAGTATCTTGAATAATACAGAAATTAATAACTCCTCGATAATTGTCGTTCACAGGGATGTTCTAGCTCTCTCTTAGAAAAAAAAATTAAACCTGACAAATGCTTTTAAGTGACTTAGTTGATCTAATTAAAAAAGGAAATTCAAACTTTATTAGTGCCAACATTATTGAAGATTTAAATATTGAGGATGCCGCATCTTTAGATGTAGCCATTAATCATCAAATATCTTTTTTAGAAGAAAATAATATCCTTAAAGAAAAATTAGATCAAACTAAAGCATCAGCAATAATAACTTCAAACAACAATGAAATAGTTAGTACTCTAAAGAAACTAAATATTTCTAACATAATAGTTAAAAGTCCAAGAATTGGATTTGCAGAAGTGTTGAATTGTTTATATAAAACTATCAACTTTAAACCTGGAATTCACTCATCCGCAGTTATAGATAAAACGGCAATAATTGGAGAAAATTGCCACATTGGGCCTAATGTTTATATAGGAGAAAATACTGTTATTGGCGACAATAATCATATTCTTCCTGGATCATCAATTATGGGAAATGTTCAAATAGGAGATAATAATATAGTTCATCCAAATTGTGTTATTTACGAAAACACTACTCTAAAAAATAATTGTGTAATTAATTCAAATTCTGTTATTGGATCAGAGGGATTTGGTTTTATTCCTAAAGATGGCAAATGGGTAAAGATGCCTCAAAAAGGTGGTGTCAAAATCATGAGTTTTGTAGAAATTGGAACAAATTGTTGTATTGATAGACCTGCAGTGGGATCTACTTTTATTGACGAGGGAACAAAGTTGGATAATTTAGTACAAATAGGTCATGGAGTTAAAATTGGCAAAAATTGCGCATTTGCTGCTCAAGTTGGTATCGCTGGAGGAGCAGAAATTGGAGATGGAGTTATCTTAGCCGGGCAAGTAGGAGTAAATAATAGAGTAAAAGTTGGGAATAACGTCATAGCAAGTTCTAAATGCGGGATCCATTGTGATATAGAGGATGGGAAGGTAATAAGTGGTTTCCCCGCTATGGATAATAAATCATGGCTAAGGAGTTCAAGTATTTTTAAAAAATTACCAGAATTAGCAAAAAAACTTAGACAATTAGACAAGCAATAATTTATTGTTTTATAAAACAAAATTTAAATGAAGAAATATAAGATTGTTTTATTACCAGGTGACGGAATTGGACCAGAGATTTCAGAAGTTTCAAAAAAAGTTTTAAAAAAGCTTTCAAAAAAGCATAATTTCGATATTCAGATTATTGAAAAATTTTTTGGAGGGATAGCTTATGAAAAATATGGGACTCCTGCTCCAGATGAAACACTAGTTCAATGCCAAAAAAGTGATGCAGTACTTTTAGCATGTGTTGGAGATATTAAATATGACTCTCTTGAAAGAGAATTAAGACCAGAAAGTGGGTTACTAAAGTTAAGATCTGCCCTAAACCTTTTCGCAAATATCAGGCCTGTCAAAATAAGAAAATCTCTTTTAGATTCAAGTTCATTAAAAAAAGAAATCGTTGAGAATGTAGATCTTATTGTTGTAAGAGAATTAATAGGAGGTATTTATTTTGGGAAACCAAGAGGGCATATAACAAAAACAAAAATCCCAAAAGCTTTCAATACGATGGTTTATGATTCGTCCGAAATAGAGAGAATAACTGAAATAGCAATAAAAATTGCCAACCAAAGAAATAAAAAAATATGTTCTGTTGATAAATCAAACGTTCTTGAGGTTAGTCAATTGTGGAGAGATACAGTTTTAAATATCACCTCAAAAGATAAAAATATATCTTTAAGTAATATGTACGTTGACAATGCAGCAATGCAACTAGTCAGAGATCCTGGTCAATTTGATGTGATTTTAACTAGTAATTTATTTGGTGATATTTTAAGCGATTTAGCCGCAATGTTAACTGGTTCTATTGGTATGCTTCCATCTGCATCTCTAAACAATAATGGGCCAGGAGTTTTTGAACCTGTTCATGGTTCGGCTCCTGATATAGCTGGTAAAAACATAGCAAATCCTATTGCGATGCTTTTATCAGCTTCCATGATGTTAAAAATTGGATTAAAGGAAGAAGAAGCCGCAGAAAATTTAGAAACTGCTATCGATAAAGTTTTATCAAAAGGATTTAGAACAGCCGATTTAGCTGATAGGTCTTCCGAAATATTATCTTGCAGTGAAATCGGAGATAAAATAATAGATGAAATTTAAAAAAAAATTAATAAATAAAAAAATATTTTTAACTTGAACATAAAGTTGGCATATGACCTGTCAGAATTATTAGATATTGTTTTTAAAAAATGTCAAAACGTCATCCAGTAGTTGCTGTAACAGGATCTTCAGGAGCAGGAACAAGTACAGTTAAAAGAGCCTTTGAGCATATTTTTGCCAGAGAAGATATTGTTCCCGCAGTTGTAGAAGGTGATAGTTACCACAGATTTGAGAGAATGCCCATGAAAAAAGCCATGGCAGAGGCTCTCTCGAAAGGTGAAAATTTTTCTCACTTCGGTCCAGAGGCTAATCTTTTTGACAAACTAGAAGAACTTTTTAAAATTTATGGTGAAACTGGAGGAGGGAAAAAAAGATATTATCTACATAGTCCTGAAGAAGCGGAAGAACATAATACAAGACTTGGGACATCCTTAGAACCAGGTCAATTTACTCCATGGGAAGATATTCCTGAGGGAACAGACGTACTTTTTTATGAAGGATTACATGGCGGGGTGGAAGGTGATGGATACAATGTGTCTTCTTATGCTGATTTACTTGTTGGCGTTGTTCCGATAACAAATTTAGAGTGGATTCAAAAAATCCATAGAGATAACGCAGAGAGAGGTTACTCCGCTGAAACGATTGTGGATACTATATTGAGAAGAATGCCTGATTATATAAATCACATTTGTCCACAATTCAGTAAAACCGATATTAATTTCCAAAGAATTCCTACAATTGACACTTCCAATCCTTTCATATGCAGGAATATTCCAACTCCTGACGAGAGCTTTGTGATAATACATTTCAGAAAAGGGGCAAGAGAGAAATGGGGAATTGATTTTCAATACTTGCTTGGAATGATTCACGATTCATTTATGTCAAGTCCTACCAGTATCGTTGTAAATGGTGGAAAAATGGGTTTCGCAATGGAACTTATTCTTACTCCAATAATTCATAAAATGATTGAGGAAAAAAATAAAGCATAATTAATTTTCGCTTATCAACTCAAATCCTTATATTTTTTCTAAGTATTAAGGAGTTGCTAATCTATAAAATCTCAAATATTTATATATCTTTCTTGATAAAAGTACCTTACTTAGATTTAAATAGAAAAAACAGGTAACGTTGTGTCATTAATCGACTGGTTTGCCGCAAGGCGTAAAGATCAATTTGTTGGGAAAGTTTCGCAAGACACTGACGAGGGAGATGGTTTGTGGGTTAAATGTTCAGAATGTTCGCAAGTAGCCTATAGAAAAGACCTAATTTCAAATTTCAATGTTTGTAGTAATTGTGGACAACACAATAGGATTAATAGCGATGAAAGGATAAATATAATTGCTGACAAAAATTCATTCAAAGAGTTTGATAGTTCATTAAGTCCTACAGATCCTTTAGGTTTTAAAGATAGAAGATCATATGCTGATCGAATAAAAGAAAGTCAAGCTGGTACAGGTTTAAGAGATGGAGTCGTAACAGGTATCTGTTCTGTAAATTCAATTCCTTTAGCATTAGCTGTTATGGATTTTAGATTTATGGGAGGATCCATGGGTTCAGTAGTTGGTGAAAAAATTACTAGGATAATTGAGAGAGCAACCTTGGAAAATTTTCCTATTCTTATTGTTTGCGCATCAGGAGGAGCAAGAATGCAAGAAGGCATGTTAAGTCTCATGCAAATGGCAAAAATATCTGGAGCACTAAAAAAACATAAAGAAAAAAATCTTCTATATATGCCCTTATTAACTCATCCAACCACTGGGGGGGTAACAGCAAGCTTTGCGATGTTAGGGGATTTAATTTTGGCAGAACCTAAAGCTCTTATTGGATTTGCTGGAAGAAGGGTAATAGAACAAACATTAAGAGAAAAATTACCCGATAATTTTCAAACAGCTGAATATCTGCTTGAGCATGGTTTTGTTGATGTAATAGTTAAGAGGAAAGATCTCAAGGATACTCTTACTAAAATTTTAAAAATTCATGGAGTAAAAGGACTTGCAAAAGCAAATATATAAAATGAGAATTATTTCAAATTTCTTTTATTTTTCTTTAATCCTTTTATTTTTTATATTAAATTCTGCTCCATATTCATTTGGGATAGGAAATGTTGACTGGGTCCTTCTAAAAGAGAATAATGAAGGGAAAGAATGGCTTGATAAAGGCAGTATTAAGCCGCTTCCAAATGGTGAAATAAGTGTCTTAACAAAGTTCTTTAAAAACCCAACTAATTCGGATGATGATGGAGAGTTATCACTTTATGTAATGAGAATTAATTGCGATGAAAAAAAGTTTAAAGATACTTCAATAAATGGAATCCCTCAATTTAATTCAAAATGGCAAACTTCTAATAATGATGAACTAATAGATGTTGTTATTGAAAAAAGCTGTTCAGAGTTTATTAATGGATAAGAATGAACTCTCAAAATAAAAAATTAAAAATAGCAATCGCTGGACTAGGGTTTGGTAAAAAAGTTCATTTAGAGGCATTAAAAGAGTCTGATTACTTAACTCCTGTAGCTATTTATCATTACGAGAAAAAGCAGGAATCGATATTAGAAAAAGAAACTGGCTTAGATTTTTTTCATGATTGGGATGACTTAATTAAATCTCCAGAAATTGATGGGATCATTATTGCTTCCCCTCCTGAATCAAGATTTAAATTAGCAAAAAGAGCACTCGAGAACAATAAAAATTTGCTACTAGAAAAACCTGTTTCAATAACCTCCCGTGAAATAGAAGAGCTTCAGAGAATATCTTTGATTAATAACTTAAGCGTATGTGTTGATTTCGAATATAGAGCAGTGCCCCTTTTTCTTCAGACAAAAAAACTTCTTGATGAAAATATATTAGGAGAAATATATTTAGTCAAATTAGATTGGTTAATGGGGAGCAGATCAGATCCTAGAAGAGCTTGGAATTGGTATTCTTTGGAAGAAAAAGGTGGAGGAGTTATTGGCGCCTTGGGTACACATGCATTCGACATGTTGAATTGGTTTTTTGGAGAATCAATAAATGTATCTGGTAAGTTAGCAACATCAATCAAAAAAAGACCTTTACCTAATTCATCTGATTTAAATGATGTTACTAGCGAGGATGTTTGTCTCGCTAATATAGAAATATCAAACTACAGCTCGAATCTTATTCCATGTCAGGTATCTTTATCATCGATTTCTAAAAATGGTAGAGGATTTAGTTTAGAAATATATGGAAGCGAAGGTTCACTTATTCTTAAAAGCGAAAACCAAAAAGATTATGTACATGGTTTTAATTTGAAATATTCAAACAACGAAAATAAAATACAAAATCTAACTGCAGATTCAAGTTTTAATTTTGAAAAAACATGGACTGATGGGAGAATAGCTCCAGTTTTGAGAATTCAAAATTTATGGGCTCAGAGTATAATAAATAGAACACCTGTAATCCCAGGCTTATGTGAGGGACTTGCTAGTCATAAAGTTTGCGAAGCCATAAGAGAATCATCGAAAAGTGGATTAATTATCAAAATTTAAGGCTATACATTTATAAGTAGCAATTATCACCCGATAAAGTATTGAATTGATTTTATTTTTTTTTCATATTCTGGAAAAATCAATTGAACTGATTTATTAAAGAATGGCTTTAAATTATTACAAAAATGAGCTTAAAGAAAATGCTCAATTACTAGCTTCTAAAGGAAAAGGGATATTAGCGGTTGATGAATCCACTAAGACAGTAGGTAAAAGACTCGCTGGAATTGGCGTTGAGAATACTGAAGACAATAGGAAGGCATATAGAGGAATGCTTTTTACTACAGAAGGCCTTGGCAAATATATAAGTGGAGCAATCCTTTTTGAAGAAACTCTTTATCAGAATCACCAAGATGGTGAGTCAATGGTTAAAAAACTAAACGATTTAGGTATTATTCCAGGGATAAAGGTTGATAAAGGCCTAAATCCACTTCCTGGTGCAGGAGATGTAGAAACTTTTTGCTCTGGCCTAGACGGGTTAGTTGAGAGAGCAGCAAAATATTATGAACAAGGTGCAAGATTTGCAAAGTGGAGAGCAGTTCTGCAGATTACAAATGATGGTTATCCTTCAAAACTATCAATTCAAGAGAATGCTTGGGGATTAGCAAGGTATGCAAGATCAGTTCAAGAATCTGGTTTAGTCCCAATTATTGAACCTGAAATCTTAATGGACGGCGATCATACTATTGAAAAAACTGCTGAAGTTCAAGAAGAAGTAATAAAGCAGGTTTATATTGCCTGTCAAGCAAATGGAGTTTTTCTAGAAGGAACTCTATTAAAACCTTCTATGACTGTTAACGGAGCAGAATGTCCAACAAAGGCTGATCCTATGAAAGTTGCTGAAATGACAATTAGAACTATGGAAAGATGTGTTCCTGCATCCGTACCTGGAATAGTTTTCTTATCAGGAGGGTTAAGCGAAGAAGCAGCTTCTGTTTATTTAAATAATATGAACACTCTTTACAGGAAAGCTTTATGGAATGTTTCATTCTCCTATGGAAGAGCACTTCAACACTCATGCTTAAAGGCCTGGAAAGGAAGCGATGTCGAAGGAGGGCAAAAAGCATTAATAGCAAGAGCTCAAGCAAACTCTGAAGCTTCAAAAGGTACCTACGTAGCAGGATCTCAACCTTCATCTGATGAGCAATTATTTGTGGCAGGCTACACCTACTAAAAAAAAATCCTAAAAAAATACACCCTGGGTCATAAAATTAGTTTCTTTAATTTAGTATTTTGTATATCTAATGACGTGACATTTGATACCTCTTTATACTAAAATCTCGGAAACATATGCTTTATAAAGCATTTAACTTATTTTTATTATGGCCCTCGTTCCCTTAAGACTACTTTTAGATCACGCTGCTGAAAATGGTTACGGTATTCCAGCTTTCAATGTTAATAACCTTGAGCAAGTTCAAGCAATCATGGAAGCGGCGTATGAAACTGATAGTCCTGTAATCCTCCAAGCATCAAGAGGGGCAAGAAATTATGCAGGAGAAATTTTCCTACGTCATTTAATCCTTGCTGCCACAGAAACATATCCTAATATTCCAGTAGTAATGCACCAAGACCATGGTAATGAGCCATCAACATGTTATTCAGCAGCAATAAATGGTTTCACATCAGTTATGATGGATGGTTCTCTAGAGGCAGATGCAAAAACACCCGCGAGTTACGAATATAATGTTGCAGTTACAAAAAAAGTAGTAGATTTTGCTCATTCAGTTGGAGTTAGTGTTGAAGGCGAATTGGGTTGCCTAGGTTCATTAGAAACAGGTAAAGGAGAAGCAGAAGATGGTCATGGATTTGAAGGTGAACTTTCTACAGATATGCTTTTGACTGATCCTGAAGAAGCAGCAGATTTTGTTGCTAAAACAAAAGTTGATGCTTTAGCTATTGCTATAGGTACAAGTCATGGTGCTTATAAATTTACAAGAAAACCTACAGGAGAAGTTCTTGCAATAAGCAGAATTGCTGAAATACATAAAGCACTTCCAAATACCCATCTTGTAATGCATGGATCTAGTTCGGTTCCTCAGGAATGGTTAGATATTATTAACAAATATGGTGGTGAAATTCCTCAGACATATGGTGTTCCAGTTGAAGAGATTCAAGAGGGGATAAGAAATGGAGTTAGGAAAGTCAACATTGATACCGATAACAGACTTGCTTTCACTGCCGCGGTTAGAGAGGCAGCATTTGCTGATAAGGCAAACTTTGACCCAAGACATTTCAACAAGCCTGCTAGAAAATACATGAAGCAAGTTTGTCTTGATAGATACAAGCAGTTCTGGTGTGAAGGTCAAGCAAGTAAGATCAAACAAAACAGCACTAATTATTTTGCTGATCTTTACGCAAAAGGTGATTTAGATCCAAAAGTAAAAGCTACTGCTTAATTTCTTCCCAAATTAAATAAAAAAAGACCTCCAAAATTGGGGGTCTTTTTTTTATTTCAATATTAATGATTTTAATGTAAAGAGACCATCAGTCCCACCAATTGTCTCGTCACATGCTCGCTCTGGATGAGGCATTAAACCTAGAACATTTCCCTTTTCATTAGTTATGCCTGCGATATCGAATGAGGATCCATTGGGATTATTTTTATATCTCAAAGCAATCAATTCATTATCAATAAGTTTTTTTAAAGTATCAGAATCACAATGATATCTTCCTTCCCCATGCGCTATTGGCAACTTAATAGTTTGTTTTTCATCTCCATTATTGAACCAACCTCCTTTTGAAGAAACGATATCCAGTTCAACGTCATCACAAATAAAATTAAGATTTTTATTTGCAACAAGAGCACCTGGCAAAAACCCTGATTCTGTCAAAATTTGAAACCCATTACAAATTCCTAAAACTCTTTTCCCGCTTTTAACAAACTCATCCAAGGCATTTATTAATGGAGAGAATCTCGCAATTGCTCCGCATCTTAAATAATCACCATAACTAAATCCTCCAGGTAAAACTATTGCATCTACATCACTTAAATCTGAAGACTCATGCCACAAGTATTTTGTTCTTATGTCTAAACAACCTTCCAATGCCCATGAAACATCTCGATCGCAATTAGAACCAGGGAAGACAACAATTCCTACAGTAAAATTATCCATCTTATAATTTTTCTAGTGAATACTCATAATCTTCAATAACAGTATTTGCGAATAACCTATCACACAATAAATCAATTTTTTCTCTTACTTCGTTTTCACCATTACCTTCTATTTTCACCTCAATCATTTTTCCTATACGTAATGATTTTATTCCCTCGGCTCCAAGTTTTATAGAAGCAGATTTGGTAGCTTCCCCTGCTGGATCTAAAACTGAGGGTCTTAGTCTTACAAAAACTTTTACAGCAAATTGTTCCAATTAAAAATTAATTGCTAATAGAAGATTAGTTTAAATTTTAATAAAAAGTACTATTGATTAATAAACAAATATTTTTACCTTAAAGTTTTCTGAGTTATTAAATATTTATGTAGCCTCTACCAAAACAAACTAGGCAAGTTCTTCTTGAATTTTCATGTGTTTTGAAATTTCCTGCCCCTCCACATTTTGAACATTTTATTTTATCAATTGATATAACGTCCTCATAGATTATATGTTTTAAAGCAATTTTTGGATTTTCCATAATTGGACTGTCTACTGTAATAAGTATCCCGACAGCTAACTATATAGTCAAATTGCTATTTTTGAGTCACTTAAAATCTTAAATTTCTCTTTAATTTTTCTATTGAAAGTTTTTATAGATTTTTCATCAAAGGAAATTATTACTAATTCAAGCCCTGCATTATCGTTTGGTATCCAACAATTATCTGGAGCTTCTTCAAACCAAGTATTAATTTTTTTTCCAACAATTTGTATTTGTAAAGGCAATGATTTGTTTGGTATCCAAATACGTCCTTTTATTCGAAGAATGCTTAATTCATCCAAGATTTTTGACATTACTTTTTCAAAGTCATTTTTTTCAAGGAAATAATTTAATTTAATTGAATCTGATACAAGCTCAACATGATTATGATCATGTTCTTCCGTTAAAAATTCTTTATAAGTCTCTTTTTTAAATTTAAGATCAAATAGATAATTTAAATCAATTTTGCCATTTTTGGATTTGAGGACTGGGACAGATGAGTTTAGACTACCCTTGATTTTATTTTTTACAAAGTCAAATTGATCATTATTTAAGATGTCTGATCTAGAGACTAAAACTATATCAGAGACTTCAAGTTGCTCCTCAAAAAGTTCTTCAATAGTGGTGTTGTGATCAATTTTATCTGTTTCGTTATATTGTTTTGTTATTTTATTTAGATCATTAATTGGTGAACCATTAAGCATTGATTCTCCATTAACGATACCTACAACAATATCAAGGTAGATGGAAGACCTAATTTCAGGCCAATTAAGTGCTTGAATCAAGGGAATTGGTAGTGCCAAGCCACTTGTTTCAATAATTATTGATTCGATAGGAGGATTAAATTCGAGGAGAGCTTTTATTGATGGAACAAAATCATCTTGAACAGTACAACATAAACATCCATTCTTTAATTCGATTACACAGTCATCTTCAGTTTCATCACATCTATCGCAACTTTTAATTAAATCACCGTCAATTCCAACATCACCAAATTCATTGATTATTAAACCAAATTTTTTATTGCTCTCCTTTAATAAATAACGAAGGAAAGTTGTTTTACCTGAGCCAAGAAATCCTGAAACTACTATTACTGGTATTTTCTTTTTCATACTTAGTTATTAACATCCTAAACTATACTCTGTACTCTCTCCTGTAGAACTATTTGTGCCATTAGCAATCGAACATAATTGTTTTTGTTGTGTACGACTAAGAACAGCATCAGTAAAATCTGCGCCATCTATTTTTGCTCCTTCAAAATTACTCTCCATTAATAAAGCATTTGTGAAATTAACATCCGAAAGATCTGCATCTGTAAAGTCGGTTGCATAGGCAAGAGCGTCTCTCAAATTAGCACCCGTAAAAGTTGCATTTTGCAATTTACTATTATTAAATACCGCACCTTCTAAATTACTTTCACTGAAATCAAACCCATTCAAATCAAACTTAACGTATTCGTTACCGCTTAAATCTTGACCATGCATATCTGGCTCTAAATTAAGGTCTTGTTGGTTTCTAATCTCAGGAGGTCGTTTAGCCCATGCAGAATTAACAGAATTAAAAAATAATATCCCAATAAATAACAAAGTAATTAATGCATTCTTTAGTGGGGGTAAAACAATTGATTTAATCATAATAAAACTGTATTTTAGAACTTAAGTATTTAAAGTTTGTAAGATTATCTTAAAGGAAAATATATGGCAATGTCACTAAAGGTTATTGTTCCTCCTCATCCATTAATAAAACATTGGCTTTCTATATTGCGAGAAAAAAACACTCCAAATATTTTGTACTCAACAGGATATGAGCAATTGGGGAAATGGCTTACTTATGAAGCATTGCGTAATTGGCTACCATATAAAAAACAAATTATAAATACTGAAAATGGGGAGACTGATGGATTTTTTATTAATAATGAATATCCAATAAAAGTTTTCGCAATGATGCCTGAAGGCTTATCTCTTTGGTACGGATCTAAAGAAGTAATTCCTAATTCGACCCTTTTATTGGGCGATCTACCTAAGAGTATTGAATCAAATGAGGGGATTATATTTTTTTCAGAAAGCATAACGACAAAATCAGCAACATTAGAAACTTTAATTAAATTAAAGGAATTAGGAGTTGATTCCAATAGGATTTTGTTAATAACTGCAATTTGCTCAAATAAAGGGTTAAATGAGATTGCGAAATTATTTCCTAGTCAGGTAATCTACACCTCTTGCATAGATGAGGAAGACGAAAATACAAAGTTATTATTACCGGGTATTGGGAATCCTTTATTGCGTTTGAGTACTATATTTCAAGATAAGAACTAATATATAATGTAGGAGTAAAAATTTTACCAATGTCTGAATACAGAGATTCGTCTTCAAATAATCTTTTATCATTAATAAGCGGTGCTTTTATTGGAGCAGCAGGTCTAGCTTGGTGGTTGATATCCGAAGCAGACAAACGAAAGGAGGAAAAAAAACAAAAAGCAATGATGTATTCCTCAAGAATTCAAGACGGTTCTGAAGCGATTGATTCAAATGAAAATATAAATGAAGTTCAAGGAGAGAATCTGGAAAAGAAAGTTGAACAACTTAATTCTGCAATTGCTGATGTGAGGAAGCAACTAGAAGAGTTGGGGCAATAGAATTAATAAGGTTCTCAAATAATATGAATAAACTCAGATCATCTGCAATAACCCAAGGTGTGCAAAGATCCCCTAACAGATCGATGTTAAGGGCTGTTGGATTTAATGATGAAGATTTTAATAAACCCATTATTGGAGTTGCAAATGGATACAGCACCATAACACCATGCAATATAGGTTTAAATAAGTTAGCCCTCAGAGCTGAAGAGTCAATAAGAAGATCTGGAGGGATGCCTCAAATGTTTGGAACCATCACAGTAAGTGATGGCATTTCTATGGGAACAGAGGGCATGAAGTATTCTCTAGTTTCAAGAGAAGTTATTGCTGATTCAATAGAAACAGCATGTAATGCACAGAGTATGGATGGAGTGCTTGCTATAGGTGGATGTGACAAAAATATGCCAGGTGCCATGATAGCAATTGCTAGAATGAATATTCCCTCAATTTTTATTTATGGAGGGACAATCAAACCAGGGAAATTACATGGAGAAGATCTCACTGTTGTCAGTGCATTTGAAGCTGTTGGACAATTAACATCAGGCAAAATTAATGAAGAAAGGCTAATCCAAGTTGAGAAAAATTGTATTCCGGGCGCTGGGAGCTGTGGAGGGATGTTTACAGCTAATACAATGTCTGCGGTTATCGAAGTATTAGGTTTAAGTCTTCCTCACAGTTCAACTATGGCTGCTGAAGATCTTGAAAAAGAACTGAGTGCAGAAAAAAGTGCTGAGATATTGGTCTCTGCGATAGAAAAAGATATAAGGCCTCTAGACCTAATGACTAAGAAAGCATTTGAAAATGCTATATCAGTAATTATGGCAATTGGAGGATCAACAAATGCGGTATTGCACATCTTAGCCATTGCAAACACTGCAGGAATAGATATCAACATAAATGATTTTGAGAGAATAAGACAAAAAGTACCCGTTATTTGTGACCTTAAACCGAGTGGGAAATATGTAACGGTGGATCTTCATAATGCAGGTGGGATTCCACAAGTAATGAAAATACTTTTGAATGCTGGATTAATTCATGGCGAATGCAAAAACATTGAAGGCAAAACCATCTCAGAATACTTACAAAATATTCCAGAGAAACCTCCAACAAATCAAAATGTTATAAGAGATATAGATGAACCTCTTTATAAAAAAGGACATCTAGCGATTTTAAAAGGTAACTTAGCAAGCGAAGGTTCTGTAGCAAAAATTAGCGGAGTAAAAAACCCTGTATTAACAGGTCCAGCAAAAATTTTTGAAAGTGAAGAGGATTGTTTAAAATCAATATTAAATAATGATATCAAAGCTGGTGATGTTGTTGTTATTAGAAATGAAGGGCCTGTAGGAGGACCAGGTATGAGAGAGATGTTAGCCCCTACATCTGCAATTGTTGGTCAGGGACTTGGAGAGAAGGTGGCTTTAATTACCGATGGAAGATTTAGCGGTGGTACTTATGGACTTGTTGTGGGACACATAGCTCCAGAGGCCGCTGTTGGCGGAAATATTGCTCTAATAAAGCAAGGTGATTTAATTACCGTAGATGCTGTTAAACAACTAATTGAAGTTGATTTATCTAACGAAGAATTAGAAAAAAGGAAAAAAGATTGGGTAAAACCTAAACAAAAATACAAAAGAGGGATACTTTCAAAATATTCGAGGATTGTAAGCACATCAAGTTTAGGGGCTGTTACTGATTTATAAATCAGCTCAAATTTTATTTTCTTAATCAATAAAACTTTTTATCCTATTTGCTAAATTTTCTAATTTAGCGCTGTATTTTGGTGAGTTACATTTTTTCCCATTATTGCTATCCATCCATAATGTTTTAACTCCACACCATAAGATTGGTTCATCAGGAAAATTAAGCTTAGAGATAACTAAAACCAACTCTTTATTTGATTTAAAAAGTTCTAATTCAAGATCATAAATTTCTAACCTTTTACCTTCTTGATCTCGACATAAGATATTAACGGTCAAATCAATATCTTCTTCTATTTCGTATGAACCATTTATTTTTACGACCGAATGAATAAAAGGTTTATTTGTTAAATCTGCTGACTTAGCGATTAAGCTCTCCATATTCTTAGGTAGATTTTCAAATAACACTTATTGATTTAATTAAAACTTTTATCGAACCCTGTTTAAACTCATTATTGAGTAATCCATCATCTCCAAACTTAGAGTGTAATAATTGCAATCTTTTAATTTTAGATGGCTTGAATTTAAATGGGAAACGAACTTTGTTTGCTCTTACTGAAGGTTTAAGAGCACTAAAAGGAATTAGAATATTTGTTGTTCCGAATTTTTTTGTTGGGAATGATTTAATCCATCTGAGACCACCAGGAATAAATTCGGTCAGTCCAAGCAGATCATCTTCACAAGCGACTGCAAATTTAAAAGTCCTCCCTTGTCCATCAATATTTAATTCAAAGGACGAATATTCAGATACATTTAAGGAGGGTTTATATAAAGACGATCTACAACTAACAAATCCTCCTGCTTTCTCGACAATATTGCCTTTCAATAACAAACCAGAATTTGAAATTTCACAAAAAGATGAACTTGAACCACCCATTACAGTATCATTTAATGTTTTCCAACCATCGAACTCCTGTTTCTGGAATAAAAATTTTTTCTTACTCATTAATTAATTTAAATTATTATTTGA
>QCQJ01000010.1 GCA_003209585.1 Prochlorococcus sp. AG-449-G23
AAGCTTCTGAATTTTATTTTTCTGAATTTCTATTTTTCTTTGTTCATATTTTTTTGCCATTATTTTTCTGATAAATAATTGTGGGATAAGCCAAACCAATGCAATTGCTATAGCCATGAAAGCAGGATTTCTCCACGTTAACCTAATAATCTCTTGTATAAATTCTTGATTGAAAATTTCCATACATTAAATTTTGATGATAAAAATATATTTGCTTTCTTTTATAAGATCTTTTAAATATCACAGATTATTATAACCTAAAAAATCTTATAAGGAATTTTATAAATTTTTTCTATTTCTAGTTTGTTTTTTTTATATTTGGATTTAGATTAATTTTTTATTTTTTAGTTTAGAGATGTCAACTTATCTAGTTACAGGATCAAATAGGGGTATTGGATTAGAACTATGTAGGCAAATTCATAAGAGGGGTGATAATGTAATTGCAACGTGTAGGAAAGCTTCAAAAGAACTTAGTGATTTAGGAGTGAGAATTGAAGAGAATATAGAAATTTCTTCTAATGAGTCCATAACAAATTTGTGTAAAAAACTATCTGGAATAAATTTAGATTGCTTAATTCATAATGCAGGGATTTATGAATTTAATTCTTTCGAAAACTTAGATAAAAAAAGTATTTTGCGTCAATTTGAGATTAATGCATTGAGCCCAATATGTATGACTCAATCACTCAAGCATCTTTTAAAAAGATCTTCTAAAGTTGTTTTTCTAACAAGTAGAATGGGCTCTATTGAAGATAATTCATCTGGAAGTTCTTATGGTTACAGAATGTCTAAAGTTGCCTTGTCCATGGCAGCAAAATCACTTTCTATAGATTTATCAAAAGAAGATATTTATGTAGCTATTTTGCATCCTGGGTTAGTGAGTACAAGAATGACTGGCTTTACAAGAAATGGAATTAGTCCTGAAGAATCAGCAAATGGCCTTTTAAAACGTATTGATTCTTTAAATAAAGAAAATTCAGGTACGTTTTGGCATGCCAAAGGAGAAGTTTTGCCTTGGTAATATCTATACTTTTATTTTTTATAGATTTTTATCGTAGATTTGTTAAAAAAATTTTAAATTTTTAATGTATTTCTTTCCTTGTTCAATTCTTTTAGTTATCTTTAAAAAAACATTAGTAAGGAGGTGATTCATTGTCGTATCTACCGAAAAATACGGTTATCAAAGGGACCGTGAATTTAGTATCTTCATCACGTTTATCGGTCTCTTTTTCTTTAATTAAGAAAAAAGGTTTTATAATCAATAGATTTATATAAATCAGTCACTTTTTAATCAAAAACTCTGAATCTTAAGAAGATACAGAGTTTTTTTTTTGAATTTAAAAAATCTTTTAAAGTGTATGCTATCTTTCCTGGCCAAAATATATTAAGGCTAAAAAAGATAAAGTGCTTACCAAAGCAATTAAAAACCATCCAGTTGAGGAGTTGCTAGCTACTTCTGTCATTTATTATGATTTTTGTCGGAGGAATTTATTATTTGAGTGAAAATCACAATTGATATTATTAAAAAAACTAAAAGTATGTAAGTTACGTTCATTTATAGAAAAATGCTGATTATTAAAAAGATTATTCCTAAAACTACGGTAACAATTGCTCCATCAACTAATAAGTCTTTCCATGTATAACTTTTAAGCATCTTTTTTTTATCTTCTTCACTCATAAGGTTCTTCAACCACGTCCAATCTAAAAGCATTGTCAATGCAACACCAAAAATTAAATGGCCAATCAAAATACCAATTAGATCAATTCTAGAAATATCTCTAGTGAGGCTTGTAATAATAAAAAAGTCCACTAGCTTTTTTCTTTATTAGATAAGGCTCCCCCTTCTTCTTTGTATTTTTCCCAAGCTTCACTTATTTTTGCTTTGGAGAAATTTTGTTTCCCCTCGGATAATTTATTTTTGAGGCTATTAAGACTATTTTTTAACTCTTTTTTTGTTGGTTCATCAAGGAAGTTTGATGTTAATTTCCATAAATACCAGCTACTAGCCAGAAGAAGGATTAATCCCAGTAATTGCATATTAGTTTTTCTACTATGCTACAACTTTTAAAACGATTTCGATAAATTAATTTTTTTAATGTCTACAGAATTTTTTTGATGTTAAATCAAAATTAAAACTTTAACCAGTGAAAAAATATTCTATCAAGCAACCAAATAGTTAATCCTCCTTCTAGGAAAGCTAGCCAGTACATACCATAATCTGATAACCCCATTTGTTCTTTAACTGTTTTAATTAATTTTTTATGAGCTTGAATGAGATCTTTCATTAATAAGTAAATATGTTTTAAAGCTGCCGATTTTCTTTAATTAAGAAACCCTTCCCATAACAAGATAAACAAGTTTTCGTTTCATCTAATGAAACCCTTAAAAATCCTGCTCCATTACATCTTAAGCAATTTACTTTAGAAGTTAAGTAGATTTTTGACTTGATTTTAGCAGCACGATTTAAATAAGAAACAGTTTCTTTACGACCGTTTGCTTGAGCAGCTTTGATTAAAAGCTTTTTATAGTTTACTTTTAGTTCTTGGGTATTCATCTTTTATAAAAGTTAAGATTCGAAAAAGGGAAAATAAATGTTTATAAAATTTAAAAAAATTAGGAATTTTAAGTTTATATTTATAATCTGATCTCTTGTTGAGATCTAATAAATATAACTAGGATTTGTTGTACCTGTTTAGTATCGGGATAATTTTTTGTATATTTAATAGAAATTTTATATTTGGCAAACTAAAAAAAATTTAAGCTCTAATAAATTAACCAGCCTTTTTGAGATTTTTTACTAAAAAATCATTTTCATTGGTAAGAACATCTAGCTTAGATTTTCTCAACTCTTTTTTGATTTCAAAAGTTAAATTCTTTTTTGTCTCCTTTAGATTCATAAATCTGAACTTGAAATTATTAAAAGACTTTTGAGATCATAGAGTTCCTAAAAAAAATTTGTGGATAGTTTTTTAAAAAAGAAGATAATATTTTATTTTGCACATAGAAATTCAAATTTAATCAACATATTGTGGAAAACCCTGTTGAAAAACCCTTAAAAAGTGGATAACTCTCGGGGAGCATTATCAAAACAAGCTTTTCTGGAAAACTTTTCTAAGTATTAATACTTCATCAAGAAAAATAAAATATAGTTTAAAACTACCATGATCAATTGTTATAACAGTGGGATCATTACTTTTAAAAAATGATAAAAAATTTATTCCAGAAGTTTATGTTGATAAAAAATTTATAATGTTTTTTCTTCAAGATGTATCAATTTGAAAATTAAAGTGAAGAAAAATCAATCTAAACTTGAAATTTATAATTTTTGTCTTAGTCGGTCAAAAAATGTTTGATTCGGTTTTCTCTATGGAAATATTCATCAGATCTAAAATGAACCAAATAGATTAAACCTAGTTACAAAATCCAAAATGTCAGAAGAAAAAAAAGATTCAAAAAAATGTTCTGGAAAGAAAAACATTATGCTTGCTTATGGTTTCATACAACTTGGTTCTAGTTTCGTATCTGCAATAGCTTTAGCTGCGATTGCTTTTGGATTCTGTTCAGTAAAAAAGGAGTCTAAACTTTTTAATAAATGTGTTGCAGAAATTATTGAAGATGGTGGTACCAATTCTGATGCCGTAAGTTTTTGCAATGGGGGCAATTAAAAATACTTCACAAAACAATTAAATGGATTCAACATGTGATTTGATTATTGACTCTTTGAAAGAGGAGCCAATTGGGGAAACTAATCATTTTATTTGGTTTATAACAGATATTGGTATTGTTGCCTTATTTAAAAGAGAGGATAACTTTGAAACTTATAGTTCTAATATCGAAATTGAGGCAAATAAAATAGCTTTGGATATAACTAAAGAAGAGAAAGAGTACCTCAAAATAAAAGAGAGAGAGCTTTTCTTATTTTATTCATGATCTAGGATTTAGTTCTTGATTTAGTAAGATGGCTCAAGATTAAAGGCCGGCCCCATAATATTGTTTTCGCTAATTAATTCGTAGGTTAGCTCTTTATTTAGGGCATTTATATAAGATGTATAAAGTTTCCCCCAAACAAATTCGAATTCATCTTTACTTAAATTCTTGAAAAGAATTTCTCCTTTGAAGTAAATGTGATAAGAATCATTCATCATGGAAAATAAATCTTATTCTTTTTAACGCAGTGAAATATATATGTAGTATTAGGTGCTACTAAAAAGAAACTTATATATAGAGATTAGAAAAACTTTTAGACTATACGTGTATTCATTGTTTGTTTTTTGAATAATCCGACTGTCTCATCAAGATCCATGCACGGCTGAATACTTATATCCATTAACCTTCTCCAGGGATGCCATTGCTTCCAAATTGTCTCAAGAGAATCTGCACTCACTACAGAATGTCCAATCCCATTTTGAACCATAAAAATCCAAGAATGAACCTCATAGTTTTCAGGTCGGTTTTGGGGACCACCTGATTCGTACCAATTAATTAGCATTTCTGCCCCTTCTTCTTGATCCTCGCCATCTGTAAATTCGTAGGAAATTAAATACCTTTGCATATAGATTATTATTAAAATCTCTAAACTATATTAACTCCAGAATTAAATATTGCCTCCCAATTTAATTGATGCTAAGAAGTTTATAGACGTGATTATTTTAAATGACCGAAAGATTTGGGAAAATTAAAAAGAATATTTTGACTAATTTATCTTTTATAAATAAGACAATTTTAAAGTATTTCCAAAACCATGATCTATTCGTATAGCTTCTTTAAATAGATAAAATTTGATACTTTTTAAAACACCTTAAATTAGTTACTATATTTATGCTCATGTATTTTTAATGAAAAATAAAAAGGATAGTGGTGATCCAATTGATAATTTAGAGTATGAAAAGGTTCTTGAAGAAGAAATAATTAATTCTTACGAAAGTAAATTTCTGAAAGATACTGAAGAAGATATTAAAAAGACTAAATTTTACAGACTTAAAAGAAGTCCATTAGAAATAGTAAATAGGACTTTTTTCTTTTTCTTTATTGGAAGTTTTCTTTTCTCTTTGTTTTTAGCTTATTCAGAAAGTAAGTTATGGTTCATACTTTATGTAATAAGTGCATTGTCATGTGTTTTCTATACTCCTAATAGAAAGGCACTTAAAGAATTAATAGCAGCTTGGCCAAATATAGAGGATCTCATCAAAGGGAGGAGCATGTGGAGAAAAGGCAAGTAAATAGATTATGAAATCTTTAAGTTCATTAAAAAAGTGGTTGTTAAATATTCTTGTGCCATACATAGAGGGCACCAACAAGAAAAAAGAGGATAAAAAATGAGTTTAATAAAGGTTGGAATTATTGTTGAAATATTTTTGTTTGTTGGAGTTTTTTTATGGGTTAGGAAACTAAATATAAAACAATCCAGGCAACCATCTCTATCAAAAAAAACAATAAAAAATCTCAAATTTTAGAATTTTGATCACAAAATAAGGAATCTCTATAAAGAGATCAAATATATAGGAAAATTCTTTACTTTTTTCTCTCACTTTGTATATGAAATCGGTTAGAACATTTACATCGTTCTTAAAAAATATGGTTTCTTCCATCCAAGGTCTTGCTCCAATAACTAATCCATTAAATAGTGTCTTAGTAGAAAAGAAACTAATAAATGTTGATCAAAAGTTTATTCAACTTGTTTCTCTGGCAGAAGGTTTACCTCGTACAGAAGTTATTGAAAGTGGTAGAAATTATTGGAGGGGTGTTTGTAGAAGCTTAATTTTTAGATTTCCAGATGACCTCGAAATTTTAAAGCTTGATGTGAGAAGTTATGTAGATAGATCTAAAGGAATTATTCAGATAAGATCTGCAGCAAGATTAGGGCAATCAGATTTAGGTGTGAATCTAAGAAGAGTGGAATACTTGTTTAATCAATTAGAGAAATTTTAATTAATCTATTTTTTATAAATTTAAGGTTCTTTTTACCAAATAGTTGTGCTTTAATTCATAAGAATATTTGAATTCCCATGGTGAAGATAATTTTAGTTGGAATTATTGTCGCGCTTGTATATTCTCAACCTGACCTCCGTCTTACAGTCGCTGATTGGTTAAAAGCAGCTTCTGATTTTCTTATTGAATCAGTACAAGTAAAACCATAAATTAATTTTTAATCAAGCATTAAATAAGACCTGAGACAGTAATCATTTGTTTAATGCATACAGCTACGAAAATAAATATTATTATCCTGCTTAATATGTATTTCACTTAATCAAATAAATAGTTTTAGGAACATAATAGAAAATTTTTTTGAAATTTTTGAATAGTTAACGATAATAAGGGATATGAAGCTTAGATTATTTGAGTTCTATTTTATTAAAGACTATTTAAGGCCTTGGTTTGGTCTTATTTATTCTTTATTCTTTCTGTTTTTTTTAGGTGCAATTGGCTATCGAATAACAGAGGGCTGGGAATGGAGTGATTGCTTATGGATGGTTCTGATCACAATAACCACTATTGGTTTTGGAGAAGTTCAACCTTTAAGTCCTGAAGGCAGGATCGTAACTGTTTTAGTAATCGTAGGCGGATTGATCTTTATTCAATTTACCTTTCAAAAAGCTGTTAGATTATTCGAATCCGGCTATTTTCAAAGAGTAAACGAATTACGTTTTAAAAGACTTCTTAGAAAAATGGAAAATCATGTAATTTTGTGCGGATATGGGAGGGTTGGTCAGGAAATATCTAACCAAATAAAAACGCAAAATATTCCAATTATTGTTGTTGAGAGTGATGAAGATAGAAAAAAGATTGCTGAAGAAAATGGTTTAGAAGTGCTTTGTGCTGATGCGACTCTTGATGAGACTTTAAAACTGGCAGGGTTAGAAAAATGTAAGAGTTTGGTTGTTACTTTGCCTAATGATGCTGCAAATTTATATGTGGTTTTAAGTGCTAAGGGGATAAGAAGTTCTATAAGAGTAATAGCAAGAGCTGGAACTGAAGAAGCCGCAAGTAAGTTGAGATTAGCCGGTGCAAGTATAGTTGTAAGCCCTTATATAGCTGCAGGTAGAGCAATGGCCTCAATGGCTTTAAGACCAATAGCCATTGATTTTCTGGATCTTTTAGCAGGAAGTGAATGTGAAATTGAAGAATTTGAATTAAGTAATGATATTAGTCTTTTTGAAACTGCGGAGAAAAGATCACTTTCTGAACTCGGAATAGGCAAAAAGAGTGGTGCAAAAATATTAGCCATTAAAGAAAATGAAAAGTTGTTCACTAATCCTGGAGGTAATTTCATACTTCAACCAGGTCAGGTATTAATAGCCTTTGGTAGTAAAGAACAGCTAAATATTTTGAACGGATTATTAGGAAATCTTGTTGTAGCAGTAGAACTATTAAAGTAGATAGATCGAGATTCAGAATTAATTGCTAAATTGATTGTGGGTGGAATAAATCAAATGAAAATATTTAAATTTCTATTTGTAATTCCTGTAATTACTTTAATAATTATTCTTCAAACCTCTTTGCAAAATAGATATCTTATGGCTTCTGATATTAGAGATGGAGAAACAATTTTTAGAAATGTTTGTGCAGGCTGCCACGTAAGAGGTGGGTCAGTCGTTCTCAAAGGATCTAAATCATTAAAACTTTCCGACCTTGAAAAAAGGGGAATAGCAGATGTAAATTCAATAACAATAATTGCTAATGAGGGAATTGGTTTTATGAAGGGTTACAAAAATAAATTGAAGGATGGAGAGGATAAGGTTCTTGCACAATGGATTATTCAAAATGCAGAAAAGGGTTGGGAGTAAATGAAAAGCTTATTTTTTGCATCTTTTTTATTTTTATTAGCTGAATATTCTTTTGCTGAGGAATTAATTAATTACACAATTACATCTGATTCTCAAGTAAATACTTTAGAAGGTAATTTAGAGGCCAAGGGAAATGTAGTTATTAAAAGCAATAGTGGTAATTTTGAGGCTTATTCGGACAAGCTTTCTTATGATAAGGATGGAAAATTTCTAAAACTTACAGGAAATGTATCTGTAAAAAACTTAGAATCTGAAGGAATATCAATTGAAGAAACATCAGGAGATGAGTTGATTATTTTTACTGATACAGGACTTTATGAATTCAAATCTCAAAATAAAAACAGAGTAACAACAAAAATCCAATTCTAATTAAAGAGTTGATATTTAATTGAAATTTAAATTGCTAGCTGAGCTAATAAAATAGATATATCAAGAATTATTGATTATATCAAAATGTTTTGATGTATTTCTTAATCTTTGCTTTTGGCTTTATGTTTGGTGCTATAAATGAATTATCTTCAACCATAACGATGTTATGAGCATTTTTAAGAAAGCTCTCATTATTTCTTCTGCTATCTCATTAGTTTTCTCTCCAGCAGCGATTGCTTCAAAAAGATTGAGCGGAGCTGGTGCTTCATTTCCATCAAAAATTTATACTAGGTGGTTTTTTGACTTAGCTAAATCTGGAGGCCCAAGAGTTAATTATCAGGCAGTAGGTTCTGGGTCTGGTAGAAAAGCCTTTATAGATGAAACTGTAAATTTTGGTGCATCAGATGATCCTATGAAAGATTCTGATATAGAGAAAGTTACAAGAGGGCTTGTTCAAATACCTATGGTAGGAGGCACAATTGCATTCGGATATAACTATGACTGCGACTTGAAACTAACACAAGAACAAGCTGTTCAAGTTGCGTTGGGAATGATAAAAAATTGGAAGGAATTAGGATGCAAGTCAGGTAAATTAACTTGGGCTCATCGTTCTGATGGTTCAGGAACTACTAAAGCTTTTACAAATTCTATGGAGGCTTTTTCTAAAACTTGGAATCTTGGTACTGGTAAATCTGTTAAATGGCCTGCAGGAGTCGGAGCTAAAGGCAATTCTGGCGTGGCCGGTGTTATACAAAATACTCCAGGTGCAATTGGTTATGTAAACCAGTCATATATTAAAGGTAATGTTAAAGCTGCTGTACTTCAAAATCTTTCTGGTGAATTCGTTACTCCCAATACTGAGTCAGGAGCAATAGCTTTAAATGGAATAAATCTTGATGAAAACTTGGCTGGTAAAAATCCCAACCCTACTGCTAAAGGAGCTTATCCAATAGCAACCTTGACTTGGATACTCGCTTATGAAAAAGGTAACGGCAGGAATACTAAGGCAATTCAAGATACGTTCTATAAACTGTTAAGTGATGAATACCAATCAAAAGCTCCTGCTTTAGGCTTCGTTCCTTTAAAAGGGGAAATTCTCAAAAAATCAATCGATGCTGTTGGAAGAATAGGAAGGTAATTTAGAACTAGTAAGCCATGCAATAAAAATCAAGGCAGTTGAAGCATATAAACAATATTGAAGACCAAGAGTGGCATTTCTGCCTAGCATAAATAATAAGCCAGATAGTAAGGTTCCTAATAATCTTCCAGCTGCATTAGCCATATATCAATAACACTTGATATGTGAAATTATATTTTTTAGGTTAATATTAAAAAATCAATTATCTCTAGGCCTTGTTAGAGCAACTTAAAAAGATTAATAGTGCGCAGTTTGTTGGGATAATGGAATCTCTTTCTGATCCAATTAGAATAAATATTCTTGAATTAATGATGAATGGAGAGATATGTGTTTGCGACATAGTAAAAGTTACTGGATTGTCCCAATCGAAAATTTCTTATCATATAAAAATTCTTAAAGATTCAGGTCTAATCAGTGACAGACAAGAAGGAAGGTGGGTTTACTACAAATTAGATTTAGAAGTATTATTAAATATTCAAAATTGGATGGGTAACTTAATTCAGTCATCCAAGAATAAGAGGAATAGTAAATAATCAAATATCAAAATTTTTTGATTTTTTTGAAAGTCTTTTTGCTCATTTAGTAGTAGATTTATAGAGATATTCTTTTTTTAATGGAAGAGAAATTAACTCTTTTCAAGAATCGTAAAAGATTCGGTATCGAAAAAAATATAGATATTATCTTCAAGAATACTGCTCTAGTTTTGTCTAGTTTCGTAGCAATAATACTTTTGGGAATTATTTTAGTAGTCTTTTTTCAGTCATTTGAATCCTTTTCAAGGTATGGCTTGAAGTTTCTCGTAACCTCTGAATGGAATCCTGTAAAAGATGAATACGGAGCTTTTACTGCAATATATGGAACTTTGGTAACTTCATTTCTTTCGCTATTAATAACTATCCCTCTAGGCGTTGGAACTGCAATATTTATTACCGAGGACTTTGTACCGAAAGTTTTTAGAGAAATAATAGGTTCTTTTGTTGAATTATTAGCAGCAATTCCATCAGTTGTATTGGGACTTTGGGCAATATTTGTAATGGAACCTTTTTTTAGAGCCTTTTTTGTCTTTTTACATAATTTCTTTGGTTGGATACCTTTATTCAGTTCAGAACCTACAGGTAGGAATTCACTTTTGGCGATTTTGATTTTAGTAGTAATGCTTTTGCCAATAGTGACTTCCATTGCAAGGGATTCACTGAATCAGGTTCCTAAAAAGCTAAGAAATGCAGCTTATGGAATTGGAGCAAGTAGATGGAAAACAATATTTTCAGTAATCTTGCCAGCAGCGTTATCAGGAATTATGGCAGGTGTTCTATTGGCTTTAGGGAGGGCAATGGGAGAAACAATGGCTGTCACAATGATTATTGGCAATTCCAATGCATTTAGTTGGTCTCTATTATCTCCTGGATATACCATTTCCTCCATGCTTGCAAACCAGTTTGGGGAAGCTGATGGAAGTCAGGTCTCATCACTGTTTTATGCGGCTTTTGTACTTATGATCCTTTCTTTGGTAGTAAATATCTTTGCGCAGTGGCTAGTTAAGAAATTCAGTCTCAAATATTAGATAATTATGAATTCACTTTATTACCAGAAAAGATTATCCAGAAATATAGGAGATAAATTCTTTACTTCTTTATCAGTAATTTGTGCATTGATTGCAATACTTCCCTTGATTTTTCTGGTAACTTATATTCTTATCAAAGGTGGATCTCAAATTACACCAGAACTATTTACTTTAGAACCAAATCCTCCTGGAGATGATTTAGATGCAGGAGGTATTAATCCGGCATTAATAGGGACATTAATAATAACTACCATTGCTTCAATTATTGCGATACCAGTAGGTGTTGGCGGGGGCATATATCTGGCGGAATATTCTAAAGGTGGTGCTTTTTCTAGGTTTATTAGATTTGGGGTAAATGTTTTAGCTGGAGTCCCTTCAATAATTGCTGGTGTATTTATTTATGCCTTAATTGTCTCAACAAAAATTTTGTTTGGAAGTATGTATAGCGGCTTAGCTGGAGGTATGGCGCTTTCAATATTAATGTTGCCTACTGTGATTAAGACCACTGACGAAGGTTTAAAGCTTGTGCCTAATGAGTTGAGATATGCTTCTCTTGGTGTTGGAGCAAGTATGTATACAACTATATTGAAAGTTACTTTGCCCTCTGCCTTTAGGTCTATTGCTACTGGCGTTGTACTAGGAATCGCAAGAGCTGCAGGCGAAACAGCACCCTTAATTTTCACTGCTTTATTTTCTTACTACTACATAACTGGTTTTGGAGATTTATTTTACGAGATGGGTTCATTGGCCGTATTGATATACAACTTTGCTCTAGAACCATACGATGCTCAAAATAAACTAGCCTGGGCAGCTTCCTTTATCCTTGTTTTATCGATACTATCAGTAAATATATTCTCAAGGATATTAGCCGCTTTTACTGAAAAAACTAAGAGAGTATAAATGATTAAAACTAATAAAAAAATACCGAAGAATATTATTTTATCTCTTGAGAATGTCTCAATTAGCTATGGAACTTTTGAAGCAGTAAGAAATGTTTTTTGTAACTTTAAAAAAGGAAATATAACCTCCCTTATTGGACCTTCAGGTTGCGGTAAATCAACTGTTCTAAGATCATTAAACAGAATGAACGATTTAATTCCTAATTGTTCGTTAAAAGGGACTGTCCTCTTTGATGGAACTAATATTTACAATAAAAGAGTAGATCCAGTTGAAGTGAGAAGAAGAATAGGAATGGTTTTTCAACAACCTAATCCTTTCCCTAAATCTATCTATGAAAATATTGCATTTGGGGCAAGAATTAATGGATTTACTGGAGATATGGATGAATTAGTTGAAAGTTCACTAAGAAAAGCTGCTTTATGGGATGAATGTAAGGATAAATTAAATGATAGTGGTTACTCTTTATCTGGGGGACAACAACAAAGATTATGTATTGCTCGAACCATTGCAATTGAACCTGAAATAATTCTCATGGATGAGCCATGTTCTGCATTAGATCCAATCTCAACTTTGAAAATAGAAGAGACTATGCATGAACTTAAGAAGAATTACACAATAATTATTGTTACACATAATATGCAACAGGCATTAAGAGTCAGTGATATGACTGCATTCTTTAATGCGATCGAATATGAAGATGGAGATGGAGGGAAAGTAGGTTATCTTGCAGAGTTTAACTCGACAAAGAAAATTTTTAATGCTCCAAAAGAAAAAACCACTCAGGAATATATATCTGGCAAATTTGGTTAATGTTTAATTTTTACCTTTAAAAGAAAGATATTTAGCCTCTAAACGGATAAAGGGTAGACAAACAGTATAAATACCTATATAGTTGTCTAGAATTAGTAAGTTAATCGTTGAAAAACTATCCTTTTTTACCTTTCTTGTTTTTTGCAGGTGCTTTAATTACAACTGCAACAATAGGCCTGCCTGTATTTACTTCCTAATTTAAAAGTATTTCTCTTTAGGGTAATTTTATGGTTTCAATAATAAATAAAGAATTAATTGGAAGTCCTCAAAAAACATTAATAAGAGGAAATTTATTTGACTTTATGAAAAAAAGAGAGAATATGAATCTGTGTGGGAGTGAAAAATCTGTATCTAGCCATTTTTAAAGGTGGTTAATTTCTAATTTATTTATCATGGATAAAACTAAAGAACAGTTAGAAAAATTGAGAGAAGTAGCAGAAGCATCTCTTACAAAAACGGATGAACTTCAGAAAGTTCTTGCTCAAATTGAAGCTTTAATGTCAAGAGAAGAATTACAAACATTATCAAAAAAGAAATAAATATTTAAAAAATATCTTTAAGTTTTGTAATTTTAATTACACCTCTGCAATTTCATTGTAGTTATTAATTAAATATGCAGAACCCGTTCCAAAGTTTTCTGTTAGGTCTCGAGGTCTTACCTTCTTTAAGTAAAAGACCTCTTTCA
This sequence comes from Prochlorococcus sp. AG-449-G23, assembly GCA_003209585.1. Classification (GTDB taxonomy): domain Bacteria; phylum Cyanobacteriota; class Cyanobacteriia; order PCC-6307; family Cyanobiaceae; genus Prochlorococcus_A. The sequence goes on from QCQJ01000010.1 coordinate 13,248, forward strand.
ATTTACTTGTGTTTCTTTAAGTTTAACCCTCTGCTTATTTAGTTAATAATTTTATAGATTTCTTTCTTACATACATTTACATCGAAATATTCGGTATTTACAACTTCTAATCCTGTTTTTTCGGTAACTTCAACAGTTGCATTGCATTCGTCTTGTTTAAGAGCCATGTAACTTGGCTTTTTATCTTCTATATCTAATTTAGTACTCGATTCAGAAACTTCTTTGTATTGCTCCATTACAAGTGTGAGGGCCTCTATCTCAACAGAAAAATTCTCATTTGCTTTAGTCCCAAATGGAATAATAAGAAATGGAAATAGAATAAAGGCTATTAATTTTTTCATTTCTATAAATGGTGTTTATTTTTTTTATAACGTGGATTGCTCGCTAAAGAAAGGGACATTAGCTTTTTTGTTTTTGTAATTATTAACTCTTAATTTTATTAAGATTCAAATTTGTACCAATTTAATTGATGAAAATGTTTAATGAGACTTTTAAGTATAAATTGGAATATTTTAATAAAAGATTTAATTCACTTTAGTATGATTTCTACTTAAGATTGAATTTCGATAATTTCTTCTTCAGAAACAATTGCCCATTTTAAAAATGACTTTTCACATGGATACCCTCCTGTTAAGTCTCCAAATGCAGGCAAATATAAAACATTTTTATTCTTATCCATTGCAAAACATCTAAAGGATAATTTATCTCCTTTGTTTTTTAAATAGAATTTTGGATGATAATGTCCACAAATGTTCAGGGTTTTATTATTTTCTAAATAAACTGGCTCATGACTGAAAATAATATTTTTTGTTTTTCTAATATTAAAAATTTTTAAACTTTTAATATCACAGCCTACATCATGATTTCCAAGTATAAGTTCAACATTAGTTTTTAGTAGTTCAGGAAGATCCTCAACTTTTTCTTGAAGACTTTTATCTATTGAAAATTTACTGTGGAATAAATCTCCCAAAATTATTAACTTTTCAGGGCTATATTTTTTTACTATTTTTTTAATTCTTGCGAAATTATTTTCATCTGAATTATTAGTAAGAGGGATACCGTTTTGCTGAAAATACTCAGCTTTCCCAAGATGAATATCACATATTAACAATTCTTTTGTTTCCGGTAGAAATAACGCTCTTGAAGGAAGCATCTCTAATAATGTATCTTCCCAATAAAATCTATAAGAACTTTTTTTCATTTAATTACTATATTTTTTTATAAGTTTTTCTATCCTTTTTTCTATTGGTTCATTGCTTAAAGTATTTTTAAGTCTTTCAACTAATAAAGGGAAAGCAAAAGGAGTTGGAGTTTTTATCTCGTTTAGGATCATTTTAAAATTTTTTAATCGTTCTAATGATCTAGATATTCTTTTATTTTCTAATTGATATTCTTTTACTTCTTGATGCGATTGTTTTATCAAAAGATGGTCTTCTTCATATTTAGTAAAGACATCGTAGAAAAGACTTGAACTTATTTGAAGTTGAGAAGAAGTTTTTGTTTTGGTTGGATTATTTTGATTTACTAGTCCACTTATTTGGGCAATATTTTTGAATCTACGTTTTGTTAATTCTGAAAAATTAATTGCATTTTCTAGATCTTCTTCTAATTTTTTGTTATCCAAAAAGTAATCAGCTTCTTTTTTTATTATGGAAAAATCATAATCTTCTGATGTGGTTAAGCTGAATCCAAAATCATTAGCAGTAATACTAAATGTAGATTTTTTTAATTTTGCCAATCTTAAAGCCCATAGAAATGCAATTCCTTCATTTACAAATTTGCCATCAAGTGTAAAAACGAAAAGATTTGATAAATCCTTGGTTTTATATATTTCTATGAGGAATTCATCTTTCTTTGGAATATTTGAAAGAACTTTTTGTTTCTTCAATATTGGGCGTAATGAATTTAGTTCAGGATTTAAGTAGTCATAATTTTCTAATTCATTGCATTTATCTATTTCTTTTCTCAAAATTTCACAAAGTAGATCAGAAATTGCCATTTGTCCACCAACCCAAGCAGGAATGAGAGAACTTTTTTTTGTTGATTTTTTAACGTATAAAATCATATCTCTTATTCTTATAAATTGAAGCATTTTACCTGCAAAGTAAAATGTATCTCCAGGATTTAATTTTGAAGCAAAATTCTCTTCTAAATTACCTAATGATTTACCTTTCATATATTTAACATTCACAAATTTGTCACTTGTAATTGTCCCAATATTGAACTTATGTATTCTTATTAATGATTTGTCTTTTACAAAATATTTAAAGTTTTCATTATTATTTTGTGATTCTTCTTTAACTATCTTTTTATATTTTGGGTATGCTTTGAGACATTTTCCTCCATATTCTAAAAAATCAAGACACCAATCCCAATCTTGATCTTTTAAGTTTCTGTAACTCCAGCAATTTTTAATTCTTTCTTTCTCAATTGTCGGATCAAAGCCATTCCCGCAGGCTAAACTTATTAGATGTTGAAGAAGTACATCATAAGATAATTCAGGAAGTCTAATTTCTTCAGATATACCGCTTTTTATTATTCTTCTCATTGCACTAATTTCTAGTAACTCTAAAGAATTAGTAGGCATAAAAATTATTTTTGATTTTCCACCTGGTTTATGAGCACTTCTTCCTGCTCTTTGGATAAGTCTAGCTAAATTTTTGGCACTACCAATTTGAACTATTTGATCTACAGGTTGGAAGTCAACGCCCAAATCTAATGAGCTGGTGCAGACTACCCATTTTATTACTCCGTCTTTAACCCCTTCTTCGACTCTTTTTCTATCTTCTTTTTCGAGGGAGCCATGATGGAGTGCAATTTTGTCTTCCATCTCTGGTAGAAAAAATTTAAGACATTGATACCACCTTTCAGATTGATTTCTTGTGTTGGTGAATAATAAGGTGCTTTTATTTTTATCTAGAATTTTTAAAAGTGAAGAATGACTTCTAATTCCAAGATGCCCACCCCATGGGAAGGTAGTTTCCTCCTCTGGTAAAACACTTATAATTTCAATCTCTTTTTGAATATTTGTGCTTATTATTTTGGGTTTAATAGCGCTCATGCCAACTATCGCTCTTGCCGCTTCTTCAATATTCCCAATGGTGGCTGACATCCCCCAAATTTGTAAATTTTTTATATTTCCTCTTAGCCAACTTAATGATAATTCGCACTGATTTCCTCTTTTACTACCCATCAATTCATGCCATTCATCAATAATTATTGATGACAACTCTTTAAAAAGATTATTAGATTCTTTATTAGAAAGTAAAAGAGATAGAGACTCTGGTGTGGTTATAAGAATATTAGGTGGTTTGGATAATTGCTTTTTCTTTTCATATGGAGTAGTGTCCCCATTTCTAATTTCAACAGTGATTTCTTTATTAAAATGTAAAGCTGCTAATTGTATGGAATTTTTTAAATCTCTACTTAGTGCTTTTAAAGGCGTTATTAATAATATATTCACACTTTTATTATTTTTGGGATCTTGTATCTGTGAAAGAGGTCCCATTAATGCAGCATAAGTTTTGCCGCATCCAGTAGGAACTTGTATTATTCCATTCTCCCCTCCTAAAAATGATTCCCAAGATTCGATCTGGTAGGGTAATGGCTCCCATCCATTTGTTGAGAAAAACTGTTTGATTTTAGAAATTAAATTATTTTGCTTACTATTTTGAGTAATACTTTTCATGATATTTTTTTCATCAGTTCATAAGCATTTTCTAGGCTATCTGCATCATTGATTTTTTTATCTTTTCTCCATTTTGTTATTCTTGGAAATCTTACTGCTATGCCAGACTTATGACGTTTTGAAAATTGTATTTTCTCAAAAGATATTTCGAATACCATTTCTGGTTTCAATGATCTAACAGGGCCAAATTTTTCGATTGTATTTTTCCTTATCCAGTTATCAAGCTCCTTAATCTCAATATTAGTTAAACCAGAATATGCACTTGCAAATTTAATTAATTCTTGGTCTCTCCATAATGCAAAACTATAATCTGTATAAAGACCAGCTCTTCTACCGCTTCCGCCTTTAGCATAAATTAAAACAGCATCCAGTTGCATAGGGTCAACTTTATATTTCCACCAAATGCCTTTTTTCCTCCCAGAAGTGTATATAGAACTCTTTTTTTTAATTATTAATCCTTCAGTATTATTTTCTCGAGATTTTTCTTTATAAGTTAACGCATCAGGCCAATCTTTAGGATATATTAAATCGCATATTTTGAAAATGTCAGAGATATTATTCTCAGTTTTATTTTGCCATTTTGAGAAATATTTTTCTAAATCGATTCTTCTATTTTCTAATTTAATTTCTCTTATATCTCTCCCATTAATCTCTAAAAGATCATAAGCAATAAAAATAATTGGATATTTTATTTGGATTGATCTAGTTGGAGATTTTCTATTTAACCTTTTTTGAAGAAAAGAAAAATCAAAGGCAATTTGTTCATTAAAATTCCAAACTAATAATTCCCCATCAAGAACAAAATCATCTTTTATATATGAAATTTTCTCTACTAATTCTGGGAAAGATTCATTTACTAATTCCTGCCCTCTTGTCCATAATGAAACATTCCCTGATCTTTTAATTAATTGAATCCTGATACCATCGTATTTCCATTCGAATTGAAAATCATTTATTGAATATTTGAAGATTTTATCTTCAAAGGTATTTGCCAGAAGAAATGGAAATGGTTTGGAATTTAACTCTTCAATATTGATATTCTTGTTAATTAAAGATTGATATGAATCAATTGAAGGCTTGAAATCACCCATCAACCTATGAGAAATAATCTCTTCATCAATATTAGTTAGTTTTGATATTGATTTTGTAATTAATCCTATAGAGACTCCTACTCTAAAAGTTCCTGTAAGAATTTTATTAAAAATTAGATGGTTATCTTCAGGTAATGATTCCCAAATATTTTTAATTTCTAAATTTTTTTGATCCACATTAAGTTTTGATAAATCAGGTATTGTTTTGCTTAGTAATTCATTGAGACTCATATTTGATAAATGATTATTTCTGGAAGTATTTTTATTTTTAAGTAATAACGTTATTACCTCAGCAGAATCACCAACTTTTAAATAACATTTATCTATTAACCATTGAGGGTATTCATAAACTTGAGAAAAAAGATTCTTTAAGTATCTTCCACTAACAAATCTCTTATTACTTTTCCCAGTTAATAAATATATTGCCCATGAACTATCTATTGGCTTATTTGATAAAAAATAATTCTTTAAAACTTTAATTTTATTATTTGTACTATTACTTGAATCTAAATCTTCAAATAGTTCTGAAAACTTATTTAAGCTCATATTTGTTCCCCGAAGAATTTAACATTTATTGATTCCTTTTCAACCAAATATTTACTTATTGATTCACTATCACCATGATGAAAAAATACGTTTTTTGCTTCAGACTTTTTTACTACTTCCAGAATCCCATCCCAATCTGCATGATCAGAGATTGCGAATCCTTTATCATATCCTGATCTTTTTCTAAGAGCTCTTATTGACATCCATCCACTTGCAAAAGCTGTTTGAATATTTTTGAGATTTTTTATATAAGAGCCCTTACTTAAAGATGGTGGTAATAATATTAGACTTCCTCTAAGTTGATCTATTTTATTTTCATTTTCAATTTTTAAAGTGTCTACGATATCAATTCCAAGTTCTCTATAGCAATTGTTCATTTTAAAAATACTTTGGTGGGAATAAATATTGCCTTTAAAATTTGTTTGACTAATTTCGTTTAACAATCTCTGAGCTTTCCCAAGTGAATAGCAGAAAAGTAAAGAAGTTTTTTCAGGAGAATTAGTTATCCATTTTGAAATATTATTTGCTATTTTATCCGTTTTATCCCACTTAAATATTGGTAAACCAAAAGTACATTCGCTTATTAAAAAATCAGTCTTAATTATTTCATATTTTTTGCAAGTGTTATCTTTTTCAAGTTTAAAGTCACCTGAAATAAGCCATTTTTCTTCAGCAAATATAAATCTAATTTGACTGGATCCAAGTATATGACCAGATGGATGGAATGAAATATTTATGCCATTAATCTTAAATTCTTCTCCATAATCAAACATCTTGATTTTGATATTGTCTCCAACTCTTTCTTTAAGTAGTATCGCAGTCTCTATAGTGGTGAAGTATTCTTCACAGCCAAATGAAAAGTGATCAAAATGAGCATGTGTTATTAATGCTTGTTTTACGGGCTTACGTGGATCTATCCAAATATCAGCAAGTTCACAATAAAGATTTCCATCCTTATATCTAATTAAATTTTCTTGTTTAATTCTCAAAATACTTCTCTGGTACTGAAGTAAATTTAGCTAATTATGCCCATGCTTGTTTTGATAAAGCTATTGCTGAAATTGCAAGTAAAGCGATAACTACAAATTTATTGCTCCAATTAATCATAAATATGCTGATTTCGTTAGTCGCGAGTTTATTAGAAAACAAAATCTTTTTCTCATTTATTGTGTGATGATTTTCATTATTTTTTAAGTAATTTAATTTACTAATCTTATTCATTAATTTAGATTCGCAAATTGATAGTTGTTCTACTTGATTTAATAAATCAAAATCTTCTGGTCTTAAGAAAGTATTTAATTCTTTAATTTGCAATTCATTTTCTTCAAAAAAATCATTAACTATTTCATCTGTACCAGAACCTTTCTTTAATTTATTTAAAATATCATCACGATCCCAAGATTTTTCTAGGGAATTTAAAACTTTGACTATTTTCATTTTAAGTATTTTTACTTATTCTAAATTATTATCTTTTTCTTCTGTGGTTTACTCTTTAGAGTAATCACAAAAAATTAGTTTTATTTAAGATTTGCGAATGAGTCTGTTAGCAAAATAGTTAATTTTTATTTTTTCTTCAAGTTTCCTTGAACTGCTTTTTTCTTTTTCTTTATTTTTGTTTAGATTAACTATCTCATCTGAAACATTTTTACCAGTTTCAAAATAACTTTTAATTTTTTTAAATTCTTCTTCATTTAATCTCTTTGTCGCCCCTTTTGCATTGATTCCAAGTTTCTTGCAGGCTAAAATTATTCTATTACTCTCGACATTAAGATCTTTAGCAATAGTAAAAATTGGCTTGTTGATTGTCATTATTACTTTCTTTTGAACTTATTATTAATAGTATATTTATTAATTGGTAATTAACTAAATTTTTAACTATTATTAATTTCAAATTTTTTAGAATTAAGCTACTTCATCTTCTAAATTTTTGAAATCATTAAACTTTTTTTTCATTGTTGGGTTATTTCTAGTTAGTTTCTTCACAGTTAAATCTTGAGATTTGTTATCGGCAGATAAAAGGTGTTTTTTTGAGAGAATTAAAGCCTCCTTTGTTTTTTGTAAATGGGCTATTGATTTATCAATTTCTGTAATTGCATCATCAAATCTATCTTTGGCTAATGACACATTCTTACCTACTGCATTCTTAAATTGCTCAAGGGTACTTTCAAAATTTGTGATATCGTAATTCTCGCGTCTCATCAAATCCATTTGTGATTTGTATTTTAAAGTTTCCATAGACGCATTTCTTAGAAGAGAAATAATTGGTAAAAAGAATTGAGGCCTTATTACATACATCTTTTGAAATCTATGAGAAACATCTACTATCCCTGCATTATATAATTCATTTTCTGGTTCTAGAAGCGAAACAAGTACCGCATACTCACAAGACTTTTGTCTTCTATCTTTATCTAATTCTTTAAAAAAATCTTCGTTTTTTCTTTTATTAGTACCATTTTGAATTTCGTTCTTCATCTCAAACATTATGGAAACGATTTCAATCTCATTCTTATCAAATTCTCTAAATATATAGTCCCCTTTGCTTCCAGAACTAACATCATTATCTTTCTCAAAATATGAGTTTTTAAATGCTGTAGAACGATTAAGGTTGAATTGGGTTTCGCAATGGATTTCTAAAGTTTCACCTACCATCTTTGTAGACAATCTAGATTTCATTTCCCTAAGCTCCTTAATAGTCAGGTCCCTTTCAGTAATTTTGCTCTTATACTTTTCTTCAATTGATTTCTCATTTATTGATTGTTCAAGTTTCATCTTTTCAATAGAATTTGTTAATGACGAGTTTTCTTTCTCTAAATTAATAACAGCTTCATTGACTTTGTTCTTTAAAGATAATTCTGAAATTAAAGACTGGTTTTTAATGTCATCCTTTAGTTTGATTAATTGATTGTTAAGAAGATTAATTTTATTTGTCGCTTGATTTTTTAAATCATTAAGTGCATTTATTTTCTTTTCTTCAGCGATAGTTAATTTATTTTCAAGAGCCTGGATCTCATTTTCTTTAATGCGGTTTTGCTCGATTAACTGTATTTTTAATTCTCGCTTTAAAATTTCCAAAGCTTTTTTATTATCTTCTTCAGCCAATAAAAGTCTTTCTTTAATTTGTTTATTAAATTCTTCGTCTTTTATTTGAAGAAGTATTTCTTCAAAGCTGCTAGGATCAATTTGGAATGTTTTGCCGCATGAAGGGCATTGAATATCTTTCATTTTTAATTACAAAATCAATATTAGAATGGATTTAATATTCGAATTGTTTTTAAAGAATATTATTGACTAAGAATAAACAATGATCCAATGTTATGCATTAAAAAATAAAATAATTGTTCAATGAAAGTTATATTAATCCAGATTCCTTAAGAACATTAATTTTATTTGCTAATTCAATATCAGCGGAAGATATTGAGCGATCTAATGTTTTGTGAGAAGAAGCTGTATAACCACTATCATCAACAAATTCATCTTCAGAATCTTTTAAGTTTGCCTTTTGAATTTGGAGATCATTGTAATTATCCGATTTGTATATATTTGACTTACTGATATTGCTAAATCCAAAATTTGCAATTCCTCTAGCGTCTAACGCTTCCTCAACCAATATTCCAACTACTTTTGATCTACTGATAGATTCGCTCTTAGATATCTCATCAATAATTTCTAGTACTCTTTTTCTAGGAAGATATCCTATTCTTTTAACTTTATTTTCCATGAATCTTTACATATGTCGTTATTGTAACACTTCTGTCAAATGTTCCAGGTTTTGATTGATAGTGCTAATTGTAAATTTAATAGTGAGTTTAAAGTATAATTTTTAAGAACTCCCATAGAAATTTATTTCTTAAATATTGATTAGGATAGAGTTTTATAATCTTCTTCTAATTAATCTTTAAGTTTGATTCGAATTTCTGAAATTTTCTTAATTTAAATTACAAATATTATGAAAGATAAACTATACGATAATGCTGATAGCTTTGCTATGTCATTTGATGAGGAATGGAAAAATATTGAATGTGATGATACACGATTAAAGATAGATAAGGTGTTTGAACTTTTATCAGATCACCCTTTTTTAATATCTAATCCAGAAAATGCTAGAAAAATGGCAGAATTTAGGATATTTTCATTAAAAAAATTTCAATAATTATTTTAAAATTATATTAAAAATAATTATTTAAAAATTAATCTTAGTTACTTAAGATTTATATATTTGGTGAATTAAAAAATCCCTTACTGTATAAAAATATTATTATGCCAATAATTGGACCTATTCCAAAAACAAACAGTACTAGTTTCGCAGAATTTTTTGTTTGACCTAGTTTTTGATCTTTTAAATTTGAATTAGTTTGAATCTTTTTTGATTTTTTCTTTTTCATTAAGGATATACTACTACATCTCAACTTTAAAAGATTTTGAATATTTTAAGGAGTCCGAAATGATTTTTTAAGGCAAATTTATTTAATAATCAAAAATACCATATTGTATAATGTAATGGTTATAGAGTAGATATGAGTGCAACGAAGAGAGAAGAAGTATGTTCTCACCTTAGATATATAAGGTTAGAACTTAGAGAAATGCATCAAATGCTCATCAAGGAAGATTTGTTACCAGATATAAATGAAGCCAAAGAGGTACATGCACAATTAGATGCTTTATTGGATTTATTATCAGAAAAAAGAGTAAAGAAGATAAAGAGCCAATTTTGAAATTTTATCAATTTGGAAAATTATAGATAATTAGTAGCTGATTCTATTTTTTTGCGATTATCGTGCATTTGTTCTAATTTGTTGTATATTTCTTTAATTTGGTTTTGTATTAGATCGGTTGAATTTATATTGCTTAGAGCATCCATCGCTGATATGAGGCTTTCCTTGGCTTCTATCAAATGTCTACACTCTTTACTGCCTGCTTCGTATGACATAGGTTTCTAAAAAAGTTTATTATCACAAATATATAAAAAATTCTTCCGTATTGCTTGATACTCTTATGATATAAAAGCTTATTATTGTTATTTTCAATACAGAACAGAGCTTAATTTTTACTAATATTTGATAAAAAACTAATGAAAGAAAATTCAAAAGATTATCAATATTGTATTAAAGTAGCTCTAGATAATGCAAAAAAAAGAATTCATCTTCTAGATAATCCCGATAAAAAATGCGTTCTTGAAGAATATAAGGAGTGGATTAATGATGGTTTAAATAAACACACAGTATTACTACTTAGGGAAGATCCTATTATATAAAAATGAAATTTGAAATATTTTAATTCTTTGTATTCGAAGTAACCTTAAATAAAAAATAAAGGCTTAATATAAAAGTAATTATTAGAATTAGGGTTAATGAAGAAAAATTATACATATTAATATCTTAAGCACTGTTTTAAACATAGCAGTTTTAATTAAATTAACCTTGGATTCATTTTTCTTTAAAAAGTGAAACTATAAATTTATTTAATAATTTTTTTTCCAAAAATATTTTTTTAGCCTTATAGTTTTCTAATTTTTTAAAAATTAAATCAACTAAATATACTAATTTTGGAGTCATAAAATTATTTATTTTTCTAATAAATAAATTTTCTCTTGACCTATTTTATCTGGCGTTGTTATTTTACACCCTTTATCTTTTTCCATATCACAATCTTTTGTAGCAGGAACAGATTTCCAGGTGCAAATTTTTTCCTGCGAATCCTCTTTTAAGATAATCCATCCATCATCTAAGTATTCTGAAATTCCATCCTTTTCACAGGAAAACTTTATTTCCATTATGTTTTTTTCTGAATTATTATTCTCATTAATATTTTCTTCCATATTATTTATGGGATATTCTTTTTTAATAAATGTCTTACAAGAACTTAAGAAAATTACAATTAAAAATATTTGTGAAATTTGTTTTAACCTTATCATTTTTTAAAATTTTGATGCTGAGTTATTAAAAGTATAGTTTATTTAGATTCTATTAATTTTAGAAGTTGATCCATTTCTTTCATCAATTTTTTTACGTCATCTGGCTGCGGTAATTTCAATTCTTCTGTAACTTCTAAATGCATTTTTTTTAAATTTTGCCTTAAATCTTTCAAATGCATTTTTACGTTTTCCTTCTTTTGATTTATATCAGCCATAGGATTGAATTTTAAACTTAATTAAACTTAAAATTATCATTATAATATTAGGATGGTTATTACAAAAGAATAACCAAAAAATTAATTTCTTTAATTTTTTATTTCATAGATTTCCTGACCTCCATAACAAAAATTTGTAGACAACATTTTTAGCTCCCTTTTGCTAATACCTGTTGTATTTTTATTTTTAAGAATATAATTTTTTGCAATAATTTCACAATCTAATTTGTTTTTTGCATATTTAATAACTGGGAAAAAATAAGCCAATATAGCAATAACAAACAAAAATTTTATTAATGATTTTCTATCATTTTTAAATAGATCTTTAGCTTTTTTTTTGGTTTTTAATATTTTTATAAGTAATTTATCTGGTAATCCTATTTGAACAAATAGCAACTCTACCCACCATGGAAGATCTTTATCTTTCCTTTTCTTTGATTTTTCAGAAGTATTCATTGTCTTAGCTTCATGATTTTGGTTCCAAACCTCTTTTGGATTACTTTTTTCTTCTTTACTCATATCATCGAATAATTTATTTGGAATGTAGAGTTTTTATTTTGGTTTAGACACTATATTTTCATTTTATAAGTTTTAATTTAATTTATCTATGAATTTTAGTATTCTTAAATTGTATTTCAAAATTTATATGGCAAAAAGAAGGAAGTTAAATAAAGATTTCGAGAGGAAAATATATTCTTCAAAAAAAAATGTAGAATTAGTCTTGGCTAAAATCTACGATATTGATGATGAAGATATACAAAAAGAATACATGACTTCGTTTAATGGAGTTGTTAACTTATACGATGAATTAAAAAAAGATTATGAACAAAAAGGATTTAATGATAATTCAGAGGAACTTCTCACAAAATATAAAAATGCTTTTGATCTGTTTGAATCAGAATTTGAAATTTAATTTTTGTTTTTAATTACCTTTTATAGGGTATTACAGGTATTTCAATTAGTTTTCCTTTTTTAAGATTAGCCCTTTTCTCTTGTAAATTTTTTATACATATGGATTTAATTCGCTCTTTCATGCAAATATTTCTTATTTGGTAGTCACTAAGTGAGAATGCCTTATCACTAAATGAGAACAAAGAAAGTAAAAACAAAGATAAATTTAATGCTGATTTCATTGAATATCTGCTGATTTAATTTTTTATTCTCTTTTATTAAATTATAAAAAACTATCTATTTAATGTATTTATAATTTTTGTTAATTCATCTTTACTTAAGTCTGTTGAAATAAAAACTTCTTGGGCTGTTTTACCCTTTCTAGCTATTGCTTTATATCCGTTTATAGTTTTCACTGACAATCTAATTATAAATTTAGAAGATTTTCCCCTTACTCTTGATATGGCAGCTGGAGTTATTGTCTTTATATTTATATTTAGGGCTAACTTTTGAAGTACTGGAATTAGACCTTCTAGATTTGTACTATGATTTAAAACTACCCTTCCCAATTTAGTTTTTTGTTAATTATATTTAAAAATTTTTGTTTCTGAGAAATTAATTTTCGCTTTGAAAAGATTAAAAAATTTTCAAGTTCTGTTATATTTATGAAAATGATTCAATTCTAATGATCTTTCAAATAGGTTGGGCTGCATTAGCTGCAATTTTTACTTTTTCAATTGCCATGGTTGTATGGGGAAGAAATGGAGACGGTTCCATTGATATATGATTTCATTTTTAACTTATGATGTCTATTTAAATAAATTTCTTATTATTACGTCGTTCGTTTTACTAGTGTTTATAACATTCGCTGTAATTTACATATCCTATGTCTCCTGGAAGGATAAAAAAAGATTAAAAAAATAGATATTATTATTTCTGTTCTTATTTCTTATCCTTTATTCTTAGTTCTTCAATTAATTCTTTTGCCTGTTCCATTTTTGATAGGCTACTTTTGTAAATTCCAATATCTTTTTCTGCCTTATTAACGGGTAAACTTAACTTCTCAAAAATATCAGAAATTACCTTATTAGTCTCTGATTCATTATTTTCTTTGAGATCTTGGGAGTTTGAAATTAATATATATATCCCTAAGTTCAAAATCCTTGAAGGATAAAGTTTAGAATTGCTTTTTTCTTTTAATAATTTCAAAATATCTTTAGATGTTTTATTCTGAAATTCCTTTTGTGATTTTTGAGATATGTCATTAATTTCCTTCGCTTCAAAATTTGTAGAACGGCATAAAGATGCAAATAGAAGATCCAAATGTTTCTCAGGCTTGTATCCTTGCATTAATTCTTTGAATGTTTCAGTAAGACCAACACAAAAGATATAATCTTGCGTAAATGCATTTTGGTGATTGAGAAGATTTAGTTCGACAAGCATTTCATCAACTATTCTTTTATATAAACCTGGAATAACGTAAGGGAATTGTTCATGAAATAACTTTTTGCTATCTGAAACAGTCAATTTTTCTTTCAATTTTTTATATGTAAACCTTAATAAGGTTAGCGTATGTTGACTCAATATCGTTAATATCTAATAAACAGATAAATATTATTATGATCCCTTTAGTTTTAGAAGAATCTGGCGGTAGTGAAAGAGTCTTTGATATTTATTCGAGACTATTAAGAGAGAGAATAATCTTTTTGGGAGAACAAGTTACTAGTGAAACTGCTAATAGAATTGTCGCTCAATTACTGTTCCTCGAGGCAGAGGATCCAGAAAAAGACATTTATATGTACATAAATTCACCTGGCGGATCCGTATATGACGGATTGGGTATCTTTGACACAATGCAACATGTAAAGCCTGACATTCATACAGTTTGTGTTGGATTAGCAGCTAGTATGGGTGCATTTTTGCTTGCGGCGGGTACTAAAGGTAAAAGAAGCAGCCTTAGACATTCAAGAATAATGATTCATCAACCACTTGGAGGTGCTAGAGGGCAAGCCAGTGACATAAGAATTCAAGCAGATGAAATTTTGTTCTTAAAAGAGCGACTTAATACTGAATTATCAGAAAGAACTGGAAAGGATTATGACACTATCAAAGAAGATACTGATAGAGATTTTTATATGTCCCCAAACGAAGCTGTTGAGTACGGTTTAATTGATCTGGTGTTAGATAAGAAACCAGTAAAAGTTTAGCTTAATAATTGAGGTGTTCTCTCTTTCTCAGGAATTTTGGTGAATTTTGAAAGAATACCTACAAATTCATCACCATCTAATGTTTCTTTTTCGATTAATAGGTCAACTATCTTATCCATAGCTTCTCTATTTTTGCTTACTATATCGTAGGTTTCTTTATAACATTCCTTTACCATTACTCTTACGCTTTCATCAATTTGTTTAGAGATTGAGTCAGAAACTTCACTTCTAGTCATTAAATCTCTACCAACAAATACTTCTTGATTACCACTTTCTAAAGCTATCGGACCTAAATTACTCATTCCAAATCTAGTAACCATTTGGCGGGCCATTGAAGCAACTTGTTGGAAATCACCTCCCGCTCCTGTTGTAATCTCACCTTCTCCAAAAACTACATCTTCAGCAGCTCTTCCTCCTAAAGCACCCATTATCCTCGCTTTTAATTGCGCTCTGCTTACAAGAGTTTGTTCATCGTCTGGGGTAAACCAAGTAAGTCCTTTGGCTTGACCTCTTGGAATGACGGTCACTTTTTGAACAGGATCATGGGCTTTAACAAGAGAACCTATGAGAGCATGGCCTACTTCATGATAAGCAATTAATCTCTTACTTCTACCATCTGTTAATGGAGAGCCTTCCATTCCTGCAACAATCCTATCTACAGAGTCATCAATTTCTGAGATACTTATAGAGTCTTTTCTCCTCCTGGCGGTTAATATAGCAGCCTCATTTAATAAATTTGCTAAATCTGCTCCAGTAAACCCTGGTGTTCTTCTCGCAATGCTTTCAAGTGTTAAATCCTTTTGAAGTTTCTTATTCCTAGCATGAACTTCCAATATTGATAGTCTGCCCTTGATATCAGGTGCATCTACAGTTACCTGTCTATCAAATCTGCCTGGTCTCATTAGCGCTGAGTCTAAAACATCGGGCCTGTTGGTTGCTGCAATTATTATTATGCCACTATTACCTTCGAAGCCATCCATTTCAGTAAGTAATTGATTGAGAGTTTGTTCTCTCTCATCATTACCTCCTCCAATACCTGCACCTCTTTGCCTTCCGACAGCATCGATTTCATCAATAAAAATTAAACAAGGACTATTCTCTTTAGCTCTTTTAAAAAGGTCTCTAACTCTACTAGCGCCAACACCAACAAACATTTCAACAAATTCAGAACCTGATAATGAAAAGAATGGCACACCAGCTTCACCTGCAATTGCTTTAGCTAAAAGGGTTTTACCAGTACCAGGAGGCCCTACCAATAAAACACCTTTAGGAATTCTTGCCCCAACAGAAGTAAATTTTTCTGGTTTTTTCAGAAAAGTGACAACTTCTTGCAAATCCTGTTTAGCTTCATTAACGCCTGCAACATCATCGAATACAACTCCTGTTTCAGCTTCCATTGCAAATCTTGCTTTAGATTTCCCAAATTGCATTGCTTGGCCAGGGCCTCCTGGCATACCATTAGATCTTCTTGCTAATAAAATCAAACCTCCAATCAGAATAGCTGGGAAGAGTAAATTCCCTAAAATTCCTAATGCAGGTGGGGCTGTTTTAACAGGGTGTACATCAAAACTAATTCCCTCATTTTTTAAGATATTTATGAGTTCTGGTGTTAATCCTGGAAGATCTACTCGCAATCTTTGAACTTTATTATCCAAATCAGAATCGACTGTTTCTATAACTGCATTTCTACCGCCTTCAAAAATATCAACTGATGTAACCCTTCCTGAATTAATGTAATCTAAAAATCTACCGTAACTAACTCTTGCTACTGCAGAATTCCTTGGTGCAACAGTTGTCCCATTAGATTTAAGTGAATCAACATTACTAGAAGATAGAAATTGGTAGGATAGCGCGATTACTAAAAGTATAGGTAAAGCCCATAAAATTAATGTTTTGAATTTCTGATTCATTAATTTGTAGAATATTAATTCTAAGATTCTAGAATGAATGAGTGCATTTCGTTGATATTTTCTCTAACTTTATGCTTATATTACTCTTAAATGTATTGGATTTTTTGATGAAATTTGAGATCAAAGATAAGGTTAAGTTGATTACACCAGTTTCCTACTTAAAGACTTCAGATAATATGCCGATGTTAAGACCACCTGATCTAGTAGCAATTGATGAGATCGGAGAAATCTTATCAATTAAATCTCCAGATACTGTTGAAGTAAAGTTTAGAAGAGGTTCGTTTTTAATCGATGTTGATAAGATTGAGAAAATCTAACTTAAAAGTTTTTCTTCCACCTTGTAGAAATTTCTAAACATATTTTCTCATTGCCAGAAATACTCAAAAAAGGTCTCGAAAGATATTTTTTAATTAATTTAAAAATATCTATGGAAGATATTTTGTCTATTTTTGAATTTAATTCGAGCTCAGAAATTGGTTTTATACCATAACTTATTAATTGTATCTTTTGCTGTAATATTTCATCTAGTGATTGATTTCCCAGTAGAAAAGAACCTTTTAGTTTTTCTTTAGCTAAAAATATATCAGCATCAGTCAATGGATTGAAAAGTAAATTTTCCCAAAGTGAGGATAAAAGTTCAAAAGCAAAAAGGGCTTTCTTATTGGATACTGATAAATAAATTAAAAATGGTGCATTACCTCTCCTTATAGGATAATAAACACCTAAATCGTAAGTAATTCCATGCTTTTCTCTAAAAAGTTTAAATAAAGCAGCGCTCATTCCATAAGATAAATATGACTCCAAAACCTTAAGAGGAAAATATTCATTACTTCTACGCGAGCAGGTTTGGTCCCCCATCATTATTATTGTTTGATTTGAGTCATTATTAGAGTAATCAAATCTATTCGTAGCACTTAATTTATGATTTACACTTACTGATTCTTCTTTTAGGATTTCTTTTTCTAACATTTCAAAATTTTCTCCATTTATTTCTGGATTATTTGAAATTAAATACTTTTCTCTACTTTTGAAATTTTTAAACTCATCCAAAACATTTTTATGGCTAATTGTTGAGACATCATTTGCATTGCCAATTGTATTAAAAGCATAAGGGTGGTTTGAATAAACAATTCTTTTCCATTTTTCAAAACAAATATTAAATGGATTTTCTTTTTCTTTTTTTATAGAATTAATAGAGGATTTTTTTACTTTTTTGAATTCATTTTCCAATAAATTTGGTTTGTTAATTATTAAATCTAATAATGGGAATAATTTACTGAAATATTCATTAAGAGATTTAATGCTTATCAAAATTCCATCTTCAAATGCTTCTTGATTTAATTCTGCTCCATAGGATTCTAAATAATCAGAAAGAACGAAGTTATCAAAACCTTCACATCCTCTGGTAAGTAATGAACAAAGAATTTTGTTTATACCTTTTTTGCCAACACTATCCATATCACTGCCCCCTTTAATCCAAATTGAAGCAGTTGAAAAATTTCTTTTTTGATGATTTAAAAAATACTTTTTTAACATTTACTAGGGGACGCAATTAAGGTGAATTTTTCTCCACGGATATATTCTGTGATCTCTTTGAAATTATCCAAATCATTCCAATAACTTAAATGACTTTCTAAATTATTGATTGAAGATTTTCTACCCCAAAGAAGTTCATTTCCAAAAAATGAAGAAAGTTGTGTAGATGTCTCTAAATTAAAGATATAGTTACTTTTCACAATATTTACTGCTTTTTTTATTTCATCCAAAGTCAAGGCTTTACAATTTGAGGTCTCATCTATTGTTTTATTAATTTTCTTTTCTACTAAATCAATATCTTTGTACTCACAACTTGCTTCTATTATAAATAATCCGCCTAATTCTCCAGCATTTACATCTACATATACCGATTCGACAATATTACTATCTTCTTTTAAAATTTTTACTAATCTGCTGTTTCTTCCTACAGAAAGTATTGATGCTAATATCTCTAGTCCAATAATATTTTTTTGATCATTGAGGTTTGGAATAAACCAAGCCATAAAAATTCTTGAAAACTCTAAATTATCAAAATTAATTAATTCTCTACCATTCCTAATCTTTAAAGGAGGTTTATTTTTTAGATTTATTAAATTTGGATTTTTATAGATTGGATTTTTATTTATTCCAGATAGATCACTTTTTTCAAAAATTTCATAAATTTCTTCGGAGAGATTCCCAGCAATGGCAATACAAATTTTTTCGTAAGTGTAATGTTTGCGATGAAATTTCTCAAGGTCATTTACCCCTAAGTTTTTAATACTATTTTCATTTCCTAGAATAGGATTGGAATAATTAGGACTAAGCCAAACCCTTTTCAAAAAATAATTAAATAATTTTTCTTCGGGCTGATCATTTTGTTGTTTTATTTCATCAATAACCACCCCTTTTTCTTTTATAAATTCATCAGGATTAAAATTTGGAGCAACGACAATATTTGTCAAAAGAGCAAGTGATTCTCTAAAGTTATTTGGTGGAACTAGGACATGGTAATGTACATCATCATAACCTGTTGAAGCGTTACTTAATCCGCCCAGGGATTCAATTTTATGATCAAACTCACCAGGCATTATTTTGTTAGATCCTTTAAAAATCATATGTTCTAGAAAATGAGCAGTGCCGTTTTTATCAACATCCTCAAATGAAGAACCTGCTTTGCACCAAATATCAATGCTTATAAGCGGCAATTCTTTATTATCCACAAACACACATCTAGTTTTGCTTGAATGGGTGTAGTAATTAATCTCTCCTACATTCATTTAAATTCTCTCTTTAAATTCTATTTTGGTACTTTTTAGCCTTGTTGTCTGAATCTTTAACTAAAACAAAATTAACTGACCCTCTTATTTTGGACTTGTTACAAAATATCAGAGAGCATAGATCCATGCTTGAGAACCTTAAGATTATAAAAATTGATCCAAATCTAACAAACATAATATCAAACGAAATTGGGAGAGAACTTTACATAGAAAATGAGTTTCATAAAGCAAAAGGATTTAGAAAGTTACATATTGAAGTAGCAGAATTTTCAAAGAATCTTAAAATATTGCACTGCGTTTTTTTCCCTGATCCAAAATTTGATATCCCAATTTTTGGGATGGATTTAGTAAAAATAAATGACATTGTTTCGGCTGCCATTGTTGATTTATCCCCTTCATCGCAACGCCAAGGTGTGAAATACGAAAAATTACTTTCTGAAGTTGATAAAAGTTCTTTTACCTCCTTGAGAGAGATTCCTAAATGGGGGGGGATTTTTTCTAAAAATGTATTTTTTGCTTCTTTAAAAAGTAAATCTGAAAGAAATGATTTTTGTAGAGTTGTGGATCAATATCTTTCTATTTTGATCAAATTAAGTAAGAAAGCTAAGCCGGAATTTAAGGAAGAAATTATTCAAGAGAGAATAGATTATCAAAAAAATTATTGTGTGCAACAAATGAAAAATGAAAAGACTAGCATGGTTCTTTTGAAATATTTTGATGAAAAATGGGTCAACAATTATATCAAAACAGTACTATTTGATTTCTAATGAAATTAAAAACTTTTAAAAATTTATTTGTTTATTTATTATTATTTACACCATTATCTTTTGGAGTTATTTCCTGTTCTGGCAATAATAAATTTAATCCAAAATTAAATGAGGAAAAAACTACAGATTTTATACCGCCTATTACAGCTGTTGCCGCACTAGGGCAACTTTCTCCTTCCGGAGAAATTAGGCAATTGGCAGCTCCTATTAGTCAGTTTGGCTCTTCTCCTAGAATTGTCGAAATTTTAGTAAATGAAGGAGATTTTGTGAAAAAAGGAGATATCCTGGCAATCTTTGAAAATGGAGAAAAGTTAATTGCTGATCTTGAAAGAAATGAAAATCTAATTAATACTATTAATGATGAAATTTCCCTCAAGAAAGATCAAATTCAAAGGTATGAATTAGCTTTGAGCAAAGATGCATATTCTTTTGTACAGTTCTCGCAGAGAAAAGATGAATTATTAAAGTTGCAAAAACAGAAAATAAACCTTATTGGAGATCAAAAAAATATCAAGATAGATCTATTTAATTCAAAACTAAGGAGTCCAATTGATGGTTTTATCCTTGGAATAAATACAAGAGTTGGAGAGAGGCCTAAAAATGAAGGTATCTTGGATATTGGTTCTAGTCAAAAAATGGAAGCATTGATAGAGGTTTATGAATCTGATATCGATAGAGTCTTTATCTCTCAGAATGTTGAATTGAGCAGTGAGAATGGTGGTTTCCAAAGAAATTTAAAAGGAAAGGTTATTAGGATTAGTCCTCAGGTGAAACAAAGAAAAGTTTTATCGACAGATCCCACAGGTGATGCTGATTCTAGAATTATCGAGGTACTAGTAAAACTAGATCAAGATTCTATAGATATCGTTCAAAATTATGCAGGAATGAAAGTGATTGCAAAATTTATTCCCTAATGAATTTTTCTTTTTTTAAATTCAGAAAAATACCATTAGCTTGGTTGTTATTGACTAGGCAACCATTAAGGCTCGCAGTTGCTATAGCTGGAATTAGTTTTGCAGGGATTTTGATGTTTATGCAATTAGGTTTTAGAGATGGTTTATTTGATACGAGTGTAACTATTCATAAACTTTTAGATGCTGATCTTGTTTTGATAAGTCCCAGATCAAAAAGTTCTATAAGCATGAGTGGATTCCCAAAAAGACGGTTAATTCAAACTCTCGCAGTAGAAGATGTTGAAAAAACTGCTCCTGTCAATTTAAATTATTTACTTTGGAGAAATCCTGAAAATCTTAAAACTAGATCAATACTTGCATTAGGTTTTAACCCCTCTGATTCACTTCTTTTAGATGAGGGATTCTCAAAGAAAGCTTATAAATTGAGAAATCCATCAAGAGTTCTTTTTGACAAACTATCTAGACCTGAATTTGGACCAATTGAAGAATGGTTTTTATCAGAAAAAAAAGTTGAGACTGAGGTTGCTGGTAAAAGAGTAATTGTTGAAGGCCTTGTGGAGTTGGGACCATCTTTTGGTGCAGATGGTAATTTGATAACTAGCCGAGAAACCTTTTTAAGACTTTTTCCTGCTAATCCTTCTGGAAGTATAGAAATTGGTTTGGTAAAGCTAAAAAAAGGATCTGATCCTGAATTGATTTCAAGAATATTAAATAACTCACTCCCCAATGATGTTCGAGTTCTTACAAAGAATCAATTTATAGAATTTGAGAAGAATTATTGGAAAAATAGTACTGCAATAGGTTTTATATTTAGTTTGGGAGCTTTGATGGGTTTCGTTGTAGGGTGTGTGGTCGTTTATCAAATTCTTTATAGTGACGTTACAGACCACCTCCCTGAGTACGCTACTTTATTGGCAATGGGGTATAGACTAAAGTCCCTTTTCTTTGTCGTGGCCAGAGAGGGTTTTTTGTTGGCATTGTTTGGTTATTTACCTGCTTATTTCTCTGGTCAAATACTTTACTCAGTCATAAGAAGTTCTACTAAACTCCCAATAATAATGGACTCAGATAAAACTATTTTAATTTTCGTATTAGTTTTATTTATGTGTATGGGGTCCGCTGCTGTCGCGATGCGTAAATTAGTTGACGCTGATCCCGCCGAAATTTTTTAATAATTAAAGATAAATGGTTAAAACTAATAAATCAAAAAATAATGTTAAAAACCTTAAAACAGTCTCAATAAATAATTTGAGTCACTTTTATGGAAAAAATGAGAATAAAAAACAAGTTCTTAATGACGTTAATTTAAATATTGATAAAGGAGAGTTGGTTCTTTTGAAAGGGCCTTCTGGATGCGGTAAAACGACTCTTTTAACCTTAATTGGTGCCTTGAGAACCTGTCAAAGTGGCGATTTAACTGTATTAAATAATCAGTTAAATGGGGCATCAAGGAAAACGCGTCAGATTCTTAGAAGAAGTATTGGAATGATTTTTCAAGGACACAATCTTCTGAGATGTTTGACAGCAGAACAAAATGTTCAGATGGGCGCCGATTTAATAAAAGGTTTAACATATTTGCAAAGACGTGAAATAGCACGAAAATGGTTGTCTGCAGTAGGATTAGAAGAGCATCATAAAAAGTTGCCAAATGACTTATCTGGTGGGCAGAAACAGAGAGTAGCAATTGCTCGAGCCTTGTCTGCTGACCCAAAACTTCTATTAGCCGATGAGCCCACTTCTGCTTTAGATAGCGTCACAGGAAGAGAAATAGTAACTCTTTTAAGAAAACTAGCAAAGGAGCAAAATTGTTCTGTACTTATGGTGACTCATGATCCAAGAATTTCTGATATGGCTGATAGGATATTAAATATGGAAGATGGTAAAATATATGGTGCTCATAGTGAGCTAAAATAATTAAAAGTTAAAAATTTCATGTCTAAGAGAAGGAATCTAAAAAAAGAAAAGCAGGAACGTAATCGTGCGTATGCTAGAAAATTTAAAAAAAGGAAATTAAGAACTGATGGAAGACCAGATGGTGGAAATGTTACAGGTACAGCGAATAATGGCGGGGCAGCTGATTAAGGAATATCTTTTATTTTTATCTTTTGGAGTCCAATATATTATGCATATTTAAGGCTTAATCATGAATGTAAGTATTGTTATACCGACTTACAATAGATTGCCTATATTAGAGAAATGTCTCATTGCGCTTGAGAATCAAAAGTTAAATACAAATATCAGTAATTATGAAGTGATAGTAGTTGATGATGGATCCACAGATGGGACAAGCTCATGGATAAATAAAAATAAAGCTAATCTCCCTCATGTAATTCTATTTCAGCAAGAACATGGAGGGCCTGCACTAGGAAGAAATCTTGGGGTAATTAAATCAAAATATGAAATTATTATATTCATTGATAGTGACCTTATTGTTTTAGACAATTTTATAAATTGCCACGTAGAAAAATTACTTTCTTCTTGGAGAAAAAATGATAAAAAATGTTTTACCTATGGCTCGGTGGTCAATACATCTAATTTTCTAAATCCTCAGAGTGAAAAACATAAAATAATGGATACTTCTTTTGCTTACTTTGCTACTGGGAATGTTGCGATATCAAAAGAATTGATTTTAAGCGTCGGCTTATTTGATACCTCTTTTAGTCTTTACGGTTGGGAGGATTTAGAACTTGGAGAAAGATTAAAAAAAATTGGGACAAAATTAATTAAATGTCCAAATGCAGTAGGTTTTCATTGGCATCCGCCATTTAATTGCGAACAAATAGAATCATTAATAGCTCAAGAAAAAGAAAGGGCAAAAATGGCTTTAGTGTTTTATAAGAAACACCCAAATTTAAGGGTTAGATTTATGATTCAATTAACTCCTCTTCATAATTTACTTTGGCAAATTCTTTGTTTGGGTGGACTAATCAGTGTTGAGAGAATCCTTCCTTTATTAAAATTCCTAGTAAATAAAAGAAGAAATAGATTTGCACTTGAGATACTTAGGATCCCTCTAAATATGATTTACATTAAACAGTTAACCAAATCAAGATAAAAAACTTTTAGAAATACACATCACTTGCTAGAATCATTGAAATAAAATCCACACATCTGACAGTTTCGGGTGATTTTTTAATACAAAATCCCCGTTAGATGGAGGCTAACCCGAAACCTTTTTAAATTATGGCTGTTGTATCACTATCTGAAATGATGGAAGCTGGTGCTCATTTTGGGCATCAAACTAGACGTTGGAATCCCAAGATGTCTAAGTATATATATTGCGCGAGAAATGGAGTTCATATTATTGATCTTGTAAAAACAGCATTGTGTATGAACAATGCGTATAAATGGACGAGAAACGCGGCAAAAAGTGGTAAACGTTTCCTATTTGTCGGTACAAAAAAACAAGCATCAGATGTAGTAGCTCAAGAAGCTACTAGATGCGGAGCTGCATATGTAAATCAAAGATGGCTTGGAGGTATGTTGACTAATTGGACAACAATGAAAGCTAGGATTGAAAGATTAAAGGATCTGGAAAGGATGGAAAGTAGTGGTTCAATAGCAATGAGGCCTAAAAAAGAAGCTGCAGTTTTAAGAAGAGAACTTGAAAGATTACAAAAATACTTAGGCGGACTTAAAGGTATGAGAAGATTACCAGACGTAGTTGTTTTAGTTGATCAGAGAAGAGAATCTAATGCAGTACTAGAAGCTAGGAAATTAGATATCTCATTAGTGTCAATGTTGGATACAAACTGCGATCCGGATTTATGTGAGGTTCCGATTCCATGTAACGATGATGCCGTTAGATCTGTGCAACTTATTTTAGGAAGACTTGCAGATGCTATAAATGAGGGCAGAAAGGGTTCTAATGCCGAAAGAAAAAATTAATTTTCAATTTAAAACTTACTAATTACTATTTTTATTACTTCAAATGGGAAACATTACAGCAAAACTTGTAAAAGATCTTAGAGACAAGACTGGCGCAGGAATGATGGATTGCAAAAAAGCACTTAACGAAACTGAAGGAAATGTTGATAAAGCTTTGGAATGGTTAAGAAAGAAAGGCATAGCTAGTGCTGAAAAGAAATCGGGAAGAGTTGCGGCTGAAGGTTCAATTGGAAGTTATATTCATACTGGATCAAGAGTGGGCGTTTTACTAGAGTTAAATTGTGAAACTGATTTCGTTGCTAGAGGTGATATATTCCAATCTCTGTTGAAGGATGTATCAATGCAAGTAGCAGCATGTCCAAATGTTGAGTATGTCTCAATTGATGAAATACCAGCGGATGTTGTGGATAAAGAAAAGCAGATTGAAATGGGGAGAGATGATTTATCTGGAAAACCAGAACAAATTAAAGAAAAAATAGTTGAAGGTAGAATAGCGAAAAGACTTAATGAGCTGGTTTTGCTTTCACAACCTTATATTAAAGATAGTTCTCTTACTGTTGAAGATCTCGTTAAACAAGCAGCTGCAAAAATTGGGGAAAATATCAAAGTAAGACGCTTTACAAGATATACATTAGGTGAAGGTATCGAAAAAAATCAAATGGACTTCGCTGAAGAGGTTGCATCAATGCAATCAAACTAGTCACTTGAATGATTTGAATAACTTCAATAATTACCTAGATACAGATAATATTAAATCTCAATTAGAGAGAGCAGCTATACAAAAAAAAATATTAATTAGAAATATCTATAGGGAATATGAATTTTATCTTAATCTCGTAAGAGATCTACTTTATATCTCTGTAGAAAAAGGGCTTAACGAAATATATAGTTATCCAACAATTAATGATAATTTCTTAAATGAAAATGATTTTTGTAGTCTCTTTGAAAAAAAAATAAGTAAGCTGATATACAAGAATTTGCCCTTATTAACAGTAGAACAATTAAAAATTAATGAAATTGAAAAAAATATAAACAAAGAATTTAACTTTAATAGTTTAGATAGTTCCACAAAAATAAAGGATGACCAAAAAGAAAAATTTCAATATGAAGATGTTTCCCAATTAGAAGAATCCATTAAGTTCCAGATTAGTAAAGATATTTCAAATACTTCTGAATATTATCAAGCTTATAATTATGAGAAATTAGTATCACTTGATCTAGATAATAATGACCATAGCAATTATTTATCTAATAAAGATATTATTGAAAATTTAGGAGTTGAAAAACAATTTATTTCCTCCCTACTTGAATTAATAGAGGAACTAAAGGTTTACAAACCAAAACATCAAGAGAAAGACAATATTAATCAAATGAATATTTCATCCAAAAATAGGATTCTTAAAAATTTTGATTTAATAGACAAGTCATTGGAAAATTTACTCTTGAATCTTTCATATAAGATTAACCAAGAATTATTTAAGGCCAATCTAATAAACAAGATGATATCTAAAGATTCCTTTGAGTACTTAGTAGCCAAAAATTTGATGATAAAACATCCACATCCTTTTGTTATTAATTTCGAATTCAACTTTAATTTGCCATCATTAAACGGCGATAATATTCCAAGTATAATTTTATTTAATATATCTACTGTTGAGTTAGAGTTCAAAAATTTAAATCTTTCTATTCAAAGGAATAAAATAAATGAGCTAAAAAATCAATTTCAGGGTTTGATTAAAAAAGAGAAATACTGGAGGCAAAAAGAAATAACTTTGAATAAGATACGATGATAAATAACTCTTTTTAAGATGTGACTATTAGAGGGAATAACAATAAATTAATTAAAGATTGGATAAGACCTCTTCAAAAGTCTCTAACTATTGAAACTGAAAACAAATTTATTAATACCCTTGGAAGAGAAAAATATTTTAATGATTATTTGCATGAATCATTGAAAAAAATAGATAATCTAAATCTTTCAGAAGAATATTTGAGGATATTTAATGAATTTTCTAAAAAATATAATCAATACAATAAATTAGATGAAAATCAAAGAAAAAGGTTAATTATAGATACAAGAAAGAATCTATATAAACTTGGTAAAACTTTAGAAATAGACAGTATTAATAATATTTCTAATGAAGTTTTTCTAAATAAAGCTGATTCAAGTTTGTCTCTTGATTCAGATATTTCATTAATAAAAAATGTCGGGAAAGTTTATAAAAATAAGCTTAATGAATTAGGGATTTTTCATTTAAAAGATCTAATCAATTATTTCCCTCGAACATATCTAGACTATACGAATAGAGTTAAGATAATCAATTTAAAGCCGGATAATTTATATACGTGCATCGCAAATATTAAAAGATTTTATATTCATAAGAGTACAAAGAATAGTAATTTATCAATAATGAACATTATAATTTTTGATGAAACTTCTTCAATAAAGGTTACAAAATTTTTTTTAGGAAGGAGATTTAGATCTTATTCCTTCTTCACATCTCAAAAATCTTTGTATACTCCTGGAACTAAATTAGCAATTTCTGGTAAGGTTAAATTGACAGAGTATGGTAAAACTTTTGTAGATCCGCAGATTGAAATTCTTAGGGACAATAATGATAATTTTAATTTCTCAGGAAAGATATTACCCTTGTATTCATTGGCTGAAGCGTTATCAAATATGAGTTTTATAAAACTCATGAAAAAGGTACTAATTTATGCAAATCAATATCCAGAAATTTTAAATCAAAAGCAACTTGATTCATTATCTTTATTATCTAAAGGAGAGTCTTTGATTAATATTCATTTTCCACCAACTCAAGAGGCACTTATAGAGTCAAAAAAACGTTTGGTTTTTGATGAGTTGTTCCTACTGCAAATAAAGTTCCTACTTAGAAAAAGAAAGACGCATAAAAATGTAATTGCGCAAAAATTTCCTCAAAAGAAATCTTTACTAAAAGAATTCTTAAATACTCTTCCTTTCCAATTAACAAAATCTCAAATCAATGTTTTAAATGAAATTAAGAAAGATTTATCTAATCCCTTACCAATGTCTAGATTGCTTCAGGGAGATGTGGGAAGTGGTAAAACTATAATTGCAATAGCATCTCTTTTAATTCTTATTGAAAAAAACCTACAAGGCGCTTTTATGGTCCCAACGGAGGTATTGGCAGAACAACATTATAAAAATTTATTAAAATATTTGAACCCACTTTTAGTCTCTGTTGAACTTCTTACAGGGAATACTCCTCAAAAAAAGAGAAAAGAAATCCTCTCGAATTTGAACAATGGATTAGTTGATATCCTCGTAGGTACTCATGCATTATTTGAAGATAAAGTTATCTTTAATTCATTAGGGATGGTCGTAATTGATGAACAACATAGGTTTGGAGTCTCTCAAAGAAATAGATTACTTAATAAAGGGGAAAATACTAACTTATTATCAATGACAGCAACACCAATTCCAAGAACTCTTGCTCTTTCCATATATGGCGATTTAGATGTAAGTCAAATTACTGAACTCCCCCCTGGGAGAGTCCCTATAACTACAAAAATAATTTCAGAAGAAGATCTAACTAACTTGTTCAAGATTGTTGAAGATGAGATCACTAGAGGAAGGCAAGCTTATGTAATTTTGCCACTTATTGAAGATTCAGAAAAAATGAATTTAAGTTCTGCAAAAAAAATGTTTAAACATTTATCAGAAGAGGTCTTTTTTGATAAAAAAATTGGATTATTGCATGGCAAATTAAATCCACAAGAAAAGAATGAAGTTATAAATTCTTTTGTAAAAAATGAAATTAATATATTGGTTTCAACCACTGTAATTGAGGTTGGAATTGATGTGCCTAACGCCACAATTATGATAATTTTTAATTCGGAAAGATTTGGATTGTCTCAATTACATCAATTAAGGGGGAGAGTTGGTAGGGGATCAACTAAATCTTTTTGTTATCTAGTAACCTCCGATAACAATGGATTAGAAAATAAGCGATTACGTGTTTTGCAAAAATCTAATGATGGCTTTTATATTTCTGAAAAAGACTTAGAGCTTAGAGGTCCAGGCCAGATTTTAGGATATAGACAATCTGGATTGCCTGATTTTGTATTGGACAATTTGCCAAACAATAAATTTCTTATTGAGAAGGCTCGTGAAGAGGCCATTAAGATTGTTAGTAATGATCCTGATTTAAAAGAAAATATTTTTTTAAGGAATATACTTATTGATAATTCGGATAATAAATTCATTCATGATTTCTTGAATTGAAAACTATCATTGTAATTTTATATAAATATGCCAGTATAAATCAATTGCAAATTTCAATTGAAAATTTGGAATAAAATACCAATTAAAGATAATGGAGATAAATTAATAGCTATACCTAGCTACTTAAACTTTTCAGAGCCTCACCCCTACTTTCATTTAGGAGCTCCTTACAAAGATAAAACTTCTATTTGGAAATTAAGAGAGGAGGTCGTAAATAGATTGGTAAAGGTAAATGATTATTTGATATCAAAGTATAGTTTTTACCTCTTAATTTATGACAGTTGGCGATCTTTAGAAGTCCAGGAATTTATGTTTAGAAGAGCATTTTTATTAGAGTGTGAAAAATCGAATATTGATGCTTCTTTAAAAAATATGGAATCATATCCATCTATTTTAAAAAAAGTTGAAAAATTTTGGGCATATCCTTCTTATGATTCTAAGTGTCCCCCTCCTCATTCAACTGGAGGAGCATTGGATGTTTGTTTATCAGATAAAAACGGAAACCTTATTGAAATGGGAAGCACAGTTGATCAAATGGATGAGAGTGCATTCCCTGATTTTTATGCAAATATGTATAGTGAAGAAGCAATAATTTGGAATAGTAGAAGAAATTTATTAAGGGAAATTATGACTAAATTTGGTTTTGCTCAACATCCAAATGAATGGTGGCATTTTAGTTATGGTGATCAATTATGGGCTTGGAAAAATAAAAAAACAAATGCAATTTATGGAAAAATTTAAATTCTATTGCACCTTATTTAGCAAGTTTAAAATAGAACTTTCATCTTGAGTATTAATAAAATCTCCAAAGTCTAAATCTGAACTACTTTTCCAATAATCAAATAATGGTTGAAGAGTTTTTTCTAAATCATCAAGTTCCATTCTTTGTAAGAATGGTTTGGCTAACCTTTGTAAATTTTTGCTTCCTCCCAACCATAACTGGTATTTGTTTTGTCCACTTCCAACGAGTGCTAATTCCGCCATGTAAGGCCTTGTACATCCATTTGGACACCCAGTCATTCTAAATAATATTGTCTTTTCTATTCTTAGATCTAGAAGTAATTTTTCAATCCTTGTGAGAACATCAGGTAAAATTCTTTCCGCCTCAGTCATCGCAAGACCACAAAGTGGTAAAGCAGGACATGCTAATGCATGCCTTTGTATTTCGTTAATGTCATCTAAACTTTCGTACCCAATTTTTGATAGAGCTTTTTTAATTTTACTTTTGTAATTAATAGCGATATTACAAAGTAATATGTCTTGATTAGGAGTAAGTCTTAAATCTAGATTATATTCTTTTACGATCTTAGTAATGGTATTTTTCTTTTCTCCGGATAATCTCCCTGATAGTAAAGGTAACCCTACGAAGTAAGATTCCTTATTTTGTTTATGCCATCCAAGATAATCAATAAGAACTTGTTTTGGTTCTTTCCTGATTTTTTTAATTTGTTTTTTGAAATACTTTTCTAGAAGTAACTTCCTAAACCATTTAATACCTTTTCTATGAAGAAGGTACTTCATCCTTGAATTTTTTCTTGATTTTCTATCACCATAATCTCTTTGAATAGCAACTATGCTTTGTATTAGTTCATAAATATCTTGTTCCTCAACATATCCAAGCGGATCTGCAATTCTGGCGAAAGTTTCTTCATTATTATGAGTACGCCCCATGCCACCTCCAACATAGAAGTTGCACCCCTCTAAATTTCCATCTTTTGAAGTAAAGGCAACTATTCCAATATCATTAGTAAGAAGATCAACAGAATTATCTCCCGGGACTGTAACCGCGCATTTGAATTTTCTTGGTAAATAAGTTGAACCATATAGAGGTTCATCTTTTATTCCACTAAAAACATTATCTTTAAATTGAAGTCTCTTAATAGCTTCTATATCTTTGTCAGGCTTTATGGTGTATTCTAAATCCCCATCAGCCCAAAGCTCTAAAAAAGTGCCTTGCCCTGCTAAGGGTGTGAGAAGGTCCGCAACTTTTTTTGCCAATCCTCTCGCAATATTGTAATCGGGCGAATCAAATGGAGCCGCTGGGGCCATTACGTTTCTATTTATGTCTCCACATGCAGCTAATGTTGAGCCCATGGAATTAACAATTGTTTGAATTACTTCTTTTAAATTCTCCTTTCTAATTCCATGCATTTGAAAGGCTTGTCTTGTAGTTGCCCTAAGTGTTCCATTACCTAATTTGTCAGATAATTCATTTAATGCTAAAAATAATTTCCCAGGGATTTCACCACCTGGACTTCTTAATCTGAGCATCATTTGCCAATCTTTACTTTTGCCAGGCTTTCTATTTTCCCTGTTATCTTGTTGATAACTACCATGGAATTTCAACAACTGAACTGCATCATTAGTGAAATGATCGCTCTCATTGACTAACTCTGTAGCTAGTGGTTCCTTAAGGAATTGGCTGCTTTCTTTGAAATTTTCAAATTTAGATACTTCTAATCCATTTGCCAAACAAACAGTTTCTTCTTTGGCAGAATTTTTTTTCTTTTTTACTTTCTCAACCTTGATCAAAGGACCAAAACATATCTCTTTTTATACATTAGCGAAAAGCTTATTTAACTGGTAGTAAATTATAGTAATAGAAGTCATAATTTTTTCTTGTCTAAATATTTACTTGAGATAGGAACCGAAGAGTTGCCCGCAAAATTTTCTCATTCTGTTCTAGATCAATTTAAATCTCTAATAGAATTTGAATTGAAAAAGAAGTTAATCAAATTCAAAAATATTGTTGTTACTTCTACACCAAGGAGGATAGTTCTTCTTCTAGAAGGTCTAGTAGATTATGAAGAAGATAAGACGATAGTAAGAAAAGGACCTAAAGCAAATTCAGCTTTTTTAAATGGATCTCCCACTAATGCTGCTTTAGGATTCGCTAATAGTTTAGGGATAGATGTAGGTGAGTTAGAAATAAAAAATACAGAAAAGGGAGAGTTTGTTTTTGGAAAAAAAATTGAGAAGGGACAATCAACAAGAATTTCTTTGTCTTCAATTATTCCTAATGTATTAAAGAATCTTCAAGGCCCTCGATTCATGAAATGGGGAGCAGGTAATATAAAATTTTCAAGACCTATTAGGTGGATTGCCTCTATTTATAATGATGAGATTCTTGATTTTGCATTTGATGAATGTGATCCAAATATACAAATAAGTAATAAATCAAAAAGTCATAGATTAATTAATGAAGTTTTTGAAGTTCAAAATCCTGATAATTATTTTGAATTACTGAAACAAAATAGAGTATTAGTAAAGCGAAGCGAGAGAAAAGAAAAAATTGAAAGTCTAATAAATCATGCATCTAAATCATTAAATTTGAATGCGGATCTATCTGAAGAATTGCTTAATGAACTAACTGATTTAGTTGAATGGCCAGACTTAATTATTGGAAAATTTAGTGAAGAATTTCTTGATCTTCCTGTTGAAGTTCTCTCGACAGTTATGAAAAGTCATCAGAGATATGTACCACTTACTTTAAAAAATAATACTTTTTCTAAACTAGATTTAAGATCTGAAAAAAACATTAGTACAAATTTTTTTGTTATTTCTAATGGTCTTGAAGAATCAAATAATAATATTGCTAAGGGTAATGAGAAAGTCTTAAGGGCAAGGTTCTCAGATGCAAAGTTTTTTGTAGAAAGTGATAAAAAAGTTTCTTCAATTGAAAGAAACGAAAAACTTAAATCCGTTTCTTATTTAAAAGGTCTGGGAAATATTTATCAGAGAGTTGAGAGAATAGAGGAAGTTACTAAAAGAATCCTCATCCTTTTAAAGGATAATTCTTTAGAAGAGAAAAAAATAATAGAAGCTG
The DNA here is from genome assembly GCA_003209585.1 of Prochlorococcus sp. AG-449-G23. Taxonomy (GTDB): domain Bacteria; phylum Cyanobacteriota; class Cyanobacteriia; order PCC-6307; family Cyanobiaceae; genus Prochlorococcus_A. Next base: position 46,164 of record QCQJ01000010.1, read on the forward strand.
CTAGATACTGTAAAAACGATTTATGTAGCGAAATTGTTTACGAATTCCCGGAATTGCAAGGAATAATGGGTGGTAAATATCTCAAAAATGAAGGATTTAGTGAGGATATTTGTTTGGCTGTATCTGAACATTATTTACCTTCTTTTTATAAAGATGCTTTGCCTTCTACAAGTTATGGTGCAGTAGTTTCTATCTCAGATAAGATTGAAACTTTAATAAGTATATTTATTTCTGGGAAGCGCCCAAGTGGATCATCAGATCCTTATGCTTTGAGAAGAAATTTGAATGGAGTTATTAAAATAATTTGGGATTATGAATTTGATTTGCCATTAGATAATTTATTTAACGAACTTATTGATTTTTGGAAAATCAAATTCCCTAATTTGAACTTCATAAAAGAGAAAGTTTTAAATGATTTTAATGAATTTTTAGTTCAAAGAATTCTTAGTCATCTAGAAGAAATATCACTAAGTAAAGAATTAATTAAAGCGGTTTGCTCTTCTGATGAATTTTCTCAAAAAAGAATATTGAATATTATTGATCTTAAAAATAGGATTACATCTATTGTCGATTTTAAAGAAAAGGAAACTTTTGTTGAAATCCAGAAGGTAATTACTAGAGTTAGCAAATTAGCTAATAACAGTACTCTTTCAACAGACGTTTTCTCTGTAGAGGATTATGTGAGCACAAAACTTTTTGAAAAAGATTGTGAATTTAGAGTTTTTGAATTTATTAAAGAATTAGAAAAACTTTTCTCAACAGATTATTGCAATTATTTAAAACTTCTTAATTTATTTGAGATTAATGTAAATACTATTGAGGATTTATTTGATAATGAAAGTGGTGTCCTAGTAATGACAGAAGATATAAAAATAAGAAATAATAGACTCAATTTGTTGAGCTTAATTAGAAATTATTCTTTAAAGATCGCTGACTTTACACTTTTGAACTCTTAACTTTAATTCCTCCCTTTATTGAATATTTTTTTAGCATTTTTTCTACATCTTTATCTTCTCTGACAGCACTGTCAACGGGTTTATAATTTAAAGGTGCTAGTGCTTTTCCTCTTAATATCGAGCCAAGTGTAAGCATTGTGATTTTTAGTTGTTGTAATGGTTTCATGGAAACAACTCTTTTGTATAAGTAACTATCAAAAGTAAGTCTTTGAACATCCATGTCATCACACATCTCAACAAAGGCTTCTCTCGCAGAATCATTTCTATAGAAAATATTTTGAAGTATTTCTAAAACTTTATAGGTCGTGCCATATTTTTTATCCCATTTTTTTAAATAGTTTTTTAAATCCTTTTCTGACGGAATTACTTGACCGTTCTTTGATGCTTCAACAATTTCTTCGGCACACATTCTTCCGCTCTTTGCAGCAAAATAAATACCCTCTCCTGAACTTTTTGTAACATATCCTGCGGCATCACCAACTAATGCCATTCTCCCAACTACCCTTCTTGGTCTTGGATGCTCAGGGATAGGATGTGCTTCTACCTTTATTACCTCGCCATTAACAAGTCTTTTCTTTGCCCTATTTCTTACTCCCTCTTGAAGTCCTTTAATTAATGATTGATTCTTTTGCATGGTTCCAGTGCCAACAGCAACATGATCATATTTAGGAAATACCCATCCGTAAAAATCAGGAGAAACATCGGTGCCAACATACATTTCGGCAAGATCTTCGTAGTAGCTCATTTCTTCTTTAGGCAATTTAATCCTTTCTTGAAATGCGATAGCAACTTTGTAATCTCCTGCATCCATTGCTTTGGCAACTCTACTATTAGCTCCATCAGCTCCTATTAAAAGGTCAACAGTAAGCTCTTTGAGCTCTCCCTTTTTGTCTCCATTCGAAAAATCTGAATATGAGAGCTTATATGGCCCTTGATTATTATTGCCAGTGTCGATAGAGGTAACTAATCCATTTACTAGCGTTGCACCAAGATCTGATGCTCTATTACGCATAAAAGCATCCATAACTTCTCTTCTGCACATCCCAATAAACTCATTATCGCTTTTCCCGTAAACTTTATCTAAGCTTATGTCTACCTCTCTATTTGAAGGAGATATCATTCTCATATGCCTTACTTTTCTATCAATAATTGACTCAGGTAGATCAAATTCTTCTACCATACAAAGAGGAATAGCCCCTCCACATGGTTTTGCATTATCTAATTTTCTCTCGAAGAGCCAAGTTTTTATACCAGCTTTAGCAAGTATTTCTGCAGTACATGAACCACTTGGACCTCCACCAATAACAGCTACCCTCAACATATGAAAAAAAAATAAAATTGTATTTAAAACCTACATCTTTTTTGCTTATAAAAGTGCATTTCTTAAAATAATAGTTAATATCGAAATATCTTTTCCAAATTAACCTCTAAATATTGAGACTAAACAAAGAAATCAATCAATTTGATATACCACTTGCCAAAAGAACTTACCTAAATAACTCAAATTCAATATTATTAAAAAAATTATTAATACTTTCTCCATTTCTTTTCCTTATTTTTTCTATCGCAGCATTGCGATTGATAAGAAATATAGAATTAGAACCTCTTTATAATCTCAAATTTCAGGTTGAAAGAGATCACGACGGAAGAATTTTTGGCCATATTCCCTATAAAGAAATTCCAAAGGAGAAACTAGTTTTAATTGAGCCCAATATTGAAGTTCATATTGATATGCGCGATTCTTTACTAAAGATGAGAGAAGAGGCGAAAAAAGATGGGATATATTTGGTCTTCTTGAGTGGTTATAGATCAATAAATTTGCAAAACGATATCTTTTATTCTTTAAAATCTATTAGAAATCAAGAAGCAGCAGAAAGAGCTAGAGTTTCAGCTCCTCCAGGATATTCCGAACACAGTACAGGTTTCGCAATCGATATTGGTGATGCTACTCAAAGAGAGACAGACTTTGAAGCTGACTTCGAAAATACTGACGCTTTTAGATGGCTAATAAAAAATGCAGCTAGATATCACTTTAAGTTATCGTTCAACAAAGATAATAAATATATAGACTACGAACCCTGGCATTGGAGATATGAGGGTTCAATTGAAGCATTAAAAGTTTTTGAAAGCTCAAACATAAAATTATAAATCTAATTGATTAATTAAATTATTCATTTAAATTATATTTTTCAAAATCTTAAAGAGAAAATTTTCATAATAAGCATATTTTGAGTTAGCCTTAATAAAGCCAATCTACTATTTATATAAATTTTATAAATGTTATCTTCGATAAAAGAAATTAGAAATGTTGCAATTATTGCTCACGTAGATCATGGGAAGACAACTCTTGTCGATGCATTGTTATCTCAATCAGGAATATTTAGAGACAATGAAGTTATCCCTACATGTGTAATGGATTCAAATGATCTTGAAAGAGAAAGGGGGATAACAATTCTCTCAAAAAATACAGCAGTTAACTATAAAGATACCAGAATTAACATTATAGATACACCTGGACATGCTGATTTTGGAGGAGAAGTTGAAAGGGTTTTGGGAATGGTTGATGGTTGTCTTCTTATTGTTGATGCAAATGAGGGGCCGATGCCTCAAACAAGATTTGTTTTAAAAAAAGCATTAGAAAAAGGCCTTAGACCTATAGTCTTCGTAAATAAAATTGATAGACCACGTGTAGTACCAGAAATAGCAATTGATAAGGTCCTTGATTTGTTTTTGGAATTAGGAGCTGATGATGATCAATGTGATTTTCCTTATCTTTTTGGGAGTGGCCTATCCGGTTTCGCAAAAGAAGAGATGGAATCTAATAGTGACAATATGATGCCTCTTTTTGAAGCTATTATAAGACACGTTCCTCCTCCAGTAGGTGACTCAAATAAGCCTCTGCAGCTACAAATAACTACTTTGGACTATTCTGATTTCTTAGGGAGAATTGTAATTGGAAAGATTCACAATGGAACTATAAAAAATGGCCAACAGGCTAGTTTAATAAAAGAAAATGGGAAAACCATTAAAGGTAAGGTTAGTAAACTTTTAGGATTTGAAGGATTACAAAGAATTGATATAAATGAAGCATTTGCAGGTGATATTGTTGCTGTTTCTGGTTTCGATGACGTCAATATTGGCGAGACCATTGCATGTCCCGATTCTCCTCATCCTCTTCCATTAATCAAAGTTGATGAACCTACCTTAAATATGACTTTTGTTGTCAATGATTCACCATTTGCAGGTAAGGAGGGGAAATTTGTTACTAGTAGACAATTAAAAAATAGATTGGAGAGGGAGCTTTTAACAAATGTTGCCCTAAGAGTAGAAGAAACTGATTCTCCTGACAGGTTCTCAGTCTCAGGAAGAGGAGAATTACATCTAGGGATATTGATTGAAACTATGAGAAGAGAGGGGTTTGAGTTCCAAATCTCACAACCTCAAGTAATTTTTAGAGAAATTGATAATGTCGAATGTGAGCCTATAGAGACTTTGGTTTTAGATGTACCTGAAGTGTCTGTTGGTTCTTGTATCGAAAAACTTGGATCTAGAAAGGCAGAGATGAAAAACATGCAGACAAGTTCAGATGGTAGAACTCAATTAGAATTTCTTGTTCCATCAAGAGGATTAATTGGATTTCGTGGGGAATTTGTAAGGATAACTAGGGGTGAAGGCATTATGAGTCATTCGTTTTATGAATACAAACCTAAAACAGGAGACTTTGAAACCAGAAGGAATGGAGTTCTTATAGCTTTTGAGGAAGGTGTAGCCACATTTTATGCTTTAAAGAATGCTGAAGATAGAGGAATTTATTTTATTAAACCTGGAGTTAAAGTTTATAAGGGAATGATAATTGGAGAGAATAACAGACCTCAAGATCTTGAGTTAAATATATGTAAAACTAAGCAGCTGACTAATATGAGGTCTGCAGGAGCAGAAGAACTGGATACTTTGCAGTCGCCCGTAGATATCACCCTTGAAAGAGCACTCGAATATATTGGTCCTGATGAAATGCTTGAGGTCACTCCTGATTCAATAAGAATGAGAAAAATAAATAAGAAGAAAAAATATTAATAACTAATTTCATGAATGAAGAAAGTACAAAAAGTTTTAAAGATTCGCTTTTTATTGCTTTAAATTTTTTTAATAATCATGAATGGTATGAGGCTCATGATGCTTTTGAAGAAATTTGGAATTCTGTTGATGGCGACGAAAGACAAGTCATCCAGGGGATTTTGCAAGTATCCGTATCGCAATTTCACTTAAGTAAGGGTAATTTAAATGGAGCCACTATTTTGCTTGGAGAGGGTTTGGGTAGAATAAAAACTAGAACTAAGACTAATTTAGGTATTGATCTTGATTCCTTCTGCAGAAGTTTAGAAAACTTATTGAGGAAATTACAATATCAAGAGACATTAAATGAGAGCGATAAGCCTTTTTTGAAACCTCTTTGATGAATATGAATATATCTTTCTCATTAATTGGATTATTGTTTTCTATTTCACCTCCTTTTCAAGAAAATAAGATAACTAATCAATCTCAAAGAATATGAGTTTAAAAATTCAAAATGTATCCCTTTCAATTAAGGGAAGATTAATCGTAAATGATGTCTCTATTACTGTAAATCCAGGAGAAGTTGTAGGTTTGATGGGACCTAATGGTGCAGGGAAAACTACCACTTTTAATCTCGCAGTTGGGAACTTAAAACCTGATAAAGGTGAAGTTTTAATGAATGAGAAAAATATAACTAATCTTCCACTTCCAACTAGATCAAGACTAGGGTTGGGTTATTTAACTCAGGAGGCCAGTATATTTAGAGATCTAACTGTTAAGGACAATATAGATTTAGCTTTGCAGAATTCCTCTTATAGTCGAGCGGCAATTAGAAATAGAAGAGAACAATTAATTAATGAATTTAATTTGAATAATTTTGTAGATAATTATGGTTATCAACTTTCAGGAGGAGAGAGAAGGAGGTGTGAGATAGCCAGAGCTCTAACTGTGGGTAGAAGAGGGCCTAAATATTTATTACTTGACGAACCGTTCGCTGGAATCGATCCTTTAGCTGTAAATGATTTAAAAAAATTAATTCTTAAATTAAGTGGCGACGGGGTAGGGATTCTTATTACAGATCATAATGTAAGGGAAACCCTTTTAATTACTAATAAGTCATATGTATTAAGTGAAGGTAAAATTTTAGCTTATGGCTCATCAAGTAAATTAGCTGATAATCCAATAGTCAAGAAATATTATCTAGGAGATAATTTCAAACTTTGAAATCTTTTTGCAAAATCAATTAAAATTTATTATTAAAAATTTACTCATATAAGAATGATTTTAATTATTATTTGTTTGTCTTTAATTATTAAAACCGGATAAATTTCTAGAAATGATACTAGATAATTTTTTTAAAAATTTCATATATGACCCGGTTTCAGTCTTAGGACTTTTAGTATTTTATATTTTACTAGTTAATTTACCAATATCTTTAGGTGCAGTTTTCCAAAAAAAGTCTTTTTTTACTGTAAAAGTACTTACTATTCTTGTGAATTTATTAATAACATTGCAATTACTTTTTAGGTGGTCAATTTCTGGACATTTCCCAATTAGCAATTTGTATGAATCTCTTTATTTCCTTACCTGGGGGATCACCATGGGACAACTATTGATAGAGAGGGAGTATCAATCTCCAATAATTTCATCAATTGCTATTCCTATTGAGTTACTTAGTGTAGCTTTTGCCTGCTTTGTTTTGCCTGAAGATTTGAAATTATCATCCAACTTGGTTCCTGCTTTAAGGTCTAGCTGGTTAGTAATGCATGTTAGTGTCGTAATGCTTAGTTATGCAGCATTAATAATAGGTTCTTTACTTTCAGCTTCTGTTTTGTTTATTAATAAAAATAAACCGCTTCAAATAAGAAGTAGCTCTACAGGTGTAGGAGGTTTCAAAATTTCTAATAACTACCCTTCAAATGATTTAGTTGATCGTCTTGAATTTACTCATTCGGAAGAATTAGATACACTAAGTTACCGTTCTATATTGATAGGTTTTGTTCTTTTGACTCTCGGGTTGATTTCAGGTGCAGTTTGGGCTAACGAGGCGTGGGGCACTTGGTGGAGTTGGGATCCAAAAGAAACATGGGCATTTATTTCATGGTTGTTTTATGCCGCTTATCTTCATATGAGAATAAGTAAAGGTTGGCAAGGACGAAGACCAGCGTTATTGGCAACTTCAGGCTTCTTGGTGGTTTTAGTATGTTATTTAGGGGTTAATTTCTTAGGAATAGGTTTACATAGTTATGGGTGGATATTTGGGTAATCTCTTAATGCACCTCTCGGAATATTTATTGAGGCTCTGAAAGAACATTCCCTCTTTGTGCTTCTTGAGCAACTTTTCTCAAGTCTTCACATCCCTCTTTTAATGTTGGGTAAGCAAACATTCCACTAC
>QCQJ01000011.1 GCA_003209585.1 Prochlorococcus sp. AG-449-G23
GTTTTGAATGGAATAAGAAAGGTAAGGAATTATTTTTACAACTTATAGAGTTGGGAAAATTAATTAAGGAGAGTGGTGGTAAAAGTCAAACATATGCTGCAAAACCTAGAAATGATAAGTTTAATCAAATAATTTGTTGGATTGAAGAGATTAACAAAAAGCTTAATTCGAATAATGCGATTGATTTTCTATATGATATTTCTAAAGATGATCTTTTATTTAAATATTTTTACAATGAAAATATATCTAAAGAAATTAATAAACATAATTTAAAATTAGATTTTAATAAATTTAATTTATTACAAGATAAAATTTATAAAATAAAAGAGGGTTTCTATACCGAATTTGTAAGAATATTTACCCAATTAGCATACATAAAATTAATTGAATTAAAGAAAAGTTTTTCTATTTTCAACTTCAATGATCTTATAAAGACTGTAGAAAATACATTTCTAGATTCAGAAATTAGCAATAGTATTACTCTATCTAAAATTCAAAAAAGATTTAAATGTGTCTTAGTAGATGAGTTTCAAGATACAGATAATACTCAGTGGAATTTAATAAAAAAGTTCTTTAATACTAATAATCATTTTTTACTTTGTGTAGGTGATCCCAAACAAGCGATCTACAAATTTAGAGGAGGAGATATTGAAACTTACTTATATGCAAGATCTAATGCAATAGAAGTTTTTAGTCTTACAGATAACTATAGATCCTCAAAAAAGTTAATTGATGTTCTTAATAAACTTTATAAGAATGGACTTAAACAATCAAAATTAAACTATAGGAAATTAACCTCTAGAATTAATGAAAATATTAATTCTGAATTTAAATTTAAGGATGTATTTGAAATTGTAGAATTTTCAAAAAAAGATAATGATATAGAGGATCTTGTGACTCATTACATAGTTAACTTTATTTTAAACAATAAGGAAATTGATATTAATAAAATTGCTATTCTTACATTAAATAATTCGCAATGCTTAGATTTAAAAAACAAATTAAATCAGTTTAACCTCCCATGCAAAATTCAAAATAAAGAAAATATATTTGATACAGAAGCAAGCTCTCTATTGTTTTTATTAATTAACTGTTTATTAAATCCGAGGCTTTTAAAAAATATAACTTTGCTTGCTGTTTCAAAATTTATAGAAATTGAATTAGAAGAATTACTTGATGATGGAATTAGTAATAATTTAGAAATTTTAATTAATAAATGCATTACTTGGTCCAGGGAACTTAGAGAAAAAGGATTTTTAAATATTGTTAATGAACTTCTTATAAATTACAAGTCATCCTCGATTATTCATGATTCAGATTTAAATTCAAATTTATTTCAACTTTCAGAAATTGTTGAAATAGAATTAATGAATAATGATTTTAATCTCAATAAAGTTTTTAAGTGGTATAAAAATCAGTTAGATCATTCTTTAAGAATTTGTACTGGAGAAGATTTTTTGACGAAAGATTATAATCTTCAAAATGGAATAAATCTTTCTACCATTCATAGTAGTAAGGGTCTTGAGTTTGACATGGTCCTATGTCCATATCTCTCAATTATTTCTAATAAGTCTAATAAAATTAAAGGACCTCTTTGGAAATCAAATATTGATAGAAACATATACATTAATATTTCTAATAATTATTCGGAGGTTGAAAAATTTAAATTAATAGAAGAAGAAGATTTATTTAAAGAGAGTGAGAGGTTGATTTATGTAGCACTTACAAGGAGCAAATATAAACTAATAGTTTTTAATGATTTAGAAGATAAAAATAATATCTTAAATAATGATTTACTTAATAATTTAGAAAATATTAATATTTATAAGTCTACTTTTGAAGATAGGATAGAAAAAGATAAAACTAAAGAAATTTTTGCCAAGTTCCAAATTAATCGATTGAATAATAATCTTTGGGAAATGGATAACGTTAATAAAAAAATATCTAAAGAATTTAATTCTGATCAATTCATTTCTTATTCAAGTTATTCTTCTTGGATACGTAAAGATAAAAATATTGGTGCAGTCATTAATCAGTATAAAGATTATGAAGATAATATATCAATTATTAAAAAGTCTAATTTTAAGAAATTAAGGAATTATCCTAATTATTTTTCTTATCCAAATCCCTTAAGTGAATTTCCAAAAGGAAATATTGCTGGTACTTGCCTTCACAAAATAATAGAAAGATTTGAATTTAGAAACGATAATAATCAAGAATTAATTGATTTAATTATTGAGGAATTGAACTTTTATCAAATCGATACTTCTTTGGCGTTTAAAGTAAAAGATTCAATTTTAAGAATTATAAATATATCCTTAGGAGATGAACTACAAAATAAGAAACTAGTTGATATTCCAAATGAATACTTACTTAAGGAAGTTAAATATGATTTAACACTATCTTATGAAGGTAAAAATATAAATTCTCACGATATATCAAAATGCTTTCTTTTAGATCAGGAATATGAATTTGGTGCAGAATATGCAGACAAAATAAATGATCTTCAAATTATGAATAAAGGCTTTCATTCAGGATGTATTGATTGTGTGTTCCCTTTAGGTAATACATTAGAAGATAGTAAATGGTGGGTAATTGACTGGAAAAGTAATTTAATTTCTGGAAGCGATAATAGTGATTGTTTACCAAGAAACTATAACTATGAAAATATGAGAGATGAAATGATTAAACACCATTATCCCTTACAATCCCATCTTTATTTATTAGCATTGCATAGATTATTAAATTGGCGACTTAAAAATTATCAACCACATAAAAATCTAGGAGGATATATTTATTTGTTTTTAAAGGGATTGCCAGATTCTGAATTATTTGAAAAATCTAATTCGAAGGATATATCGCCAGGTGTTTTTATTAGTAAGGCACCTTTAAAGAGAATTAATTATTTGGATAACCTTTTTTAGAATGACTAAAAAAACTAAGGATTTTGAAAAGTTCCAATATGATCATATATTTAATTTAATCTTAGGTATTTTTAAATTCAATGAAAAAAAATATGGTAATTTCGTAAAAGATACATTAAGGATTTTATTAGAGTTTGAAAAAAACGGTGAATCTATTATTGATGTAGATAATAGTTTAATAATCTTTGAAATATTTGAAGATGGCTGGCCTAATAAACATCTAGATATTTTAAAAAATATAGGCTTGATAGGTTTCCTTAATTCTCCATTCGTATTAGTAGATAGAAAATTATCTCTTGCAAAATGGTCAAAAAAGATAGAAAAAGTTAGTAATTCATTTCTAAAAAAAATAGATACCGATAGTTTAATGAATACCAAAATTTATAATGATGATAATAAAGTTAATCAAATTAAAAATATATTTAAATATTCAAACTTGGTTTTCCTGCAAGGAGGACCAGGCACAGGAAAAACAACTTTAATAATTAATTTAATACTAGAACTACTTAGAATTGATAACTTTTTAAATATTGGGTTGTCTGCTCCTACGGGTAAAGCTACATCTCGTCTAAAAGAAGCTCTTAATGATAAAAAAAATATTTCCTTTAGCAAATTTCTAGACCAAATAGAATTCCAAACTTTACATAGATGGATTTTAAATTCTCAAAATAAATTCCTTAAGTTGAAATTTAAACTAAAAGAACTTGATATCTTCATAATTGATGAAATGTCAATGGTTAATATCGATTTGATTGAATCAATTTTGAATTTACTAGCAAAGGACTGTAAAATTATTTTAGTTGGAGATAAAAATCAATTGTCTCCAGTAAATAACTGTTCTATCTGGAATTATTTGTTTGAATATAATGAAAATAGTTCAATTAAGTCTTGTGTAGTAAATTTAGAAAAAACTTATAGAAATATAGGGGATATAGCATTAATTAGTAGTTTAATATTTAATGATGATTGTTCTTTACTTAATCAAAAGATAAAAGAATTAGAAAAAGATAACAAATCAAAAGAAGTAACTATTTCAAAAAGTAGAGAAAAAAATATTCCAAAACATCTAATTTTTTCTATTACAAGTCATCTAAATAAGTTAAATTCTTCGACTTCAACTTTAAGTAAAAAAAAATATATATTTGATGGGTGTATTGATAATTTATTGCTTAATGAAAAAGATTTAATAGATAAGATATTTCTAGATTTACAAAGTCACTTGATTTTATGTGAAAAAAATACTGGAATATGGAGTGTTGAATATTTGAATGAAATTGTTTTTGGTCAAAAAAAACCCTATGACCTTAAAACTCTTAACGAGGGTGTTCCGATCATGTGTACAAAGAATAATAATGAACTTGGATTGTCAAATGGCGATATCGGTGTACTTATAGGTTTAAAAAATGAAAGAAAATATCTTTTTAGAAAATTCAATGATAATAACGAAGAAATTGTTGTATTGATTGATCCATCTAATTTAGAAAATGTTGTTCCAGCAATCGCGATTACTATTCATAAATCTCAAGGAAGTGAATCTGATAAAGTAAGCATTTTGTGGTCCCAAAAATATAGAAGAAATCAATATGCTGAAAAAGAACAAAAAAATAGTGAAAGTAGTTTTTGCAGAGATAATTTTGAAAGAAGGTTATTTTATACCGCTGTTACAAGAGCGAAAAAATTTCTAGATATATATTATTTAAATTAAATCTTATTTTGAGAAATTACTAAGATTTTAACCCCAAGATGTTAGATTAATAATTAGGCTCTGCAAGGCTAGTCAACAATTTAAGTAAATTTAGATATTTGTTGAATGCCTAATCAGAAGATTATTGGGCATTTAAAATGGCTTTTAAAAAAGATAGTAACTCTCTTTATAGTGAACAGGATAAAATCCAGAATGCAGATGTTTCCCTATCTGAGTTAAATAACTTAGAGAACAAAAAAGAAATTGAATCACAACGATTGGAAGTATCGAAAGAAAATGATAATGAGAATGAGAATGGATTTCTCGATTTTGGGTTTAATCAATCGATAATAAATTCGTTAAGAAATAAAGGATACAAAAATCCAACTCCCATCCAAAAAGCTGCAATTCCGGAACTAATGTTAGGCAGAGATTTACTAGGCCAAGCACAAACAGGAACAGGCAAAACTGCAGCTTTCGCATTACCATTAATAGAAAAACTTGCAGATAATAAAGAATTAAATGCCAAGGTTTTAGTTATGACTCCTACAAGAGAATTGGCAACTCAAGTGGCTGAATCTTTTAAAAGTTATAGTTCTGAATCCAGTAATTTTAAGACGGTTGCAATATATGGAGGTACCGACTATCGAAATCAAATTTCTGCATTGAAAAGAAAAGTTGACGTAGTAGTTGGGACCCCAGGCCGAATAATGGATCATATAAGGCAGGGAACTTTTAAAATTAAAGATATAAATTGTCTTGTTTTAGATGAAGCCGATGAAATGTTAAATATGGGTTTTCTTGAAGATATTGAATGGATAATAGATCAACTTCCGGAAAATAAGCAGATGGTATTGTTTTCAGCAACAATGCCTAGTGAGATAAAAAATATAGCAAAAAAATATCTAAATGATCCCGCCGAAATATTAATAAAAAGTGTTAAAAAAGAAACTCAATTAATTTCGCAAAAATTTCTATATGTACAAAGGCATCATAAGTTAGATGCATTAAAAAGAATCTTAGAACTTAATAACGAGGGAGTAATAATTTTTGTGAGAACCAAATTACTTACTACTTCAATTGCTGAAGCTTTAGAGAATTCAGGTCATACTGTGGCAGTACTTAATGGTGATATACCTCAAAATCAAAGAGAAAACACTGTAGATAGATTAAAAAAAGGATTTATTGATATTCTTGTTGCAACTGATGTCGCAGCTAGAGGATTAGACGTTGAGAGGATAAAACTTGTTATTAATTACGATTTTCCTTTTGATAAGGAAACCTATACTCATAGAATTGGAAGAACTGGAAGGGCAGGTAGATCAGGAGAAGCAATTTTATTTGTTAATCAAAGAGAAAAACATTTTCTAAGAAACTTAGAAAACTCAACAAGAACTAAGATTGAAGAAATTAATATACCAAGTAATAAAATAATAAATGAAAAAAGGATGGAGAAACTTATAGATAATGTTAATGAGAGTTCTTTAGCAAAAGATGAAAATGAAGAAAATAAAGCTTTGATTATTGATGTACTAGATAATTTAAAAGAAAAACATTCTATGGATGACTCAAATATTGCAATGGCGGCGATTAATTTAGTAATAGGTAATAAATCATTTTTTGTTAATGAAGATGATTCTTGGATTCATAAACAAAATAATACTGATCGAAATAGATCAAATAGAAATGGTAATAATCGTATGAGAAATTCAAATAGAAGAAATAATTATCAAAATGATTCTTTTGAAACCTACAAATTTAACTTTGGTAAATTTGATGGGGTTAGAGTTGCAAATATTATATCCTCAATATGTAATTCAACTAATATAAATGGTAGATCCATAGGAAAGATACAGATTTTTAATGATTACAGTTTGGTAGATTTACCCAGAGATCTGCATAGAGAAACTAAAAATAAATTAAAAAAAATTAAAGTCAGAAACTAGGTATAGAGAATGAAAGCTAGCAAATATAAATTCTTTATTTTTGTGAATCTGATAATCCTATTCAACTCTTTTAATAGTTATTATTTATCCCAAACGAAACAAAATTCAATCATAAAATTATTTTGTCTTCAGAGTGTCAAAGAGGAGATGTTTAAAGCAAAAATGCTATATAGTGAAGAAATTGCCAATGAAACTTGTGAATGTTACTACGAAGAATTCACACAAACTGGTAGTCATCAAGAGGCAAAAACAAAATGTAAATTAGAAACTAATAAAAATTTAAATCATAATAGAAAAATTTAATTGTTATTTTATGAGGTCTAAAAAGAATCAAAATCCAATAATTAGACTTTATTTGAGTCTGATTGAAGAAAGAAGGTTACTATTTTTTGCTTTTTTTAGCTCCATAATTAATAAAATATTAGATTTGGCTCCCCCTGTAATAATTGGTCTTGCGGTGGATATCGTTGTAAAGGAACAGAATTCATGGATTGCTGGTTTTGGGATAAAAGAAGTTCCAGCACAATTGATTTTTCTTGCATTTGCTTCAGGAATAGTTTGGTCTGGTGAATCCTCCTTTGAATATTTATATTCGATTCTATGGAGAAATTTGGCTCAGTTATCGCAACATAAATTAAGAATAAAAGCTTATGAGCATATTCAGGAATTAGATATGGATTTTTTTGAAAATGATAATACAGGAAGACTATTATCTATTTTGAATGATGATATAAATCAACTCGAGAGATTTCTAGACCAAGGGGCTAATCAGATTATTCAGTTATTTATTACTGTCTTAATAATTGGGGGGACTATGATTTTTGTCGCTCCAAAAATTGCTTTATTTGCTTTCTTTCCTATTCCAATCATATTTTTAGGATCAATTAAATTTCAAAGGAAGCTTGCGCCAAAATATAGAGATGTTAGAAATAAAGCTGGACTCTTGGCATCAAGACTTAATAATAATTTAAGTGGAATTCTGACCATAAAAAGTTTTACCAAAGAAAAATGGGAACTAAATAGATTAAATAAAGAAAGTCTCGATTATCAAAGAAGTAATAAGACTGCAATAAAATTATCTTCTGCTTTTATCCCTCTTATAAGATTTGCAATCTTATTTGCTTTTGTAGCGATTCTATTAATTGGAGGTTTCCAAACTTGGAATAAGACACTTGATGTAGGTACTTATAGTTTTTTGGTTTTTATTACACAAAGATTATTGTGGCCTTTAACTACTTTGGGACATGTTTTAGATGATTTTCAGAGATCTATGGCATCAATAGATAGAGTAATTGATCTCATAGATACGCCTATAAAGATCAAAGATGGGAAAATAAAAATTGAACCTAAAGATACCAAAGGAGAAATAATTTTTAATAATGTAAATTTTAATTATCCTGGACGGGACTTAACTTTAAAAAACATAAATTTCAAAATTGAAAATAACTCAACATTAGGAATTGTTGGTTTAACAGGTTCTGGGAAAAGTACAATAATAAAACTACTCCTTAGGATTTATGATAGTAATAATGGGTCAATAACCTTGGATGGCATTTCTATTAAAGAAATAAATTTGAGGGATCTAAGAAAGTGTATATCTTTAGTAAGTCAAGAAACTTATTTATTTCATGGCAGTGTACAAGAAAATATTGCTTATGGCTCAATCAACCCTAGTTTTAAAGACATTATTAAAGCTTCAAAGATTGCGGAAGCTCATAAATTTATTGAACAATTACCAGATGGTTATAAAACTATAGTAGGAGAAAGGGGCCAAAAGCTTTCAGGCGGACAACGTCAAAGAATTGCCTTGGCGAGAGCTGTTTTAAAGGATGCACCAATATTAATATTAGATGAGGCTACAGCCTCAGTCGATAATGAAACAGAGGCCTTAATTCAAAAATCATTATCTAAAATCACAAAAGAAAGAACCACTATAGTGATAGCTCATAGATTAAGCACTATAAAAAATGCGGATTATATTATAGTTCTTGATAAAGGTAAAATAGTTGAAGGAGGAAAACATGAAAACCTATTAGGTCAGAACCAAATATATGCAGATTTGTGGAATGTTCAAGTAGGGATTTAGTATGAAATTTCTAAAACTATATTAGAAAGTTAAATGATTCAATTACATTATTAAAAATTTCATCAACTTTATTCCATCTCTCTTCATTTGTTCCTACAGCAAAAGTATAAAGTGTTCCTCTATCAATTACTACAGTAGCAAGTTCGTGTCTGGCCTGTTCATTTAGATTTAATTGATATTCTAAATCATAGAAAATATGATTAGATGACTCCCTCTTATTAGACTTTATAAGTTTTACCTCTCTGCCTGAACCTTCGGGAGCAATGACTTTATCAATTAATGTTTGGCCTACTTCACTTGGGCTTCCCAATTGCTCTAGTTGAACTTCTTTGTTTACATCAGATATTACTAAACTTAATGTCTCATTACTATTGATTAAATCATGATAAATAATTTCAGGTCCTCCATCGACTTTTACTCTGGTCCATCCTGTCGGATATAAAAAGGCATATCTTCCATCAGGACTTTGATAAGCTTCTAATCCTGCATTGAGACCTCCACTACAAGCGCTAAGTGTTAAACATAAAAAAATCAAAAATAAATATTTGAAAGGGTTAAATTTAATATTTTTCATTTTGTTTGAAATTACTAACTAAAAACATAATAAGACATTAAAAGCAAACAATTATGGCAATTCAGAATTTTGCGTCTAAATTATTTCTAGAAATAGTTTAATTTTGTTTACCTATACCAAACCACTTTCAAAATTAATTGGTCATTTTGAGAAATTCCCAGGGATTGGTCCAAGAACAGCTCAAAGATTAGCGTTGTTTATTTTAAAACAACCTGAAAGCACAATAAGGGATTTTTCAAAGGCTCTGTTAGAAGCTCATAGTAATGTTGGTCGTTGTAAAAAATGCTTTAATTTGACTTCAGAAGATGAATGTGAAATTTGTAGAAATACTGAAAGAAATCAGAAACTAATCTGCGTAGTAGCAGAAACCAAAGATTTGCTCGCTTTGGAACGTGCACGAGAATTTAAAGGTGTCTACCATGTTATTGGTGGTTTAATATCTCCAATGGATTCTGTTGGCCCTGAACTCTTGGAAATAAGGAGCTTAGTAGAACGAGTTAGTAAGTCTGAAATAGATGAGATTATATTGGCATTAACTCCCAGTGTTGAGGGAGATACAACAAGTCTTTATATTGGAAAATTGTTAGCCCCTTTTACAAAAGTTACCAGGATTGCCTATGGCCTCCCAATGGGCAGTGAACTTGAATATGTGGATGAAGTTACACTTGCGAGAGCCTTAGAGGGAAGAACAATACTTAATTAGACAATGAGAAATAATAATCTAATCAAGAAAGAAAAAATCTTAAGACTTCCCTCCTGGATAAAATTTCCTATTAGTAAAGCTTCAGAGTTCGAAAAAATACAAACTCTCATAAAGAAATCCAACATTCATACTATTTGTGAAGAAGCAAGATGTCCAAATAGAGCAGAATGTTATGCCTCAGGAACAGCAACTTTCTTACTTGGTGGATCGATATGTTCTCGTTCTTGTGCTTTTTGTCAGGTAAGTAAAGGTAGACCTAAATCTATTAATATTGATGAATGTACACAAGTCGCTGAAGCAGTAAAAGTACTAAATTTGAAATATGTTGTTTTGACATCTGTAGCTAGAGACGATCTCCCTGATCATGGTGCAAATTTATTTACATCAACAATTGATGAAATTAGAAAAATTGATTCAACAATTAAAATAGAAGTTTTAACTCCTGATTTATGGGGTGGTGGCAAAAATTTTAATGAAACTGATAACCTTCAGACTGAGAGATTGAAGATGATTTTAGAAAAAGATCCAATATGCTTTAATCATAATCTTGAAACTGTTGAAAGACTGCAAAAAGAAGTTAGGAGAGGTGCAAATTACAAAAAATCCCTTAGTTTACTAAAAAAGTCAAAAGATATAGCTCCTAATATTCAAACTAAATCAGGCATTATGTTAGGTCTTGGGGAAACATTGGATGAAATAAAAAATACAATTTATGATCTTAAAAAAATAGATTGTGATCAAATTACAATTGGCCAATATTTAAGGCCCTCATTCAATCATTTGGCAGTTAAGAAATATTGGGATCCATCAGAGTTTGAATATTTATATCGCTTCTCTAAGGAATTAGGATTCAAGAAAGTATCTTCTGGCCCCTTAGTTAGAAGTAGTTATCATGCGGGTTAACTTTCTTCAATTAAAGAGAGTTTCTTTTCAAGTTTTTTCAATATGGAAATACATTCCCCGTTCATAAGTGTACCTGCTCCTCCCCATACTAATCTTAAGAAAAGATCTATCGGGCTAGAACCAACTTCTTTCACAATTTTGAAGCCTATTAACTTGAAATACCTTACAAGTTTTTTACTATATCCTTCACTATCAAAAATAGCTAAAAGTCTTGCTTTGTTGCTTGATTTTTTTTCAATTGCCCAAGCCATAGTTGTTGCCCATATTAATTCCGAAACAAAACTAGGTGCTTTACTAAGGATTCTTAATGTATCAAGCTGAATACCTTGTTTATTAAAATAAGTCCAACCTTTCATTTCGGCCCAAATCTTAATAATGTTATCTTTCTGTTCTGCTATAACGATTCTAAAGAAACATAATCCAAGAGTTTCTCTAACTTGAATTTTAATTAATAATCCAATGCTACCTGCTAATTTTTCTAATTCTTCAACTTTCATGATTTTGAAAATTAATCCTCATAGATTTTATGATTTTCCACTTTTAATCTGTCGATCTGTTTTTGTCTTTCTTCAAACCTCTTCCTATCATAATCACTGAATTGATCTATACAGAAATGACATTGGATACCCTTTCTATATTCTTTTCTTTTTTGATCTTGAATTGAAACTGGCATTCCACATGCATGACAAATCGAGTAGGAGCCTTTTTCTAATTCTTGATCTAAAGCAACTCTTTTATCAAAAACATAACATTCACCTTCAAATAAGTTTTCTTCTTTTGGTATATCATCAAGGTATTGAAGGATGCCCCCTTGTAGATGATAAATATTTTTATAACCTTTCTTTTTCAGCAAACTAGTAGCTTTTTCACATCTGATACCGCCGGTACAAAACATTGCTATATTTTTAGAATCTTTATTTTCTAAATGACTATCTAAATTCTCATCTACCCACTTGGGGAATTCGCTAAAGTTTTTCGTATTTGGGTTTATAGAATTCTGAAAAGTTCCTATAGAAACCTCATAATGATTTCTTGTGTCAATGACTATTGTATTTTGATTTTTAATTAACTTATTCCAATCAGCTGAGTCAATATAAGTCCCATTATCTTGTGAAGGGTTTATTCCATTGATGCCCATGGTAACTATTTCTTTCTTGATTTTTATTTTTAATTTTTTGAAGACTTTCTTTTTTGAAAAGTTTACTTTCATATTTAAATTTCTTTTATCTGTATATTTGTTAAGTAAATTGATAACAATATCAATTAAATTTTTCTCAGCACAAATAGTTCCATTAATCCCCTCACTTGCAAAAATTAATAAACCTGAAAGATCGTTTTCATTTTCGATTTCTAATAATTTATTTTTGAGATTAAGAATTAAGTTTTCTTGAAATGGGAAGAAAGAATAAAGAGAAACTATTTTATAATTTTTGCCTTTCATAAAGAAGATAATGTTTTTTTGCAAGTTTCAAAATCTTTGTTAAAGGATACTCCAACTTCTTTAAGAAGTTTTCTGTCTGATTGAAAAGATGGATTTGAAGTCGTGAGTAACTCATCTCCATAAAAAATTGAATTTGCCCCACATTGGAAACATAAAATCTGGGCTTCTTTTGAAAGTTTTTCTCGCCCTGCACTTAATCTTATTTTACTTTTAGGCATAAGAATTCTTGCTGTAGCTATCATCCTTATCATCTCAATAGAATCAATTTCTTGATTATCTTCTAAACCAGTACCTTCAATAGCTACTAATGAATTTATAGGAACACTTTCAGGGTGAGGATTCATGTTTGAAAGTACTTCCAAAAGAGATGCTCTATCGCCATTAGTTTCACCCAAACCTATTATCCCTCCACAGCAAACATTTATTCCTGCATCTCTTACTCTTTTAATAGTATCTAGTCTGTCTTGATAAGTTCTAGTGGTAATAATATTTTTATAATGTTCAGGACTAGTATCAAGGTTGTGGTTATACGCGGTCAAACCTGCATCAGCCAATCTGGAAGCTTGTTCTTCTGTAAGCATCCCAGCAGTAACGCATGCTTCCATCCCTAAATCTTTTACACCGCTAACCATTTCTAACATTGCATTAAAAGATTTCCCATCTCTAATTTCTCTCCATGCCCAACCCATACAAAACCTGTCTGCACCCTCATTTTTTGCTATTTGAGCTCTTGCTAAAACCTCTTCAACTTGAAATTGTGGATGACTTTTAATTTCGCTTGCACTGTAAATTGATTGGCTGCAATACGAACAATTTTCCTCACATCCACCAGTTTTTACGCTGAACAATGATGCTAATTGAATGTTGTATTTGTTAAATTTTCTGTGAACGATTTGTGATTCCCACATTAAATCAATTAGAGGCATATTAAGTATTTCCAATATCTCCTCTTTATTCCAATCGAACCTAATTTCTCTTAATAACTGATTATTCGAATTAGCCATTTTTGTTAGGAAGAATATTGAGAATCTTCAAAAGATTCATTTGGTAATGATTCTATACCGCCAAAACGTCTATTCCTTGATTGGTAATCAATTATTGCTTTAAGGAATTCAAACTCATTGAAGTCGGGCCACAGCACGTCAGATATGTAAATTTCCGAATAAGCTAATTGCCATAAAAGAAAATTGCTTATCCTTTTTTCTCCACTAGTTCTTATTAGTAATTCTGGATCCTTTATCCCTTGAGTTAATAGCTCTGAATTAAATAATTCTTCATTAATTTCACTTGGTTTTATTTCCCCCGAACAAGATTTTAATGCTATTTCTTTTGCAACTTTTACTATTTCTTGTCTACCTCCATAATTAACACAAACATTCAATAATAATTTATTATTGTTTTTAGTTAAAGATTCTGAACTAAAGATTATTTTTTTTAAAGTTTCTGGGAAAGGAGTTAAATCTCCAATAAATTTAATTTTTGTTGTTTCTTTATGTATCTCTTCAATTTCGTTCTCCAAAACTTCGCCAAACAGATTTATTAGGAAATCAACCTCTTTTATAGGCCTTGTCCAATTTTCAGTTGAAAAAGCATAAACAGTGAGCACTTTACAACCTAATTTCTTTGCTGCTTTGAGAATTTCTTTTAAAACACTAACTCCTCTTTTGTGGCCAAATGTTCGAGGTAAACCTTTTTTAGTTGCCCATCTCCCATTCCCATCCATAATTATTGCCACATGTTCTGGAACTTTATGCTTATCTATTCTTTTGGATAAGTCGTTTTTTTTCTGTTCAATTATTTTTCCTATACTCATTGGTTAATCATTTTTGTTAATAAAGATTTCTGATTTTTTGGTCTCTTTTTCATTGATATCAGTGATCATATTATCACTAGGGTTTGTCTTTTGGGATAAAGCATTTTTACCTAAAGGAGATTTACTTGTTCCCATAGAGTTTTGATTCCCAATCAAACTTATAAGGAGTTCTTGTAATCTGCTGCTGGTAATTGGCCTTTCAAGCTTTCCTTGGTTTGCCAATGATAAGGTACCAGTTTCTTCAGAAACAACGATACAAATACATCTATCAAATCTTTCTGTAATCCCAAGTGCAGCTAGGTGTCTTGTGCCGTATCTACTAATTCCTTGCCTAGATAAGGGAAGTATTACCCCTGCAGATATTATTTTGTTCCCTTTCACAAGAACTGCTCCATCATGTAAAGGCGTATCTGTTGCAAAAAGATTTATTAAAAGGTCCGTTGACAATTGTGCCTCAATGTTTGTACCGGCATATAAAAAATCTTCAGGTCTTAAATCACTCCCCAAATCGACAACTATTAAAGCACCTCTTCTGTTCTGAGAAAGTTTACCTGCAGTATCAACTAGCTGAGTAATAGTGGTTGACGTTGCTCTAAATTCCTTTGGTGGATTTCCAAGTAATACAGCTAGTCTCCCAGTACCTAATAACTCCATTAATCTTCTTAACTCTCCTTGCCATAGAATCGCTAATGAGAGAGAGCAAGCGAGGACTACAGCATCAATTAATTTTGATGTTAATGGTAGGTATGCAAATCTTTGAATAAACCATGCTGATGAAACTAAAAATAAATATCCTCTTAGAAGCCATAATGTCCTTTGCTCTTTTACTCTGGAAAATAATAACAGTCCGAAACCAACAGCAAACATTATATCTAATAAAAGCTTTAAATTTATGATCCCCCAGAAATTCACACTAAAAACAAAATTAATTTAAATGTACCTAATTTTATTTGATAAAGCGATCTGGCAAAACATCATATTTCAAAAGATCCAGTGGACTTTCTCTTTTCTGAATAATCTCTGCTTCTCCATCACAAACTAAAACTGCTGCGGGTCTTGGAATTCTGTTGTAATTAGAACTCATTGAATTATTGTATGCACCTGTTCCAAAAACACATATAAGATCTCCTGTTTTACAATTTGCTAGTTCTATCTCCTTAAACAACACATCTCCTGATTCGCAGTGCTTGCCAGCAATGGTATATTTATTTTTGGAATTAGTATTGATATTAAATGGGTTACCCACCAAACATGCAGAATAATCTGATTGATATGTTATGGGTCTTGGATTATCACTCATCCCACCATCAACGGACAAATATGTTCTTATTCCAGGAATTTCTTTGAAAGCCCCAATTTTGTAAATTGTTATGCCTGCTGTAGATACGATAGATCTTCCAGGCTCACACATTAAAGTCGGTAAATTTAAATTGTGTTTTTTACAAGCTTTAACAACAGATGTGGAAATTGTTTTTACCCATTCATCAATTGAAGGAGGATCGTCATTTTCAGTATATTTAATCCCTAAACCTCCTCCTACATTTAGTTTTTCGATATCATGGCCGAAATTTTTAGCATCTAAAATTACATTTACCATTATTTCTCCTAGATCTTTATGTGGGTCTAGTTCAAAAATCTGAGAACCGATATGAGCATGTAATCCTCTTAATTTTAGACGTTTTGTTTTGCTTATTCTGTCAAATAAAATATTTAAATATTCAATTCCGAAACCAAATTTGCTATCAAAGGATCCAGTTCTTATGTATTCATGTGTATGGCATTCTATCCCAGGAGTAAAGCGAATCATTATTTCTAAATCACGATCAATTGAATTCGAGATTTCCTCTAATCTCTCTAAGTCATAATCATTATCTACAATTACTTTAATGTTATTTCTAACTGCAAACTCTATTTCTTTGTCTGATTTGTTATTGCCATGAAAGACGATTTTCTCATTTGGGACTCCACCTTTAAGAGCTGTTAATAGTTCCCCTTCTGAAACCGCGTCAAGTCCTAGACCTTCTGAAGAAACAAGGTTACTCATGAAAATAGAACTATTTGCCTTGGAAGCATATATGGGTAGAGACTTTCCTGGATAATGTTTTTCTAATGCTTTTTTGTATGCTCTACAAGAGTTTCTTAGAGTGATTTCATCCAAAATATAAAGAGGAGAATCATATTTTTTAACCAATTCTTCAATAGAACATCCGCCAATTGATAACTTCCCATCACTTTCAATAGAGGTAGTAATTGGTACAATATTTTTATTTGGACTGTTGGCATCAATCTTTTGTTTTAAAAAGGATTCTTTTTCTTCCATAGGAGGATTTTTAATAAAATTATTTTAAAATTGTCATAATCTTATAATGACTTTAATTTTAAATTTTTTGAGTATTTATTTATTATAAAATGATATCTATTAAACATATTAATGAGAAAGATATTGATTTATGTTATGAATTAGATTCAAATACGATTTCATTGTGGACCAAAAAACAATGGGCTAACGAGTTTAAAAAAGAAGGTATAAAAGTTTTTGGAATATTGATTGCTAATTTAGTAATAGGTATTTGCGTTTTTCATGTAGTTCTTGATGAAGCTCAAATAAATTTTTTTGTGGTGGATTATAAATATAGAAAAAAAGGTTTTGGAACTTACCTTATGAGTTATTTAATAAAAGAATGTAAAAAGTTAAATATAAATAAATTATTTTTAGAAGTCTCTCATAATAATTCTATCGCTGAAAAATTTTATAGTCGCTTTGATTTTTCTACTGTGGGGATAAGGCGAAATTATTATAAAGACGGTTCAGATGCACTTTTAAAAGAAAAAAAATTAACAACTAATTAATTTCAAAATTTAATTGTTCGGATAACCAGAATGCTTGAAATTACTGTTATTTATTGCTATATCACTAAAAAAGTTAAATTTAATTCAATAAAATATAATTTTGGGTATTCACAAAAGCTCATTCTGAACACAAAGTTGACATATTACTGGTAGGTTATTAGTAAGAATTTAATCTTATAATGTTTGAAAGGTTTACAGAAAAGGCTATAAAAGTCATTATGCTTGCTCAAGAAGAAGCTAGAAGACTTGGCCATAATTTCGTTGGAACAGAACAAATTTTATTAGGTTTAATTGGAGAGGGAACAGGTGTAGCGGCAAAAGTGCTTAAATCACTAGGTGTAAACTTAAAAGATTCAAGAATAGAAGTAGAAAAAATAATTGGTAGAGGTTCAGGTTTTGTAGCTGTAGAAATACCTTTCACCCCAAGGGCAAAAAGAGTTTTAGAACTATCACTCGAAGAAGCTCGACAATTAGGTCACAATTATATAGGTACTGAACATCTTTTACTAGGTTTAATACGTGAAGGTGAGGGTGTAGCAGCAAGAGTTTTAGAAAATCTTAGTATTGACCTCACTAAAGTAAGAACTCAAGTTATAAGGATGTTAGGCGAAACAGCCGAAGTTGGTAGTGGAGCTAATACAAGTAAGGGTAATTTAAAAACTGCTACTCTCGATGAATTTGGAACAAATTTAACAAAACTAGCTAGCGAATCAAAACTGGATCCAGTAGTTGGTCGTTATGCAGAAATAGATCGTGTAGTTCAAATTTTGGGAAGAAGAACCAAAAATAATCCAGTTCTTATTGGAGAACCTGGTGTAGGTAAAACAGCTATTGCAGAGGGTTTAGCTCAAAGAATACAGCTCGGAGATATTCCTGACATACTTGAAGATAAAAGAGTCTTAACTCTTGATATAGGTCTTTTAGTTGCTGGAACAAAATATAGAGGAGAATTCGAAGAAAGATTAAAAAAGATAATGGAAGAAATTAAATCTGCAGGTAATGTTATTCTTGTTATAGATGAAGTGCATACCTTAATTGGTGCTGGAGCAGCAGAAGGAGCTATAGACGCAGCAAATATTTTGAAGCCAGCATTAGCTCGAGGAGAACTCCAATGTATTGGAGCAACTACTCTTGACGAATATAGAAAACATATTGAGAGAGATGCTGCTCTAGAACGAAGATTCCAACCTGTAATGGTTGGTGAACCATCTATTGAAGATACAATTGAAATCTTGAAAGGTCTTAGAGAACGTTATGAGCAACACCATCGCCTTAAAATCACTGACGATGCTTTAGAAGCTGCAGCTCACCTAGGCGATCGCTATATATCTGATAGATTTTTACCAGATAAGGCTATAGACCTTATAGACGAGGCAGGCAGTAGAGTTCGTTTAATAAACTCTAAACTTCCACCAGAAGCCAAACAAATTGATAAAGAACTAAGACAGATTCAAAAACAAAAAGAAGAATCTGTTAGGGACCAAAACTTTGATCAAGCCGGTCAACTAAGAGAAAAAGAAATGGAATTGTCTGCAAAAATTAAAGAGGTACTTGAAAATAATAAAGAATCCTCACCTGAGAATGATTCTATATCTGATACAAACTCTGAAAAAAAAGATTCAAATCTTTTACAAAGCCCCATGGTCTGTGAAGAGGATGTAGCTCATATTGTTGCATCTTGGACAGGTGTACCTGTTCAAAAATTAACTGAGACTGAATCAGTCAAGCTCCTTAATATGGAGGAAACACTTCATCAAAGGCTAATTGGACAAGATGAAGCTGTAAAAGCAGTTTCTAGAGCTATTAGAAGAGCAAGAGTTGGCTTGAAAAATCCTAACAGGCCCATCGCAAGTTTTATATTTTCAGGTCCTACTGGTGTAGGTAAAACTGAATTAACTAAATCACTAGCTTCATATTTCTTTGGCAGTGAAGAAGCAATGATTAGATTAGATATGTCTGAATTTATGGAGAGACATACAGTTAGTAAACTTATAGGTTCGCCTCCTGGATATGTTGGTTTTAATGAAGGTGGTCAACTTACTGAGGCGGTCAGAAGAAGACCATATACAGTTGTTTTATTTGATGAAGTAGAAAAAGCTCATCCAGATGTATTCAACTTGTTATTGCAACTTCTCGAGGACGGAAGATTAACTGATTCCAAAGGAAGGACTGTAGATTTTAAAAATACTTTGCTAATAATGACTTCTAATATTGGTTCAAAAGTTATTGAGAAAGGTGGAGGTGGTTTAGGATTTGAATTTTCCGGTGATTCCGTTGAAGATAGCCAATACAATCGAATTAAATCTTTAGTTAATGAAGAACTAAAGCAATATTTTAGACCTGAATTTTTAAATAGACTTGATGAAATAATTGTATTCAGGCAACTATCTAAAAACGAAGTTAAAGAAATTGCTGAAATAATGTTGAAAGAGGTTTTTGCAAGACTACAAGATAAGGGGATTAAGTTAGATGTAACAGATGCTTTCAAAGAAAGACTTGTTGAAGAAGGTTATAATCCATCTTATGGTGCACGACCCTTAAGAAGAGCAGTTATGCGATTATTAGAAGATAGTTTAGCGGAAGAAGTTCTCTCTGGGAGAATAAAAGATGGAGATAATGCTTTAGTTGATATAGATGATAATAAAAAAGTTACAATAAATATTTCCTCTGAAGAATCTTCTCAAGAGTTAGCAGGTGCTAACTTCTAATCATTCAAAGTAAATATGCAGTCTATCTCTCCAGAAACTATATACAGGGGAATTTCTGCTTGGGAAAAATCTTTACCTCAAATTACTAAATTAACTAAAAGTCCATTAATTCTAGGTAGAGGGATTCAAACGAATAATTTGAGAAATAATATTTTTAATGATTTAAAAAATCAAAAACTTAATGTAAATTCTGCTAATTTACAATTTGATTGTTGTTACGAAGATATTTCAAGAGTTAAGAATATTATTTCAAATAATAATAATGATTGTGTTATCGCAGCTGGAGGTGGCAAAGTTCTAGACTCTGGAAAATATATAGCCGATTCTCTTAGAATCCCTTGTATTACAGTTCCCCTTAGCGCCTCTACCTGTGCTGGTTGGACAGCCTTATCGAATATTTATACAAAGGATGGTCAATTTATAAAAGATGTTGCATTAGGATCTTGTCCGAAAATACTAGTTTTTGATCATAAATTTATTCAAACAGCTCCATCAAGAACACTTGCAAGTGGCATAGCAGATGCCTTGGCAAAATGGTACGAATCTTCAATAACAAGTTCAAAAATAGATGACGGTCTTGTTCAACAAGCAATTCAGATATCAAGAGTTTTACGAGATCAACTATTAATAGATGGAGGAAAAGCATTTAAGGGTCAATTTGAAAATAATCCATCTTGGCAAAATACCGTAGAAGCATGTGGACTTACAGCAGGATTAGTTGGTGGTATTGGTGGAGAGAAATGTAGGACTGCAGCAGCACATGCTATTCATAATGCAATTACTCAGATAATCACCCCTAATAAATTCTTACATGGTGAGATTGTTGGAGTTGGTTTATTATTGCAATTAAGAATAGAAGAAATGAAAAATAATAATAAATTAGCTGATCAATTAATTAAACAATTATTTGTACTTATGAAAGAATTGAATCTGCCAACTACTATCGGACAACTTGGAATAAATGTTTTTGAAAATAATAATTTAGAGAAAATTGCTGATTTTACTTGTCGAGATAAATCTGAGATTCACTTTTTGCCTTTTGAAATTAATAAACGTGACATAATAGAGGTTATTTCAAATTTTGAACAACAAAAAATTAAAACATAAATATTTTTTGACTAAAAACAATTTTGAACAATTAAGTGATTTAAATGCAGAATTTTTCGAAAGTGCCAAATTGTCACTATTAGATCCTTTAGGTCTTTATTTGGCAAATGATGTTAAGTGGATAAAACTCAACCAAAATTGGAACTTCTTAAAATTCCCAGTAGTTATGGGAGGAAAAGGTCAACCTATACTTCTTCTACATGGCTTTGATAGTAGTTTTTTAGAATTCAGAAGAATATATAAATCACTAAAAAGAAATTTTCAAGTTATCGTTCCTGATCTTCTGGGTTTTGGTTTTAGTCCCAGGTGCGCAACAAATGAATACAATTCCTCGAAAATAATTTCGCATTTAATTGATCTCCTTAAGACATTAAAAATAACAAAGAATCTAAAAATCATAGGTGCCTCTATGGGAGGCTCAACAGCTTTAAAACTTGCTTATGAAATTCCTGATTCTATTGAAAAAATTATCCTTTTGTCACCCGCCGGATTGTTTGGAGAACCTAAGAGTATCCCTTTTCCTCTTAACCAAATTGGTGCCTCATTTCTTGGATTGCCTCAGGTTAGAAAAAGTCTTTGTAGGCAAGCATTTGCTTTTCCAGATGAATGCGTTGGTAAGATGGAAGAGCAAATTGCTTCAATTCATTTAGGTTGTAAAGGATGGAGGGATTCACTTGCATCATTTGCAAAAAGTGGTGGGTTTGCAGGAACTCAAAAATATATCCAAAATATCCCAATTAAAACATTATGTGGAGAAAATGATCGAATTCTTGGAAAAAAAGAGCTTAAAAAAATAGGAAATATTGAAAAATTAAATTTTGTAGGTTTACAAAATTGTGGTCATCTTCCACATATAGATCTTCCATCATTATCTAGTAAAATTATCCAAGATTATTTTTTGGAATAAAAGATTTCTTAATTAATTTAGATACTTGAGAATTATAAAAATATAATACAAAACAGATGGAGTAAAGATGTAGCTGTCAATTCTGTCAAGAATCCCTCCATGTCCAGGTAAAAAAGTTCCGGAATCTTTTATTTTTGCATCTCTCTTCATCATAGATTCAATTAAATCTCCAACTAATGCCATAAGAGAAATTGAAATTCCATATATTATTCCAACAAATAATGGATTTTCCCAATTCAATAAAAATGCGAAAATTATTGCTAGTAAAGTTGAACAGGATATTCCTCCAATTAAACCTTCTATAGTTTTGCTCGGAGATATTGGAGATAGAGATGTTTTCCCAAATGACTTCCCAATGAAATAAGAACCAATATCACTAGCTACAATTAAAAAACAAGAAGTTAAGGTTAAATGCAGGCCTGTAGTATTTGATAAGTTCTCAAACGACATAAAACCCTGATTTGAACTGGTTATCACTGAATCTAATCCCCTTAACTTTATCCAGTAACTAGGTAAAAAACCTAAATAGAATAATCCAAAAATAGAGGCTGCAATATCTGAAATTGTCCCAGGTTTTGGTTGCAAAAGTAACCAAGTACATATCCCAACTGAACAGATTGGCAAAATTGAATTTGAAATTTCTCCTTCAAGCACACCAATAGTCTCAAGATAAGTAGAAACTATAATAATAAAGGATGAAAATAATGTGGTTTTTGTCGCTGGTCTTATTCCTTTAAATTCTGCCATTCTAAAAAATTCTAATAATGCTAGATATGTAAGCAAAGCAGTTGCCAATGTAAAAAACCATCCCCCCATCAAAACAACAATTAAACCAAAAATTCCTATAAGTAACCCGCTTCTTAATCTCATATGAAATTGCTATGTTTCTAAGACTCTTATATTAAAATTTACCAGATCCTTGTTGCATAAACATTGATTATTTATCCAATTAAACCTATCTATATCAATTTTTTCTCCAGGAACTAGTAAAGGTATCCCAGGAGGATAAGGACAAATAATATCTCCAGATATTTTATTTAATGATTGTGAGAAAGGAATACTCCGACTCTTACTTCTCCAAGCAATTCCAATTTCGATTTCGGGAGCTTGAACTAATTTAAAGGGCGATCTGAGCACTTCTAAACTTTTTGATTTTTTGGAATTTAATAGTAATTTTTTCCATAACTTTTCAAATAAATTAAGAAAATCTTTTTGATTCCCAAATCCTAAGCAAAAAGTGAGAGTCATCATTTCTGGTAATTCGGCAATAAGTCCATTTCTATAAAAAAAATTATCAGCAGTAAAACCATCAATCCCAGCCTTAGAGGTATTTACTACAATTTTTAAGGGGTCTTGAGTTTCTATAAGAGGAATATTTTTTTGAATTAATTTTTTATAAATACTTTTTGCCTCTAAAATTCTTTTTTGATATTTTGATAAACTTTTTTTGTTAAACCAATCCCTAATAGACTCTTCACAAGAAGAAAGTAATAAGGAACTTGGACTGGTGGTTTGCAGTAAATTAATACTTTTGATTAATTTATATTCATTTATTAGATTCCCTTTGTACCAAAGTACCGCCGTTTGAGTTAATCCATTGAGTGACTTATGCAATGAATTAACCACTAAATCAGCGTTTGATGATAAGGCCGGTTTTGGTAAATTAAGATTTTCACAAAAAAGGAAATATGAACCATGGGCTTCATCAACTAAAACAGGTAAATTTTTTTGATGACAACAATCTATTAAAGGCTCTAAATCTCCGGAATAACCTTGATAAGAGGGGTTTACAAGAATAACCCCTGCAATTTTATTCTCATCAAAATTTAATTTTTTAAATACATTTTCCAACCAGATTTTTGTAATTGGTTTGTAATGACCCGTTATGGTTGAAAATTCTAAGTCAAAAAATATCGGATTTATATTCTGCATCGCACAGATTTTTATGACACTTATATGAACATTTCTAGGCATCAGGATATTTTCGCCTGGATTTGCCATTGCAATTACTGCTGATTGTATTAATCCAGAAGCCCCATTAACTCCAAAAAAACATCCTTTAGCCCCAAATTTGTCGGAGAATTCTCTTTGAGATTTAGCAATTAATCCGCTTTGGGATAGTGGGGAGCCTATTTCTGGCAGTTCGGGCAAGTCCCAATACCCAGGTGGATTTTTTAACAACTTCACTAATTTCTTTGGTAAAGCTGCCCCTCTGTTATGAGCGGGAAAGAATAAAGACTTTAAAAACTTTTTAGTTAGAAAAGATGAAATGCTCATAAAGTATTATTGACATATATAGAATGGACTACATGGTAATCTTTTTTGATATTTTTTAACTTTAATGAAAAGATCTTATTCGGAATATTCAGCAAAAGAAGACTTTCTTTGGTTGATTTTGAGACCATGGATTTTTATCCCAAGAGTTTTATATATCCTTTTAACTTTTATTTTTCTTTTTTTAAGAATACTTTTTCAAAGTAACAGTAAAAATAAAAATGTACAAAAAAATCTCTCGAAATATCTTTTTGATGTAATAACGGATTTAGGGCCTTGTTTTATCAAATTAGGCCAAGCACTCTCAACTAGACCAGATCTTGTTAGACAAGATTGGCTTACTGAACTTACAAACTTACAAGATAATCTCCCAGCATTTGATCACAAAATTGCTTTAAAAATCATTGAAGAGGAACTTGGATCCCCCGTTAATGAATTATTTGAAGAGTTTCCAGATAGTCCTATTGCTTCAGCAAGCTTAGGTCAAGTTTATAAAGCAAAATTAAATAATTCTTATCTAGCTGTGAAAGTACAGCGGCCAAATTTATACTTCCTTATAAGAAGGGATGTCGTAATCTTAAGGTTTTTAGGAACTTTTTTATCCCCACTCTTACCATTAAATATAGGTGTTGGAATTGGAGAGATAATAGATGAATTCGGTAAGGCACTTTTTGATGAAATTGACTATCAAAAAGAGGCTGAAAATGCTTTAAGGTTTGCAAATTTATTCAAAGAAAATCCAAATATTTTTATTCCTAAATTAGAAAAACAGTTTTCATCCAAAAGGGTAATCACAACTTCTTGGATTGATGGAGTTAAGTTAAGAGATCGATTTTTACTAGAGGAAAATAACTTAATACCTGCTTCGTTTATAAAAACATGTGTCATCAGTGGACTGCAGCAATTATTTGAATTTGGATATTTTCATGCAGACCCACATCCAGGAAATATGTTTGCTCTCAAAGGAGGAAATGCAGATTGTGGGAATTTAGCTTATGTTGATTTTGGAATGATGGATACTATTACAAATTCAGATAGACTTACTCTAATAAAGGCAATTGTTCACATAATAAACGAAGAATATTATCTTCTAGCAGAAGATTTCCAGAAATTAGGTTTTTTAACCAAAGAACAAGATCTTCAAAAACTTGTTGAACCATTAAAAGAAGTTCTAGGAGGATCTTTTGGCGCTGAGGTTGGTAATTTTAATCTTAAAAATGTAACTGACAAATTCTCAAAACTAATGTATTCCTATCCTTTCAGAGTTCCCAGTAGGTTTGCCTTAATAATTAGAGCCGTTGTTAGTCAAGAGGGTTTAGCACTAAGGTTAGATCCTGAATTTAAAATTCTAAAAATAGCTTATCCATATATTGCCAAAAAACTACTGACCGATAATTCTGAAGAGATTTTAGACATACTTTTAGAAGTCGTTTTTGATAAAAAAGGTCAAATCCAAATAGAAAAAGTTGAAAGTTTACTAAACATTTTATTTAGAGATGCAGAGAATATTAATTCAGATCTCATACCAGTTGCGAACGCTGGATTGAAATTATTTGTCAGTAAAAAAGGATCTGAAGTTAGGAAGAATCTTCTTTTAAGTCTTATAAAAGATGAAAAATTAGAATTTACTGATGCAAAAAAACTCTTAGCTTTAATTAGAGATACTTTTAGCCCTCTAAATATTGCAAAAAGTGCAGTACAAAATATTATTTCAACAGTTTAGTTTTATATTTATAGTTAATTAACTTACCTATGAATTTAATTTTATTAGAATTGGATGTAATATTTTAAAAATGAGAAGTAAAAGGATTATTTAGCTTTGGAAGATTAAATGAATATTTTGAAAAACCTCTTTTTATTTAATAAAAAATCTGAAAAAAATAAAGAATATAGTCCTGGATTGGTTGACCAATCTTTAGAAATTGCAAAGTTAGTAAAAGAAGCAAGAATTCAACAAAACCTTACAATTAAGGAATTGTCGTACATTTCAAAAATCCCTGAACGAATAATAAACTCTATTGAAAATAATAATAAAAGTACTAGGCCAGAGTATCCTTTTATAAGATCTATATTAATTAAATTAGAGGAATGCTTAGTATTAAAAAAAAATACATTATTAAATTTAGCAGTTAAAGAAAGAAAAATTTTAAAGAAAAAGGGAAAGGATTTTATGTTCAGGAAATTCGATCTTATCAATACATGGCAAGGAAGTCTTTTGTATTTTTTTATATTAGTTTTAACTATTTTTATATTAAAGAGATACTTTATTTTAAATGTAAATGTTATGGAGATTCAAAATATTGAAAATCAAATTATTGATAAATAATTTTTAATAATATCTACATTAGAGTTCTCCCAAAATTATTTCCTAGCTCACTAAACATTTTTATATTATTTTCTATTTCTTCTAAAGGACAATTTAACTTCCATTTCCAGTTATTTTTTGTGGTCCCAGGTTTGTTTAATCTACTTGAATCGTCTAGAGATAATAGATCTTGTAATGGAGCGATAAAAAGATTAGCATTTGTCTCCATGCCAATTTCTATTAAATCCCAAGAAGGATTTTCTGAAAATTTATGCTCATCTTTTATTTTTTTTTGGGATTCATAATCTAAATTTTCCCACCATGAAACAGAAGTAGAGTTGTCGTGAGTACCTGTATAAACAACCCAATTTTCTCCTTCAATATTCTTTGGTAAATAAGGATTATCTTCATTGCCATCAAAAGCAAATTGTAATATTTTCATGCCAGGTAGTTCAAAGTTTTTCCTTAATTTCTCTACATCTGGAGTTATTACTCCCAGATCCTCCGCAATAATAGGTAGATAGTTACCCCCTAGATCCTTTTTAACTTTGTTTAATAGTGTTTTACCTGGAGAATTTATCCATTTCCCAATAATTGCCGTTTTAGAATTGCCATTAACTCTCCAGTAACCTGCTAAACCCCTGAAATGATCAAATCTTAATATGTCCACAAGTTCAAATTGTCTTTTAAATCTTTTTCTCCACCAATTGAAATTAGTCCTTTTATGCTTTGACCAAAAGTAAGTTGGGGTACCCCATAATTGTCCTGTTGATGAAAAATAATCAGGTGGAACACCACTTTGAAAGATTAAATCTCCATTTTTAAAAATTGAAAATAATGATTTATTACTCCATACGTCGGCGCTGTCTCTAGAGACATAAAAAGGCAAATCTCCTATCAGCTTAATATTTCTTGATTTTGCAAAATTTTTAATTACGCTCCATTGCTCATCAAGATGCCACTGCATTAATTTTTTAATAAGTATCTCTTCACTTTTTTTCTTAATCCACGATTTTAAGAACTTATTATTTTTTGTTTTAAATTCTTGAGGCCATTCCCACCAAGGCAACATATTAAACTCCTCTCTGATAACAACAAATGTTGCATAATCTTCAACCCAAGAATGCCTACTGACCCATTTGTTAAAATTAATTTTTCTTTCTTCAGATTGTGAACTCCAACCTTGCAAAAGGAGGAGACCCAATTTTTTTGTTAGGTCATCCGCAATATCAAAATCAAAATGATCTTTATTCTGATTTGTTGGACCTAAATTTTCTTTATCTGAGATGTAGATAAAACCTTTTTCGATTAAATCATCTATATCCAAAAACCATGGGTTTAATGCAAAACTAGATGGGGAACTATATGGCGAACCTGTAGAGTCAGTAGGTGTAAGAGGTAAAAATTGCCAGTATTCAATTCCATGCTTATGAAGTTTTCTTATCCACTCTTTAGCTCCTCTCCCAAAAGTTCCACATACTCTTCCTCCCGGAATACATGTTGGATGCATAAGTACGCCTAATGATTTTCTTGCAACAATTGACTCTATAGGCATGTTTTTAATATATTTTGATTCTTTAAACTTAAAGTGTTTTTATTTCCTTAAATTAAACGATATACAAATTTTTTATAATTGACAAATATTATTCCTGGTTTTTTAGACTGAATTAATATAAATTTTAGTTTTTAATTAACAATATTTTGCTTAATTGATGTGACTTTTGAAAAGATCTAGTCATTATCTTTTGCTAAATTCACATAAACGACTACGATAAGGATATAGTTTTATAGTGCAAATTTCGTGACAAGTTTTATCACGGCAGTGCAGAATAAAGAATCGAAATTTAATCTAACTAATAGTAGATTAAGGCTAGTAAGTGGAACAACAAATCCTAAATTAGCTGAAGAAATTGCATCATACTTAGGTATAAAAAATGTACCTTTAATATCTAAAAGATTTGCTGATGGAGAACTTTATGTACAGATTCAGCAATCTATTAGAGGTTGTGATGTATTTCTTATACAACCAACATGCGCCCCGGTAAACGATAGTTTAATGGAGCTTATGATTATGGTTGATGCCTGCAAAAGAGCATCTGCTAGACAAATAACGGCTGTTATTCCCTATTTTGGGTACGCAAGAGCAGATAGAAAGACCTCAGGAAGAGAGTCTATAACGGCAAAACTAACTGCTAATTTACTAGAGAAATCAGGAGTTGATAGAGTTCTTGCTATGGACTTACATTCTGCTCAAATACAAGGTTATTTTGATATACCATGCGATCATATTTATGGATCACCTGTATTAATTGATTATTTAGAGACTTTAAATTTAGAGGAAGTCGTAGTTGTTTCTCCTGATGTAGGCGGAGTGGCTAGAGCAAGAGCATTTGCAAAATTAATGAATGATGCTCCGTTGGCTATAATTGACAAAAGAAGATCTGCCCATAATATTGCTGAAAGTTTAACAGTTATTGGTGAAGTTAAAGGTAAAACGGCAATTCTTATAGACGACATGATAGACACGGGGGGCACAATTTGTTCTGGAGCTAATTTATTAAAAAAAGAGGGAGCTAATAGAATATTTGCATGTGCTTCACATGCTGTTTTTTCTCCTCCTTCTTATGAAAGATTAAGTGCTAAGGATCTTTTTGAACAAGTTATTGTGACTAACAGTATACCAGTTATAGTTAAAGATAATTTTCCTCAATTAAAAGTTCTTTCTGTCGCAAATATGTTAGGTGAAGCTATTTGGAGAATCCACGAAGAAAGTTCTGTTAGTTCAATGTTTAGGTAATCTAGAAAATTATTTTTTGGATTCCTTTACAAGTTGCTTTAACCTTTTTTCATAATCTTTTTTGACCTTATCTGGAATGCTTTCAGGACAAATATTTAGTGCACTTCCAACAATCTGAAATGTACCTGCATTATATAATTTTTTTTCGTCAAGTTTTTCATTACCTATAGATTTAATAACCCCACCATGTTTACCAATTATTACATTGGCAAAAGTGGCACTAGCGACACCAAGACCTTTATTAAAATCTACCTCGGCTTTTGAGGCTATACAAAGATAAGAAGCCCCCATTTGTCTATAAAGAAATAAATCTTTTTCTGAAGCAGAAGTTAAATTTTTTTCGGCTTTAATTTGTTTATTTAATATACAAATCTCAAAAATTGTAAAAGGTAAAATTAGGCTAATACCGAAAAATTTTAGAAATCTTTTTGAATAAAAATTAAAACTCATTAAATAATGATATTTAATACAAGATAACATTTTCATTTTTAATTTTATTTAAAAAAAGTACTTACTTAATAATTTTTATTTCGTGATGATTCTCTACTATTTTTAGTTTATTTTTGTTCCAAGAATATATAACCCTAAATCTATAATTATCCGCATCTACAAGTCTTGTATGTTCAAGGATATACCAATCTTTGTAAGAAGATTCAAAAATCATTTCGTGTTCGTCGACTTGTTTAATATTTGAAATCCCTCCATCATTGCTTAAATAAAAATTTTCCCTTATAAGTTGGTGACCTTTTAAGAATGCACGCATTTCTCCTTGTTCTTTATATTGGGGATTTTCCTTAAAGAAATCATATGTTTTTTCAGGATACCAAGTAAATTTATAGTGCGATTCCCATTCAGATTTATTCTCAAGAGCTTGTATATTTATATGCATACATAAATTGTATGTTTTTTGTACTTCTTCAATAAAATAGGTTCTATTGGATTTCCATAATCCAATATTTCTCGTAAACCACCTTTTTAAATTACTATTTAAATTAATTTCTGGAGGATTTTCGCCAAAATTAAGGTTTTTCTTTTGATTAATAGCAACCATATATAAATTAAGCCTTATTTATTTCATAGCTTATCTGTAAAATAAAAATAAATATCTTAATGTGTTTATAAGGATTAACAGCTTTTCAACACTTCAGAGGAAATCATTTGAATGATAAAAAAGAGTTAAAATTAATACTTGTAGCAGCTAGAAATCAACTTTCTAGTAATGACATTAAGTCTCTGATAGCTTATTTAGAATCAGATGATTGTGAATTTGAGATATCCCTCCAGATTTCTGAACCCACAGAACAACCAGAATTACTTGAATTACATAGATTGGTTGCTATTCCCGCTCTCATAAAGCTTTCCCCTGCTCCAAAGCAAATATTTGCTGGCAGTAATATTTTCTCTCAGTTGCAGAAATGGTTACCAAGGTGGACACAGGAAGGCTTAACGAAAAATCTAGGGATTAATTTACAACCATCAAAAATAGATTCAATAAGAACCCAAAAAGAATTCCTTTTGGAAGACGAACTTCTTGTCTTAAGACAAGAAAATGAGACATTAACAAAAAGAATAGAATCTCAAGAAAGATTACTAAGAATGGTAGCTCATGAATTAAGAACTCCGTTAACAGCTGCAACTTTGGCTATTCAAAGTCAAAAACTTGGACAAATAGATATTTCAAAATTGCAAGAAGTAATTAAAAGACGTCTTGAAGAAATTGAACTCTTATCTCAGGATCTTTTGGAGGTTGGAACAACAAAATGGGAAGCATTATTTAATCCTCAAAAAATTGACTTAGGAAATATTAGTGCTGAAGTAATACTTGAATTGGAAAAATTCTGGAGATTGAGGAATATTGAAATTGATACTGATATTCCATCTGATTTGCCTAGTGTATTTGCGGATCAAAGAAGAATGAGGCAAGTATTTTTAAATTTAATCGAAAATGCTATTAAATTTTCTAAAGACTCTGAATCTATAAAAATTACTATGATTCACAAGACAAATCAATGGGTAGAAATAACAATTTGTGACAAAGGTGCAGGTATCCCTTTAAGCGAACAAAAAAGAATTTTTCTTGATAGAGTTAGGCTCCCAGAGACTTCTGAAGGAACTTCAGGATTTGGTATAGGCTTATCTGTATGTAGGAGAATAGTACAAGTCCATGGAGGAAGAATATGGGTTGTATCTGAAATTGGTGTAGGTTCTTGTTTCCATTTTACTGTTCCTGTGTGGCAAGGACAAAACAAAGAGCAACAATACTTGACGAAAGGCTAGCCTTACTCTTAGTTTTTAATAAGCTGTTTGCTAATTCCCTGGCCCCATCGTCTAGAGGCCTAGGACACCTCCCTTTCACGGAGGCGACAGGGGTTCGAATCCCCTTGGGGCTATTACATAAAATTTCAAACTATTTCTGATGATTTAGCTTGCCTATCTACGGCAATTAAATTTTCGGAAAGATCTTTTTTTAGTCTTTTCTCTATCATGCCAATTGGCATCCACTGACAACCTTGAACAGTAAGGTCATAAATTAGTGAATTTTTTGAAGTATTTTTAATTCTTTGAATTTTCCAACTTCCCTCAAATTTTCTGAAATCCCCTTTAATTAAATTGAATTTTAATAAGCCAAGATCCTTATCTTCACGTAAATCGATAGTTACTTCAGCTGAAAATTTCATGCCAAGGAAATCTTGAGCTCCAACTTGTTTAAGGTGGACATTATTTTCCTTTTGATATATTTTTTTGCTCGATAATAAATTTGGTATGAAGAGATTTAGTCGATCATAATCTGTCAAAACATTCCACAAAGAATCAAAACTCGCAGACGTTGTAAGTTGAGCTGCAAGTCGTCTTGTTCCGCCAGAAAGCTTTTCCATAGTTTGCTCAATTGTCCTGTAATCATTTTTTTTAGAATGATTTACTGATTCTTGAGGATTATTCATAAATAAATTTTTTAATTAGATAAAAAAATTATTTCTGTGTAACTATACAGATAAAAACAACAAATAATGAAAAATGAAAATAATTTAATTTATTTATCCCGATCTCAAAACGTAACCATTTTTGTAAAATTACTACAAATTAAACTACAAATTGATAATCTTTTATAAATGAAACCTTTAAAATGTATTCACAAGCAAAAGTAATCGCAGGCGGATTAGCACATATACCAGTAGTAATAGCTGTTTTTTATTTCATACTCACAACTTTTAATAAAAGGGCTTTAAAATTTGTTGAAGAAGGAAAAACAAAAAAACCTGAACCTAAAACTGTGCAACCCAATAAAACTGCTGTTTCGAAATCAGAATCTTCAAAAATAGATACTCCTAAAACTGAATCTCCAAAAGTGGTAAAGAAAAAACATGCAGACGTTCCAGTTAATATTTACAGACCTAAGACACCATATGAAGGAACAGTAATTGAAAACTATAGTCTTCTTAAAGAAGGTGCAATCGGAAGAGTTAATCACATTACTTTCGACCTAAAAGATAGTGATCCATTTCTAAATTATGTTGAGGGCCAAAGTATAGGTATCATGCCTGCAGGAGAAGATGCAAATGGAAAGCCTCATAAACTAAGACTTTATTCAATAGCTAGTACTAGACATGGAGATGATTTTAAAGGTAATACAGTTTCTCTTTGTGTTAGACAGCTTC
Organism: Prochlorococcus sp. AG-449-G23; assembly: GCA_003209585.1. Lineage (GTDB taxonomy): Bacteria > Cyanobacteriota > Cyanobacteriia > PCC-6307 > Cyanobiaceae > Prochlorococcus_A. The sequence goes on from QCQJ01000011.1 coordinate 32,679, forward strand.
AGTATGAAAAAGATGGCGAAACTATAAATGGTGTTTGTTCAACTTACCTCTGCGATATTAAGCCTGGAGATAAAGTAAAAATTACAGGACCTGTAGGTAAAGAGATGCTTCTCCCAGATGAAGAGGATGCAAACATAGTTATGTTGGCTACAGGAACTGGAATAGCTCCTATGAGAGCCTATTTAAGAAGAATGTTCGAAGCAACTGAGAAAGAAAAAAATAAATGGAATTTCAAGGGTAAAGCTTGGCTATTTATGGGAGCCCCAAAATCAGCTAATTTGTTATACGAGGAAGATCTTCAAAGATATCTCACCGACCACCCAGATAATTTCAAATATACAAAAGCTATTAGCCGTGAGCAGCAAAATGCAAAAGGAGGAAGAATGTATATTCAAGACAGAGTTTTAGAATCTGCTAACGAACTTTTCAATATGATTGAAGATGAGAAAACTCATATTTATCTCTGTGGTTTAAAGGGTATGGAACCTGGAATAGATGAAGCAATGACAAAGGCGGCTGAGGAAAAAGGCTTGAACTGGTCAGAATTAAGACCTCAACTAAAAAAAGCAGGAAGATGGCACGTAGAAACCTATTAAGTCTTTGATTTTTAGATTTTGGTTGCACTTACTAAATACTTTTTGGTTTAGACACAATATGTAGCTAATCTTAGAAAAAAAGAGGATTTTAAAAAAAGAATACTAAAAATATGTCTTCAGCTTTAAGTAATCCTCTAAGATTAGGTTTACGGCAGGAAAGAGTCATATCTCCACAATGCTTAGTAATATTTGGTGCCAGTGGAGATCTTACTCATAGAAAATTAATACCAGCCTTATTTGAACTCTATTTGCAAAGAAGAATTCCTAGTGAATTTGGAATAGTTGGTTGTGCGAGAAGACCTTGGACTGATAATGAGTTTAGAGAAAAGATGAAAGTAAAGCTATCCAATCAAATATCTGGAAAAGAAAGGGAGTGGGAACAATTCTCTAATTATCTTTTCTACGAGCCAGTTGACTTACAACAAAGTGATCATGTAGTAAGGCTTTCTAAAAGATTAAATGAAATTGATAAAACACAAGCTACTCATGGAAATCGAACATTTTATTTATCAGTATCTCCGAATTTCTATGCAAGTGGATGTAAAGCTCTTAAAGCAGCTTGCCTTTTAGACGACCCTAAGAAAAGTCGTCTAGTGATTGAAAAACCTTTTGGAAGAGATTATTCAAGTGCAAAAAAATTGAATAAGATAGTTCAAAGTTGTGCTGATGAAAGTCAGATTTATAGGATTGATCATTATTTAGGTAAAGAGACAGTTCAAAATATTCTTGTTTTGAGGTTTGCGAATACTATTTTTGAACCAATCTGGAACAGAAACTATATATCAAGTGTTCAAATTACTTCATCTGAAACAGTGGGTGTTGAAGATAGAGCAGGTTATTACGAAAGCTCTGGTGCTTTAAGAGATATGCTTCAAAATCATATGACTCAAATGCTTGCAGTTACTGCTATGGAACCTCCTGGAAAGTTTGAACCAGAAGCAATAAGAAATGAAAAAGCTAAGGTTCTTCAAGCTTCAAAACTAGCTGATGAAAATGAACCGTGGAATTGTTGCATAAGAGGTCAATATGGAGAGGGAGGAAATATTTCAAATCGACTCAAAGGATATAGGCAGGAAGATGGTGTTAATTGTAATAGCACAACAGAAACTTATATTGCGACAAAAGTTTTCGTAGATAACTGGCGTTGGCAAGGGGTTCCTTTTTATTTGAGAACAGGGAAAAGACTACCTAAAAGACTTGGAGAAATAGTCTTGACTTTTAAAGACGTTCCTGTTCATTTATTTGAATCAACAATAATAAATCCTGCCCCAAATCAACTTATTCTTAGAATTCAGCCAAATGAAGGTGCTACTTTCAAATTTGAGGTAAAATCACCTGGTTCTGGAATGAAATCAAGACCTGTTGAGATGGAATTTTCTTATGATGAATCATTTGGAGAACCCTCAGATGAAGGCTATGTAAGATTATTAGCTGATGCAATGCTTTCTGACCCAACCTTATTTACTAGAAGTGATGAAGTAGAGGCAGCCTGGAAACTTTATACCCCATTAATCGAATTGATGGATAATTCTCCTTGGAAGTTACCAATTTATAATTATGAATCTATGACATGGGGCCCTCCTGAGTCTGATCAATTACTTTCAAAAGATAATATTTTCTGGCGTAGACCTTAAAAATGAAACCTCAACTAACACTCCAAACCCCATTAGAGCTTCCTTATCAGGAAATTTCAAATTACCTTAATAAATTGTGGATTTCAGAAGATAAAGATAATACTGGAGCTAATACTTTTACATTAATGGTCTGGCAGCCTGCTTGGCTAGAACAATGTTTGGTTCAAAAAGGATTGGTAAATGGACCTATTACTGGAAACTTAAGTCCAGAGATAATTGAAGTTGCTAAAAAATTTATATTAGATCAAGGACTTCCTATCACTACTTCCCTTCATAGTGAAGAATTATTGAATTTGTTAAAGGAAAATTTATCTAATAAAGACTTTGAAGACTTTAGAGGACAATTTTTTGAATCATCAATAAGTACATTGAATCCAAGAAGATTAATAACTCTAGCGCCAACTTTAAATAGAAATTCAAATATCAAAACTTTTGTGTCCGCTTACTGTCCATTAAGTGATACTCCAGCGATGCAACCTATATGTGGAGATTTAGTTGTTATTAGGGGGGACTCAGCCTCAATATCTAATAAAGGATTAGAAATAATTGAGGAATTATCTATTGATGAATTACCTTCATGGTTGTGGTGGAATGGGAGCTTGGATGAATCGCCTGAAATCTTCGAATATTTTACTAAATATGGTTTAAGGTTAATAATTGATACTGCTCTTGGATCGCCTAACAGATGTTTAAAAGTTTTAGATCAATTAAATAATTCAAATAAAGCTATTAATGATTTGAATTGGGTCAGGTTGAAAAATTGGAGGGAATCTTTGGCAATGATTTTTGATCCGCCTTCGAGGAGACCAATTTTAGATCATATTACTGATATTGATATTGATATCGCAGGAGATCATATGATTCAAGCTTTGTTTTTGATCTCATGGATTAGCGATAAACTTGGTTGGTCTTTTCTAAGAGTTGAAAGGGATAACGAATCAATAAAAATAGAGTTTAAAAGAATTAATGGCGAAATAATTTCTGCATCAATTAATCCTTTATCTTTGGGAAATCCAAGTATTCATTTAGGACAAGTTATCGGATTGAGGTTGATTTCAAAAATTAGTGAGATTCAAAAAAATAATACTTGTGTAATACTTGGATGTGAATCAGTGGAATGTATGAGACTTGAAGCAGGGGGAATGGCTAATATGGAATTATTAGAACAAGTTGTTCCAAATTCTTTCTCTACATCAGAGTATGATGTTAGTAAATTATTGGGAAGTAGTAGAGGTAATACAAGTCCTCTTTTTGAAAACTCTATTAAAATAGCCCTTCAAATATTTAATGGTTTTAATAACTAATAAATGCCTTGTGTAATATCTTCTCCTTCAACTGATAGTGGGAAAACTACATTATCGCTTTTGATATCTTGTTGGGCGTTTTCAAAAGGTATAAAGATACAAACTTTCAAGGTTGGTCCAGATTATCTTGATCAGCAACAACTTAGTTCAATTGGCCAACCTATTTGTAGGAATTTAGATATTTTTTTAAGTGGTGAGGAATGGGTTCAAGAAAGTTTTTTTAAACATTCTTTGAAATATGAATTCTCATTAATTGAAGGAGCAATGGGTCTATTCGATGGATTAGGGTCAACATCTTATTCAAGCACAGCAAATGTCGCAAAACTTCTCAATACTCCAGTAATTTTTATCGTTAATGCTAGAGGTCAAGTAGCTTCTCTTTTGGCAACCGTTCAAGGTTTTAGAGATTTTGATAGTGAGTTGTCAATAGCAGGAATTATATTTAACAACGTTAATTCAGATAGACATAAAAAGTTAATCAAAGAAGTTTTTAAAAATGAAGATATCGAAATTCTTGGTTTTTTACCATCTGATTCAAAAATAACTTTAAACAAAGCTAATTTAGGTTTGATTTCTCCATTGGATAATGGTAAAGGTATTGATGTTGAATATTTTGCAAATTTCGCCGAAAGAAATCTTGATGTATTTTCTCTTATTAAATTCCTGAAATCTCCTCAAAAGAAAATATTTAATTCTGTCATTTATGAAGATTTTATAATAGACAAAAGTAAACCTATCGCAATTGCAGAAGATAAAATTTTTCATTTTCAATACCCTGAAACTAAGGAGTTTTTGAGTGAAATAGGCATACCAATTATTTCATGGAGTATTTATGATGATGAAGAAATACCTGATGAGGCTTCTTCTTTAATTATTCCTGGTGGGTTCCCTGAAAAATATGCCGATCATATAAGTAACTCTATAAAAAGCTTAAATTCGTTAAGGAAATTCCGCAAAAATGGATTTATATATGCAGAGTGCGGAGGAATGATGATTTTAGGAGACTTTATAAAAGATGAAAATGGTAATAATCATAAAATGAGTGGCATCCTCCCTTTTAAATCAAAAAAAGGTAAACTTTCAGTAGGTTATAGATACATTGAGGGTTTAAAAGATACTCCGATCATTAAACAAAATCAATTAATTAGAGGACATGAATTTCATTATTGGGAAATTGAAAATAATTTATCTGAAATTGATTTAAGAAAAGCTGAGCATCAGAAGAAACTTCTTTCCCCATGGAAAATTAAATCTTGGAAAAATGAATACAAAAATGAAGGCTTTTTTGATGAAAAATTACATGCAAGTTGGATTCATTTACATTTGCCAAGTTCTCCAGAAGTCGCAAAAAACTTTATAGATGCCACTCAAATTAGTTTTTCAAAGGATTCTTAATTTATTATCAAATCAAATATTTTGAGAGGAGAACCTAAAAAAAACATTCCAGGCAAAGTGATTAATGGTCCTAAAAAACTCCCCACCATTACCTCAATTTTTGTATGGCCAAGGGTTTCTTTTAAAAGTAATTCAGATTGAGGGTCTAGTTTTTTTGATAGTTTATTGATTTCTGCAGCTTGAATTCCAGCTGATTTTCGAACCCCGCTAGCGTCATACATTACAATTAGTGCTACAGCAACTGACAATGCGAATATTGAGCTATCAAATCCTAATTCATAACCTATACCAGATGTAGCACCAGTAATTAAGGCGGAATGACTTGAAGGCATGCCACCCGTCTCGAACATAATTCCAAATCTTATCTCTCCAGTTGAAAAGAAATTGAATACGATTTTAAAAAATTGAGCTAGTAAACAGGATAATAAGCTCCAGAAAAGAACCGAATTATTAAAAAAGGCAAAAAACTCAGACATAAATTAAAACTAATTATCTGTCTCTATTTGTAATAAAGTCGGCTAACGATATTAAATGCTTTGCATCTGCACCCCAAGGTTCAATTGCTTTTTTTGATTTTTCAACCAAATCAAATGCTTTTTTCTTTGATTCCTCCATTCCAAGTAATTTAGGGTAAGTAGTTTTGTCAGCTAAAAGATCTTTGCCGGCAGTTTTGCCGAGCTTTTCACTGCTGGAAGTTAAATCAAGAATATCATCTATTATTTGGAAGGCTAAACCGATTCCCTCTGCATATGTTGTTAGAGCTTGTAATAGTTTTTTGTTAGCGCCTGCGATCATCGCGCCTGTTCTTACGCAAGCCTTTAATAAAGCCCCAGTCTTATGAAGATGAATATATTCGAGAGTTTCAAGGTTAACTTCTTTGCCTTCGCATTCCAAATCAACAACTTGTCCCCCAACTAGGCCTGGTGCACCAGCAACCAAGGAAAGTTCACCAATTACATTTAATAATCTATTTGGATCGACTCCAGGACTTCTTAAAGAGACCATTTCAAAGGCCCTGGTTAATAAAGCATCGCCTGCAAGAATAGCTACTGCATCTCCATATACTTTATGATTTGTCGGCCTGCCTCTCCTTAAGTCATCATTATCCATTGCGGGCAGATCATCATGAATCAAGGACATAGTATGTATCATTTCTATTGCTACTGCAGTAGGAACAGCAAGAGATGGTTCTCCTCCAGCTAGTGAGCAAGATGCTAAACATAAAATTGGACGAATTCTTTTCCCTCCAGCTAAAAGGGAATATCTCATTGATTCTCTTAATATTTCTGGATTCTCCGGGCCCAAGGATAAATCAAGTGCTTCTTCTACAACCTTTTTTGTATTTTTAAGATATTTTTCAAAATCAGAAATACTATTTATAACTTCAGTCATTTTATACCTTTAGTAAAAAAAATTTTCATCTTGGAGTTTATGGCAAAAGGTCATTAAGAGTTGATGATAAACCAAATTGCTTTTGCCAGCTAAAAATAGTATTTACAAGTAACATTGTTACTGTCATTGGTCCAACACCTCCTGGTACAGGTGTGTAAGCAAATACTTTAGAAATGACATCTTCTAATAATACATCGCCACATAATCTGGTTTGATTTTTATCGGAACTTTTTAATCTATGTATTCCAACATCAATAATTATTGCTCCTTCTTTCACAAAACTCGAATCTACAAGATTGGGTTTACCTGCAGCCGCAATTAGAATGTCTGCTTGTCTACAGACTTTATTCAAATTTAATGTTTTTGAATGAGTCATTGTTACCGTGCCATTTAGATTCAACAACATAAGCGAAAGAGGTTTCCCAACAAGTAAACTTCTTCCAATGACAACAATTTTCTTTCCTTCAATTGTAATATTTTGGGATTTTAATAAATTTATGATTCCAGCTGGTGTACATGATCTCATTGCAGGCTCATTTTTCACTAGTTTGCCGATGTTTATCTCATTTAGTCCATCTACATCTTTGCTTGGATTGATATAACTTATCAATCGTTGCTCATCAAACTTGCTTGGAATAGGGAGTTGTAGCAAAATTCCATCAATATCGTTGTCAAAGTTTAGTTTTTTTATTAGTTGTTCAACTTCTATTTGCTCTACATCATCTTTTAGATGAAAGATAAAGCTCTTTATCCCAACTCTTGAACATGCTTTTTCCTTGTTATTAACGTAAACTCCACTCGCTGGATCTTCACCTATTCTTATTACAGCCAAACCAGGAGTTCTTTTTGCAGTTTTTTTATTAATAGCAATATAGTTATTTAATCTTTCCTCAATTTCAAGAGATAATTTTTTACCGTCTAATTTTAATGACATTTAGAAAAACATCTCCTTTTTACACCTAGCATGCCTATAATTCTAAATTATTCAAATAGATTTACTAATATTCTGTGAAAAACATTACATCTACCTTGAAAAAATTGTTTTATTTGTGGAGGAGGACTCAAGTTCCAATAAAACAAACAAATAAGATTTCAAAAATTGATAATCTCATAATTTTTTTAATATGTATTTTGATTTCTATTATTTCTTCATTTAAATTACTTCTTATTACGCCTTTAAATTTTTCAGAAATTTTTTCTTGGCTTTTGACTTTTACTGAAGTACTTATTAGTTCTGGAATTTTGATATTAGTTTCTAAAAAAGAAAATCCTACAATTTCTTCAAGACAGATTATCTTGATAATAACTCTTCTTTTAGCTGTACAGGCTTCGAAATTAGCCTTATCTTCCACAATAAGTCCATTATCTATAATAATTCCGCCCGCCTTAATAATATCTCAAGGTATGGGAAGCATAACTGCTTTAGCTTGGGTATCAATAGCGAGCCTTAATTGGCCTGATCCAGCAATCGCTATAAATAACAATTTATTTTTTATTTTATTAGTTTGCGCTTCCATAGTATCTCTACTTGGAGGGAGAATAAGAAGTAGAGCTCAGTTACTTCAACTATCTATTTTTGTTCCTATTGGAGCTTTGTTAAGCCAATGGATATTTATTGGTAAAAATAAAATATCTCTTATTAATGAACAAGAATTTGATTTTCCTAAAGGCGATATATTTTCAGATTCTCTGTTATTGGCAATAGTAATGCTTTTTACTATTTTATTTATCCCTATCTTTGAGTCGATATTTGGATTATTAACGAAAGCGAGATTACTTGAATTGGCTGATAAAGAGAAACCTCTTATAAGAAGATTGTCTATTGAAGCACCTGGCACTTTTGAACATACCCTACTTATATGTGGTTTAGCAGAGGAAGCAACAAGAATGATTGGTGGCGATATTGATCTAATAAAAACTGGAGCGTTATACCATGATGTTGGCAAATTACATGCCCCTAATTGGTTTATTGAAAATCAGGATGGTTCGAAAAATCCACATGACGAAATAGATGATCCTTTTAGAAGTGCTAAGGTATTACAGGCCCATGTTGATGAAGGGTTAAAGTTTGCAAAAAAAAATAGACTACCTAAACCAATAGCAAATTTTATTCCTGAACATCAAGGCACTCTAAAAATGGGATATTTTCTTCATAAGGCTAAAGAAAAAAATATCAAGATTAATGATAATGACTTTAGATATAATGGTCCTATTCCTCAGTCAAAAGAAACAGCAATTTTGATGCTCGCTGATGGATGTGAAGCAGCATTAAGAGCTATGAATATTAATGCATCTGATGTAGAAGCTTTGGAAACAATATCAAAAATTATTTACTCACGTCTTAAAGATGGCCAACTAAAAGATAGTAATTTATCCAAGGGCGAAATTTTTTTAATAAAAAGGGCATTCTTGAATGTGTGGAAAAGAATTAGACATAGAAGAATTCAGTATCCAACTAGTAAGAATAATACTTTTTCTTGATTTTTAATTTATAGCCTAATACTTCTTCGATGTTTTGGATTACACCAGTACATAAGAGCTAATGTACTCAATAATGTTGTTAAAAGAGTAAATCCACCAATTCCAAAAATGTCTTGCTGAGTTATTAGTCTTACAACTGAATAGGGACCCATACCAGAAATTACCATTGATAAAGATACAAGAGTTAAAGTAACTCCCCATTTTCTCTCTGCTAAGAGAGCTGCTGAAGAAACTATTCCAACGATCGCAGCAGGCCATCCAAGACTTATGGCGAGAGTTATGTTTGCAACTTTTAGAGGAGGTCCATAACTTATAATAAGTGCGATTATTGGAAGTGCGATTATATTACTGATTAACCCAACCCACGAAAGTGCCCAATACCCTAGTATCCTTTCTCTCATTATTTACTGCTAAACTATTAAATCAATCTACATTATTAAGAGTCTATTTTTCGTGTTACTTAATAATCCTAAGAAATAATTTAATTTGCTGGATTAGAAAGAAATGTTTTCTCAGGATTTTCTAAATTATCAAATTGTGGGTGAATTGAATTTTTTTTCTCAGAAAATACAAGCCTATTTAAAGCGTTAATGTAAGCATTCGCAGCAGCAACTACAACATCCGTGTCAGCAGAATGGCCAGAATATATCTTCTTATCCCTTCTTATTCTTATTGTTACTTCGCCTAAAGCATCAATTCCCTCAGTTACCGATTTTACAGAAAATTCAATTAATTCATTTGGTACTTTAGCTAATTTATTTAAAGCCTCGCATACGGCATCAACCGGCCCAGTCCCTATTGATACGGCAGTATTCTCAGTATTATCTTCCGTATTTTTAAGCGTAATGGTGGCGGTAGGTTTAGATGCGTTCCCGCAACTTACTTGCACAAGACTTAATTGAAATTTGGCTTCTGGTAGTTGTACTTGTTCACTAACAATTGCTTCTAAGTCTCTGTCAGTAATTTCTCTTTTCCTATCAGCTAAATCCTTAAACCGAGCAAAGGCATCATTTAAATCTTCTCTGCTCAAATCATATCCCATTTCTTCTAATCTTGCTCTTACCGCACTTCTTCCACTAAGTTTTCCCAAAGAAATTTTGTTGTCACTCAAACCAACAGTTTTTGCATCAATAATTTCATAAGTTAGTCTATTTTTTAAAACTCCATCCTGATGAATGCCTGACTCATGTGCAAAAGCATTTGCTCCAACAATTGCTTTATTGGGTTGAACAGTCATTCCAGTTAGGTTGGAAACTAGCCTAGAAGTTTTTGTTATTTCTTCTGTTCTTATAGCTGTAAGGGGAGTTGGTGAATCAGAATTTCTCTCGAAAAAACTATTAAAAAAACTTTTTCTTACATGAAGCGCCATTACCAATTCCTCTAGAGAGGCATTTCCAGCTCTTTCGCCAATTCCATTGATAGTACATTCTAATTGTCTTGCTCCACTTTTTACTGCTTCTAGAAAATTAGCAACTGCTAAACCTAAATCATTATGACCATGAACGGAGATTACTGCTTCATCAATATTTGGAACATTTTTATTTATATCGTAAATTAATTTGCCAAATTCACTAGGGGTCGTAAAACCTACAGTATCAGGAATGTTAATTGTTGTTGCACCTGCAGAAATTGCTAATTGAATAACTTCGTATAAAAATTCTGGATCACTCCTTGAGGCATCTTCACAAGAAAACTCAATATCATCTACCAATGCTTTTGCATAATTAACCATCTCGGGAACAATATGAAGAACATCTTTTCTTGATTTTTTAAGTTTATGTTTAAGGTGAATATCACTTGTAGCAATAAAAGTATGTATTCTTTTTTTTGGAGCTGGACTTACTGCTTCGTAGCATGCTTTTATATCTCCTTTGGATGCTCTAGCTAAACCGCATATTGTAGGACCATTTTCTTTCCCTACTGCATTGGCAATTTTATTAACAGCTTTAAAGTCTCCAGGACTTGCGAAAGGGAATCCAGCTTCAATAACATCTACACCTAATCTTGCTAATTGATGTGCGATAGCAAGCTTCTCTTCAAGATTTAAACTGGCGCCAGGTGACTGCTCTCCATCACGAAGAGTTGTATCAAAGATCAATATTCTTCCAGGATCTTTGGACATTAGAGGGATTCATTTAAACTTATATTAAGCTAATTAAAAAAAATTGACTAGAGTTTGTTCAATAAAAATTTGTTAGAAGCTTATTACTTAACAATATTGGTTAAATTTTTGAAAGAAAAAATAAAATACCTTAATTATTCAAGTAATGTTTTAGGATTAAAGCTTCCTTTTTATAAAAGGTTAATTTGATTTTTTATAGAATTACAGGCATAAATTATAAAAAGTATGAATGGGCAATACCCCAAAAGAAAAATTTTAGGCCAGTTAGCGATAGTTTTACATGCTCATCTTCCTTATGTGAGAAAAAATGAAAAAAATTCTTTAGAGGAGGATTGGTTATTTCAAGCGATATTGGAATGTTATATACCACTGCTTCAATCAATAGAATCTTCTAAAAATGAAAACCCTTTAAATACAAAACTTACTATTAGTTTGTCTCCAACATTATTATCACTTTTAGATAATAAACAAATGCAAGAAACTTTCCCAAGCTGGATTAAGACAAGGAATGATTTCTTAAATGAACTGCCACAAAAAGAAAAAAACGCCTCTGCATTTTTAATTGAAAATCTTAATAACAAATACTTATATTGGGAAAAATGTTCAGGAAATTTGATTGAGAAGTTTAGAGTTTTAAATAATTCTGGAAATTTAGATATTCTTACTTGTGCTGCCACACACGGATATTTGCCAATTTTAAGGGAGAATCCTGAAACTGTTAAAGGACAAATTAAGACAGCTATTAGGAGCCATAAAAATATTTTTGGAACTAAGCCATTAGGTATTTGGTTACCTGAATGTGCATATTATGAAAATTTAGATGAAATACTATTTGATTCAGGTATTAGATATGCAATCTTAGACGGTCATGGAATTTTAAATTCTACACCAAGGCCTAGGTATGGAGTATACGCTCCAATCTGTTCGAAAAAAGGAGTTGCATTCTTTGGGCGAGATAGTGAGTCTACCTTGCCCGTTTGGTCTGCCAAGGATGGATTCCCGGGCGACAAAGTTTACAGGGAATTTCATAAAGATTTGGGGTGGGAATTACCTATCTCAAAGCTCCAAAAGAAAGGTATTTCAACTAAAAGACCTTTGGGTTTAAAGTTTCATAAGATTACAGATGAAAACTTACCATTGGGGAAAAAGAAGTTTTACCAAGAAAATGAAGCCCAACAGAAGGTCGCAGAACATGCTAATGCTTATCTTCTTGCTAGATCCAAACAATTAGAAAAATTAACTTTATCCTCTTCCTTTAAGCCCCTATTGGTAGCTCCATTTGATGCAGAGTTGTTTGGTCATTGGTGGTATGAGGGACCATCTTTTATTGCAAATATTTTAAAGAACTCTAGTAAATATTCAATTAAACTTACAAATTTAAAAGAATTCTTACTTCAAAAGCCAAATCTTCAAATTTGTGATCCATCTCCATCAAGCTGGGGTCAGGGTGGTTATCATGATTACTGGATTAATGATGCAAATGCATGGATCGTTCCAGAAATCACAAAAGCAGGCTCAACTTTTGTTGATTTATGCTCGAATAATTTTTGTAATGACTTATCCTCAAGACTTTTCAAACAAGCAGCAAGAGAATTGCTTCTCTCTGAATCATCCGATTGGAGTTTTATCCTAAGAGCTGGAACCACAACTGAGCTTGCAAAAGAAAGGATAGAAAGACATCTGTACAGATTCTGGAAATTAGTTGAAATGATTAAAAATAATTCCAATATTAATTTGAAATTTCTTGAAGATATTGAGGAAGAAGATAAAGTTTTCCCGGATATTAATATTGATGATTGGCGAAAACAAAATACTAATTTAACTTAAGCATTCCTAGTTTTACTTTTAGTGGTGAATTTATAAACATCTTACTCATCACGTAAATTAGTTTTGGAAGAGGAAGTGTATTAGTAAGAAAACCTACCCATTCTTTGGTCGATAATCTAAAGAAATTTGAGAAAAAGCTTCTTAATCTACTTTCGTCAAAACTCATTAATCTTCGCAAGCCATATTGGTAAAGTTTATGCCTTTGCGTTAATTCGTATGGCCATAGTACATCCCATCCTTTAGTTGCTAGCTCAAAAGAACTTAAGTTAGGGTCTTTTAAGAAGATTGCTAATTTTTTTGCAAGAAGTGGAGCCCTTCTTAATAAAGACCCGATCATGTATCCAGATGCAGGATGTACCATGCTTGCTGACCCTCCAAAACCAAGTACAAATTGTTTTTTAAATGGTAGAGGTAAATTCATTGGGAAAAGGCAATTCTCTTCATGAAA
>QCQJ01000012.1 GCA_003209585.1 Prochlorococcus sp. AG-449-G23
TATGACCTTCTAATACTTTCAATAATTGTACTTCAGAAACATCCGTATCTAATAAATTAGAGTTATTTCCAGGGAACCAGTGACTTCCATTCCCAAGCAATTGATATCTAGCTTTTGCAAAACCTTCCATATCCAACCAATCTATTAAATTTGAAAGCCATAGCAGAACGGGAATATTAATATTACCAGGAGTATATTCCCAACTCGGTAGATTTTTATTCCAATTTTGATACCATTCTAAACCTAAAGCATTAATCGATTCCTGCCTTAATCTATTTATTATCTTTGGAACATACTTCTCGGATTCTGATAGTAACGAAACAGCTTCTAAATGCAGTTCAAAATCTGCCTCTTTTGCAATACCCACGCTAAGGGTATGGACATTTTTATTTCTTAAACAAAAAAGATCATTAAAAACTATAGGATGAAGTGGTCTACAAAGTTCCAACATTTTGTTTGAAGGAGTATGAAGATGTCCCCCTTTATCAGTAGGACTTATTATAAAAACCCCAAGATCATACTTATTAGCTAAATTTATAACCTTTGTATTTTCTTGATTTATGAAATACCAGTGCAAATTCACATAATCAAATAAGTTTGTTGAAATAGCCTTCTCAATGAGCAAAGATTTTCCATGGGTCGAAAATCCAATAGAACCAATTAAATTTTCTTTTTGAAAATTCCTTAAAATATCAATACAACCTCCATCTTTAACAGCCTGATGTAAATGCTCATCTGTATTGATGCCATGTATTGCTAGTAAGTCAATTTTTTTAACTTTCAATTTTTCAATACTTGTCAAAACATCTCTTTCAAAAATTTTTGGATCAATATTTGGTGGGACCTTTGTTTGAATAAAGTTTGGGATTGTTTTAGTATTTTGAAAACCCATTCCTAATTGCACCTCAGAAGTTCCATAATACTTAGCAGTTTCGACATGACTTAAGCCATATTTGTTTGCCAGATTCAAAATATTTTCTACTTTATTTTGTTCTTTATATGAAATCTCAGAAAAATCTAATTGATCCCAACTTTTTTGAAATCTCATGCCACCCAAAGATAAAATAGGAATCTTTAAATTGGTTCTACCAAATCTCCGATATTCCATTTTTTGAAATTAATGCTTATTCATTCTTGGTGGTTTTCCAAATGATTGAAACATATCTCTATCTAGACTATTTTCCAAATCATCCAATTCTTCAAACTTGACCCAGTGAATACAATCAACAGGACATGTATCTATCGCTTCTTGTATAACATCAGAACTATCTCCATCTTGCCTCATAGCTCGACTTCTACCATGAAATTCATCCACCATGAAAGTGTTCGAAGCTACGTGTACACAATATTGACAACCAATACATTTAGCCTCATCAACCCAAACAGCTTTTTCTGCTAATTGTCCACCTAATACAGGCTCCCAGCCTGTAATTTTAATATTGTCTTCAAGAGTATCAAATGGATCAGTAAAATCCATATTCTGATATTAATTATCCCACTTGGTTAAAACCAACTCAATAGAGCCGTCATTTGTATTCTTTTCTTCAACAATTTGATAACCATCCTCTTGAGTTTTGGAAATAATTGTTTGGTAAGCATACATTTGAGTAACCTTAGAAATAAATCTCTCAACTGGAATCTCAAATTTCCATAAATCAAGGTCAGTAACTAATTCATAAGCATTTGAATTATTGTCCCATTTAAATCCAACCTTAGTATCACCAGGTAAATTCATGCTTATATCAACTGCTGTGAACTTGCCTCTGTAACCTTTGACGAACTTTTCTTCTTGATTAATTTGGTATCCAAGATTATTTAAAGCCTTAATTAATGGCTCCGCTTCTTTAAGCTGGGTTTTAATAGTACTAAAATGTGACATTAGATTCGTTGTTTTGTTGTTTTAAGTTTTCAATTTGATTAGAGATGAAAGCATCAGATGTTTTATTCTTGACTGTTACTTTACCGAGAGCTTTTTCAAGATTTTTTGTAGCTTCATTGCATGAAACACCTGTAAATCCTTCAACAGTCTCTTCAACTCTTCCGTCTTGATGAATTTTGAATCTCAATGTTTTTTGAGGCATTAAATTCAAGTAGTTAGTACTTTTACTTTATATAGAATAACGAAAATATTTTGTTTCAGTTGGTACAAGTTAAATAATTTTAATTTTTATATTGAATATCTGATAAATTAATTTTTTTGGTAGAGTTCTTATGAAAAATTTAGATATTTAATTGTAAAAACCTTGCATACCCATTGAATCCAAGGCAGTTTTTGCTTCTTCCATAACAGATGGCTCTTTATCAAAAAGGGCTATTTTGGTACATTCATCAACGAAACTTTCTTGAAATGTATTATTTAATTTTTCGTACAACCTACACAATGACCAGATGCAATTACTTCTTACACCTGATTCATTATCAATCTTTAAACTTATTAAAAGTTGTTGTGCTGCTAATTGAGCGTTTTCCAAAGAAACATTTCCAATTTCAGCTAAAGAACTAGATGACCATAACCTGACTGCAGCTACATCATTCTTTAAAGCAATAATTAGTGGTTTTAAAACAATTTGGTCATCATAATTAGCTAGGCTCCATGCAGTCGCCCTTCTTACATAAGCATTATCATCAGTCTTCAAAAGACTGACAAGTTTCTTTACTGCGCTAGGGCATGGATTACGACCTAAAGCATATACCGCACTCATTCTCTCAACAGGACAAGGTTGATCAAGTAACGGTAACAAAAGGGGGAAAGATCTTTTATCTCTATATTCACAAAATATTCTTAAGCCTTGTATTCTTTCTTCTCTGTTACCTTCTAGCATTTTTAAAGCATCATTGCACTCTTGAGTTATGTTTAAACCTTTTGAAAAAGCATCTTCATCAATTTGCTCTAGAGGATCTATTTCAATCTCTAAAGCCAATTCTCTGGCCAAAACATCCGGATCAACTGCAATTTCAGCAAGGCTTTTTTTCTTAGGATCCTTATTTTGTGTCATTTTCAAATACTAAAAATATTAATTCATGGGGGCAGGCGACATCATATCTCCTGGCAACCAAATTCTTGCACTAACTGCAAAGAAGGCAATCCCAAAAAGCGCGACGATAGCGAAAGGTAAAATTTTTGTTTTAATAAAACCCAAAGATTCAAAATTAATTAAGTCAATAATAACCTGTTTAATATACTTTTATAAAATTTTCGTGAGATAATATCATTTATTTTTTTGCATTTTGTCTTAACTGACCACAAGCAGCATTTTTATCTAGACCTCTACTTTTTCGGAAGCTAACAGCAATGCCATTACTAGAAAGTCTAGATTGAAATAATTGAAGATTTTTTAAAGATGTTTGTTTAAATTCAACCTCATCAATTTGGTTGTACTGTATTAAATTTACGTGACATTGAAAACCTCTTAGCAAGTTAGTCAATTCATTGGCATGTTCTAATTTGTCATTAACCCCACTAAGCATTAAATATTCAAAACTTACCCTCCTACCAGTATCTTTTACAAATTGCTTAGAGTCTTCAATTATATTTCTGATCTCGTAGTTTTTTGCACTTGGTATTATCGTTTCTCTTGTTTTTTGGTTTGAAGCATGTAGGCTTATTGCTAGTGTAAATTGACAATTACCTAAAATTTGAAAAGCCTTTTCTGATAATTTACTTATCATTTTTGGAACAGCGACTGTGCTTACAGTTATCTTTCTCTGACTAATTTGGAAATCCTCATTTATAGATCTCATTGACAAAAGCAATTCATCAATATTCAACAATGGCTCGCCCATTCCCATGAAAACAATATTAGTCACTTTTCTATTCAATTCATTTTCAATAAATAAAACTTGATCTAAGATTTCACTCGCTTTTAACGATCTCCTCAGCCCCTCTTTTCCAGTTGCGCAAAATTTACAGTCCATAGGGCAACCAACTTGACTTGAGAGACATGCAGTAAGTCTTTTTTCAGTGGGTATGCCAACGCATTCAATACTTTCATTATCAACTGTGGAGAGTAATAACTTTAGAGTGCCATCATTGGCCAATTTTTTTTCTTGAACACTAAGTTCACTTACCTTATAACCATCGTTCTTTAATTTTTTTCTAAAATCTAAGGGTAAAACTTCTATTTGATCTATATTTTTATTCTTATTTCTATAGTTATAGATCCAACTGTAAATTTGACGTCCTCTAAAAGCAGCTTGACCATAATCTAAAGCTATATTTTCTAAATCTTTAATACTACTTCCAAGAAGATTTTTCAAATTATCAAGTCTTTAGATCAATACTATTTTTACCATAACAGTAAACCATGTTTTAAAAAGAATTCTGTAAGAATAAGCGCAATAAATCCAATCATGGCCATTCTTCCGTTAAGTCTTTCATTATAAAAATGGAATCCATAACGAGGTAATTTTCTTTTAGGAACAATCTCTGGCTTAATCATCGCTTACAAATTAAAAATCTATTCTAGTAACTAAAAATAATAATAGATAATATTTATTCATCAGAAAGAAGGCCCTCCTCCTGTAATCCCTCTAATGCGGCAGGATCTGGTAATTGATCTTCAGAAAATTGATTTTCAGCATTAGGCCTTGCAAAGGCAGCAAAATTACTAGAAGAGGGGTCGATTCCATGTCGGTTTCGCGTAGTCTCCAAATCTTCATCACTAGGATCATCAAGTATTGCAGTAGAGCTTGGGGTAGGTGTTTGTGGCATGTCAACTGTATAATCAGGTCTTAAATTCTGAGCTCTTCTATACCCACCAGATTCTTCTGCAAGGATATCAGGATGGGGGCCAGCCTCTGATGATAATTCTTCTACAAATCCGCTAAAACCAGTACCTGCAGGTATAAGTCTACCGATAATAACATTTTCTTTTAAACCTCTTAACCAATCAGATTTACCTTCAATTGCAGCTTCTGTAAGAACCCTTGTGGTTTCTTGGAATGATGCTGCTGAAATAAAACTATCTGTATTAAGAGATGCTTTAGTGATCCCCAATAAAACAGGAGTAAATTCTGCTGGAGCTCCTCCTGTAATTGCCATGGCTTGGTTTGTATCTTCAACTTGCCTCATCTCAATAAGTTCGCCAGGCAAAAGAGTAGTATCCCCGGCATCTTCTATACGGACTTTACTTGTCATCTGTCTAACAATAACTTCAATATGCTTATCATCTATTGCTACACCCTGTGATTTATAAACATTTTGTACCTCATTTACCATACTTCTTTGTAGTTTTGATATAGATTCTCTAGCTGCCTCTATTAGAGGTTTTTGATCTTTTAAATCGTTGAAATAGCAATCCAATAATTCATGTGGATTAATTGGGCCATCAGTTAAGGATTCTCCACCTGTAACTTGTTGTCCATCACTAACCATTATATTTTTTCCAATTAATAGTTGATATTCATTAACTAAATCATCTTTTTCAATAACCGATAAAGAAACTGATTCTTCATCATTACCTTGTCTAATCTGGACAATTCCAGATTTTTTACATAATATTGCAGAATCTCTGGGTCTCCTAGCTTCTAACAATTCTTCGATACGAGGCAATCCTTGAACAATATCACCTGTTTTCTGCCTCTCAAAAACAAGCAAAGCTAAACCGTCTCCCCTAAGCACTAAATCTCCGTCTCTAACATGCAAAACCGAATCAGGAGAAACCATATAAGGTCTGCCAAGTCTTAAGGTTACTGAGCTATTAGAAACTTCTTCGATTTCTCCACAAGAAGTTGATTTTGCAGACTCACTAAGAAGATCTCCATCAACTACACGATCACCAACTTTAACTACGGATTTATCACTAATTTTAATTTTAATTTTATCTTCTTCTCGTTCAACAATTAACCTTCTTATCGGCTCATCGTCAATAACATTTGGTAATTGAACCAATCCTTGTTCTTTACAAAGAATTTGAGTAGTAGCTATTACATCTCCTGCTTTAACTGCTTGGTTATTATTGACTTGCAATTCTGTATGTGTTGAGCCATGACTTGAGTCGGATATAGTATCTCTTCTTACAAGAATAGATTCTAATATTACTAAATTTAGTCTATTGATTGATGTATCATTTTCGTCTTCAATAGACTCGACATCAATAGTCATTTGAGGAGTAGCATCAAAACTTTCAATGCTTAAGTGTGTTCTAAGCAATTCAACTCCTTCAACTGATTTTATCAATTCACCGTCTTTATAAGTAAGCCTTTGAACAGCTTTTAAACCTAGATGTGGTCCTTTTTCCTGCTTAACATGTGATAATTCGGGTAATTCCGCTTGATCAGGAATAGTAAATTCTTCTACAGTTCTTAATAATAAGCCTCGAGATTTTGAGGTTTCTAATTTTTGAACAAATAGAATTTCTTTATTATCGACACCATCTAAAATCTTTTCTCCCGGATTTACAATATTTCCTTCTTCAGTATATCTACTCAAAACTTCTTCATCGTCACACTCATGAAAGGTTCCATTTCTTACAGTTATTTCACGAAGTATATCATTTTTCTGAGTAACAGTAACAATTCCTGATGTTTGACTAAAAATATCTTTTACAACTTCTGTTCCTGCTTCAATCCATTTCATATCTTCGATCATTAGAAGAGATATATCCTTGTTGATTTCATGAGTCTCTTGAGGAATCCAAAGCAATGTCCCTCCTTGACTAACTTCAAATCCATTTTTAGATGATCTTGCTTTTTTAACACTTAATCCCGGTGCGTATTTTACTAACCCACCAGTTTTTGTGAGAAACCTTTCATCCGTTAAATCTGCTATTACCTCACCATTACTAATTTTACTGCCAGGGGAAACATTTAAACGATAAGAGGTACCATCGCTAGATTCCAAATTATAAATTTCGCCTGAGTGGGTAGATTCTTCAACTAATTTAAAATTAGTTAAAGACATTGAAGTAGTAACAATCTGAACTTCCCTTGAATCTCCTATTGATTCTCTTAATCGCACTTGACCGCCAAACTCACTTGATTGACTTGCCTCTGCTAAAACATTTCCTTCATCTACATATTTTCCGCTTGAGACCACTGGTCTTGCATTAGGCGGCAAATTATAAACATCCCCAGCCAAAACCCACAATCTTCCTAATCTTTGCGCTTTTAAGGTAATGTTGCCTTGCCTATCTGTTACCTCTTTTGGTTGAATAACCTTATCGAACCTAACTTGACCAGCCAAATCACAAATAACATCCTTCGTTGCTTTCTCAACACTCTTTTTCACAGCTCCAGCAGTTATCTGAGCAACGGTTATATCAGAGTTAATGTTTTCACCATCATCTACAAACAAAAGCGATCCACTAGAAACTTCAATTTTTTGAGCTTTACCAGAATTTTTTCCTTGAGGAACTATCTTTAATATGAAATCGACTTCCGCTTGTTTTGCTTCTACACCATGTGGGGTTCTATAACCTCTAACCTTTGCTTTTGAACTGAATTCAACTTTACCAGAAATTTTTGATCTAACTACTCCACTTTCAGCAGTTGATACCCCTCCAGTATGGAAAGTTCTCATTGTCAATTGAGTCCCTGGTTCGCCAATAGATTGAGCCGCAATAATTCCAACTGCCTCACCTAAGTCAACCAGATGGTTATGAGCCAAAGCCCATCCGTAACATCTCCTACATACTGATCTATTAGCTTCACATGTTAATGGAGATCTTATTTTCACCTTAGTAATAGAGGCTTGCTGGATTTTTTCTGACAATGCAGGATCTATTGCAGTGTTTTGAGTAATAATAAGATTTTCTTCAGAATCAAAAACATCCTCAGCGGTAAGTCTTCCAAGAAGCCTTGCTCCAAATTTACCATCTTCAGCTTCAACAACTATTGATCGTTCTGTTCCACAATCTTCTTCTCTAACAATTACATCTTGAGCGACATCAACTAATCTTCGAGTCAAGTAGCCAGAATCAGCTGTTCTTAAGGCAGTATCCACCAAACCTTTCCTTGCTCCATAAGAAGAAATTACATATTCAGTAACAGTAAGTCCTTCTCTAAAGTTTGTTCTTATTGGTAGGTCAATGATTTCTCCTTGCGGATTAGCCATCAATCCCCGCATACCAACAAGTTGTCTAACCTGAGACATATTCCCCCTTGCTCCTGAATTCGCCATCATCCAAACGGAATTTAGAGGATCATTTTGATTAAAATTATTCTTTACAGCATCTACCAATCTTTCATTTGTTTCAGTCCAGGTATCTATAACTTTTGTATGCCTTTCCACTTCAGTAATTTCACCAAGTCTATAGCATTCTTCTGTAGCAGATATTTGCTCTTCAGCTTGTCCTATTAAATCTTGTTTTGCTTCAGGAACTTTTAAGTCATCTACTGAAATAGAGACTGCAGCTTGTGTAGCATATTTAAACCCTAAGTCTTTTAGATTATCAGCCATGGCTGCAGTTATAGCGGTACCATGTGTTTTATATGCCCAAGACACTAAATTTTTTAAGGCTTTCTTATCAACTACCTTATTCTTAAATGATGGCGGCGTTTTAGCTAGAGCAGGCATCATAATTGGATTATTCTTTTTTGAGTTTTTTGTAGTTTTACGTACTCTGGATGATTTTTTAGGTTTAGATGAAGTCATGATTTTTAAATGAATGAAAAATAGTTTTTAAAGATTACGTTTTAGATACAGAATCAATGATGGTATAGTTCATAACTACTCTCCCGACAGTTGTCAAAACAAATCTACTTATTAAATTATTATTAGAATCAAATCTGTCCCTTCTTAAATTCCACATTTCTAATCTTGAGCCATCTTCTAGCTCTTCAGTTTTTTGTGGGTTACGCATTTCGTCTTCATCTTCAACTTCTCCATTAAATCTAACCCAAACCCATTCGTGTAAGCTGAGTCTTTTATCTTCAAAAGCAAAAATAACATCTTCCAATGAAGCAAAAGTAGTCTTATTTTCTCCGAATTCTGGTTTTTGATAATTTGGCTGCAAAGCAGTCAGATAATAAGATCCCAAAACCATATCTTGTGATGGAGTAACAATTGGTTCACCAGTAGCAGGAGAAAGAATATTGTTACTAGCCAACATAAGCATGCGTGCTTCAGTTTGTGCCTCCAAAGCTAAAGGAACATGAACTGCCATTTGATCTCCATCAAAATCAGCATTGAATGCAGGACATACTAAAGGATGAAGTTGTATTGCTCTACCACCAACTAATTTAGGTTCAAAAGCTTGAATCCCTAAACGATGTAGCGTAGGAGCTCTATTCAAAAGAATTGGATGGCCTTCAATAACTTCCTGAAGTACCTGCATAACTTCATCATCGGCTTTTTGTATTAATTTTTTTGCAGCTTTAATATTATTCACAATATTTTGTCGTATTAACCTATGAATTACAAAAGGTTGAAAGAGCTCAATCGCCATTTCTTTTGGGAGACCACACTGATGCATTTTTAATTTTGGACCAACAACTATTACAGATCTTCCTGAATAGTCTACGCGCTTACCAAGAAGATTCTGTCTAAATCTTCCTTGTTTTCCTTCAATGATGTCGCTAAGCGACTTGAGAGCTCTATTATTGGCTCCTACAACAGTTCTTCCCCTTCTTCCATTATCTATAAGAGCATCAACTGCCTCTTGAAGCATTCTTTTTTCATTTCTTACGATAATTTCAGGAGCTAAAATTTCTTGAAGCCTAGCTAGTCTATTATTTCTATTTATAACCCTTCTGTATAAATCGTTTAAATCTGAAGTCGCAAATCTTCCTCCATCAAGCTGAACCATAGGTCTAAGGTCTGGAGGTATAACGGGAATTGCATCTAAAACCATCCATTCTGGTTTTGCATTAGTTGCAAGAAAATTATCAATAACTCTTATCCTTTTTATAAGTTTTGCTCTTTTCTGCCCTTTACTATTAGTAATTTCTTCCCTGAGCTCCTCAGCAACCTGATTTAAATCAAGATCCTCAAGTAACTGCTTAAGTGCCTCAGCACCAATACCAACAAAAGGTTCATTTTCTATAGTTGAATCTTCAGCATAAATTTCATCTTCAATTTCTAACCATTCATCCTCAGTAAGTAATTGCTTATATTTGAGTTCTTTATGATCACCTGGGTCTAAAACAACATAACAATTAAAATAAACTATTTGTTCTACATCTCTAAGTGGAATATCCAAAAGTATTGCAACGTAACTTGGAATTCCTTTCAAATACCAAACATGTGAAACTGGTGCAGCGAGTTTTATATAGCCCATCCTATGTCTTCTTACTCTACTTTCAGTTACTTCAACACCACATCTCTCACAAACAATACCACGATGTCTAACTCTTTTATATTTTCCACAATGACATTCCCAATCTTTAGAAGGCCCAAAAATCTTTTCACAAAACAATCCATCCATTTCTGGCTTAAGTGTCCTGTAGTTAATAGTTTCAGGTTTTGTTACTTCACCAACTACTTGACCATTGGGTAATGTTCTCTGACCCCAATCCATTATCCTTTGTGGAGAAGCTATTGAAATTTTGACGTAATCAAAGTGATTTTCAGTTCTTAAGTTGCTGTTTGTCATTTTTGGAAAATTTAAATTAAAAGGTTTTTATTGGGTATTTAATCTTCCTCATATTCAGAGGTTCCGAGTGATTCATAAGTCGGCCTTGATGGAGTATTTCTTCTCGGATTTATATCTTGCATTAAATCTACTTCTTTTCCTTCATCTGTATAAACCCCTATATCTAATCCCAAAGATTGTAATTCCCTCATAAGAACTTTGAATGATTCAGGAGTACCAGGCCTAGGGATCGGCTTACCTTTTACAATTGCGTTAAGAGCTTCATTTCTTCCTTGCATGTCATCAGATTTAACTGTTAATAATTCTTGGAGAGTATAAGCTGCTCCATAAGCTTCAAGAGCCCATACTTCCATTTCTCCAAGCCTTTGTCCACCCTGCTGAGCTTTACCACCTAATGGTTGTTGTGTAACCAAAGAGTAAGGACCAGTAGATCTGGCGTGAATCTTATCATCGACCAAATGAACTAACTTAAGGAAGTGAGAGTATCCGACTGCCACTGGCTGATCAAAGGGTTCTCCTGTTCTGCCATCTTTTAATAATAACTTTCCTGGATCTTCGGGATTGTAAACCCATGCTTTACCTGGCTGTTTTGAAGCTTCCTCTAAAAATGCTTGAACAGTCTGATGTGATTTTTCAGCTCCATACATTTCATCGAATGGAACAACTTTAACTCTGCAATTTAAGTTGGAGGCTGCCCAACCCATTAATAATTCAAAAACTTGACCCACATTCATCCTACTTGGTACTCCAAGAGGATTAAGGACTATATCGACGGGCGTTCCATCTGGCAAATACGGCATATCTTCTCTGGGTAAAATTCTGCTAATAATTCCTTTATTGCCATGTCTCCCAGCCATTTTGTCACCTACTTGAATTTTCCTTCTTTGAGCCACATATACTCTAACGACCATGTTGGCCCCTGGAGGCAATTCATCCCCTTGTTCTCTAGTATAAATACGAACATCCAAGACCCTTCCCTTTTCAGTCTTAGGGACCCTTAGAGAATTATCTCTTACGTCTCTAGCCTTTTCACCAAAAATAGCTCTCAACAATTTTTCTTCAGGTGGCTGATCTGATTCCCCTTTTGGGGTCACTTTTCCTACAAGAATATCTCCACTCTCGACAAAAGCACCAATCCTAATAATTCCCATTTCATCAAGATTGTTCAAGCTTTCTTCAGAGATATTGGGAATCTCTCTTGTGATTTCTTCAGGTCCTAGCTTTGTTTGTCTTGCCTCAATTTCATATTTTTCAATATGAACTGATGTATATAAATCATCAGTTACCATCCTCTCACTAACAAGAATAGCATCTTCGTAGTTGTATCCCTCCCATGGCATGTAAGCAATTAAAACGTTTTGACCAAGGGCTATTTCTCCTCCTTCACAGGCCGATCCATCTGCTAAAACCTGCCCAGATATAACTCGATCTCCAATTTTTACGATGGGTCTTTGGTTTAGGCAAGTATCTTGATTTGATCTTTGATATTTCTGAAGATAATGAAAATGTTCATTACCATCCTCGTCTTTAACAACAATCTCATTAGCATCTACATAAGATACAGTTCCATTTACTTTTGTTATGGGAACCATACCCGAATCTCTAGCGACTTGAGATTCTAAACCTGTACCAACTAAAGGACGTTCTGGCCTGAGCAATGGAACGGCTTGTCGTTGCATATTTGATCCCATTAGAGCTCTATTTGCATCATCATGTTCCAAGAAAGGAATAAGTGAAGTAGCGACTGAAATTACCTGAACCGGGGAAAGCTGAACGTAATCAACTTGATGAGGAGGAACTTTTTCAAAATCTTGTCTATATCTTACTGGTATTAGATCTGCGATTATATTACCTTCCTTGTCAGTTGCGACATCACCTGGTGCCACTCTACACTCATCTTCTAGATCAGCGGAAAGATAAACAGGATTTCCTTCTTTATTAACTTTGCCGTTAGTAACTTTCCAAAAAGGTGTTTCAATAAAACCATACTCATTAACTCTGGCATGGGTAGCTAAAGAGTTTATAAGTCCAGCATTAGGACCTTCAGGAGTCTCGATAGGACATAATCTTCCATAATGTGATGGATGAATATCCCTTACCGCAAAGCCTGCTCTTTCTCGAGTTAAACCTCCAGGACCCAAGGCCGAAATTCTTCTCTTATGTGTTAATTCAGCAAGGGGATTAGTTTGATCCATGAATTGACTTAATTGACTGGAGCCAAAAAATTCTTTTATGGCAGCAACTAAAGGTTTAGGATTGACTAGTTGAGCTGGAGTAAGAGAATCTGTTTCTCCTACGGTCATTCTTTCTTTGATAATTCTTTCTAGACGGTTAAGTCCAACCCTGACTTGATTTTGTAGAAGTTCTCCAACAGATCTTACTCTTCGATTACCAAGGTGATCAATATCATCCAAACTAGCGCCACCTACATCCAATTCTAGATTAATTAAATAATCAATGGTAGAGAGAACATCTTCATGAGTAAGAGTTCTCACATCATCTGGCACAGTCAGCCTCAATTTTTTATTTATTTTATATCTACCAACTCGGCCTAAATCGTATCTTTTGGGATCAAAAAATCTACTATGTAATAGCTGTTGCCCTCCTGAAACGGAGGGTGGTTCACCAGGGCGTAGCTTCTTGTAGAGCTCAAGTAAAGCCTGATCTTCTGAATTTATCCCCTCTTCATTAGCTGACTCAATTGAGCTTTGATAAAACTCAGGATGTCTAAGTTTGTCAACCACATCGTTATCTGAAAGACCCATAGCTCTCATAAGAACGTGAGCATTAATTTTTCTAGTTTTATCAACTCTTACATAAAGTAAATTGTTTTTGTCAGTCTCAAATTTTAACCATGCACCCCTATTAGGGATAACGCTAGCGTTGTAGGTTCTTCGACCATTTTTGTCAAGTTCATCTTTAAAATATACTCCTGGACTTCGAACAATTTGATTAACAATTACTCTTTCAGCACCATTAATGATAAAAGTTCCTCTCTCAGTCATTAATGGTAATTCGCCAATAAATACTTCTTGTTCCTTAATTTCCCCTGTCTCTTTATTAATTAACCTGCAAGTTACATACATTTGAGATGCAAATGTTGCATCTCTTCTTTTGGCTTCCTCCACATCGTGCCTAGGTCTTTTTAATCTGTACTCTTCGCCTATAAAATGTAATTCTAATTTACCTGTGTAATCAGAAATGGGAGAAAAGTTTTGTAATTCCTCAATTAAACCCTTTTCCAAAAACCATTTAAAGCTTGCTCTTTGTACTTCAACTAAATCTGGTAGATAAGTATCTGTTTTTGCTACCTGTAAAGCGCTACTGCTCATCCAAGAAAACCTGCGATTTTGTGAGATTTACTATTTACCTTTAATCTACTCAACATTTAGTTGTTTAACTTTTCATTTAATGTGGTTTCGAGAATTAAATCTCGATTTCAACAAAAATTCAATTTTATTATTAATTAAAATTGAGTTTAATGCTGAGAAATCATCATTTATGTAAGTTAAAGCTAAATAATTGAAAAAATTTCTAGTAATTTTTAATATTAACAGCTTCTATGTCAAATTAACAAGTCAAACTTAAACAAATCTTCAGCATTCTTAGATGACTCTTTGGCAATTGTGATTAAATCCGTAGATCTTAAATCTGCCATAAAATTAGCAACATTTTCAACAAATGAAGGTTCATTTCTTTTACCCCTATGAGGCACAGGAGCTAAAAAGGGTGAGTCAGTTTCAATTAAGTATTTATCGTCTGGGACTATTTTGGCACACTCATGAATTTCATTTGCTTTTGGGAAAGTTACTATTCCACTAAAACTGATGTAAAAACCAAGATCTAAGAATTGCTTCATTTCTTTTGGGGTTCCAGTCCAACAATGAAGTACACCCTTAGGGCATTTTCCTTTTTTAGAGAGATCACTACATATCTCTATCATTTCATTTGCAGCATCTCTGCAATGGATAATTACAGGCAATTCAAGTTCAAAAGCTAACTCCATTTGAGGAATAAGAGCATCAATTTGCTGAGTTTTATTTTCATTTTTAAAAAAATCTAAGCCTAATTCTCCAATAGCTACAACTCTTCTATCTTCTTGAGCAGATCTTCTTAAAATAGATTTTGAACTTAGTTGCCATTTTTTTGCTTCTAAGGGATGCAAACCAACTGAATAGTAAATCTCGTTATATTCATGAGATATTTTTTTTAACTTCGGAATTTCTGTTAACTCACAACAAGCATGAACTAATTTTTTTACACCTCTTGCACGCAATCTTTGAACAACATCTTCAAGATCTTTGTCAAAACTTTCAAATATTAAATGACAATGCGAGTCTATGAGTTCAAAATCGCTCATTATTAAGATCTGCTCTTTTACTTTGTGGTAAGAGTAGTTTTTACAAAATTATTAATTTTTGATTTTCTATTAGCCCCATTATTTTTGTGCAGAACATTTTTTTTAACTGCTTTATCAATTAAGCTAAAAGCTTTATTAAGACTTGTTTTAACTAAAGTTTTATTTTCCTCGTTAGGTTCTTTTTTATATTTTGCGCAGTTCTCCAAGGTTTTTTTAGTTAAAGTTCTAACTGTAGATTTGTATGACTTATTAATTAGACGATTTCTTTCCGCAATTTGGATTCTCTTTTTTGCTGATTTGTTATTGGCCACAGAGGAAACTGAAATATAAGACTTCTAATATAACAAATAGATTGACTACTAATCAATCATATATAATTTAGAGAGCTATTAAATTTGGTTGTTGAACCTTTTAATTTGAACACTTAAGAATATGAAGATCATAAATAGTAAAGAAGATGCTATCCACGAATTAAAAAGGATTTCTACTCGAACTAATTCTGAAAACAACAACAAAATAAATTCAATAGTCGAAGAAATTCTTGAAGAGGTAAAAAACTATGGAGATGTAGCAGTAGAAAAATATACAAAAAAATTTGATGGTTTCAACCCTGATCCTATGCAAGTTAATGCAGAAGACTTAAAGAATGCATGGAATGAAATTGATAGCAATTTAAAGCGCTCACTTGAGGTAGCCCATAAAAGAATAAAAAAATTCCATGAAAAAGAAATTCCATCATCATTCACTATAAAAGGTGAACATGGCGATACAGTTCAAAGGAGATGGAGGCCAGTTAAAAACGCGGGAATTTATATCCCTGGAGGTAGAGCTGCTTATCCAAGTACCGTATTAATGAACGCAATCCCTGCAACAGTAGCAGGAGTAGAAGAAATCATAATGGTATCTCCTGGAAATACAAAAGGGGAAATAAACAAAACAGTTTTAGCTGCGGCTCACTTATCAGGGATTAATAAAGTTTTTAGAATTGGAGGAGCTCAAGCAATTGGGGCCTTAGCATTTGGCACAGATCAAATCAATAAAGTTGATGTTATATCAGGTCCAGGAAATATCTATGTAACTACTGCTAAAAAACTAATTTATGGCTCTACTGGTATAGATTCTTTAGCTGGTCCGAGTGAAATATTAATCATTGCAGATGAAACCGCTCAAAGCACCCATATAGCATCTGATCTGCTAGCACAAGCAGAACATGATCCTTTGGCTTCTTCAATACTTCTAACAACATCAAAGACACAGGCAAAAGAAGTAATAAAGGAACTATATAAAAAAATAGATGATCATCCAAGAAAGGAAATTTGTATGCAATCAATAAAAAATTGGGGATTAATTGTTATTTGCGAGAATTATGAATCATGTATTGAACTTAGCAATAACTTTGCCCCTGAACATCTAGAAATTCTTACTTTAGATTCAGAAAAAATTCTTTCAGGTATAGAGAATGCAGGGGCGATATTTTTAGGGAAATGGACTCCAGAAGCTGTTGGAGATTATCTTGCTGGACCAAATCATACTTTACCCACATCAGGAAATTCTAGATTTAGCGGTTCTTTGGGAGTTGAAACTTTTATGAAAAATACTTCAATAATAGAATTTAATGAAGAAAGTTTAAAAGTTAATAGCCTTGATATTATTAATCTTGCTAAAAGTGAGGGCTTACATAGCCACGCTAACTCAGTACAAATAAGATTTGAAGATTAGCTAGCTCTTGAGGGTGAGTAAACCACTGGAGTGTTGTTTTCAATTTTACCAACTAATACTTTGTCTGTAAGATCAACGAATAATCCATTTTCTAATACTCCTGGAATATTATTAATCGTCATTTCAATTTCTTTTGGATTATTAATGCCATCATTAAATAATACATCTAGTATGAGGTTGCCTTGATCAGTAACAACTGGGCCAGCTTTTTTAGTAGCCATTCTTAAAGTTGAACTACCTTTCATCTCTGAGATAACTTCCTGTACTTGCTTCCAAGCATTTGGAAGAACTTCTACAGGTAAAGGAAAAGATAGATTTAAATTTTGTACAAGTTTAGTTTCATCAACAACAATCAGCAATTGATCAGATTTAGATGCTACTAACTTTTCTCTCACATGGCATGCTCCTCCTCCTTTAATTAATTGAAATCCTGGATCAACTTCATCTGCTCCATCAATAGCTAAATCAATTTGAGATACAGAAGCTAAATCGATAAGCGGGATATTCAGTTCAAGCGCTAAAACTTCTGATTGAAAAGAAGTTGCAACACCTCTTATATTTTGGAGTTTCCCAGAACGCATTTCATTCGCAAGGCTTTTTATCATTAACGCAGCTGTAGATCCAGAACCTAGTCCAAGAATCATGTCACTCTTTACTTCCCTTATTGCTGCATCAGCAACTACTTGTTTCATTTGAGTTTGTGAATCCAAAATCTTTTTCTCTAATGGTTATAGATTATTAAATTTCAATGGGTGCTTTATGTCAAACCTGGGAGAGGTTCTGGTTTGATATTTATCTGTATCTCTTTATTATCTCTCAAAATATTTAAAAGAAATACTTTTCCTATCTGAGCTTTTTCTACTTCATCTAGTAAAGTTTTAGGCTCATTTATAGAGATATTTTCAGCTGCTACTACTAAATCGCCTCTTCTTAAACCAGCTTTTTCAGCGGGGCTATTAGGTATTACAGATTGAATTAGAGCTCCATTTCTTTCGGGTAATTGCACTAAAGAATTGGGATCTCGATTATGTTCTTTAGCAATTCTAGGATTTAAAGAAATTAATTGTACCCCTAAATATGGATGAATAACTTCCCCATTTTTGAGTAGCTGATCAGAAACACTTTTAGCTAGATTGATGGGAATCGCAAAACCTAAACCAGCTCCAGGGCCACTTCTTACTAATGTATTTATTCCAATTACCTCGCCATTGGAATTTATTAGTGGTCCCCCAGAATTTCCTGGATTTATTGCCGCATCAGTCTGAATAAGATCCAACCTTTTATCTGAAAATCCTAAACTATTAATATCTCTATGCAGGCTGCTTACAATCCCTAAGGTAACTGTTTTTTCAAGACCATAGGGAGTACCAAGAGCTATTGCCCAATCCCCAACTTCAAGATCTTCAGAATTTCCAAGTGGAGCAAAACCAGAATATGTATCTTCATCAATTTTTACTAAAGCAAGATCAGTTACTGTATCCGTGCCCAAAACTTCACCATCACAAATAGATCCATCTGCCAAAGTAACTGAAACATTATCGACTCTTTCTACGACATGAGCGTTTGTAAGAACCAAACCATTCTCATTAATAATAACCCCAGAGCCTTGTCCTCTCTCCCTTTCAGGAGTAATGCCTTGCTCTCCAAGTAAATCCCTTAACAAAGGGTCAAGTAAAGTAGGATCAAATTGTTGCCTCTCTACCAAGCGCTCAGTGTCAATTTTTACAACTGCAGGGCCAATATTTTTAACTGCGGATGATACGAAATTATGATTTTCAAAAGAAGTTAAAGCTAAAACTTCAGCATCTTGAAAGAAATTGAGTATGCAAAAACAAATAACAATGAATATTTGGATTAAATTAATAAATTTAATCTTGAGATACTTCATTTCATTAATAGTTTTTGAGTTTATTTAATGAATCTAATTGAAGAAAGAGATTATTGTTGTTTTTTGTTTACATCCATAAAATGCAAATTTTTAAATTTTTCTATAGAAAAAACTTCTTAATGTGTGAAAATAAATTTTAAATAAATTTATAAATAAATTTGAATAAAGAAAACAAAAGTAAACTAGAAGCTTTATTAGAAAAAGTTGCTAATGAGCGGGATTTAGAAATCTGCGGTTTAAATATACAAACTAATCAAAATCCAATTGTTATTAAAATAACTATAAGAAAAACTAATGGGGATGACATTTCCTTAGATGATTGTGCGCTATTTAATACCCCAGCATCTGACGAAATAGAAAAATCAAATCTTTTAAATTGTTCATATGTGTTAGAAATTAGTAGTCAAGGGGTCAGTGATGAACTAACCTCAGAAAGAGACTTCAAAACTTTTAAAGGTTTTCCAGTTAATGTTGAGTTAAACCAAAAGAATTCAAAAATAAAATTTCTGAATGGTTTACTTTATGAAAAGTCTAAAGATTATTTAGCCATTAACATAAAAGGTAAGATTAAAAAAATCCCTTTTGATGAAGTACTAAAAATTAGTCTTTGTACATTAAAAGATTAATTACTTTCAACCATTATTCAATTTCCCATCATAGATGGCATTAGTTATTCTCCCAGGTTTAAACAATCTCATTGAAGACATTAGTGAGGAAAAAAAGTTACCTCCTAATATCGTGGAATTAGCCTTACGCGAAGCTTTATTAAAAGGATACGAAAAATATAGAAAAACTTTTTACATTGGAGTTAACCAAGATCCATTTGATGAAGAATATTTCAGTAATTTTGATGTTGGACTAGATCTAGATGAAGAAGGTTATAGGATATTATCAAGTAAAATAATTGTTGAAGAAGTTGAGAGCGAAGATCATCAAATATCTCTTTTAGAAGTTAAACAAGTAGCTGATGATGCTCAAATAGGTGACACGGTTGTTTTAGACGTTACTCCAGAAAAAGAGGATTTTGGGCGAATGGCTGCTTCAACAACAAAGCAAGTTTTAGCCCAAAAATTAAGAGATCAACAACGAAAAATGATCCAAGAAGAATTTGCTGATTTGGAAGATCCTGTTTTAACTGCAAGAGTTATAAGATTTGAAAGACAATCAGTCATTATGGGAGTTAGTTCCGGTATTGGTAGACCTGAAGTAGAGGCCGAACTTCCCAAGAGAGATCAATTACCAAATGATAATTATAGAGCAAATGCAACTTTCAAAGTATTTTTGAAGGAAGTTAGCGAAATTGCAAGAAAAGGGCCTCAACTTTTTGTGAGTAGAGCAAATGCTGGTTTAGTGGTTTATTTGTTTGAAAATGAAGTCCCAGAAATTCAAGAAGGCACAGTGAAAATTGTTGCTGTTTCAAGAGAAGCCAATCCTCCTTCAAGAGCTGTCGGGCCAAGAACAAAAGTAGCTGTTGATAGTGTCGAAGAAGAAGTGGACCCTGTAGGTGCCTGTATTGGAGCTAGAGGGGCAAGAATTCAACAAGTAGTAAATGAATTAAGAGGAGAAAAAATTGATGTTATTAAATGGTCTTCTAATCCAATACAGTATATTTTAAACTCTTTAAGTCCTGCGAAAGTCGATCAAGTAAGACTTGTAGACCCAGCAGGGCAACATGCGCACGTACTGGTTCCTCCTGATCAATTAAGTCTCGCAATTGGTAGAGAAGGTCAAAATGTAAGACTTGCCGCAAGATTAACTGGTTGGAAGATTGACGTTAAAAACTCACATGAATACGATCAGGAATCAGAAGATGCTGCAGTCTCCGAATTAATCATTCAAAGGGAAGATGAAGAGAATCTCCAGAGAGAAGCTGAACTAAGATTAGAAGCAGAACAAGCTGAGCGTGCTGCAGAAGATGCAAGATTAAGAGAGCTTTATCCCCTTCCCGAAGATGAAGAAGAATATGGAGAGGAACAATACGAAGGAGAAGAATTCACAGATAATGATCAATTAGAGACTGTTCAAGATACTGAGATATCTGCCAAAGAGGAGAAAAAACGGTGATACAACAAATCCCTGTTTTGCGTGTATGCATTTCATGTAGAAAAACATATGACCGGAAAGATCTTTTAAAGATTACTAAAGATTATAAGCAAGGCATCATGCTTCAAAAGGGAATGGGGAGATCAGCTTACATTTGCAAGTCAAAAAAATGCTACTCAGATTCCAAGATCAAAAAAAAGCTTCAAAAAGCTTTAAAAACATTTTTAGAACCTGAATTTGTTGAAATTTTTGAAAAAGAAATTACAAGCTACAATAACTATCCCCATTAAAGGAATATAATTAAATTAAATCCTCTTCAATTTCAAAAGAGTACAAATCAGATTAAATGACTATCAGCGATAAAATCAGAATTTACGAACTTTCCAGAGACTTAAATCTGGAAAATAAAGATGTACTGGATGCCGCTCAAAAACTTTCAATTTCAGTAAAAAGCCATAGCAGTTCTATTAGTGCAGAAGAAGCAAAAAAAATTAAAAATCATATTAATAAAAAGAATTCAGATAAAAAAATACTTTCCATTAATAAACCTTCAATTAAAAAAGATAATTTCAAACAAAACAAAGAAGATAAATCTCCTTTTATTTCTTCTAAACAAGGGAAACCTCTCAAAGATAATTCAAACATAAAACCCTTATTGATAAAACCACTTAACAAGCCTGAGAGTGTAAAAATAATTTCAAATCAACTTCAAAATCCCAATAAACCTAATATTATTAACAGTTCACAATCTCGAGCAAATCTTACAAATACAAATAAAAATAGTAAACCTTCACAGAATTTAAACCAAGATAAAAAAACTTTCGAAAATAACACAATCCCACCTATCAAAAGTCCTGCAAAACCTCCTATTCAATTAATTGCAAAGCCTAAAAATATAAATAATAACGTTAAATCTAATGAATCTTCCCAGAACACCTCAAGTGCAGGGGATAAAAGACGACTATCAAACAAACCTGATCAAAATACGAACAAACCTAAAACAAAAAATTTTAATAATAGAATAAAAACCCCTGAGCTCGTAGGAGCTCCAATAAGAAGAGAAGATCCAAAAATAAATCCTAATAAGCAAAATAATAATAAGCAAAACATTGCTTTTAAACAAACTGCTTCAAACAGACCTGGCATGCCCAATAGACCTGGCATGCCCAATAGACCTGGCATGCCCAATAGGTCTGGTTTAAGAAACAAACCTTCAGATCAAGGCAGACCTGGCTCATTTAATAGGCAAGGCAATCCCAATAGACCTGGTTCTCCCAACAGACCTGGCATGTCTAATAATAGGCCTGGTTCTAAATTTAATGGCCAGAATTCCTCTGGGATACGGAAGCCAGTATCACCTAACGAACTTTTACAACTTCAAAAAAATAATAACTCTGAGAAAGACAACCTAGGTATAAAGAATAATGCGAAACAAAATATCGATGCAACTAAGCAGAAGGCGAAAGCGCCTAATAGTCGTCCAAATGCTACTCCAAGTTCCAAAAAACCTCCTCATAGAACATTTTCAAATAGTTCAAAGAAACCTGGAAAGACAGACTGGGATGATAGCGCAAAACTTGAAGCATTAAGAAGTAAAAATCCTCAAAAACAAAGGCAGAAAGTTCATATTATTGGTGAAAATGATGATTCATTAACATCTGAAACCAGTGGATATTCTGGCGAGAAAATTTCAATTTTATCAGCAAGTCTGGCACGTCCTAAGAAAGAAAAGTCTGAAGAAACTAAGTCTCAAAAATCTATCAAACAATTTAAGAAGAAGAAAAAAGAGACCACAAGACAAAGGCAGAAAAGGAGAGCAATGGAATTAAAGGCTGCCAAAGAGGCCAAACAAGTAAGACCTGAAATGATAATAGTTCCCGAAGATAATTTAACTGTTCAAGAATTAGCTGATAAATTAAGCCTTGAAAGTTCTGAAATAATAAAATCTCTTTTCTTCAAAGGCATAACGGCAACTGTTACTCAATCACTTGACTTAGCAACTATCGAAACAGTAGCAGAAGAATTTGGGGTGCCTGTTTTACAAGATGATGTCCAAGAAGCTGCTGAGAAAACAGTTGATATGATTGAATCTGATGATATTGATAATCTAATAAGAAGACCGCCTGTTATTACAGTGATGGGTCATGTAGATCATGGCAAAACAAGTCTTTTAGATTCCATCAGAGAATCAAGAGTAGCTTCGGGGGAAGCAGGGGGCATCACTCAACACATAGGAGCTTATCAAGTTGAATTTGAACATGAATCTCAAAAGAAAAAATTAACTTTTCTTGATACACCTGGTCATGAAGCCTTTACTGCAATGAGAGCAAGGGGTACAAAGGTTACAGATGTAGCTGTTCTTGTAGTTGCTGCAGATGATGGTTGCAGACCTCAAACACTAGAAGCTATCAGTCATGCAAGAGCTGCAAAAGTACCAATAGTTGTTGCAATAAATAAAATTGACAAAGAAGGTGCTTCTCCAGACAGAGTAAAGCAGGAACTATCAGAAAAAGATTTAATTGCTGAAGATTGGGGAGGCGATACAGTGATGGTTCCAGTAAGTGCTATCAAAAAACAAAACATTGATAAATTACTCGAAATGATCTTATTAGTTTCAGAGGTAGAAGATCTACAAGCTAACCCTGATAGATTTGCAAAAGGTACTGTTATTGAAGCCCACCTAGACAAAGCAAAAGGACCTGTGGCTACTTTGTTAGTACAAAATGGAACCTTGAAATCTGGAGATGTTTTAGCTGCGGGTTCAGTCCTTGGAAAAATTAGAGCAATGGTTGATGAACATGGTAATAGAATCAAAGAAGCAGGGCCATCATTCCCAGTGGAAGCGCTAGGATTCAGTGAAGTACCCACTGCAGGGGATGAATTCGAAGTCTACCCTGATGAGAAAACTGGTCGAGCCATTGTCGGAGAAAGGGCAACAGATGCTAGAGCCACAAAATTAGCTCAGCAAATGGCCTCTAGAAGAGTCAGCTTATCATCCTTATCAACTCAAGCAAATGATGGAGAACTTAAGGAGTTAAACTTAATTCTCAAGGCTGATGTTCAAGGTAGTGTTGAAGCGATATTAGGATCACTAGAACAATTACCAAAAAATGAAGTTCAAGTAAGAGTTCTACTTTCTGCTCCAGGAGAAATAACTGAGACAGATATCGATCTCGCTGCTGCATCTGGGTCAGTAATCATTGGATTTAACACCTCATTGGCTTCTGGCGCGAAGAGAGCAGCTGATGCTAATGACGTTGACATAAGAGAATATGAAGTAATTTATAAACTCTTAGAAGATATTCAGTTAGCTATGGAAGGGCTACTTGAACCCGATCTTGTCGAAGAATCATTAGGTCAAGCTGAAGTTAGAGCAACGTTCTCAGTCGGCAAAGGAGCTATTGCAGGCTGTTATATACAAACTGGCAAATTACAAAGGAATTGTTCTCTGAGAGTTATTAGATCAGAGAAAGTAATATTTGAGGGTAATTTAGACTCTCTGAAAAGAGCTAAAGATGATGTAAAAGAAGTAAATACAGGATTTGAATGTGGAGTTGGCTGCGATAAATTCTCTTCATGGATTGAAGGAGATGTAATCGATGCATTCAAATTTGTCACTAAAAAGAGGACCTTATCACAATAATTAAACATCTATATTATTAATCTTTATTTCTGTCAAAGATTAATAAAGTAGGAAATATTACACAAGCACCCAACTGAATGAGTAGGTTATTTTGCTGTAATTCAGTTCCGCTTGCAATTCTGGAAAGCATTATTAGAAGTCCCAAAAATGCAGAACCGCTAAAAGCTATCCACAATATTCTTCTCAATCCCTTGAAAGGAGCTTGGGATTCCTTTAATAATTTCTTTTTTAATTCAGGATCTATTTTTGACATAAATTCTTTCAATTATAAAATTAAGTCTATATGAAAAATTCAATATTTAATATTGCCGGTATAGCTCAGCGGTAGAGCAACTGTCTCGTAAACAGTAGGACATTGGTTCAATTCCAATTATCGGCACTTAAAAAGCAAATTAAAACTAAAATGATTAATAAAATTTCTAAATTTAGATACCTTTTTAAATTATTTGTTTTTATTCCTCTTATATTTTATTTAGGAAAAAGAAGTTATGTTGCGTTTGATGAAGGTTTTTATGCGCTACAAGCTAGATGGATAATAGATAAAGGTAACTGGGTAATTCCTCTTTGGTGGGATGAATATGTTTTAGATAGAACGATAGGATTACAGTTTTTAATCGCAAAGTCACAAGACTTATTTGGAAGAAATATTTTTTCTGCATATCTACCAACTACAGTCGCTTCAATATTGATGCTATTTGCAACTTATAAATTACATGAAGAATTATTTAATAAAAAGTATGCAATTATATCTCCACTAATCCTTGCTACTACATATCTATGGTTTGACTACTCACACTTAGCCACTCAAGATATTATTTTTTCGTGTTTAGTAACAATTGGAGTATTAGCTTTAGTCAAAATAAAAAGTAAAAATAACAAATTCTATATTCTGCTTTTTGGAATTTGGATTGGTTTAGCTTTTATGATGAAAACTTTTTTAGTTTTTGTACCGTTATTATCACTCGTACCATATTTCTTTCTAAAAAAAAATTTTTTATTCATCAAATTCTTTTGGTTAGGACTGCTAATTGGATTTATTCCTTTTTTATTCTGGACGATTTCTATCAACCCTTATTTGGACAAAAATATTATTTTTTACTTAGTTGAAAAGTTTAACTTTCTATCAAGTAAAAATACTTTTACAAATCCTTTCTATTATTATTTCTGGAATGTACCCGTAACATTTCTGCCATGGAGTTTTTTCGCAATTATTGGCACAATATACAATATTTCTCGAAGTAAAGAGAATAAATATATACTTGCCTTTTTCCCCTTAATTTTAATTGCAACTCTTAGCATTTTTTCTACAAAAACACCCTACTATACTCTACAAATCTCATCTATTTTTTCATTAAATACTTATGTAGGAATAAAATATTTATTTAACTCTAAAAAATATAGTCGATTTTTTATATTTATGACTTCAAAAATAATTCCTTTATTTATATTTGCTCTAACTCTCACATATTATTTTTTCTTTAAAAATTCAATTAACTTTAATACTAAGGAAAATACCTTTATAATTCTTGGATTATTATTTTTTGGATTATCTTGGTCATTAATAAAAAATAAAAATTCGTTCAAAGAAATATTAATAACTCTAATAATTGGGCCTTACTTATTCACTTCATTTCTTTTGCAATCGGGTTTATTCACTGATAGATCTAGAGAACTAAGAGAGAAAATGGAACATGTTTCATCCCTTGATATAGTAAAAAATCAAACGATCATGGTTGATAAAAAAGGAATAAACAATTCTCGATCGCAATCAAAAATAATAAGGATTTCTTTATTAACTCCTAAACTAGGTGAGGGATTAGAAAGTATTAATCAGTTAAAAAAATCAGAATTAGCATGGACAACTGACCTTAAAACAATAAAAAATAATGATGATTCTTATGAAGTGATATACGAAAATGATGTTTTAAATCCATGGAAATTAATATTAAAAACTAAATAATCAATATATAATAAGTTGTCGTTTGCAATCTTTAATAATGAGATCTGTTAATAGTTGGAATTTAACTAATAATGAACTTCATCAATTATTCCAAGACAATAACGAATTCATTTCTATTAAAGTCCGTGGGAATACTTGGGAGCCAATCACAAGATGGCTAAGATTAGATTCAAGAATTTTTAGAGAAACTACTAGCAAAGCAAGAATAACTTTATGCGATATTGAATCTCTAGCAGAAATTTATAACTACAGATCAATTAGATGGAAAGCAAAAAAGCTTACTCCTCTGACTACTAAGATAGTTCCACAAACTATTAAAAATATTTTTCGAAAAATACCAATCATCAAACAACTTGCCTACGAACTCGAAATAGTTTTTTATAAATATAGTGAAAATATTTCTGAACATTTAATTTCAATAGTAATTCCTGCAAGAAATGAAGCTGGTAATAAAGAACTTTTAATTAATGCTTTAAATAAATTCAAAAATATACCCAATAAATTAGAAATTATATTTGTTGAAGGTAATAGCAATGATAATACATATGACATTTTGAAAGAGTTAAAAGAAAGTTTCTCAAATTTCTTCAAGATATCTCTTTTAAAACAAACCTCTAAAGGGAAGAAAAATGCGGTCGTGGAGGGATTTAATATTTCTTCAGGTGAGACTCTCGCAATAATTGATAGTGACTTTACTGTAGATATTGATGACAGTATTGCAGCAATTATGGAATCAACCAAAAATAAAAATATCCTAATTAATTGCGCCCGCACAACTTTTCCAATGGAAAAAAATGCGATGAGATGGGCAAATTATATAGGAAATAGACTCTTCGCAATATTTCTATCAATTCTCATAAATAAGCCTGTATCAGATTCACTCTGTGGAACAAAAGTTTTTTCAAGAAAATTCTTTAAACTTATGAAACAAAACGGAAGTTGGGATTCCAAATCTGACCCTTTTGGAGACTTTACAATAATATTTGAAGCTGCGAACAATAACATTAAAATACTAAATTATCCTGTTAGATATTACGCTAGGAAATCTGGAGCACCAAATATATCTAGATGGATAGATGGATTAAAACTTCTCAAAGTATGCTGGATTTATATGATTTCTGATATCTGAATTAAATAAAATTTTCGTGAGTATTTTCTTAGGATTTTTAATTTCTCCAAATTAGTAATAAAGTAGTTAGATTCTTAAAGTAAATAAATTGATTAAATTTCATGACATGAATTTTAATTTGAAGTTCGAAAAATTAAATAAAAGAAATTACCAAAGAAAGCACTATGGAAAAATCCTAACTGTAAGATTGCCATGTAACCCAATATTCCCAATAGGACCCATTTATTTAGCAGACCATATTCATAAATGTTTTCCAGGTATAGAGCAGCAATTAATTGATCTAGCAATAATTCCATCTAATAAAGTTTCCAAATATTTAGTTAGAAAAATTGATCAATTTAGACCGCATCTAATCATTTTTTCATGGAGAGATATACAAATTTATGCACCTGTTGATGGTAGGAGTGGAAATCCCC
Source organism: Prochlorococcus sp. AG-449-G23 (assembly GCA_003209585.1). Taxonomy (GTDB): domain Bacteria; phylum Cyanobacteriota; class Cyanobacteriia; order PCC-6307; family Cyanobiaceae; genus Prochlorococcus_A. Next base: position 27,691 of record QCQJ01000012.1, read on the forward strand.
TACAAAACTCTTTTGAAGTTTTCTACTCAAAAAATATCCTTAAAAAAATTAGAGGTTCCTGGGGAGGATTAAAATTAATTGCTTCTCATTATGGAGAAATATATAGAAATACTTCTTTGGTCAAGATGGGGCTAAAAAGAGCACAAAAATACAACAAAAATGTAAAAGTGATTTTAGGAGGTGGGGCTGTTAGTGTTTTCTATGAACAATTGGGAAATCTACTCCCAAAGGGTACTGTAATTTCGGTTGGAGAGGGTGAAAATCTCATAGAAAAAATCATTAGAGGAGATTCAATAGAGGAAGAAAGATGTTATATCGCTGGACAAAAACCTCGGAACAAATTGATACATGAACAACCTTCAGGCACTGTTAAAACTGCCTGCAACTATAAATATATAAAATCAATATGGCCTGAATTCAATTGGTATATAGAAGGTGGAGATTACTACGTAGGGGTGCAAACAAAAAGAGGTTGTCCTCATAATTGTTGTTTCTGTGTTTATACAGTTGTTGAGGGGAAGCAGGTTCGCGTTAATCCTGTTAACGAAGTTATCCAAGAGATGAAACAATTATATGAACTTGGAGTAAGGGGATTTTGGTTCACTGATGCTCAGTTTATTCCAGCAAAAAAACATATTGAAGATGCAAAAACACTTTTGCAAGCAATTAAGGATCAAGGCTGGGACGATATTAATTGGGCTGCATACATCAGAGCAGATAATATTGATGCTGAACTAGCTCAGCTTATGGTTGATACAGGTATGAGCTATTTTGAAATAGGTATCACGTCAGGATCTCAAGAACTTGTTAGAAAAATGAGATTAGCGTATGACCTAAAAACTGTATTAAATAATTGCAGAATGCTAGTAAAATCAGGTTTCAAGAATCATGTTTCAGTCAATTATTCATTTAATGTTTTTGATGAAACGCCTAGCACCATAAGACAAACAATTGCTTACCATAGAGAATTAGAAAATATTTTTGGTAAAGGCTTAGTTGATCCAGCTATATTCTTTATAGGTTTGCAACCTCACACTCTTCTTGAGAAGTACGCCTTGGAACATAAAATCTTGAAGCCAAATTATAATCCAATGAGCATGATGCCCTGGACAGCGAGAAAGCTTCTTTGGAATCCAGGCTCATTAGGGGAAAAACTTGGTCAGGTTTGCTTAGAAGCCTTTGATAATCCAGAAGATGAATTTGGTAAAACAGTTATCGACATTCTTGAGAGAGAATATGGAAAGTCCCCCTTAAAAGAATCCTTAAAAATCCGTCCCTTATCAGAAAGGAAATTGGCTCATTCTAAATAATAGATTCAACTGTTATTAATCCTCTTTCTCAATTGAACTAGAAATTCCTTTAGATTTTAATGATTCTGAGTAGAATTCTGCTGGCTCTAAATCACAAACAATTACCAAACCTACACCTGTATTGTGTGCCTCAAGCATTATGGCAATAGCATCTTGTTCGCTTAATTGGGGCACTACTTCTCGTAGTGAAATAGTGACATACTCCATAGAATTAACTGGGTCATTATGAAGTAAAACCTTATATTTTGGAGATTTATTTTTTAATTCAGCAGGTTTCTTTTCAATAACTGCCGAATTATTACTTACACTTTGTTCTAACTTTATAGATAGCATTAAATTTTTTATATCCTAAATTCTACTAATAATTATATATTAATTATTCTTTCCATTGCATCAATGACGTTTGATCGTGAGTTAAATGCTGACAAACGAAAATAACCTTCTCCAGACAGTCCAAATCCGCTCCCAGGTGTTCCAACTACACTAACTTTTTGAAGAAGGAAATCAAAAAAGTCCCAAGATGTCATTTTATCAGGAACTTTAATCCAGATATAAGGAGCATTGTCCCCACCATAAACTGTATATCCTGCATTCTGAAGTCTATTTTTCATGATTTTCGCATTTTCCATATAAAAATCAATTAGACGTTTCACCTCTTTCTTCCCTTCAAGAGAATAAACAGCCTCTGCTCCTCTCTGAACGACATAACTTACTCCATTAAACTTTGTAGATTGTCGCCTATTCCAAAGAGCCCATAAGTCTATTTCCTCATTTGTTGAGCTCAAACCTTTGAGATTTTTAGGTATTACTGTAAAAGCACATCTTACTCCGGTGAATCCTGCATTCTTTGAAAAAGATCTAAATTCAATAGCACAATCCTTTGCCCCCTCAATCTCATATATTGAATGTGGAATTTCATTATCTTGAATAAATGCTTCATAGGCTGCATCAAAAAGTATCAGAGATTTATTTTGAAGAGCATAGTCAACCCACTTTTTTAATTCTTTTTTAGTGATAGTTGCTCCTGTCGGATTATTAGGAAAACAAAGATATAAAATATCAACTTTATTTTTAGGTAGTTCTGGTAGAAAATTATTTTGCTCGTTTATTGCAAGATATGTCAGTCCTTGATAAGTTCCATTTTCAAGAGCATCTCCAGTTCTTCCAGTCATAACATTACTATCTACATAAACAGGGTAAACAGGATCTGTTACAGCAATGGAATTATCTTTGCTAAGAATATCTAAAATATTACTACTATCGCATTTCGAACCATCCGAAACAAATATTTCTTCCGGTGAAATTTTACAACCTCTTGAAATAAAATCATGTTCAGATATTTTTTCTCTTAGCCATGAATAACCCTGCTCTGGCCCATAACCCCTAAAGCCTTTAGTTGTACCCATATCATTTAAAGCTTTATTCATCGCATCTCTGCAGGCTTTAGGCAGCGGTTCTGTCACGTCTCCTATTCCAAGCTTAATTATTTCAGAAACTTCATTTGATTGAGAATAAATTTTTACCCTTTTAGCAATTTCAGGAAATAAATAGCCGGCTTTGAGTTTTAAATAATTTTCGTTTACTTGAACCACTTTAGAAAAAATTCAATCAATATAAGGATAATGGATCAACGTGCCTTAGTGGTAATTAGATGTTAATATTAGTTTAGTTATGATTAAATCAAGTGATAATCATGGCTATGAATTCAATTCAAATAATTTGAAAGTCGTTTAAAGCTTTATACATAGCAGAATTAAATTTATCTTAATTTAAAAAAGTAAACATTAATATCTAAAAAATTGCTTTCTTAAAAGAAAAAAAATTTAACTCTTTTTTCAAGATTTTCAAAATTCAAACCATTCAGAATCAATTATATGTCTCAGCAAATTATCATCGCTGAGCAGGCTCGAATTGCAGCACTACTCACAGATGATCGAGTTGATGAATTAATCGTCGCACAAGGTCAATATCAAATTGGCGATATCTTTTTTGGAACTGTTGAAAATGTTCTCCCCGGTATTGATGCCGCTTTTATAAATATTGGTGAAAGTGATAAAAATGGATTTATCCATGTATCAGATCTTGGCCCATTAAGGCTAAAAAAGGGGATTTTTGGAATAACTGAATTACTAGAACCAAAACAAAAAGTTCTAGTACAGGTAATAAAAGAACCCACAGGGTCCAAAGGGCCTAGACTTACCGGAAGTATTTCAATACCTGGAAAGTATTTGATATTACAGCCCTATGGTCAAGGAGTAAATATTTCCAGAAAAATAAATACAGAGACAGAGAGAAGCCGTTTAAAAGCTCTCGGGGTTTTAATTAAACCGCCTAGCACAGGTTTACTTTTTAGAACAGAGGCAGAAAAGATAAAAGAAGAACTACTTATTGAAGATTTAGAAAATTTAATTCAACAATGGGACAATATTTTAAAAGTTACTGAGACTTCTAATCCACCAAATTTAATAAAAAGAGATGATGATTTCTCCCTTAAGATTTTGAGAGATCATATTAAATCATCAACTAAAAGCGTAATTATCGATAGCAAATTTTCAGTTAAAAAGGGAAAAGATTTTTTAATAAATTATGAATCTAATTTAGAGATTGAATTTCACAATAATGATTTAGACCAACATATTTTAGAAAAGTACGATATAAAAAAAACAATTCAAAAAGCTCTTCAACCTAGAGTAGATCTTCCTTCAGGAGGTTATATAATAATTGAACCAACTGAAGCTCTAACAGTAATTGATGTAAACTCTGGATCATTTACGAGATCTGCCAACTCAAGACAAACTGTTTTATGGACGAATTGCGAAGCAGCGGTTGAAATCTCAAGGCAAATGAAATTAAGAAATATTGGTGGGGTTATAGTAGTAGATTTTATTGATATGGAATCTAGAAGGGATCAATTCCAATTACTTGAGCATTTTACTTCAGCAATAAAAGATGATTCTGCTAGGCCTCAGATTGCTCAACTTACTGAATTAGGTTTAGTAGAGTTAACCAGAAAAAGACAAGGTCAAAATATATATGAATTATTTGGCAAAAAATGTTCTACCTGCGATGGTACAGGTAATATAGAAAATCAATTAAATTATGAAATTTCTAATTTTCAAATTAAAAATCTTGAAGAAAAACCTAATAAATCAAGCAGTTTAAAACCTTTAGAAATAGATACTTCGCAATCAACTGATAAGAAGGAAAAAATAATTGAAAAAGAATTCCTTAAACCCAATAGTCAAAATAAGGAGGATTCTAATAATAAAGGAGAAAGTGAGAGTGTTGATTTGAATACATCAAATTCAAAAGAAAAAAATTTAATCACTATTGATCTCACCAATGATGAAAAAATTGTTTTCAGTCAATTGGGTATTAATCCACTTATTAAATTAGGGAAAGAATATCTAACTAGTAATAATTTTGTGCGTTTAAAAGAAAATATTAAGGAAAAAGAAAATACTTTAGATCATAAAAATACCATCCCAAAACAAATAAAAAAAATCTCAAAATCTAAAGATGTAAAAGAGGTTGACATTAATATTCAATTAAATGAAAATTCCAAAATTAAATCAATAAAAAAAACTAATAAGAATGAAGAAGTTGTATTCTCAGATAAAAAGGATGAAATTGATAATACAGATGATATAAACAATGCAAGAAAAAAAAGAAGAAGATCTTCAGCAAATATTGAATAAAGATTACGAAGTTGGAATAGATGAAGTTGGGAAGGGAGCAGTTTTTGGTCCAGTTTTCTCTGCAGTTGTCGTACTAACTGAAAAAAATAAATTTACCTTAAAAAAATTTGGAGTAATGGATAGTAAAAAATTAACTGCCAAAAAAAGAAAATTACTGTTACCAAAAATCGTATCACTTTCTTCAGATTATGGAATTGGCCAATCTTCAGCAAGAGAAATAGATAAGCTCGGCATCAGATTTGCAACTGAACTTTCAATGATAAGAGCTTTAAAAAAATTAAAAGAGAGACCATCTGAACTAATAATTGATGGGCCATTATTATTGAGGCCATGGAAAGGAATTCAAAAAAATATAATAATGGGAGATTCGAAATTTACTGCAATAGCATCAGCTAGCGTACTTGCAAAGGTCTCTCGAGACAATCTGATGGAAAGATTAGAAAGAAAATACTCAGGATACCTAATATTTAAAAATAAAGGTTATGGCACCAAGGAGCATCTTTCAATTATTAAAGAAAATGGAATAACTAAACTTCATAGGAAAAGTTTTTTAAAAAAATCAAATCTTATTTAATTCACACCAATCTAAAAAATCTTTAACTAATTGCATTTGAACTCTTGACTTTATCCCCAACAAAATTCCATTTAACACTGAATGACCTGTAGATTCTAAAATTTTCTTAGGCACCAGCTTCAATATTGGAGGTTGACTTACAGAGACTCCTAAAAGTGCCTCTCCTTCTAATCCAATATCAGTTGCTTCCAAATTCGCCTTTAAAATAAGATTAAAGTCATCAATCATCCCCAAACCATCTAATTTACTTTCAAGGGCACTCATTCTTAAAATTCCATCTTTGTTGTCTACCGCAATTGAAACAACGGGGTTAATATCTAATTGGAAAACCTTAAAACTTGTTACTGTATACTTGTACTTACCTTCTCCTTCAGGTACTAACTTCTTGGAGTCAAGCATTGCTCCAACAACTCTTTCTTCTTCCAAAAGATACTTAGAAAGATATTCTTTATTTCTTGTTACAGAAAGCTTAAGTTTCTGTTTAGCATCAAAAGACAATAGCATTTTCTATATTCCTCCAATGCTTATTTGATCTCTTTTTTTCTTACTATCAATCATGCGCAAACAAGTTGCATATTTAGGTCCTAAAGGAACATACGCAGAAAAAGCAGCTCATATATTATCAAAGCTTGCCAATTTTCAGACACCTATATTTGTACCATGTAATGGGTTACATTCGGTCATTAAATCAATAGCCTACAACAATTGTGATGCTGCTGTAGTTCCTATTGAGAATTCTGTAGAAGGGGGAGTAACCGCCACTCTTGATGCCCTTTGGAAATTTCCTGACATTTTTATCAATAAAGCAATAGTTTTACCCATAAAACACGCCTTAATTAGTGATGGGGAACTTTCCATTATTTCAGAAGTATTATCTCATCCGCAAGCATTAGCTCAATGTTCAGAATGGTTATCTGAAAATCTCCCTAATGCAATCCCTTTACCAACAAATTCAACATCAGAAGCTGTCAATATGGTAAAGGGGAGTAAATTTAGAGCAGCTATAGGTTCAAAATCACTAATTCAAATTGAAGGACTTAAAGAATTAGCCTTTCCTATTAATGATGTTCCAGGTAATTGCACCAGGTTTGTTTTGTTGAGCAAAGAATCAAATTCTAATACAGCTAATATTGCAAGTTTTGCTTTCTCATTAATCTCTAATAAGCCTGGAGCTTTACTTAAGGCTATAAATTATATTGCAGACTTTGGATTTAATATGAGTAAAATAGAATCTAGACCTTCAAAAAGAGAGTTAGGGGAATATATCATTTATATTGATTTGGAAATAAATAATCAAAAAAATATAGAAGGTTTTCTTGAATTAAAAAATAATCTAAAACCCCTTTGTCAGAACTTTGTAGATTTCGGAAATTATTTTTCTGAAAATATTGAACTTGATTGATTTATCCTCTACATTTATAAACCCCAAACTCCATTAAACCTTTTCTAAATGCCCAATTCATGAGAAGTATTGTTGGAATCTCTCTAATTGACTTTACTATCGCAAAAGGACCAAGAGACAAAATTGCATAGGGTCTTCGAATACCTTCAATAATTGAGTCATACCATGAGGGATTTGTATAAGAATTCCAATTTTCAGAAATAACTCTTCCTGCACTGTTTTTATTAATTCTAAGAATATTACCGAATTCGTTAATGCTAATGAAATTAGGATGTACCCACTGTTCTAGTAATTGTTTAAGAACTAACTTCTCAAAAAAAGATGGGGGATATGCCTCTAAATCTCTTGAATTCCAATCAGCCAATGCCAAATACCCTCCAGGTCTTAATGTTCTCAGCATTTCATCTGCAAACTTAGTTTTGTCCTTCATATGTGCACCCGCCTCAACGCTCCAAACGGCATCAAATGATCCATCTTCAAATTTTAAATCCAATGCATCCATAACTTGGAAGTTACAATTTAGTTCCGCAGGAGTAAGTTCTCTCGCTCTTTCTACTTGAGCAGGACTGATTGTGATTCCAGTAACATTAAATCCATAATATTTAGCAAGAATCCTTGAACTTCCTCCTATTCCGCAACCAACATCTAATATTCTTGAACCTTTTGGTAATTTATCTAAACCACTCCACATGACTAACTCATGAACAAACTGGACTTTAGCCTCTCTAAAATCGATATTTTCTTTCTCTGAAGAGTAAAAACCTAAATGTATATGTTCTCCCCACAATCTCTCAAGTAGTTTATCTTGGGTCCAGGCATCATAAGCTGAAGCCACTGTACCAGAAGAAATATATTTTCTAGCATTAATTCTCCAGACTATAGACAGTATTAAAAAAAATAAAACTAGTATAAAAAAAGGTAACAATAATTCAAACATTTAATTTTCTTTTATGTCAGGAAAACTTTCTTTCAATGCTGTTCTCGCCGCAAGTTGTTTTCTTGTATGATCAAGCATTTCATATTCTCTTTGCAAACGGGTAAAAGTGTTTCTTTCCTCAAGAAGTCTTTGCTGTTCCTCTGCAACAGGACCGCCCAAATGAGCGCCTATCCAAAATGATAAATCCATTGGATTATCAGGTAATTTGTCTGGCAGGTTTTTCTTAGTATTAGTCAATTTACTTGTTAGATTAATAACATCACTAAGTGCTTCTTTAACTGAATCTTTTAGAGAATCTAATTTTTGAAGGTCATTAATATTGTCATCACTTATCCAACTTACCATCGCCGAACAAAATGGAGTCGAACGGGTGATCTCTAAGACTTGAAATCTTTGTTGTCCGAGAGTGATGATGTTACTTCTCCCATCCTCTGCAGTTTGATGTTTTATAATTTGAGCGCAACAACCAACATTAGCCATACTTTTAGTAGTGGGATCCCACTTAATGACTCCAAACATAGAATCACTCTCAAGTACAGATTGAAGCATAATTCTATATCTCGATTCAAAAATATGTAAAGGTAATACCTCTTGAGGGAAAAGGACTACCTCTGGCAAAGGAAATAATGGTAATTCCCTTACAGAGAGTTCTCCCATTTAAACCTCATAAAATATTTTTATACTAATCAATTTAGGGCGATTTTGGGCTTTCTTAAAGTTTAACTTCTATATCTACACCACTAGGTAGATCTAACTTCATTAAAGCATCAATAGTTTTTGCAGAAGGACTATAAATATCTATTATTCTTCGATGTGTTCTTGTTTCAAAGTGCTCTCTAGAATCTTTATCAACATGTGGTGAACGTAGGACACAATAAATCTTTCTTTTTGTAGGTAAAGGGATTGGGCCTATTGCTGAAGCAGAAGTTGTATCAGCAGTTTGGATTATTTTGTCACAAGACAAATCTAACATTCTTCTATCAAATGCTTTCAGTCTTATTCTTATTTTTTGTTGTGCAATTGATGCAGTCATAATTTCAAACAATTTCTAGTGAAGGGTCATCTTAATCAATGACCCTTATCCATATACCTATATTAGATGATTAAGGTAAAGTTTTTAAAATTCAAATACATTATTTGAGTATTTTAGAAACAACTCCAGCACCGATAGTACGTCCACCTTCTCGTATTGCGAATCGCATACCTTGTTCAATAGCGACTGGACAAATTAATTCTCCAGTCATCTTGATTCTGTCTCCTGGCATAACCATTTCGACATTTGAGCCATCATCAGAAGTAAATGCTGTGATTTGACCTGTAACATCAGTTGTTCTGATATAAAACTGTGGTCTATATCCTGCGAAGAAAGGAGTATGTCTACCGCCCTCTTCTTTTTTGAGAACATAAACTTCACCTTCAAACTGAGTATGAGGAGTAATAGATCCTTTCTTAACAAGTACCATTCCTCTCTCAATATCTTCTTTCTGAACACCACGTAAAAGTAGGCCAACATTATCACCAGCCATACCTTCATCAAGAAGTTTACGGAACATTTCCACTCCAGTAACTGTTGTTACTCTTGTATCTCTTATTCCAACTATTTCAATTTCTTCTCCAACCTTAACTTTACCTCTCTCAATTCTTCCAGTAGCTACAGTTCCTCTACCAGTAATTGAGAAAACATCTTCCACCGCCATCAAGAAAGGTTTATCAACTTCTCTTTCTGGTTCAGGAATGCTAGAATCAACTGCTTTCATTAATTCTTCAATTTTTGATTCCCAAGTAGTATCGCCTTCAAGCGCTTTTAATCCCGAAACTTGAACTATAGGAATATCATCTCCAGGAAAATCATAACTATCTAATAGTTCTCTGATTTCCATTTCAACAAGCTCAATAATTTCTTCATCATCGACCATATCGCACTTATTGAGAGCTACTACAAGAGCAGGTACCCCAACCTGTTTAGCCAAAAGAATATGCTCTTTTGTTTGAGCCATGGGACCATCTGTAGCAGCGCAAACCAGAATAGCACCATCCATTTGGGCGGCCCCTGTAATCATATTTTTTACATAATCAGCATGTCCTGGACAATCAACATGAGCATAATGTCTGCCTTCAGTCTCATATTCGACGTGAGCTGTATTGATAGTAATGCCACGCTCTCTTTCTTCAGGAGCACCATCAATGTCTCCATAGTCTTGAGCTTGGGCTTGACCTTTTTTAGCTAATACGTTTGTAATAGCAGCAGTTAGTGTTGTTTTTCCATGATCAACATGGCCAATAGTACCGATGTTGACATGTGGTTTGTTCCTTTCGAACTTCTCGCGAGCCATTTTGAATTAAAGAATCGAGGGTTTAAGAATGTTTTAGTTTAGAGATCAGGAGTTGCCCTGATTCTTGGAAATGATAGCTTCAGCAACGTTACGAGGAACTTCCTCATAATTTGCGAACTCCATCGAAAATATACCCCGACCTTGAGTCATTGATCGGAGTTGAGTGGCATAACCGAACATTTCGGCTAAGGGCACTTTGGCCTGTACCTTAGACAATCCATCATCGACAGATTGTCCTTCTACTTGACCTCTTCTTGAAGAGAGATCACCAATTACAGATCCAAGAAAGTCGTCAGGACTTTCGACCTCAACTTTCATCATAGGCTCTAAGAGGACAGGATTGCATTTTTTAACCCCATCTTTAAAAGCCATGGAACCTGCAATTTTGAAGGCCATTTCAGATGAGTCTACATCGTGGAATGAACCATCGACTAGTGTTACTTTTACATCAATGAGTGGATAACCGGCAAGAACACCAGATTCACAGGTTTCTTTCATTCCATTTGATGCGGGACCAATGTACTCTTTAGGTACAGCTCCACCAACAATTTTGTTAACAAATTCAAACCCTTTACCAACTTCAGCAGGTTCCATTTCGATTATTACATGTCCATATTGACCTTTTCCTCCAGTTTGTCTTGCGTATTTACCTTCACCTTTAGAACTAGATCTAATAGTCTCTCTGTATGAAACCTGAGGGGCTCCTATATTAGCTTCAACTTTAAATTCCCTCAACATTCTGTCAACCAGGATTTCTAGATGTAGTTCACCCATTCCGGCTATTACAGTTTGATTTGTCTCAGGATCAGTACTTACCCTAAAGGTTGGATCCTCTTCAGACAAAGCAGTTAAAGCTTTTGATAATTTTTCCATATCCCCTTTGGTTTTTGGCTCAACAGCCACTGAAATAACTGGTTCTGGTATAAATAATGTCTCCAAAACTATAGGATCTTCTGTATTACATAAGGTATCACCTGTTGTTGTGTTCTTAAGACCTAGTACAGCACCTAAATCTCCAGCCCTTAATTCATCAACCTCCTCTCTTTCATCAGCCTTGAGGATAACTAATCTAGAAATTCTCTCTTTAGCATCTTTAGTAGAATTCATAACATAACTACCTTTTGAAAGAACACCCGAATACATTCTTACAAAAGTTAATTTTCCATATGGATCTGACATCACTTTGAAAGCTAGCGCACTGAAAGGCGCATTATCATCTGATGGTCTTACATCTTCTTTACCACTTGGTAAAACACCTTGTATTGGTTTTACATCAACTGGAGCTGGCAAATAATCGACAACAGCGTCTAGGACAAGTTGAACTCCTTTATTCTTAAAGGCTGAACCGCATAATACTGGAACTAATCCATGTTTTAAAACACCTTCCCTTATACCTTTTTTAAGTTGTTCTTCAGATAATTCTCCTGTTTCGAGGAATATTTCTATCAACTCTTCGTCATTTTCTGCAACACTCTCCATCAACTTAGATCTCCACTCTGAAGCTTCCTCCTCCATTTCAGATGGA
>QCQJ01000013.1 GCA_003209585.1 Prochlorococcus sp. AG-449-G23
GGGTGCAAAATTAATAGAACAAGTTGCATCCAAGACAAAAGAGAGTGCAGGAGATGGAACAACAACAGCCACCATTTTGACTCAGAAGATGGTTCAAGAGGGATTAAAAAATATTGCTTCTGGTGCCAGTCCTATGGAGTTAAAAAAAGGTATGGAGGTAGGCCTGGCTTTTGTTCTAGAAAAATTAAGTTCCAAAAGTATTTCATTAAGTGGTTCTGATATCCAAAAAGTTGCAACAGTTAGTGCTGGAGGTGATGAAGAAATTGGATCTATAATTTCGAAGGCAATGGATATTGTTACTTCGGATGGTGTAATAACTGTTGAGGAATCTCAATCACTAGATACAGAATTAGATATAACTGAAGGAATGTCTTTTGATAGAGGCTATAGTTCTCCATATTTCATAACAGACCAAGAAAGACAAGTTTGTGAACTTGAAAACCCTAAAATATTAATAACTGATCAAAAAATCTCAACTTTAGTTGATCTGGTTCCAATACTTGAAGAAATTCAGCAATCAGGCTCACCTTTTCTAATTCTTGCTGAAGATATCGAAGGAGAGGCTTTAACCACGTTGGTTTTGAATAAGAATAGTGGAGTGTTAAACGTAGCTTCCGTAAGAGCTCCGTTATTTGGCGAGAGAAGAAAAGCTGCCCTTGAAGATATTGCTATTCTTACTGGAGCTAAGTTAATTAGTGAAGATAAATCGATGACACTTGATAAAGTATCGATAAATGATTTAGGCAAAGCAAAAAAAATAACTATCACGAAGGACAAAACTACAATTGTTGCCTTCGAAGACACTAAAGATTTGGTTAAAGCTCGAGTAGAAAAATTAAAGAGAGAAGTTGATATAACAGACTCAGAGTATGATCAGGACAAAATCAATGAAAGGATAGCAAAACTAGCTGGAGGAGTAGCACTTATCAAAGTTGGAGCTGCGACAGAAACAGAGATGAAGTACAAAAAGTTAAGAATCGAAGATTCTCTTAATGCTTCGAAAGCTGCTATTGAAGAGGGTGTAGTTTCTGGAGGTGGACAAACTTTAATTGAAATATCAGATGACCTTTTAGATCTAAGTCAAACATCTTCCGATGATTTAAGAACAGGGATAAATATAGTAAAAGAATCCCTTTTGGAACCTACTAAACAAATAGCAAAAAATGCTGGTTTTAATGGAGATGTAGTTGTCGCTGAAATTAAAAGACTTAACAAAGGCTTCAATGCTAATTCAGGAAAATATGAGAATTTAAAAGATTCAGGAATATTAGATCCAACCAAAGTAATAAGATTAGCTCTTCAAGATTCAGTATCTATTGCAGCTATGCTCCTCACAACAGAAGTTGCGATGGCCGACATTCCAGAGCCTGAAGCCGCAGCCCCAGGCGGACCAGGTGGAGATCCAATGGGAGGTATGGGTGGCATGGGTATGCCAGGAATGGGTGGCATGGGTATGCCAGGAATGGGTGGCATGGGCATGCCAGGAATGATGTAAAAAGCTAACTAGCTTTTTTATCTTTATTAATCCACTTTCTTAAATTTTTAATATTAGGCAGTGGTAATTTTGGGGTTTTAATATATTGATTTATTTGATTAGAATCTTGTTTAGTATTAAAGAATTGATTATTGTTAGAAATTTTTAAGTAATTTGATTCACAATTTGTTTCTTCTGAATTTTCTAAAGTTTTTAAAGAATCAAGCTTAATTTGTTCTTGATTTTCTTCTTCATCTACTTCATCCATTAAAATAGTTTGTTCTTGATTTTCTTCTTCGAGATGATATTCCCTGTGTGCTGGGATATTAATTAATAAATCATTTAAAGAATCAATCCCAAATCTATGCACCCACTTAAGAAGAATATTTTCTTTAAGCAAAATATTATTTTCTAAAGAAGCTTTTTTAAAAACTTCTATTAGTTGATTTTTTAAAAGCATAAATTTATTAATTTAACTTTCTATTTAACAAAGGCCTTATGATAATCAAGGAAAAAACTGTTAAAGAAAATAAAATTGATATACAACTCTTACAAGTTAAATCACCATATGGGGCATGTAAAGCCACTAATTCTAGATTTATAGTTTCTGTATAAGCTGTCCTAATAGGTTCAATCGCAAAAGTTAATGGATTTAATGAAGCTAGCCACCCAAGCCAGTTTGGCATGAAAGAGATTGGAGCTAAAGCAGTGCTTGCAAAAAGAAGAGGTAGGTTTATTACAAATATAAGAGCGATTAATTCAATATGTCCTGGCAAAACAAACGCTAAACATAAACTTATTGATGTCACAAAAAGAACTAATAGAATTAGTGTTGTAAACACAATTCCTAAACCATATAAGTTGGGCCATCCATAACCCAAAATGTATGAAACAACCATAATTACAATACTCTGAACAAAGCTCAGGATTGTTATGTAAAAAAAAGAAGATAAAACTATGGATAATCTACTGGTTAAAGGAGCCACAAGTAATCTATTAAGAAATCCAAACTCTCTATCAAACATTAAAGGAAGACCAGAGTTTAGGGCTCCGCTAAAAGCCGTAAAAACAATAAGTCCCGCTCCTAAAAAATTCCCATAAGAATCAACTCCTGGTAAAAAACCTTCAGGAGCTTTAGAGAATAATGCCCCAAATAAAAAAAGCCAAATTATGGGTTGTAATATTCCAGCTAAAAGAGTTGATGGTCTTCTTTTTAATTGAATAAATAATCTCTTTGTTAAGGCAAATGTTTCTTGATATAAAAAAAATAAATTATACTGTTGTAATTCCATAATTAGCAGTAATTAGTGTTCATTATAGTTAGTTAACCAAAAGTTTTTTTATCTCATTGATTGCTTTGATTCTTTTTTAAGGTCTCTTTTCCCTGCCATAGAAATTTCGGCATCCAATAATGTTTTCCCGGTTGCTTGAAGATATACATCATCCAAGCTTGGCTGACTTTGGGTAAGAGCAAAAATTTCAAACTTTGAGAAAGCCAATTCCACTTTGAGCTTCGTAAGTAAATCTTTTTCCTTATTTGCTACAAAATTTATCGAGAAACCTTGAGCTTCATTTATTATAATCTGACTAATTCCATCTATTGAAGATAAAATTTGACATATATTTTTTGCTTCTTCCTGATTACTAAATTCTCTTACTTTCAAAGTTACTCTATCTCCTCCTAATTTATTTTTGAGTTCTGCAGGAGACCCTTGTGCTATAACTCTTCCATCATCAATTATCACTAATCTGTCTGCCAGTTTATCTATTTCATCAAGATAGTGACTGCTTAAAATAATTGTCATTCCATTATTTCTCAAATCTTTCAAAAGTTGCCATATAATATTTCTACTTTCAATATCTAAACCAACTGTGGGTTCATCCAGTATTAATACTTGAGGCAAATGTAAAAGTCCAGCTGCCAGATCTATTCTTCTTTTCATTCCCCCTGAATAAGTTCCACACTTACGATCAATCCAATCATTCATTTCTAATTGATCAATTAATTTCTTTATCCTTTCAAATTTTTTGTTCTTGTTGATGTGATATAAATCTGATTGAAAATCCAAAAGCTCTCGTCCAGTTAATATTTTATCAAGCGAAATGTCCTGGGCAACATAACCAATTAATTCTCTAATTTTTCTTGAATTTTTTATCAGATTAATATTATTTATAAAAACTTCTCCACTATCAGGCTCAATTAAAGTAGCGAGTATTTTTATTAGTGTTGATTTGCCAGCACCATTTGGACCAAGTATTCCGAATAATGTACCAGCTTCAATTTCCATTGATAAATTTTTTAATGCCTTGATATCTGAATAAGATTTTGAAAGCCCTTCAACTTTTATATAATTCATCAAACTTACTATTTACTTAAAAAACATTTTACATCTAATTTAATTACTAAGCAGGGATACTATAGAGAAAAATATTTGCATAGATTGCTGCTCAAATTCTACTGATAGTTGAGTTCTTGAAATTAATAACAAAAGACAAATACCAAACATATAGAGAATAGACCACCTAAAAAGAGACTTTGCTCTTGAAAGATCATCAGGAGATTTCTTTAATTCGTTTATTAATTGCAAAAGTCTCCCATTAAATGGCAATAACATAATTCCGTATAAGAGACCCCCTTCAGGTAAAGCAAAGACTCCCATTATACTCATTAAAACTGTCGCCCATCCGTAACGAGATATAGCTTTAGCAGTAAAAACAGATCCTTTAACAGAAGGGAGCATAGGAATACCAACAGATGCGTAATCATCCTTCAACAAAATTGCAAGTGCCCAAAAATGAGCTGGAGTCCATAACATTACTAAACCAAATAACCACCAACCACTAAGTCCTACATGCCCCGTAGCAGCAGATGCTCCAACTAAAGGTGGTATCGCACCAGCAACTCCTCCGAAAACAATATTTTTTGTTGTACGAGGTTTCAAAATAACTGTATATAAAATTACGTAGCTAAATAGCCCAAGGAGAGTTAATCCCGCAGCCAAATAATTTACACCACTTACTAAAAGCATAGAAGCTGCCAAAGTACATGATACGGCAGCTAAAAATACTGTCTCAGATGACAACTTTCCTGCTGGTAAAGCTCTTTTGCTAGTTCTTGTCATCCTCTTATCTAATTCCATTTCCCACAAGCAATTAAGAGCTCCTGCTGCTGCTGCTGCCAAAGCTCCACCTCCTAAAGTACAGATAAGTTTCGGTGAAGACAAAGGCCATTCCTCTGTTAAAGCCATACCTCCCAAAGTTGTTGCAAGTAAAAGTGGGATTAATCTGGGTTTTGCCACTTCTAGCCAAGGGGGCAAAGTTAATCTTTTTCTTGAAGGTACAACTTCATCCCTAATTGAAGATTTATAATTCAAGTTTTCCAAGTTACTACTGTTCATGAATTGATACCAACCATTTGAGAATTTAGGGAATGGTTTAGACCTTTTTTGGTAAAAGGATTTCTAAAAATTAATGTTGTTAATATCGCAATAAATAAAGAGGCGTTAAGTTGATGACCGATAATAAAAATAGGTTCATTCAAATTTGTTTTAAGACTTAAAACACCCAAAACAATTTGGGAAAACAAGAGAAAAAAAAGTGCTGAGAGATATTTCCAATTTTCAGTTAGCAAACTTCTCTTATAAATTGCAGTAGCAATAATCAATAGAATTGAAAAAGTAATTGGGAAAGCAAATAATTTATGAGTATTTAAAATTAAGCATTGTTTATTAAAAGATAAGCAAATATGTGCTGACCAGGTTGATGAAAGCCTTACTCCAATAAAAGATTGAATCAAAGTAAGTAAAAGAGGAAAAAACAGTAATAATCTCCACCAAATTAATGGCTCTTCTATTTCGTTATTTTCTAAATTTTGATTTATTGAAATTGTTGAAATGAGAAGTAGAAATGCTATTAAAAGATGTCCCGTAACAGTATATGAATCAAGCAGGTTTATTACTGTTAAAGCTCCAAAAGATCCTTGGACAATAACAAGAAAAAGTAGTAATGAATAAGTTTTAGGTAACCAATTTGGAATTTCTTTTTTCCAGATAATTGAAAGGACAAATTTCAAAAGAATTAATACTCCAACCAGAAAAGCATCTAGGCGATGAAACCACTCTAGAAAAACTCTTAGGTTCATATGACTTAAAGGCAAAAAAGATCCATAACATAATGGCCAATCTGGACAAGCAAGGCCTGCCTCCATGACTCTCGTAGCACCTCCAATTACAATTAGGGCGATAAGTGCAAATACACTATGAATTCCTAATCTTTTAAAAATTGGCAGATATTTTGATTTATATAATTGGTTATTAATCAAATGGATAAAACCTATTATTTTGCATAATAATTTAGATTCAAAAAGCAAACATTAATTAAAAATTAATATGTTTAATTTAAAAAATAATCTACTAATTTAATCTTTTTTCCCTGACAATTAACTTTAAAAAGTTATTAATAATACTTCTTTTATTTCTTAAATCTTAAGAAGTTATGAATTTAAATGATTTTCTTTTAACAAAGGATGCAGAATTTAAAAAATTGAATATCTTAAAAATATAAATAAAAATTTTAGAAATCAATTGTTAAATAAAAAAATTTATTTAATACTTATTATTTCATTCGTTTTTGCTATATCTTTTTGGATCGGATTCAATGTAAATTTGCTCCCAGCTGAAGCAAGTATTAATGCGCCAATTTACGATGAACTTTTTAAAATTCTTTTCATCATAGGCTTAATTATTTTTATAGGAATGACAATAGCTGTTATTTATAGTTTATTTAAGTTTAGGAAAAGGAATGATCAGATAGGCGATGGTATAGCTTTAGAGGGAAACTTAAGCTTGGAAATTGTATGGACAATTATCCCTTCAATAATTGTTTTATTAATAGGTTTATATAGTTACAACATCTACGACCGTATGGGAGGCATGAAAGAACTAAATCATAACCACGAAATGATGAGTTCAAATACTGAAAAAATATGGGCTGGAATTAGTCAAAATTCTGATAATGAAATAAAAAAAAATAATTTATCAATTGAAGTTTCGGCTATGCAATTTGCATTTCTATTTAATTATCCCAAAGGAAATTTTATATCAGGAGAACTACACGTTCCTGTTGATCAAAAAGTATCGATGAAAATGGAATCTAAAGATGTCATTCATGCTTTCTGGGTTCCTGAGTTCAGAATTAAACAGGATATTATTCCAGGACAACCAACTGTTCTAAATTTCACTCCTACAAAAGTAGGAAAATATCCAATAATTTGTGCAGAATTATGTGGCCCATATCATGGAGGAATGAGAGCCTCCATAATTGTTGAAGAAGAATCTGATTACAAGGATTGGTTTAACAAAAATAAAAAAACAGAGGTAAATTTATGACAATATCAATTGATCCACAAAAAGCCAATAATGAAAGTCTTCAACCTAAAGGCTGGCTAAGGTACTTTAGTTTTAGTCTTGATCATAAAGTCATTGGAATACAGTACTTAGTTTGCGGTTTTCTTTTCTATTTGATTGGAGGAACTTTAGCGAGCGCTATAAGAATTGAACTAGCTAGTCCAATGTCTGACTTTATGCCAAGAGATGTTTATAACCAAGTTTTAACCTTACACGGAACAATAATGATATTCCTTTGGATAGTGCCTGTAGTTAACGGTGCTTTTGGAAATTATTTAATTCCATTTTATGTGGGTGCAAGAGATATGGCATTCCCAAGATTAAATGCCGTAGCTTTTTGGCTAATTCCTCCTTCGGGTTTGATGCTTGTAGCAAGCTATTTTGTTGAAGGTGCTGCTCAGGCTGGGTGGACGGCTTATCCACCCTTGAGTATAACTACTCCTCAATCAGGACAAATAATTTGGATTATGAGTGTTCTATTACTTGGAGGCAGTTCTATCTTTGGTGGGATAAACTTTATCGCGACCATTATCAAATTAAGAAGGCCAGGATTAAAACTTATGCAATTGCCAATGTACTGTTGGGCAATGCTTGGGACAAGTCTATTAGTTGTTTTGTCAACTCCAGTTTTAGCAGGCACTTTAATTTTACTTAGCTTCGATATCATCGCTAATACAGGATTTTTCAACCCTGTATTAGGTGGCAATGTCGTAGTTTATCAGCATTTATTTTGGTTTTATTCTCATCCAGCTGTTTACATTATGGTCCTTCCTGCCTTTGGTTTAGTTAGTGAAATACTTCCGGTACATGCTAGAAAACCACTTTTTGGATATACAACAATGGTTTTTTCAATAATGGGGATAGTAGTTTTAGGTTTAGTTGTTTGGGCGCATCACATGTTTACTAGTGGGACGCCCCCTTGGATGAGATTGTTCTTTACTATTGCTACAGCATTTATTGCTGTTCCAACAGGTATAAAATTTTTTAATTGGGTTGCAACATTATGGGGAGGTAGAATTTCCATCAATAGTGCAATGTTATTCTCTTGTGGATTTATTATAAATTTTGTTTTTGGAGGTATTACGGGAGTTGCTTTGGCCCAGGTACCTTTCGATATTCACGTACATGATACTTATTTCGTTGTAGCCCATTTTCATTACATAGTCTATGGCGGGACAGTTTTTATTATTTTCTCATCTATATATCATTGGTTCCCCAAAGTAACTGGGAAAATGCTTAATGAAAAATTGGGAATTTTACATTTTATTATTACCTTTATTGGATTTAACTTGTGCTTTGCTCCTCAACATTGGCTCGGTTTAAATGGAATGCCAAGAAGAGTTGCGGAATATGATCCTCAATTTCAGTTCGTTAATCAAATTAGTAGTCTTGGGGCTCTCTTGATGGCTATAAGTACAATTCCTTTTTTAATTAACGTTTTCCTTAGTGCGAAAAATGGAAAAAATGCTGGAGATAACCCTTGGAATGCTCTTACTCCTGAATGGTTAACATCTTCCCCTCCTCCAGTTGAGAATTGGGAAGGAGCAGCCCCATTAGTTGAAGAACCATATGGTTATGGTAAAAAATTTGTTGAACAAAAATAAAATTATATGACAACTCTAGATAGCTCAAAAGAAATTCAAAAAAATAATTCTGAAGTTAATGAAACACATGAAGACTTCAGAATGTTTGGTCTTATAACTTTCTTAATTGCGGACGGGATGACTTTTGCTGGATTCTTCGCTGCTTATCTAACTTATAAAGCAGTAAATCCATTACCTGATGGTGCTATCTATGAATTAGAACTTCCAATACCTACACTCAATACAATTTTATTACTTGTTAGTAGTGCAACTTTCCATAAAGCAGGTAAAGCACTTTTACAAGATAAAAACTCCGATTCCCAAAAATGGTTATTTTTTACTGCTTTCCTTGGAATTATATTTTTAATATGTCAATTATTTGAATATTTTCATTTACCTTTTGGATTAACCGATAATTTATTTGCAAGTACTTTTTATGCTCTTACTGGTTTTCATGGATTACATGTCACTTTAGGGACTTTAATGATTTTAATTATTACTTGGCAGTCGAGAATCAATGGCGGAAGAATCACTAGTCAAAATATGTTTCCATTAGAAGCTGTTGAATTGTACTGGCATTTTGTAGATGGAATATGGGTTATATTATTTATTATTTTGTATCTTTTATAGAAAAAATAAATTTAAAAAAATTAAATATATTTTTTATTAATTTATATTGCCACAGCTCTCTTTTTTAGTAAGAATATATAATTAGAAATTTGACTGATAATGCTAGAAGGAAAAGAACTTCTTGAAAAAGCAAAATTATTAAGTAAACAATCTGAAGATGAGATAGCAAAAGGGTGTGGGTATGTTGGTCCTAGCGGCAGAGTCTTAAGAAAAAGTTTTTACAGGGCCCTTATCGAAGCTAAGGGTTACAAAATAGGAAATGGTCGTCAAGGGAAAACTGGGAATAGAGCTTCAAGAGGCAGGCAGACAGAATTTAAAACCAAGGTTCACGGCAATGGGAATCTATTAATAGGTCATGCCTACACCAAGAAATTAGGCCTAGAACCTGGTCAGGAATTTAAAATCGATTTAAAAAAAGAATCAAAGACAATTCATCTGATTCCATTAAATTAGAAATTTTATATTACCAACCGTTTTCTTTTAGCCACTCCGAAGAAATATTATTTGAAAATAAATCTTCTTTACTATTTTTATTAAACAAAAGTAATCTCTCTACATATTTAATTAGTGCATCTGCCTCAAGATTTACGCTGTCACCAACATTTAATTTATTCAGATTTGTGTTATGCCAAGTATGAGGAATTATCGCAATAGTAAATATTTCTCCTTCCTGCTCATATTTTGCAATTGTAAGACTTATACCATTCACACAAATACTACCTTTATTAACTACATATTTCGAAAAATTATTATTTTTCCACTTTATGGATAAGAGCCAAGATTTGTCTAATTTTTCTATATTCTCAACTATTCCAAGGCCATCAACATGTCCACTGACTATATGACCTCCTAGACGGTCAGACACCCTAAGAGCGGGCTCCAAATTAACAATCTGATTTAGGTTCGACTTTACTCCTAAAGTAGTTTTTTTTAATGTTTCCTCACTAACATCAACAGTAAATTTATTTTGAAAAATCTCTTTAACTGTCAAACAAATTCCATCAACAGCTATGCTGTCACCGATTGCCATATCAAATAAATTTTCTATAATTTCAATTTCTAAAATATTTTTTTCTTGTTTTATTTTTCCAATTGATTGAATTATTCCTGTAAACATAGATTTAAGAAAAATATTTTTGCAAAATTTTGTATTTACTTTAATTTACTTTAAATCATTTTCAACTATAAATAAATTAAAGAGTAAATAAAAAGAAATTGATCATATTTAAATGATTATTAATTCACAAAAAAGATTATTTGGTAGAGGGGCGAAAGTGAGCTTATTCACTTTAGGGACAATGCGAGCAACTGAAAGTCTCGAAAAAATGTATAGCATAATAAGAAATGCATATTATGTAGGAATTAACCACATAGAAACAGCACCTTCTTATGGTGATGCTGAATCACTTATTGGAAAATCAATAAAAAAACTAGAAATAGAAGAAAATATAAAAGAAAAAAATTGGGTGATTACTACCAAAATTTTACCAAAGGGTGATTTTGACTTTTTAAAAAATAATTTTAAAGATTCTCTTAAAAATTTACATCGCGAGAAAATTAATAATCTTGCAATTCATGGACTCAACTTAAAAAAACATCTAGATTGGGTTCTTGCTGGAGAGGGGAAGAAATTCATATCATGGATTCTTGAAAAGGGACTAGTTGATCAAGTTGGTTTTAGTTCGCATGGAAGTTATTCACTTATTAAAGAAGCAATTAACTGTGAAGTTTTTAGTTTTTGTAGTCTACATTTACATTATTTAGATCAATCTAAAATTACTTTGGCAGAGCAAGCTATAAAAAAAGGTATGGGAGTATTAGCAATATCGCCTGCTGATAAAGGCGGTAGATTATATTCTCCAAGTAATATTTTGTTAGAGGCCTCTAAGCCTTTTCATCCATTAGAATTAGCGTATCGATTTCTTTTAGCAAAAGGCATTACAACTTTGTCCTTGGGGGCGACAAACAAAAAAGACTTTGAATTTGCTAATAAACTTAGAAACTCTTGCGATAGGCTCACAACATCTGAAAAAAGAGCCCTTAATAAAATTGAGGAAGTGGCTAATGAAAGATTAAGCTCAACAAAATGTGAACAATGCAGATGTTGCCTTCCATGCCCAAATGAAATACCTATACCAGAAATACTTCGTTTAAGGAATATTTCTATTGGTTATGGCCAATTAGAATTTTCAAAAGAAAGATACAATTTAATAGGAAAAGCTGGCCACTGGTGGGAAGAAAAAAATGCTACATTTTGTCAAGAGTGTAATGAATGTGTTCCTAAATGTCCTAGTAAATTAGATATACCAAATTTATTAAAGCAAACCCATAATTTATTAATTGAAACTCCTAAAAAAAGATTATGGGGTTAAAGATTCATTCCAAGAATTTTCAAGATAAATTTTTTGTTCATTTGTTAGGACAGGGAAAGACCAACTATTATCCCAACATTTCTTAGAAGGTCCTGATATCGTATATATCTCAGAGTTATATTTACTTTGCAAATAATCACTATTGAATGGTAGATACCAACCTTGACTTACTAATTTATCAACTGTTGATTTATTTTCTAAAGATTTAATCCATTTAATTAATATGGCGTTATTAAGATTTGATCGACTAAGGATAAAATGCCACATCAAAGGTACTCCTTGGCTTGGGAAAACTAAAGAAAGCCTTGGATCTATTTTTAAGTATTTTGAGCAGAGACTATAAGGGACTATTGCGACGAGGGCATCGGAGTTAATTAACCAATTAAGCATATTTTTATCATCAAATAACATCGCTTGGCTTTTAAGCTTTTTTAAAGGGTTAGATGAATTTATTTTTTTAGCAATTGACATTAATACTCTCGGACTCTGTGGAAAAATAATTTTCCCCTTTAACTTCTTAGATAAAAGAAAATCCCAAGAACCTCTTGCTGCACTTATTAGGTCCTTATTATTTTTAATAATAATTGCGTAAGGAACAACACCAACAGGCAATAATTTACTACTTTGATTTTCATCAAAACTTCCTAAAAAATCTCTCGATCTCTTGTCCAAATTTTCGATCAATGGATATTCATTTATTTTTTCAAATTCTTCAAAATCTATACTAGTGATCCATCCATCCTTAACTAAAGTAAAGTCAGAATTGAAAATTGTGTTTCTATTTTTTTGTAGCTGGATATTTTCAAAATTAATATTTTCCTTTTTCCAATCTTTTGGAATAGTATCTTTAAAAGCTTTTGGATAAAAAGAATTTTGTAATACAATTTTTACTTTATTAGGGAGATTGCTGCAAGAGCTTAGGAGAAATAAAAGCGAAAGCTTACCACAATTTAAAAATTCTCTTCTGGTTACAAATTTTGAAAACATTTAGCAATCCTTCTCTAAAGAAATTTGACCTAGACCCTTCATTATTTCTAGATTTTGTTGACACAATGAAACTATTTCTTGATTTTTAAAACCATTCAAAAAAGCAAGTATTGATATTCCACCAGCACCTACACCTTCTTTCACATGACCTATTTCATAATCTTTCAATTCTTTGTATGTTGATGATTTAAAATTTAAAGGGCTTGCTAAACCTAATAAGTTGATATTGTATTCCTCATTAATTAAATTTAATAAATTATTTAGAGAATTATCTTTTACAAGCCAGCCAGTTGTCGCAATAAAAACATCCTTAATAAAGTCATCTTTATTTTTTGCACCTAAGAATTCTAATGCAAGCAAAATAACAGCCATCATTTGACTTCCACCAGATAATATTACAGGTTGGTTCGCTAATCTAGCACCGATTAATAAACCCATTGAGAAAGCTTGGAAAGGATCTCCCACTGATGCAACAACATCAAAAGAGTTAAAATCAGTCTTGAGATTTGCATTTAAAAGTCCTTTTTGAACTACTTTTCTTCTTAGTTCTCTTGGAGTTTTAAATAAACTACTCCCTACTAAATTAGATACCTTTAAACCAAAAGCTTCCATTACTGCCTGAGCAGTTGTGGTGCCCCCAGGTACAGATTCAGAAATTAAGATGGGTTGTTTTGAGGATTTTCCTATCGCAAGACCTCTTTCATAGAGATTTATAACTCTCTCTTTTAGCATAGATTTACCAGTAGTAAGACAATTGGATGGGCCCAAATCTCTATCTTCAACAGCTAAATGATTAAAATAAGGCTTTACTCCTATTCCCAAAGGAACAATAACTGGATCAATATTTATAAGCCTTGAACAAACATGACTTATTAGGGCTGGAGTTACTCCTGCATTCAGGAAAGGTAATTTATATTTATGATCTTTTGAAGCGCCCTTAAGCAAAAATTCGGCATCTGCGAGTGCAGTTGTTCTCCTTGATTTTGGATTAATACCTGCAGCAGATATTCCTGGAATTTGAGATGTATTAGTGCCTGCAATTACAAGAAATATTTTGAAATTATTTATATTCTTTTTCAGTACTTCTATCTTATTAAGTTGTCTTTTTTTGTTAGATTCATTACCAAAAAAATTTATTTCTAATTCTTTACTATACATTTTTACTTTTTTCAATTATTTAAATCAACTAAGCTATTTAAAAATCTTGGAGGATCTGGGATAGTTAATTTAAATCTAGGAAACAGAGAATAGGCAACTACATGTACGGTTAAAACATAAACTATTTCTTGAAAAATTATTAAAAAAATTGCTCCTAATTGGATACTCAAAATTGAGGGCGATAAAGGCAAATTTAAAAATCCAATTAACTTTTCTATTAGACCATAACTCGCTCGAGTAATTAACACCCAAAGATTATCTCCAACTAATGTAGATAATGCTAAAACTCGTAGGAAGAAGCCAAGGGTTCCAATAATAACTCCTATATTTAAACTAAATTTCCAACTCTTTTCTTTAACCCAACACCAACCCAACCAAAAAGCCAATATCCCATAAGGGAATAAAAATAAAGTTCCTCTAACAGGACCCATAATTATGAATAAAATCAGAAATTGTATTAGGAGTCCTTCCAATGCGGTTTTAGTGCCTCTTCTCAAGTGCAAAAGAATCATTGGGAGGGGAAGAATCAACCTTAATAAAGCCCCCCCAATTGGCAAATAATATAGTGCAACCCATAATAAAGACGAAAGAGATGCTAAATATGAGGTCTCGACAATATTTAATGCTTCCGTTTTTGTTGTTATTTTCATTTTTTGTAGAATATTTTTAATTAATTTTTATTCATACTTTTATTTTTTGAATCTAAGATTCGTTCAATCTTTTCTATTTCAAAATTTACCTCAGAATTACTTAATATGGAACTTAACTCTTCTGTAGGATCTTTTGGATCTACATCTTTTAAGATCAACATTATTTTGTAAGATTGAAGCTCAGTTTTTCTTTTTTTTGAAAAATTCTTAATTTTATTATTTTTTTGTTTTGGTATCTTTTCTAAATTTATATCCTTTTTATTTTCTAGAAAATTTTTTGGCTTTTCTACTTTTTTAATTTTTTTATTGTTTTTGTAATCAATTTCTTTGTTTTCTTTTTCTAGATTTATATCCTTTTTATTTTCTAGAAAATTTTTTGGCTTTTCTACTTTTTTAATTTTTTTATTGTTTTTGTAATCAATTTCTTTGTTTTCTTTTTCTAAAATTTTTTTATTTAATAAATTATTTTGTATAACTTCATCTTGGCTTATTTTTTCTAAATCATTAAAACTACTTTCAAGAAAATTTCCAATCCTCCCTCCCGAGCATGATTGTAATAAAATTAAAAAAATTAATAAAAAAAATTCTTTTTTTTTAAAAATCATATTTTTTAACTTTTCTTTTTCCTTGTAGTTTTTTTATTACTTATCTTTGTTTTTTTAAGAATAGAGCCTTTTTTATCTTTTAGTTTTTCTTCTAAAAGAGATACAGCATTATCTATGGTGAATTTTTCTAAGTCAGTATCTTTGGCAATCGAAACATTAGTTTTACCACATTTTAAATAAACCCCATATCTTCCATTTAATATTTGAATTTTTTCTTTAAATTCTTTCGGTG
This sequence comes from Prochlorococcus sp. AG-449-G23, assembly GCA_003209585.1. GTDB lineage: Bacteria > Cyanobacteriota > Cyanobacteriia > PCC-6307 > Cyanobiaceae > Prochlorococcus_A. The sequence goes on from QCQJ01000013.1 coordinate 15,097, forward strand.
TTCCAAAGTCTTTAAGTACCTCTTGACCACCTCTTCCCATTTTTGGCATCGCAAGAATTTCTAATGCTCGTTTTAAATCAACTGTAAAAACATCATCCTCTTTCTTTAAGGATCTGTTTTCAGATTCATTTTCATTTTTAATCCATTTAATATAAGGGCCAAATCTTCCTCTGTCAGCCTCAACCACTCCTCCTTCAGGATGAACTCCTAACAATCTAGGCAAACTTAAAAGTACAAGAGCCTCATCTAGAGTTAGATCATCAGTTTTCAACTCTTTGGGTAATGAAGCTCTTCTTGGTTTAGCTTTATCTTGATCATTATTTCCCAATTGTACGTAAGGTCCATAAGGGCCAAATCTTAAAAAGACTTTTTCCCCAGTTTTTGGATCAGTTCCAAGATCCGATGGGCCACTTAAGATTTGATCAACTTGCTTTATGTCTAAATCTCCAGGAGTAATATCCATTGGAAGATTACCTTTCGCCTGAATTTCATTACCAGATTCATCAATTTTTTTACCCTCTAGCCAAGGTCCGTTAGAGCCAATTCTCACTACGCAAGGAAGGTCTTCGAAATCAACTTGTCTATAAGCTTTACCATCAATATCACCCTCTGTTTTCTGAACCTTTACCTCCAAACCATTTTTACCTTTATAGAAAGTTTCGAGGTATGGTAGCCACTCAAGATTGCCTGAAGATATTTCATCCAATGAAGATTCCATTTTTGCAGTAAAAGTAGTATCAACCAGATCAGGAAAATGTTCTTCTAATAAAGCAGTAACAGCAAAAGCTGTAAACGTTGGAGCCAAAGTATTTGAAGATATATTCGCATAACCTCTATCAACTATGGTCCCAATAATGCTGGCATAGGTAGAAGGTCTTCCAATCCCTTCTTTTTCAAGAACTTTAACTAATGCAGCCTCTGTATATCTTGCAGGAGGTTTAGTTTCATGAAAAGTAGATTCCTTATTAGTAACTTCAAGACATGTTCCAGTTATTAAGTTTGGGAGAATAATTTCTTGTTGTTCAAGGGATGAACTTGGGTCATCACTTCCCTCGACATAAGCTCTGAAGAATCCTGCGAAATCAATACTTTTACCGCTCGATTTAAATAATCCATCCCCCACGCTAATTTCAGCATTAATCATTGTTAGCCTAGCTTCCGCCATTTGACTAGCTACAGTTCTTTTCCAAATTAAATCGTAAAGTGATAAGTCTCTACCGATTAGATTAGTTTCCTTTGGTGTTTTAAATACCTCACCTGCCGGCCTAATAGCTTCGTGTGCTTCTTGAGCATTTCTTGCAGTTGAATTAAATTGTCTTGGTGAGTTAGATAAATATTCTTTTCCATACATAGAACTTACACATTCTCTAGCAGCTCTTGTTGCTTGTTCGGAGAGATGAACTGAATCAGTTCTCATATATGTTATGAAACCTCTCTCATATAGCCCTTGTGCACATCTCATAGTTTCTCTTGCAGACAAACGAAGCTTCCTATTTGCTTCTTGTTGTAATGTGCTAGTTGTAAATGGAGGAACTGGCTTACGAGTAGATGGCTTTTTTTCGATTTTTGAGACTAACCAATCTTCTGAGGAAAAAGTCTTCAATAAATCATCTACTTGTTCTTCTCCAATTATTAAAGATTTGTTTCCTTCTTTTAATTTTCCGGTTTGTTCGTCGAAATCGGAACCGTTAGAAATTCTTTGACCGTTTAAACTGAATAATTTAGTTTCGAAAGTAATATTATCTTTTACAAGGGAAGCTTTAATCCCCCAGTAACTAGCTTTTTTAAAGGATCTTCTTTCTCTCTCTCTCCTAACAAGAAGTCTCACAGAAACTGATTGAACACGACCAGCAGATAGTCGGGGGGCTACCTTCTTCCAAAGTAAAGGAGATAATTCATATCCAAAAAGCCTGTCCAAGATTCTTCTTGTTTCTTGAGCCTGAACAAGTTCCATATCAATTTCTCTTGTTTGGTCTAAAGCTTTATTAATTGCCTTTTTTGTGATTTCATGAAAAACCATTCTCTTAGTTGGTATTTTAGGCTTAAGTATTTGCATGAGATGCCAGCTAATACTCTCTCCCTCTCTATCTTCATCAGTTGCCAGTAATAGCTGAGTCGCACCTTTCAATGCATCTTTCAATTCTTTAACAACCTTTTTCTTATCTTTTGGAACTATATAAAGTGGTTCAAAATCTTCTGTTGTATTAACTCCTATCCTTGACCATTTTTCCTTTTTAACCGCAGCAGGTATTTCAGCAGCTCCTTTTGGAAGATCTCTTACGTGTCCCATTGAAGCGAGAACTTCATAGTTGGAAGGCAAAAACTTTCTTATAGTTTTTGCTTTGGTGGGACTTTCAACAATAACAAGTGTGTGATCCAAGGTTTATTTCAAAAATTGGTGTTTTTGTTCAGTTAGGGCATATTATGATTATTTGAAGCTTTTTCAAGTAATTTCTTCTGAAAATTTCAAAAATCATACCTACAAATTATAATCAAGTTAAGATTAACTCTTAGACCCTCACAATCAAACATCTAATTTAATCCAATTTAATAAAGTGCCCAACGAAATCTTTACAATTAATTTAAATGCTCAAGCCATTATTCCAGAGGCTTTTATTTTACTAGGTATTGTTGGTACACTTCTTGTAGATTTAGCTGGCGAAAGAACTGCATCAAAATGGGCACCAATAATTTGCTATTTATCAATTGGGAGCTCTCTTCTTAGTTTGGCCTTGCAATGGAGTAATCCAGTAGAAAGCGCATTCCTTGGGTCCTTTAATTCAGATAATTTAGCAATAGCATTTAGAGCAATAATAGCTTTATCAACTTTAGTTTCTTTACTCATAAGCTGGCGTTATACAGAGCAAAGTGGAAGCCCTATTGGGGAGTTTGCAGCGATAGTTCTTTCGGCAACTCTTGGGGCAATGCTTCTGTGTGGATCTACTGACCTTATTAGTGTATTCATATCTCTTGAGACTCTATCGGTAGCAAGCTATTTACTTTCTGGTTATCTCAAAAGAGATCCAAGAAGTTCAGAAGCAGCTTTAAAATACTTACTTGTTGGTTCAGCTGCTGCTGCAGTCTATTTGTATGGCTCCTCTTTTCTCTATGGATTAAGTGGTTCAACAAACTTAACAACAATTGGCTTAGAGATTATCAATAAGCCTTCATTTATCACCTCTTTAGCTCTTGTATTTGTTTTATCAACTGTTGCATTTAAAATAGCTGCTGTTCCTTTTCATCAATGGACTCCTGATGTATATGAGGGTTCACCTACACCTGTAGTTGCTTTTTTATCTGTTGGTTCGAAAACAGCAGGGTTTGCATTCGCAATAAGAATATTAAGCACTACTTTCTCTTCTTTCGATGAGGAATGGAAACTTTTATTTACTATTTTGGCCATCTTGAGCATGGCTCTAGGAAATGTTGTAGCTCTAGCTCAAACCTCAATGAAAAGGATGCTAGCTTACAGTTCTATTGGTCAAGCTGGATTTGTAATGATTGGAATAGTATCTGGTACACAAGATGGGTTATCAGCTGCTGTTTTATATTTGGCAGCATATTTGTTTATGAATTTGGGTGCATTTTCATGTGTAATACTTTTCTCATTAAGAACTGGTTCTGACAGGATTCTTGATTACTCAGGACTTTACCAAAAAGATCCTCTCATTACATTAGGCTTAAGTCTTTGTCTTCTATCACTTGGAGGTTTACCTCCAATGTTAGGATTTTTTGGCAAGATATATTTGTTCTTTGCAGGTTGGGCAAACCATCAGTATCTATTAGTAATCGTTGGATTAGTAACTTCAGTTATATCAATTTATTACTACATTTCAGTGATCAAAATGATGGTGGTTAAAGAACCACAGGAGGCTTCTGAAATAGTCAAAACATATCCTGAAATTAATTGGGGAATTGTAGGATTGCCTCCCTTGAGAATTGCACTTTATACTTGCGTTGCGGTAACTGCTCTTGGTGGAATCCTCTCTAATCCTCTTTTTAAATTAGCTAACACAGCAGTTTCTGAAACTCCTTTCTTACAAGATGTTATTGCTGCGGCAAACAATATTTCCTAGAAGAATTTTTCAATAAATGTCTAAGAAAGTAGCAAGTTTAGAAAAAATATCTAAAACATATGGGAAAGATGATCTAACTGTTAAAGCCTTAGACAGCATAAATTTAGAAATTTATAAAGGTGATTATTTAGCTGTAATGGGAGCTAGTGGCTCAGGCAAAAGTACAGCAATGAATATTATTGGATGTCTAGATAGACCATCTGAAGGTGTTTACAAGTTAAATGGTATCCCTGTTGAGAATTTATCTGATGATGAGCTAGCCGAAATACGTAACCAAAAATTAGGCTTCGTTTTTCAACAATTTCATCTTCTTTCAGACGCAACTGCACTTGAAAACGTAATTTTGCCAATGATTTATGCGGGTATTGAGCCTGATCAAAGATTAGTGAGAGGTAAGAATGCCCTAAAAAAAGTTGGCCTTTCAGAAAGAATGAATAATCGCCCAAACCAATTATCCGGAGGTCAACAACAACGAGTTGCTATCGCGCGGGCTATTATCAATAACCCCGCAATTTTATTAGCAGACGAACCTACTGGAGCACTAGATTCAAAAACCACTGAAGATGTATTAGATCTTTTTGACAACCTGCATGAATCTGGAATAACTATAGTTTTAGTTACTCATGAAGATGAAGTTGCAAATCGCGCAAAAAAAATAGCCAAATTTAAGGATGGAAGAATAGTTGAACTAAAAGTTAATTAAATTCAAAACCTTCTAATTACCTTCAGTTGAGTTTCATTTTCAATTCTTAAATTCCCATTCGCATCAATATCTTTAATTTTCCATAAATCAGGACAATAACCACTAGGTAAAAAACTTTTAGTAAGAAACTTATTTGCAGATTTAATCACATATTCTTTTTTCTTGTTACATTCGATTGAATCATAAAAAGCTTTAAGAACTTTGGCTGTCCAATAATGTTGATTAATATTCTTAGTTTGAAGTACTTTTGATAATGAAATACCTTCTGATGGGGTGTAATTTAAAACATTCATGCCAAGTCCTATTCTTAAATAGATAATTTTTTTACCTCTTGTTATAACCCTTGGTAAAAATCCAATCAACTTTTTTGAACCAAAAAAAATATCATTTGGCCATTTCAAACAAACATTTATATTCTCTTGTCTAAGCATTTCACATAACTTAATACCTAGAGACAAATTAAATATTTGACATTCAAATTCTTTTGAAAATATTGGGTAAGCTGCACTTAACCAAATCCCGCCTTTTGGAGAAACCCAAGTTTTTGAATTTTGGCCAACCCCTGAGAACTGTTCTCTTGCGATTATTGCTACTGGCTGGTTTTTCTTTATTGCAGAATATTCAAGCAAGTTTGTTAGCTCATTTTCGGTACTTTTACATTTTATTTTGTAATGAAGTGTCCAGGTTGGATATTGACCCTGAATTTTTTTTAAATAAAAAACTGTCTTAGCTGCAGGTCCAATAACTTTCACAAATTCTTTATTAAAACAACGAGCATCTTTTTAAAGATTAGATTAACTTTAGTCTTAATAAGTAAATTTTACAAATTGGACAAAAAGTATTTGCCAATAGTGAATAGAAGGAATCCACATCCATTAAAAAATTGTCTTGATAATTTCAAAAAATCCTGCGGAGACTTAGATAAACTATCTAAAATCAACGAAAACTGGAAGAACTTAATCGGCTTGGAACTATTTCAAGAATGTAAACCATTAAATATTGAAAAAAAAATACTTACTATTGCAGTAAATCATCCACAGTGGCGCCAAGCTTTAATCTATAACAAGCATAAATTAAAAGAGAGAATCGAGAAAATTGGAATAACTTTGAATGAAATAAAAATAATACAAAATTATGAAATTAAAAATAAAAATATCAAAGCTACTAATGCAAAGATAATTTGGGCAAAGCATCCAAGCAGAATCAATCAAAATAATATGTGCATTTGTACTCTTTGTAATTCCCCTACTCCTGAGGGCGAAATCAAAAGATGGGGAAAGTGTTCTTTTTGTTGGAGAAAAATAAAAAACTAAATTCTTTATTTAGTTAAAATTAGTATTCCCATTTGCCCCCCCAAAATAGTTCTATATTCAGCTTTTTTAAATCCAACTTCCTTAGCAATATTTATAAGCTCATTTTTCTTTGGAAAATTACTAATACTTTTTTCAATATATGCGTACTCTGGACCTAAATTAAAAAGCCGCGAAATGGTTACTACAATTAATCTCAAATAAATTTTCTGAAAAATATTGGATAAAGAATTTCTTGTTGAGTGATTAAAATCCAAAAATCCTGCCCTTCCCTTATCCTTCAAAAGATCAAAAACTTTTTTTATTCCTTCTTCAACATTATTCAAGTTTCTAAGTCCATATGACATGCAAATCCCATCAAAATTTTTTGAATAATCATTAATTTCTAATACATCTTTTATTTCCCACTTAATAAATTTATTTTTTTTAAGCTCTGATTTTTTTTTTGCAATATTTAAGATATCGTTTGCACTGTCAATCCCAGTAATTGAACCCCTTGGACTAACTCTCTCAGAAATTAAGAATGCTAAATCTCCAGTTCCACAGCATAAATCAGCCCAATCTTCACCATTTAAAGGTTCCAATAAATTAACTAATTTTCTTTTCCATAATCTGTGCAGCCCAAAACTTAATAGATTATTTAAAAAGTCATATTTATAGGAAATTTTATTAAATATATTTTTGACTTCGATAGTTTTTGTGAATTTCATTTTTAAATTTTTAACTTTTTTCTTTTTGGTATTAAATTAAATTTTTTATTCATATGGTCTAATTGGAAGTTTTTTTTCGAGGAGGAAAGTCTTTATTTCTCTTAAAGAAAGTTTCTTATCATGAAGTAATGATGCTAAAAGTGCAGCAGATGCTCTGCCTTCATTGAAAACATCATAGATATCTTCTAAACAACCCGCCCCTCCAGAAGCAATCACTGGGATATTAACAATATTGGTAACAGATTCAGTCAGATGTAAATCATATCCATTCTGCGTGCCATCACCATCCATTGAAGTAAGCAAAATTTCCCCTGCGCCTAACTCCTCAACTTTCTTTGCCCAACTTAATACATCTATACCAGTCTTTTCTCTCCCTCCTTTTACATATACCTCCCATTCATCAGTCTTATTAACTTTTCTTTTAGCATCAATTGCTATCACGATACATTGATTACCAAATTCTCTAGAACTTTTAGAAATCAAATCTGGATTTCTAACAGCAGAAGAATTCAAACTCACTTTGTCCGCTCCAGCTCTTAAAAGATCATTAATTGAAGAAACAGAATCTATTCCTCCACCTACTGTAAATGGGATTTTTATTGATTTTGCGGTCCTAGAGACAAGTTCAACTAATGTATTTCTATTTTCTACACTAGCCCTAATATCTAAGAATACTAATTCATCTGCGCCCTCATCAGAATACCTACAAGCCAATTCAACAGGATCGCCTGAGTCTCTCAAGTTAATAAAATTTACACCTTTAACCACTCTGCCATGGGCGACATCTAAACAAGGAATTAAACGAAGAGCTACCATTTTAGTAAAAATTGTCCAAATGCTGTTAATCTTGCATAATAGCTTCCATTTTACCTCTTATGGCTGAAACAAAATTATTACCCAAAATCGGTAGTAAAATCAAAATTAACATTAACAAAGTAAAAGATAGACTACCAGTTAAGTTAATTGACCAAATATCCTCGAATCCTAAAGCTGTAATTACAGGCTATAAAATGACAGACGGCAGAAGTATTGGAATCACAGCAAAATTTCAGAATGGTGAGCAAAATTGGTTTTTCCCAGAAGAAATTGAGAAAGGATAAAGAGTAAAGTGAATGATCCAAAACAACTATTAGGAATTAAGGGTGCCTCTGAAACATCAAGCATATGGAAACTCCGTCTACAGTTAATGAAACCCATAACGTGGATCCCTTTGATATGGGGAGTTATTTGTGGAGCAGCTGCAAGTGGGAATTTTGAATGGACATATAGTAATGTTCTAGCTTCATTAGCATGTATGTTTATGAGTGGACCACTTCTGGCTGGCTATACCCAAACCATAAATGATTTTTTTGATAAAGAAATTGATGCAATTAATGAACCAAATAGACCAATTCCTTCTGGGAAAATTTCAATTAAAGATGTAAAAATACAAATCTGGGTACTTCTTATAGCGGGTTTAATAGTTGCTTTTCTATTAGATTTATATGCTAAGCACAGCTTCCCCTCCGTCTTACTTTTGGCATTGGGGGGTTCCTTTGTTAGTTATATATATTCTGCTCCACCACTCAAATTAAAACAGAATGGTTGGCTTGGAAATTATGCATTAGGAGCATCTTATATCGCTTTACCTTGGTGGGCAGGACAAGCCTTGTTTGGGAAATTAACTATCGTGACGGCAATACTAACACTTGCTTATAGCCTCTCAGGGCTTGGAATAGCTGTTATTAATGATTTCAAAAGTGTTGAAGGAGACTCAAAGCTAGGCTTAAATTCTCTACCAGTAGTATTTGGAATTAAAAATGCAAGTAGAATAAGTGCAGGACTGATTGACATTTTTCAATTAGCAATGGTTGTAGTATTAGTAATTATTGGTCAACATTTAGCCTCTGTAATTTTGGTTTTATTGGTAATTCCACAAATTACATTTCAAGATATGTGGTTACTAAGAGATCCTCTAAATTTTGATGTCAAATATCAAGCAAGTGCCCAACCGTTCCTTATAACTGGAATGTTAGTTACAGCTTTAGCGATAGGACATAGTTTTTTAGTTGCTTAAGGTGCAAAAGATTAAATTCAAATCTTTTGCTTTAATAATTCCAATATTAATTTTCTCTGGAATATCTTTTTATTTTTTTAGTCTAATATTTAGTACGTTAAAATTTGATATATCTAAAAATAAAAAGTCTCAGGAAACCAAATATTCTTATGTAATATCATCTTCTGATAATAAGATACTAAGCAAATTAAGCCGCAAATTTGAAATAGATAATAGTTATCATAAAATTCCATTTTTTCTTAAACATTCTTTTATATCTTCAGAGGATAAAAGATTTTATAAACATAATGGAATAGATTTAAAAAGTATTTCACGCGCCCTTATTCAAAATATTAGAAGTGGTTATGTTAAAGAGGGAGGAAGTACGATTACACAACAAGTTGCTAGATTACTTTTTCTAAATAATGATTTAAGTTTTCAAAGAAAAATCAAAGAAATATTTATATCACTCATACTTGAATTTAGATATGACAAAAATCAAATTTTAAAATTATATTTAAATAATATTTATCTAGGATCAGGAGCATACGGGGTAGACGAGGCTGCCCAAGTTTATTTTGGAAAATTCATAGAAGAATTGACATTATCAGAGATCGCATTAATTGCAGGATTAGCTCCATCTCCATCAATTTATTCACCTTATCAAAATTTAGAATTAGCTATTAAAAATAGAAATAAAGTTCTTGAATCAATGTATATTGATGGATATATTTCTCTTGCAAATAAGAATAAGGCTATTAAAGAATCAATAAAATTAAATTATGATACAGCTGATAATTTTTTAGATGATAAATTACTAATAAACTTAATTCTTCAGGAAACAGATAAAAGAATTGGAAGTAAAAATGATTATAAGTTTTTAAGAATTAAATCTTCTATCAACAAAGATTGGCAAGAAAAAGGTCAAAAAATATCAAAATATGCTGGGCCTAAAGAAATTGAATTTGCTCTGTTATCTATCGAATCAAACACAGGACTAATCAGGACAATGATAACCAGCAAAAATCCATCAATTAATGAATACAATAGAGTGATTTCATCTGTAAGGCCTTTAGGTTCTACTTTTAAAATAATCCCTTATGCTGCTGCATTAATAGAAGGAATAAAATTAAGCGATAAATTTGAAGACTTACCAATATGCTGGGAAAGTTATTGCCCAAAAAATTTTTCAGAAGACTATAGAGGTTCAATATCGTTGATTGAATCATTTAAAAGTTCATCAAATATCGTTCCAATATCAATAACAAAAAAAATCGGCTTAAAAAATATTATTAATTTAGCGAGTTCATTTGGACTAGGTTACAAGCAAAAGTTTGAGGAATTCCCATCATTAGCTATTGGCGCCTACGGAGATAATCTTTTAAATATCACAAATGCATATTCTGCAATAAACAATAATGGGAAGATTCAAAGGCCTGAAATCATAGAAAAAATAGAATCATTTGAAAAAAAAACTATTTGGGAAAACAAATCTATTTCCAAGAAAATATTAGATTTAAAAATAAACAAGAAAATTAATAAACTTCTTGAAAAATCTGTAAAAGAAGGCACTTCAAAAGCAGCCTCTATAAAAGGAAAGAAAATTTATGGGAAAACAGGAACATCTGATGGGAATAAAGATCTTTGGTTTATTGGTTCCATTTATAACCTTACAACAGGGATCTGGATAGGTTACGACGATAATAAGGAATCTGAATTATCTAGTGGAAATGCAGCTTATTTATGGAAGAAGTTCATATCTGAAATTTATAAAATTCCAATTAAAAAATAAACTATATTTTTAAGATTTATAAGAAATTATTGCAGAATAAAATCCATCACCAGGATAATCCAAGCTAGGTAAAATTTGCTTTTGGCTAACCAATTTTAAAGTTTTGTTTTTTTCAATAAATCTTTCAATTAATAGATTATTTTCATCGGGACAAATAGTACAAGTTGAATAAACTAAAGTGCCATCTTTTTTCAAAAGAGGAAAAATACTCTCCAAAAGTTTTTCCTGTAATAAAGTTAAAGATTTTATTTTTTCTTTACTTAAAGACCATCTAGAATCTGGATTCCTGGAAAGAGTTCCAATGCCTGAACATGGCGCATCTAATAAGATCTTATCAAAATAAGATATAAACTTAGGATTTAATTCAATCAAACTCGTAGCATCAGCCTTAAGGGTATTAACAGATTTCAAATTTAACCTTTCTAAATTTGATTGCAGTATTTTCAATCTTTTTGCTGATCTATCTACAGCAATGATTTCAGCACTATCATTTGTTAATTCTGCTATGTGGGTAGACTTACTTCCTGGCGCTGCACAAGCATCTAAAATCTTTTCACCTTCTTTTGGATCTAAGAGAGGTGCTATCCACTGAGAAGATCTATCTTGAATTGTCCAAAGTCCATCACTATATCCTGGTAAATTTTTTATAGATCTTGGATTAGATTTTAAAGTAATTCCATTATGTAAATCTTTAATAATTTCAGCATCAATTTTATTTTCATGAAGTACTTTCAAAAAATTATCTAAATTAGTTTTTAATGGGTTAATTCTCAAATCAATTGATGGTTTTTTATTAAATGCCTTAATGATATTTTCACCCTCGCTATTGCCGACCCATTTATAAAGATCAATCACAAGCCATAATGGAAATGATTCCAGATATGAAATTCTTTCTTTTCTATCGGAAGATAATTCCGGAAAAATTTTTTGTTCTAGTTTTCTTGATGCATTTCTCAATATCGCATTTACAGTCCCCGCTAAACCATTTAAATCTGTTTTTTTAGCTACTTCTACAGTGGTAGAAATAGCAGCAGGAAATGGAATTTTATCCATTTTTAATAGTTGATATAAACCTATATGTAGAAGCCATCTTAACTTTGGAGGCTGCTTTTTATGAGTAATTTTTGATGTATGATCCGTCCAAAGATCAAGAAATTTTCTATACCTTATGCATCCAAAAGATAATTCCGTAATAAAAGCTATATCAAGAGGATTAAATTTATAATTTTTTAAAACCTTTTCAAGAGCATGATCAGAAAAATCACCAGAACTAACTTTTAATAAAATTTCCCAAGCTGCCTTTCTTTGTAAATATCCTATGCTCAAAATATAATTTATTTTTAAATATAACTTTAATATACAAAAAATTCAAAAATTTAAACTACTTTTTCAATTGCAGAATTAAACCAAATAAAACCTAAGATAGAAATAAGTGACAGATTAAATCCTAAAAAAAGAAAGATATTTAAAGAATGGATTCTTTCCCGAAAAAATATTTTTTTCTCTTCTTGATACTTCATTAGTAAAATAAAAACTTAATCAGGATTTCAAACGACAACCAATATTGATAGATCCTGCATCAAGCATTCTGCCTAATTTAATTGCCATGGATTCCTCCAACCTTGTGAAATTAGATTGATGGGTAGTTACCCAATCTAATTCAGAAAAAGTGATAATACCCGTCGAATTACTTTTTAAAAAAAGTGTTCCAATCTCCATAAGATAAATCAAATTTTTTTTTAAGCTAACATCCGTACTTAATATTTCTTCATAACATAATATTTTTTTAATTTTTCAAAGACAACTGTAGTTTATTAATCTTAATTTATTGAATATCTATTAAAAATTTATCGGCCGTTTTTAAGTGATTATTTAATTTTTCCTCTGACATTTTATCGAGATTTCTCGTTAACATTGCCAGACGATATTGCTTTCTAAAAAAGCTTTCATTATCTTTAATAAATTTCCAAAATAAGCCATCCCATATTTCACACCATGGACCACTTTTAAAATTAGACATTTTTTTTACATAATTAGAGCTTGATATATATGGCTTTGTTGAAAAGATACCTCCATCGCTAAACTGACTCATTCCGTAAACATTTGGGACCATAACCCAATCATAGGAATCAATAAACATTTCCATAAACCATTTATAAACTTGGTTGGGATGAATTCTACATAGAAGCATAAAGTTGCCAACAATCATTAGCCGCTCAATATGATGACAATAACCAAATTTAATAATATTTTTTATAACAACGTCTACTGGTTCAATTCCTGTATTTCCTTGATAAAAAGATTTTGGAATTGGCTTATCTTCAAAATTCCAAAAATTACTATTTCGCATTTTTGTTCCATACTTCTTATAGACAAGGCAAATAAATTCTCTCCATCCAATAATCTGACGAATAAAACCCTCTAAAGAGTTAATTGGAACATTATTATTTTTGGCATAAAGTAATGCTTTATTTACTACTTCATTTGGCGTTAGTAAGCCACTATTTAAAAGAGGAGAAAGTAAACTATGCCATAAAAAAGAATTTTCTTTAGAAATAGCATCTTCATAATCTCCAAAAAAGAAAAATCTATGTTTAAAAAAATCATTTAACCATTCATCTGCTTCATCAAAATTAGTTGGATATAAAAAGTTATTACTTTCTCCAATAAAATCAATATCTAAATTGGCCAATGACTTTTCGGCATGAATTACAAATTTATTTTTTGGTAATTTGGGCGTATTAGGTATTTTTATTTTTTTTGGTAATTTTTTTCTATTCATTTCATCGAAACTCCATTTACCACCTTCAGGTTTATCATCCGAATTAATTAATATCTTTTGGCTCTTTCTTTGATTTTCATAAAATCTCCCCATAAGAGGTTTTTTTGTATTTAATTCAAATAACTCTTTTAACTCTTCACTGCTCATAAACATCGGAGAAGGCAAAATATTTAAAGCTAAATTATTACTTTGAACAAAATTATTAATCCTTTTCATTATTAAAAAATCATGCGGGTCAATGAGATTTATTTTCTGATATTTATCTTTAATAAATTCCGATAAATAGTCAACTGTAGAAATATTATTCTTGTTTTCGATATATAAAACTTTAAGGCCAGATTTTTCTAAATATTTTTTATAAGCGATCATAGATGCTCTATGAAAAACTAACTTGTTTTTATGGTTAATTAATTTATGAAATTTATCATTTCCAAAAAATAATGAATCTTCCAAAATTAGAATTTCACAATTTATTTTAAAAATTGGGCTTTCTCGAAAAAGTTGATTCGGGAAAATAATTGATACTTGTGTCATCTTTGTGATTTCCTGTTACTACATCTTTTTGAACAATAGATAACTTCATCCCAACAGTTTTTCCATTTTTTTCGCCACTCAAAAGGCCTATTGCAAACAGGACAAGTTTTAATAGAAAGATTTTTCAAAATTTATAGTTTTCTCTTATGAGTAGATTTAAATCTAGTTGAATCTTTAAGTGCCATATGTTTTGTATCTCTTCCCGAAACTCTCTTTCTCCAGACTTTGAAGGATTTGGGTTTAAGATTTTGACGCATAATTTTTATCGCATCTTCCTCTTTTAAACCAAATTGATACTCGATAGCTTCAAAGGGTGTTCTATCTTCCCAACACATTTCTATTACTCTGTCTATATCAATTTTTTCCATATTTATTGTTCACATTGGGAGGCACAAAGTTTTTCAATATCGGATCTACCTGTAATTTGAAGTCTATATTTTGCCCAATATTTGTATACCAGTCTTAATGTGGGAGATAAGAATTTAACCTTCAAGGGATAATAAACCCAACCTAAACCAACTAATTCATAAGAATATGCAAGTACATCTAGTCCCCTAATAATTTCACCATTTTCCATGATCCCATGCAGGTTTGACATAGCTTCTGAATATGAGATGTCATTAAAAAGATTTTGATCATAATCCTTACTATTAATATCAATAAACGCAATTTGATTTGAGATATCTCTATTTTTTAGAAAATTTGTTTCTCTCAAACAAAGTGGACAACCACCATCGAATAAAAAAGTTAATTTATTTTTCATATTTTTATTTAAATATAGAAATTAAATAACTTTTTTGTGGGATAGAAAATTCTTTTTTTCAGTACAAGCTTTATAAAGCCTTAATAATTGCCAGTTCTAATTTAGTGAAATTATATTAAATTATAAATTAATTAAGCCATTGACCAAGGGATACATCAGTGGTTTAAAACTATTTATGATCAGTCATCTAAAAGATGAACTCCTTCTCCTATGTCAGGAGTAAATTTACAAAATTTTTCAAAAACAAGTCCTACACCTCTCATTTTTTCTCCTAATTCATCGTTAAATTTGTTCCATTCTTCTGATTCACGATCAGGTAAATCCCACCCTTGTTTTTCTACCATACTTGTTATTAATGTATAGTCCCATTCTATGTATGCCATTGAATTAATTTAAACTACCAAAATATTATAAACCAAGAGATTTAATAGGTAATCAATATTTTTTGAATATAATTTATAAAGTGTGAAAAAATTATAAATGTCAATTTTGCCAAGAAGATTTGAACGAATCAAAAGTGTTTTAGATTGCAGAATGAAAAACTTGACTGTTTTAGTTGAGGATGTCAATAAACCACATAATCTATCTGCAATATTAAGGACATGTGATGCAGCAGGAGTTTTCGAAGCAAATTTTATTAGCAAAACGAATGCCGTTAAGACTTTTAATAGTACTGCTCAAGGAAGTCAAAAATGGGTAAAATTAAATAATCATGAAAACACTATCACGGCAATATCTGATTTAAAGAATAAGGGTTTTAAATTATACGGAACGACTCTTAATAGTAAATCAGTAGATTATAGAAATTTTGATTATTCTCAAAATACATGTTTTGTTTTAGGTGCAGAAAAATGGGGACTAAGTAATGAACTTATATCAATGGTTGATCAATCAATTTTTATACCTATGAGAGGAATGGTTCAATCCCTAAATGTTTCAGTTGCTGCTTCCATATTATTATTTGAAGCTATTCGCCAAAGAAAAAATAAAGGTATATTGCCCGCTAATGGAGAAGGTTTAAATATAGATGAATATCAAAAAACACTTTTTGAATGGTGTTACCCTGAATTAGCTGCGGTGTATAAAAAATCAGCTAAAGTATATCCAAAGTTGAATGATCAAGGAGAACTTGATCCTATTACAGATAACTAAATTCATTCAGAATTTTGACTATCAAAAATTTCTTCAAGATCCTCTCCTATAAAAGAAAGACCTAAAACTAAAAAAAACATTGCCAAACCTGGGAACAAAGCCGTCCACCATATACCTGTTGGTAAAGCGGCAAGAGCAAGATTTAAATCACTTCCCCACTCTGGGACATCTGCGGGAACTCCAAGACCTAAAAATCCTAAACTTCCTAATACCAAAACAGCATCTGCAGCATTTAGGGTAAGTAGAATAGGCAAAGGTGTTATTACATTTGGGAGAATATATTTAAAAATAATTGTTTTAACATCAGCTCCTGAAACTTGAGCTGCCTCCACATAAGTTTCTGATTTAACCAATATTGTCTGATTTCTGATTAATCTAAAATATTGAGGAGAGTAAACAATACACAATGCCAAAGCTGCGTTAAGGATACCCTTACCCAATACAAAAGCCACAACAACTGAAAGCAAAATTACAGGTATTGAAAAAATAGTATCCATTATTAGTGATAAGCATTTATCAAAAAAACCACCAAAATATCCACTTAATAATCCCAATGGCAAGCCAAAACTTAATGAAAAAAGAATAGCTAAGAATACAACTTCTATCGCCAAGGATGATCCTTGCAAAGTTCTTAAGCAAACATCTCTTCCTAATCTATCTGTGCCACAGAAATGATTAAGCGAAGGAGGGGCAAATATATCATTGCTTAACACTGAAAATGAATAACCAAAAAAATTGTTTGCCTCTAAAAATTTCATTATTAAAACAACAAGGAGATAAAAAAGTACAATTAGAAATCCAGCTTTTCTGATATTTGCACCGACACGATTAAATGAGTTAATATCCAAAATTTTTTTTACAGATATGACTGAAATATACCCAATTCTTTTAAAAATAAATAGCTATAAATTTTAAATTTTAAAAAATCACTGGTTTAATTTCAGGACTGCCATAAAAGCTTCTTGAGGAACTTCAACTTTACCCATTGCCTTCATCCTCTTTTTACCTTTGGCTTGTTTCTTTAAAAGTTTCTTTTTCCTAGAAATATCTCCCCCATAACATTTAGATAAAACATCTTTTCGCAAAGCACTTATACTTTCGCTTGCAATAATCCTGCTACCGATTGATGCTTGAATAGGTATTTTAAATTGTTGTTTTGGAATAAGTTCTTTTAATTTCTCAACTAAACTTCTGCCAATTCCATAAGCCTTATCTTTATGAACAATCGAAGTTAATGGATCTGCTCTTTCTGAATTTATTAGAACATCTAATCTAACAAGGTCATTCTTTCTATAGCCAATCAAATGATATTCCATTGATGCATAACCTTGGGTCCTACTTTTCATTTGGTCAAAGAAATCTGTAACTACTTCTGCTAATGGAATTTCATAAATCAAAGTAACTCGATCTG
Organism: Prochlorococcus sp. AG-449-G23; assembly: GCA_003209585.1. Lineage (GTDB taxonomy): Bacteria > Cyanobacteriota > Cyanobacteriia > PCC-6307 > Cyanobiaceae > Prochlorococcus_A. The sequence continues at coordinate 32,365 of QCQJ01000013.1, forward strand.
TTGTTATATATTTCATATCTATAAATACTCCTCTTCTTTCCTGACATAAACCCATTAATGTTCCATTAAATTCATTGGGAGCATAAATTTCCATTTTCACATAAGGTTCTTCTATTGATTCTCTAAGTTGTGGATCAGGAATTGTAGAAGGATTATCAATAAAGATATGTTCCTGCTGATTTAAATTAACCTTATAAATAACTGATGGTGCCGTTACAATTAGGTCCAAATCATATTCTCTTTCTAATCTTTCTTGAACAATCTCCATATGAAGAAGTCCTAGGAATCCGCACCTAAATCCGAAGCCCATTGCGCTACTGGTTTCAGGCTCATATTTTAAAGCTGCATCAGATAATTGTAATTTTTCAAGAGATACTCTCAAATCCGGGAATTGATCAGCATCAGTCGGGAATAAGCCACAAAAAACCATAGGGTTTGCTGTCTTATAACCAGGCAAAGGATCATTTGCAGGTGAATTTAAAAGAGTAATCGTATCTCCCACTCTCGCATCAGCAACTGATTTTATAGAAGCAGATAAATAACCAACTTCTCCTGCATGTAATTCGTCAACTTGCTGCTGATCAGGTGCCATTATTCCTATCTCATCCAGTTCATAATTTTTTTTACTAGCCATTAATAATATCTTTTCTCTCTTATTAAGAGAACCAGATATCACCCTGAAATAAACAATAACTCCTCTATAAGGATCGTAATAAGAATCAAAAATGAGTGCCTTTGTAGGTAGTTTAATTTCATCTTGAGGAGGCGGTACTCTTTTTACGATTGCTTCCAAAATATCTTTAATACCAACTCCAGTTTTTGCTGAACAATTTATTGCATTAGATGTATCAAGTCCAATAATTTCCTCTATTTCTTGTTTTATTTTTTCAGCATCAGCACCTGGTAAATCAACTTTATTTAAAACAGGAATTATTTCAAGATTATTTTCCAAGGCAAGATAAACATTAGCTAAGGTTTGAGCTTCCACTCCTTGACTTGCATCAACCACGAGTAAAGCGCCTTCACAAGCTTGAAGGGATCTACTAACCTCATATGAGAAATCAACATGCCCAGGGGTATCTATTAAGTTCAAAACATATTCTTGAGAATCTTCAGCTTTATATTTCATCCTAGCGGCCTGTAACTTGATAGTAATTCCTCTCTCTCTTTCAAGATCCATACTATCCAAAAATTGTTCTTGCATATCCCTTTGTTGCACAGTACCAGTATCTTGGAGCAACCTATCAGCAAGGGTAGATTTACCATGGTCAATATGAGCGATTATGCAGAAATTTCTAATTTTTGAAACCGATATATCAGTCATATAGAAAGAAAAATTCTCCTCTTATTGCATCTTAATTAATACTAGCTAATTAGAATTATGGATGGAAACCTAAAATGGAATTATTTCTTTTTTTGATGTCTTTTATGAAGGTGCTATAATTTTCGGAGGCTGATAGTTCTGGATAAATTAAGTCATTTATTTTTTTCTGAAGATTATTCTTATCGTTTAAAAATAAAACAGATTTTTCTAGAACCTCAACCATAATTGAAACAGCAGTACTTGCTCCCGGAGAAGCTCCTAGCAAAGCAGATAATGATCCATCAGATGAATTTACAATCTCCGTTCCAAATTTCAAAGAACCACCATTTTCAGTTTTTTTAATTATTTGGACTCTTTGACCAGCATTCTTTAAATACCAATCAGAAGGATTAGCTGATGGCATTATATTCTTTAAATTCTCAACTCTTGAGTTATGGTTCTTTAATGATTGTGATATTAAATAATTAATTAAGTCGTTGTTCTTGAAACCAACCTCTAACATAGAAAAGATATTATTCTTTTTAATTGAACTAAATAAGTCAAAGTATGAACCTTCCTTTAGAAATTTTGTTGTAAATCCAGCAAAAGGTCCATATAAAAGAAGTTTTTTATTATCAATCCATCTGGTATCTAAATGAGGAACAGACATTGGTGGCGATCCAATATCAGCCTTACCATAAACTTTTGAGTTATGTTTTTCTGTTAGATCTTTTTTCTCGCAAATAAGCCATTTACCACTAACAGGAAATCCACCATAATTCTTTGCTTCTGGAATTTTGGATTTTTGCAAATAATTAATTGTTTTACCACCAGCTCCAAGAAAAACATAGTCAGTTTTAATAGAAGTTTTTCTACCTTCTGAACTAATTTCTAGTTCCCATTTTTTTTCAATTTTCTTTAAATCTACTAATTCTGTTTTGTATCTAATTTCAACATTTTTGTTAAAAGAAACTAATGACAAATACTCTTTAGTCAAAGCCTCAAAATTAATATCAGTTCCTCTAACTATTCTGGTAGCAGCAATTTTAGTAAATGGATTCCTATCTTTTGTTATTAGAGGAGCCCATGATGAAATTTCATCAAAAGAAGTAGAAAATTCCATATCGATAAATTCAGGATTTGAGGTCATTTTCTGAAATCTTTTTTTTAAAAAAGAAATATTATCCTGACCAGACACAAAGCTAATGTGAGGAATAAATTTTAAAAACTTTTTAATATCAATTTTCCCTGCTTCATACAATGAGGCCCATAAAGACATGGATCTTTCAAAAGAACGATTTATTGAGAGCGCTTTATCTATTTTTATATTTCCTTTTTCATCTAAAGGGGTATAGTTTAATTCGCAATTAGCAGCATGTCCTGTTCCTGCATTATTAAAAGCGCCAGTACTTTCACTTCCTGGAGAATTTAATTTTTCAATAATAAGAATCTTTATATCAGGTAAAACTTCTGAAATTAAGAGAGCTAAAGTACTGCTCATTATTCCTGCTCCTACTAAGACTGCATCAAAGTAGCTATTCTCATTAGTAGGATTTTCAAATGAAGTCACAACAGAAAATTATCTTTTTTGCAATTAATCAAATTTCTTTCTAGGCTTATTATAAAGTTAATACAAAATCATGAGTACTGAAACACTCTCGCTTACAAATGAAAATGTAGAAAAAGTCCTTGACGAGCTCAGACCTTTTTTGATATCTGATGGTGGTAACGTAGAAATTGCAGAAATAGATGGTCCAATTGTCAAAGTCAGACTTCAAGGTGCATGTGGTAGTTGCCCAAGTAGTACTATGACTCTAAAAATGGGTATTGAAAGAAAGTTAAAAGAAATGATTCCCGAAATAAGCGAAGTTGTCCAGGTTTTATAAAAATTTTTAACTGAAAAAATATTACTTAGTTTTTAATTCCTTCAACAAAGATGATTCCATATCAAGGCAATCAATTGGAAGTCCTTGACCAATAGCGATTAAAAGAGGTGCAAGAATTCCTAAAGTAAAAACTAAATTTGATTGGCTTACTTCGTATTTACTCAAAGTAAAAGTTATCAAATAAATTATTGAAAAATAAGCATGTAGGGAAAAAAATTCTTTTGGCTTTAGAACTGGCCACCTTAAAGTATTTCCCAAGAAATATAAAAAACCTGTCATAAATAAATAGTTACATGAAGATTAAACCAAATATAAACATAATCCTTTTTAGAGACTATGTATAAAAAAATTTACCTAAAATAATAATTAAAAAAATATTAAATCTTCGTTTCTATTTGTAAAAACTAGACATCCTTAAGAGAATACGTTTATAATAATTTTGTAGCAATCGCTACTTTTCGTTCACCCTCGTTTGAGGGCGCAGTTCGAGTCATACCATGGAACGGGGGATGGCCGTGTTGTCACATCGAAACATGACTACTTTAACTTACAGAGGTAAAAACTACGTTCAAAACAAAGAAGTCGCAAAAAAGCAACTTGTTGAACTTACCTACAGAAGAAACGTATACACCAACAGAATGGATGACGCTTCTTCAAGTAATGAAAAAGCAGAATTAAATTACAGAGGTGTTAATTACACTAAATAATTTAATTAAACAAAAAAAGCCCCTTTTTCAGGGGCTTTTTTTTTGGCTATATTTATCAAGAGTCCTTTAAAAAATATGTCTGAAAGTTGCTGTAATTCAAACACATCGAATAAAGCACCTAATCAATTCGATCATAAAGATGCGATTCAAGAAAGATATGGCTCAGCCGCACAAGAAAAAGAAAGTTGTCTTTGTACACCAGTTGGGTTTAATCCCGTTTTACTTGAGGCAATTCCTCAAAAGGTTATAGAAAGAGACTATGGGTGTGGTGATCCAACAAAATATGTTCAAAAAAATGATATAGTCTTAGATCTTGGAAGTGGTAGCGGCAAAAATGCTTTCATTTGTGCCCAAATTGTTGGGAAAGAAGGTAAAGTTATTGGAGTTGATCAGAATCCTGACATGCTTTCTTTATCAAGATCAGCCTCTAAAGAAGTTACAAAAAATATAGGTTTCAACAATACAGAATTTCTAGAAGGTTCAATTGAAAAACTTGATGAATTAGATAAAGATTTAAATCCATTAATCGCAGATAAATCAGTAGATATTATTTTAAGTAATTGCGTTTTAAACTTGGTAAGTCCAGAATCTAGAAATAACCTTCTAAATAACATAAAAAGAGTTTTAAACGATAATGGAAGAATTGCAATTAGCGATATCGTCTCTAATAAAAAAGTTCCTTTAACATTGCAAAATGATCATGATTTATGGACAGGATGTATTAGTGGAGCATGGTATGAGCCAGAGTTTATAAGTGATTTTAAAGAACTAGGATTTAAAAATTTAAAATTTGCAGAAAGGAGTGCTGAACCTTGGAAAGTAATTGAGGATATTGAATTTAGAACAGTAACTTTAGTGGGCAATATTTAAAAAAATTCAAGAGTTGAAAATACAAAATAAATTTCCATGAAAAGTAATCTAAGAGATCAAATACCTGCATTAAAAAATAAGTATTATTTCAACTATGGCGGTCAAGGACCACTACCAAAATCTTCTCTAGAAGCGATAGTTAAAACTTGGGAAATTATCCAAGATTTAGGACCATTTACCAATGATATGTGGCCTTTTATCTACAAAGAAATATTGACCACAAAAAGAATCATAGCGCAAAAATTAGGTGTCAATTCAAAGAATGTAGCTTTTACCGAAAATATCTCTTCCGGTATGATTTTGCCCTTTTGGGGAATAAAAGTAGAAGAGGGAGAAGAGTTGTTAATAAGTGACTGTGAACATCCTGGAGTAGTGGCTGCAAGTCGAGAATTTTGCAGAAGAAATAAATTAATATTCAAAATTTTGCCAATCCAAAAAATTAAAAATCTAAACGACGAAAATATAATTTTAGAGATTTTGAAAAATCTAAATAGTAAGACTAAGATCCTAATTATTTCTCATATCTTATGGAACTTTGGATGTAAAATACCTTTAAAACAAATTTCTATAGAATTAAAAAATAATCGAGAAGATTCTTATTTACTTGTTGATGGTGCTCAAACCTTTGGGCACATAAATATTGAAAAAGAAGTTTTTTATTCTGATTTATATTCAATAACTTCTCATAAATGGGCATGTGGACCAGAAGGACTTGGAGCCATTTATGTCTCTGATAGATTTATTCATGAAACTGATCCAACAATAATTGGTTGGAAATCATTAAAAAAAGAACAAGGCATTTATGAGCCTTCAGATAATCTTTTTCATGATGATGCAAGGAAATTTGAAATAGCTACCTCTTGTATTCCT
>QCQJ01000014.1 GCA_003209585.1 Prochlorococcus sp. AG-449-G23
TTTCAAAATTAGGAGTTGATATAATTTCTATCCATGCTTCAGCAGGTCTAAAAGCCCTTAAGGATTCGAAAAAAGCATCTTTAGAAGGAGCTGCCTCAGTCAGCGTTAACCCACCATTTGTTGTAGGGATAACTGTTTTAACAAGCTTTTCTCTTAAAGATTTTCAGAATGATCTTGATAGAAATAATTCAATTGAAGAAAATGTATTGAGACTTGCAAAATTGTCTTTTGATGCTGGATTAGATGGATGTGTTTGCTCCCCTTGGGAGGTAAAAATGTTGAGATCTATGTATAAGAATAATTTTGAACTTATTACACCAGGCATAAGATTAAATATTGATAGTAAAGATGATCAAAATAGAATTATGGCTCCCCATGAAGCTATAGATAATGGCGCTTCTAAATTAGTCATTGGTAGATCAATATCAAAAGCTATAGATCCTAATAAAGCTCTAATAGAAATATTTAAATCTATTGATTCTGATTAATTTTGGATTCTTCTCCCTTAAGCAATCTTGTTATGTTTGTTCGATGTTTCCAGATTACTAATAATGCCACAATTAAACTTATAAAAAAATATGAGTCCATAAATTTACCTAGGTAAAAAAACATAAAAATAGGAAGTAAGATTGCAGCTGAAATACTGGATAAAGAAACAAATTTAGTTTTTGTTAGAACTATTAAAAAAATACCAAGAGATGCGAGTCCAACTTTCCAAGAAAGAGCTAAAAACATACCTAATCCAGTTGCGACAGCTTTCCCTCCTTTACCTCTAAGCCATATTGGCCAAATATGTCCTGAGATAGCGGATATCCCTGCTATGACTTCTATTAATCCTTGATCTGAATAATATTGAGCAATTTTTACTGCAATAAGGCCTTTCCCAACGTCAATTATAAATACAAAAAGTGCTGGCCATTTCCCAACATTTCTTAAGACATTTGTGGCACCTGTAGATCCAGAGCCTATAGTTCTTAGATCTATATTTTTGAGATATTTTCCAATTAAAAAACCTGTAGGAAGTGATCCTAAAAGATAACTTGTAAAAATTATTAAGATATTCATAAAGCTTAGTTTAGTTCAAGATCATCGTAAATTTCATTATCTGAACCAGCAAATGCAACCCATAATGGGAATTGAAGTATTGGAATTTCAACAGAGGTTTCTGCTGCATCAATGATAATAAATGGCAATTCTTCATTCGCTTCTAATCTATCAGCTCTCTCGATGACACCTTCAGGCCTTTCAAAAAGAACAATCCCACTATTAGGTCCAAAGTCATCCCTTGTGAGACCAAGTGAATCTTGAAGAATTCTTCTCCATTCACCTAATCGTTCAGGCTGCGAAGCTAAAATAAGAGTCTGAAACTGATCTCCATATAATTCGCCAAGAATAGATATTAAACCCGCTGATAACAAGGCATTTTTTTGTCGAGAACCTCTACTTTCAAGAGAACCTCTTCCGCCCATGTTAAAGAACCAATCATCCATAATTTCTATATCTGATGAATCAAGACTCCGTCTTAATTTCCAAGGTTCTGCATAAAAGTCCGGTTGTTCTGTAAAACTTGAAAAGCAACTTTTTATAATCTCTTCATCTGGCTTAAATGTTTCAGAAAGAGCGGGAACATTAACTACATTATTTGTACTATTGTTTTGCTTTTTCTCATCTAGGGGAGAAGGTTTTACGATTATTGGTTGAGAAACTAATTCAAGTTTCTCTACGTTTTGTGAAAGATTCTGTAAAGCTCCAGTTAAGTACTCTTGAAAGCCCTTAACTCTTTTAGCAATATTATCTGACTGACCTTTAAAATTTGCCTCAATATCTTTTTCTAGTTCATTTTTTTTTGTTTCTAACTCTTTTATTTCTTTAACTAAATAGTCTTTTTTTGAAACGAGATCTTTAAAAATTTCATTAGAAATTTCATCAAAAGATTTTGTTGAGTTGTCGTTTTTTGGTGTAATTTTTTTATTTTGCATTGTATTTTTCTTACTAATTTGTTTGGTTTTATCATCTGAAATTGACTTATCTGTTATGAATTCCTTCTCAGGATTATTGTTAGAAATTTCTTTATTGGCCATTTAAATAATTTTGATGATTAAGTAAATACTGAATTTTAGGAGTTTTTGATTTCCAGGGAGTCAACTTTTTTTATGAGCTCATCTTTTAATTGCTTTGGATTAAATAATATTGGTAATAAATGAGGACTGGACTTTTCTCTAAAATAAAAAATACCTGGAATTAAAGGGAAAAATAATTTCCATGATATCCAGTTCTTGAATGGAAAAGTTCTAATCTCTTTTCCTAATTGTAAAACGATAAAATCATCATTTGTTATTTTTATTCTTAAGGTAAATGACTGAAGTAATAAAAAAAAGCTAAAAGAAGCAAAAACTATTGTTGGCAAAGAACCAATATTTAAAAATAAAAGCATAAAGCTTAAAACTATTAGAATGATTGGTAATTGAAATGATGGTGCTATTATTACTGGTTCTTCATTTTTTGGTTTAGTGTTGAACATAGAATCATCCAAATAAAATTTGTGTTAGTAATACATCCATTAAAGATACAGTAACGAGAGTCATTACAACTGCACCTGTTGTACTTGTTCCAACTTCTTTTGGACCACCTTTAGTGGTGAGTCCATATCCACAAGCAATAATTGAAATAAGTAATCCGAAGACTACAGATTTTATTAACATTGAAGTTAAGTCTGTACTGGTTAAACTCACATTACCTGATCTTACAGATGTCCAAAAAACTATTGGAGGAACTTTATAAAAAATTGTGCTCCAAATTTGTCCACTCCATAAAGCTACAGATAGAAACAAAAGACACTGTATTGGAGACATTATTACCATCGATAGTAACCTTGGGACTACCAAATATTGGACTGGTTCGGTCCTTAACATAGTTATTGCCTCAATTTGTTCTGTAACTTTCATAGTGCCCAGTTGAGCAGCATAGGCAGTGGCAACCTTCCCAGTCATTAAAGTAGCAGTTAGAAGAGGAGCCATTTCTCTCGCCATGCCTACTGCTAATAAACCTCCAATTTCACTTGAAACCCCCATACTTGTAAGTTGTGATGCAACTTGAATATTAAAAACTGTACCTGCAGCAATTCCTGTAATTAATACAATTAACAAACTTCCAGGACCTGAATCCATAAGTTGGTCAAAGAGATCATTTTTGGAAATTTTACCTTTAAAGATAAAATTAATTGCTTGACCACCAATGATTAAGCTGCTTAGAAGTCTTTTAAAAAAATTAGGGTAATACATATCTCTATATTAGTTTGTAATTAATTTTTGATCCCATTTTCTCATTATTAAAAGACCAATTATTACCAATATTGAGGGTATAAAACCAATACATAATCTAATAGTTAATTGTGCTGAGTAGCATTGTTCTATAATATTTAGACTATCTTTATCAACAATGCATGATTGATAACCAGATAAATACAACAAAAATCCTAATAATTGAACACTAAACGCGATACCAATCTTCTGAATAAGTACCATCCAAGCAGTATATAATCCTGCTGGTTTCTCTGGATCTTCGTCTATTGCATCAGGAAGTAGTGACCAAGGGATAAGAAAAGCGGTTGAAGCTCCAATGCCAATAAGACAGATTATCAAAATTAATAGAATAAACAGAAATATGTTAGTGGAATTTAGAAATAAACTACCCCCAACACCTGAAATTTTTGGTATTGAAGGTAAAAATAAAGCTGCAGTACATGAAATAATCCACATAATTGCTCCATAGTTTAAGGCTGAAATCCTATTCAATTTATTTGATACTCTGGTCCATATTTGTAAACCCACTAAAGCGCTAATTTGGAAAGGTATCGGGATCCACTTCGCAATATATGTCGGTACATTGAGTACATCCTCTACATAGATTAAAGCTACTGTTTGCATCAATTGTAAGGCGCACCAGAGAAGAATATAAAGCGTAATAACTTTTAGAAATTTTTTATTTCTAAAGATCCTTTTGAATTGAAGTGTTATAGCTTCAACTTTTCCTGAAGGTCTTCTTGCTTTTTTTGCAAATGGAGCCAATCCCCAACAAGAAATTAATGTGGCAGCAACTGCAATACATCCACTTATTTTACCCATTAAAAAATATTCATTATTTGCGGATCCTTCAGAACCTAATACAACTCCAGCAATTATTAAACCAGTTAGTCCTGCAATTATTGAGCCAGTAAATCTAGATGCGTTTAGTCTTGTTCTTATTGCTGTTTTTTCAGAAATTTCAGTAGATAGAGCTGCAAAAGGAAGATTAATACTTGTATAAGCAGTCATTACGACTATAGAAATTATGGCATAGTATATAGTCTTGGTTAACACGGAACCAGTGGGTGTCCACCATATCGCAGCTAAAGAGAAACCAAGAGGAACAGATGCTGCTACCATCCAAGGGATTCTAGGCCCCCACCTTGATTTCGTACGATCACTTAACCATCCAATTAACGGATCATTTACTGCATCCCATATCTTTATTAACATTAATAATGAACCTGCAATTATTACAGGTAAACCAGCAGAAATAAAGAATTTGAACAGAAAAAAACCAAATTGCGTCGCAACTAAACCTGTACCTGCATCTCCTAGCCCATAAGAGAACATTAATCTTGTTGTTGATCTAGTAATATTTTTTTTCGAGTGTGAATTTTCCAATCTTTTTACTTTGTTGATTGTTTGATAATGTATTATTGCAATGGTAATTGTATTACTTAATGCGGGCGTGGTTTAGTGGTAAAACCTCAGCCTTCCAAGCTGAAGATGCGGGTTCGATTCCCGCCGCCCGCTTTTAGAATATATTATTTTTTGCCCCAAATACTTCTTCTGAAATGATTAATAAAGAGCTTCTACTCTTTATTGAAACAGATCTTTCACTAATGGTTAAGGGTTCAAGAATCCCAGGCATGCTAGTGTCAATAACTTTTAACCAATTATATTTACATTTCGGCAAAGGGAAATCTATACTTTTTGAATATGCATTTAAACCTATCCAGACCAGCGGATTAGTATTGCCTTTGTTGATGCTAAAGGCAACTGTGTGAGACCAACTACTCCAATCGGGGCTATCTAACTTTGTTCCATGCCAATGATATGTTGGAATATTTTCATTGGTTTGATTGTTAGGGAAGAATGATGGATTAAAAATGTTTATTAGTTTTTTTCGAATTTTTATAACGTACTTAAAATATTCTAATAATTCTAAATCTTGTTGACCATGTTCCCAATTCATCCAGCCTAATAAATTATTTTGGCACCAAGAATTATTGTTACCGCCTTGTGACCTTCCTATCTCATCACCCATAAGTATCATGGGAACACCTTTAGAGATAAGTAAACTTAGAATAAGATTTTTTTGTTGTCTTTTTCTTAAATCATTGATTAATAAGTTTGTAGTTGGTCCCTCTGTACCATGATTCCAAGAATTGTTATGGTTATCACCATCTCTATTTTGTTCTCTATTGGCAAAATTATGTTTTCTATTGAAAGTTACTAAATCTTTTAGAGTAAATCCATCATGTGAAGTAATAAAATTTATTGATTTTGGAAAAATATTATCTTCTTTATAAATCGATGGAGAACCTTTTATTTTATCGCTCATATTCCAAGCTGTATCTTTATCCCCCTTCCAAAATCTCCGCAAGTCATCTCTAAAATGACCATTCCAAGTGAAAGTATTCTTAGACGGGAAATCACCTAATTTATATAAACCGCCACAATCCCATGGCTCACTTATTAATTTGATATCGATAAGTTCTGGTTCACATTCTATATCTTCAAAAATTGGAGGATTTTCGAGTGGCGAAAGATTTTCTCCTCTTGATAGAGCAATTCCTAAATCAAATCTAAAACCATCTACTCCAAATTCACTCGCCCAACATTTTAATGATTCAATTATTATTTTTCTAACTAATCCTCTGTTTGCTGCAATAGTATTACCGCACCCAGAAACGTCCTGATAATTTTTATCTTTTCCTATAAAGTAATAAAGATTTTCATCTATACCCTTCCAAGATATTACAGGTCCTTGAGAATCTCCCTCAGACGTGTGATTGTATACAACATCTAAAATGACTTCAATATCTGATTTATGACATTCCTCTACTAATCTTCTAAATTCCTCTCTATCCTTTTCGGCAGATTCATTCGAAAGATATTCAAAATGAGGGGTAAACCAATTGATTGGACTATAACCCCAAAAATTCTCTAAACCATTTGGTGCATCAGTTGGATCAAAACAAAAAATTGGAAGTAATTCAATTGTTGTAATGCCGAGTTCTTTTAGATACGGAATTTTTTGTAAAAATTTCTTGAAACAACTTTCATTTTTATCAGCTGATTCAGTAAAGGATTTGATATGGAGTTCATAAATAATTGTTTCTTCCCAAGAATGTTTCGGTCTTGGATAATCCTTAAAATTAAATAACTTTCTATCGCAAACAACGCTTTTAAGACAAGAATGTGTATTTTCTTGAGTTTTTAATGCATTGCCTCTTTTATAACTTTTCCATCCAGTAATACCCCTTGAACATGGATCAAGTAATACTTTCTTTTCATAGTTATTATTAATTCCATTATTTTGTTGTTTTACTCTAAAAGCATAAATACAACCTTCATTTAGATCTTTGATTTCTGCATGCCAGTAAGGACCAGTATTATGTTTCTGATCTAATCTCGATATAGTCTTTGGGGAAATAGAGTCTTCTTTCTCAAACAATAAGATTTCTACATATTCTGCATTTGTGGCTATTAGGGAAAAATTAACTCCTTGTGAAGTTAGAGAACTTCCTAAAGGAAATGGTTTACCTTTATTGATATGAGTCACTTTTTCTTTAGCATTAATTAGTTCAATATTGGGATAATTTATTCAAATTACTGATATTTGAATAATAGATGCAAAATTAAAAAAAAAACTCAAATTTAAGGTTTCACTAATCAACTTTATTAGATCTTGGAGAGTATTGATTTTCTAGTTAATTGCAATTTATTCATCCATCTGCTTAGTGCGTAGAACGATTTAGAGGGAAAGTTTAATAATGAGAAAACCAGATTTTTCTTGATTTCAAAATACAAATCATGCTTTTTCATGTGATGAGAACGAAATATATCTGAAAATTAATAAAACATAATAAATACTTCAAATTCTTAACTTCATGAACCTTTGACGTTTCTCCTTTTGATAAATGAAGTAAGATTTTTTAAGACAAAATCTAGTGATAACAATGGGTTTAGCTGTTTTCTTATATGAGAGGCTATTCTTTACGTAACAAAAATATGTCTCTATAAAAATAAATAATGTAGCTAAATATGTCTCTAAGATTTGTATAAAGCTTTGCGCCGCCGGCATTTTCGGTTGCCGTATTTGTATTTGCTCCATATGATATGCGAGTTCGAGGTTTTTAGGCTTGATTAAAACTCTTGTCTTTAAAACTCTGCTTTACAAACAATTCAATGAACAAAGCTGATTTAGTAAATCTTGTTGCTGCTCGTACAGAGCTCACAAAAACGGATGTTTCTTTAGTTGTTGATGCAGCTATTGAAACTATTGTTGATTCAGTAGTGGAAGGCAAAAAAGTCTCCATACTAGGATTTGGTTCTTTCGAGCCAAGAGATCGTTCTGCAAGACAGGGATTAAACCCCAAGACAGGCGAAAAAATAGCAATACCTGCTAAAAGAGTTCCAACATTCTCAGCAGGTAAACTTTTTAAGGATAGAGTTCAAGGTTAAACTTTTTAACCTATTTCTTTCTTTAATACCAAGGTGCTCTCTTAGAGCATCTTTTTTTTTAAATTTCAATAAAATGCTTTTGGCTCAATGACCAAAACACTTAAAGAGGTATCTCAAATTTTGAAGTATTAAGAAGTAATGAAAAGTTTAACGTTTTTATTCCTAAAATTTTTGTTGTTATCTAATGTAGTTATGGCAGAAACAATACCAATAAAATCCAAGATTTTAAAGCAATCTAGCGATTGTATTAAAGATTCCCAGACCCAAGTTTGTAAAGAGTTGATTTCTGAAATAGAAAAACTTCAATTAGTTGTATTTGACCAAAATAGATTCAAATGCCAATCAAGTTTATTGGGGCTGCAGTCGGCAATTATTGAAGCTTATTTTTTAAGAAATTTGTCTAATGAAAGAATTTCATTTTTGATCCCATATGTGATTAAAAATTGTTAATTATTAAAAAAATTAATTTTTTTGGAATATTATAAATTTGAATTTTAAGTTTTAATGGTAAAAGGTTTCTCTGATAATGAAGTTAAAAATGATGCTGAAATAAAAGAATCTAAAACAGAAAAAAAAGGCTTAGCAGCTTTTCTTAAAGGCAAGAAATTTACTTACACTTTGCCAGGTAAAAAACAAATAAATATTTTTGGATCAATAGTATTAGGCTTAAATCTGATTTTAGTATTGCTAGTCATACTTTATTTAAAGAATCAAGAATTCCATGACTTTGTTTTTAATGTTGGTCGTTAAATATTTTTAAATGATATATTTAAATTTTATAAATTCTTATGAAGGTAGTAAATTTAGTTTCTCAAGTATTTTTTTTGTTATTAATCCTTCTATTCTTGACATATTTTCTAACAGGTTATGACTCTGCTTTTGAGGCAGACCAGAATTGTCATTCATATCTTTCAAGTTACGATAATCTATCTGGAAATTATGGTTGTGATCATGATACTGAGACACATCAGTGGATACTTTACGAGTCAAATGACAACAGAGAACCAGCTAAAATTATTAAGAAATTTAGGTATAAATTTTTATAGATCAAATTTTTTATAAAAAAACTTTGCACTTATTATGGATATTATTGCTGTAATAGCGAAAGTAAGATACTGATATATGCTTCCTTCTAGGTAAATTTTATTTTTATAAAGAGGATAATCGATTAAAGAACCTAATGTTCCCCAAATTATTACCCATATAGATATGTAAAGGATGACTTTTATTGGATTAGATTTTTTTTCTTCCATTTTTAATTGATACCAAAGATTGAAGATGTCACAGGTCTGCCGCTAAAAACCAACTCGGTTAATATAAGCATTAAGAATCCGATCATAGCTGCTCTCCCATTCACAAGCTCAGCGCTGCTATTAAATCCAAAAACATTCTTTACTTCATCTCCCTGATTGTCTACCCATTTTGAGTATTCATTATCATTTAATGATTTATTAGTAAAACTATCATTTTGATTTTCCTTTGAAGAGTCTTTTTCTTGCATGGAATCTTTTTCTTGCATGGAGTCTTTTTCTTGCATGGAGTCTTTTTTGTTTATTTTAATAATTTTTAAACTAATTTATTATTAAATTAAACTCCAAATAATAAAAAAATTAAGACAAAAATAATTATCCATAAAAATTGTAATCTCAAAATTAATTGACAAATTAATTTAATTTTTTCTGCAGTGCAATTATCTCCAGTCGCATTGATTATGGGTTTTTCAATCATTTCATTTTTATATTTACTTTTTCCTCCCAATTTAATCCCAGAAATATAAGCAAATATAGCTTCTGAAATCCCAGCATTAGGTGAATCATATTTTTTACCATCAAGATAACTTTTTTTTATGGTTGATATATACTCATTAACTTTGGCACTAACTAAAGGTAATGTGATTAAAACTAATCTTGAAGGAACAAAAGTAAAAATATCTTCGATTTTTGCACTGAAAAAACCTAAATATCTAAAATAATCATATTTGTAACCTATCATTGAATCTAAAGTACTTATAGCTTTATAAGAAAAACCAAGTGATAAAGGACCTGGTAGAAAAACTGAAAACTTCATAAAAATAATTCCAATAAAAATCCAAAATAAGGGCCCAAATATTCCATCTACAGAATTTTCAGTAAGACTCTCGGTACTTGATCTCAAGAGATGTTTTATAGAAGATGAACTCACATCTCTACTTACGATTCTTTGAACCTTATCTTTGATTATTTTCTTATTTTGGTCATTAATTTCCTTGCGTTCTATTAGCTCTGCAATCTCTTTCACACTTGAAATAAGTCCTTTAGTTGCAAAACAACTTGAAATTCCAAAAAAAATTAATAATCCACTAAAAAAATTATTTCTTGATTGTACATAACTGAGTTCTATTAATTTTCCTAAACTAAAACTAATTCCAATAGTAGATATAGAGATAAAGAAACCTCCCCAAAATAATATCTTTTTATTTTCTCCAAAATTATTGATGAGGTAATCAGATATTTTTTTTATGTAAAAGCCAACTATTTGAACAGGGTGGATTAAGAATCTTGGATCGCCAATTAACAAATCAAAACCAATCGATCCAAGAAATATTAAAAATAAATTTATTTCAGCCAACTGAACATCGAGCGCAGACCTTTACCTACTTTCTCAATTTCATGTTTTGAGTTCTCTTCTCTTAATTTTGTCATTAAGGGTTTATTTTTATCGCATTCTTCTACAAAATTTTTAGCGAAAGTTCCATCTTGAATATCTTTTAGAATTTTCTGCATTTCTTTCTTTGTATCACTATTGATAAGTCTTTTGCCACTCACATAATCTCCATATTCTGCAGTGTTGGAAATGGAATCTCTCATTTGAGATAAGCCACCCTTCACCATTAGATCAACAATTAGTTTAACTTCATGTAAACATTCGAAGTATGCAAGTTCTGGTTGATATCCTGCCTCTACAAGAGTTTCGAAGCCTGATTTGACGAGTTCTGATAAGCCACCGCATAAAACTGCTTGTTCGCCAAATAAATCAGTTTCTGTTTCTTCTTTGAAATTTGTTTCAAGTATCCCAGCTCGCGTTCCTCCAATCCCTTTAGCGTAAGCCATCGCTAATGATCTTGCACTTCCAGAAGAGTCCTGCTCAACTGCAAACAATGCAGGTACACCTTGACCATTCTGATATTCCCAACGAACAGTGTGCCCAGGTCCCTTTGGGGCAATCATAACAACGTCTACAAAACCAGGAGGTTTGATAAGTCCAAATCTAATATTAAAACCATGAGCAAAACTTAATATCTTTCCTTCTTTTAAGTTAGGTTCTATTTCTTTAAGGTAAACATCTTTCTGAAACTCATCTGGGAGGAGAACCATAATCCAGTCTGCTTTTTTGCAAGCTTCAGAAACACTAAATACTTGTAGACCATCACTAATAGCCTTGCTTTCAGACTTACTTCCTTTATATAATCCGACTATTACATCCATACCGCTATCTTTAAGGTTTAGGGCATGTGCATGACCTTGTGAACCATATCCAATAATCGCTATTGTTTTATTGTTTAAAAGACTTAGATCTGCATCTGTGTCGTAAAAGAGTTGGGTCATTAGTTGTAGCTTCTTTTCATTTAATAATTAATATTTTAGACATCAAGGTGTAAATAAACCAAAAAAATATTAATTTAAAAATGAAAATTAAAATATTTTTCTAGAAAATTTAGGATTAATTTGCTTCGCTTGGATGTGTGATTACTCTATCAATTAAGCCATAGTTTTTTGCCTCTTCAGCACTTAGAAAATAATCTCTGTCTGTATCCTTTTCAATTTTCTCGAATGATTGGCCTGTCATATCTGCCATAGACATATTTAACATATCTTTAATTCTTAAAATTTCCTTAGCTTCAATTTCAATATCACTTGCTTGGCGTTGAGATGTTCCTCCAAGGGGTTGATGAATCATTATTCTGCTATGAGGCAAAGCAACTCTTTTTCCTTTTGTGCCAGCAGCCAATAGGAACGCACCCATTGAGGCCGCAAGGCCTACGCAAATGGTTACAACATCACTTTTTACGTATTTGATAGTGTCATATATAGCCAAACCAGCAGTCACCGATCCTCCTGGGCTATTTATATATAGGTAGATAGGTTTGGAATTATCATCAGAATCTAGATAAAGCATTTGTGCAACAAGGCTATTAGCAATACCATCATTTACTTCTTGTCCAAGGAAAAGAATTCTTTCAACACCCAGTCTTGTATATATATCAACCCATCTTTCGTATTGACTTCCAGGAAGTCTGTAAGGCACGCTTGGAGTTCCTATTGGCATGATTTTAAAGTTGTTGTTTGTGAGAGTTAAATTTTATTTGGTAAATCCTTTTGACTTGTGAGTATTCTATCGATGACACCATAATCTAGGGCTTCTTGAGGGTTGAGATAACTCATCCTGTCAGAGTCTTTAGAGAGTTCTTCGATGGTCTTCCCAGTATTACGAGATAGAATCTGCAGCATTGATTTTTTATTTTTCAAAACTTCCTCAGCTCTTATTTGGATATCAGTTGCTTGACCTCTTGCTCCGCTTATAGGTTGATGTAAAACAATAGAGGCATGTGGAAGAGCAGCCCTTTGACCCTTTGTACCAGATGAAAGGATAACTGCAGCCGTCCCCATTGCTTGACCAATACATATTGTATGGACTGGAGGCTTAATGTAGCTTATTGTATCGCAGATAGCGAAAGCTTCTGTTTCGAAACCAACTGCGTCACCAGTATACCAACTCGTCCCTGTTGAATTGATATAGAAATAAATAGGTTTTTCTGGATCCTCAAACTCTAGATAAAGAAGTTGAGCAATAATTAGCTCAGTAACATCCATTCCTAGTTGTCTTTTTGCATCATCATCTGAGAATAATGGTAAACCAAGATAAACGATTCTCTCTTTCAGTAAAAGAGAGGGAAGATCTGGGGGCGGGGTCCTCATAACGGTGTTCTCGCCGTAATAAGGAGCAGATACAGTCATTTGTATCACAAAATTAAGATTGATTTGATTCTAGCTAGAATTAGCCCTGTGTCGCTGGTGATTTAAAAGATTTGTTTGACTCAGGATTATTTATCAGTTTTCCAAATACCATTCTTCCAGTAGGAGTTTGTAGCGCTCCTGTGATAACAATATCTAATCTACTTCCCACAAAATTCTTTGCTTCATCAATTACAACCATTGTTCCGTCATCCAAATATCCAATGCCTTGCATTTTTTCTTTACCCTCTCTTACAATTTTTATATTAAGTGATTCTCCTGGCTGTACTTCTGGCCTTAAAGCTATGACTAAATCACTCAAATTCATAACTTTTAATTCTTTAACTTCAGCAATCTGCGAGAGATTATAATCGGCTGTAATTAGAGTCCCTGTCATATCCTCAGTAATTTTCAAGAGTTTTTCATCTACCCCATTACCTTCATACTTTGTTGGATTTATTACAAGTCTTCTCCCATATAAATCTCTTAATTCTTTTAACAATTTCAAACCTCTTCTGCCTTTAGACCTTTTTTCATTACTGCTTGAGTCAGCTAAAGTTTGTAATTCATCAATTACACTTTGAGCAACAATTAATTGGCCTTCCAATAATCCGCAACTTAATAGGCCATTTATTCTGCCATCAATAATTACACTGGTATCAAGAATTTTTGGACTTGCAGCAGGCAGTATTCCTTCATTAACTAAATATGCATCAGTATTATTTGGATTAAATAATCTTAATAATGTCCTTCCATGGGTATCTGCTAACTTATAACCAAGCACACCAAAGAAAATATTACTTAATATAGCTGCTAAGGGTTTTGCAAAAAAGACTTCTCTAGGGAAAGGAATTAATAGTATTGGAGCAAGTAGGAGATTCGCTACAAGTAATCCTAAAATTAAGCCAACCGACCTACTTATTAATAAGTCTGTGGGCATTGTCCTAATTTGATCAAGAAACGTCTTTCTAAGTTGAAGGAATACAAAACCTGCTGCTAATCCTACAAACAAACCTATTATCGCTAAAACAATTCTGAAACCTTCAACATTGGATACCTGTTTGAGTATGTCGACCGGCAATAAATCCACGCCAAGCCATCCTGAAGCAGCACCAGACAATACAAATAAAATTAATACTAAGATATCTGTCATATCTATAATCTACTAGGATTTATTAATTGAGTAAATAAGGATTTTGTTTTTTTCGATCCTTAATACTTTTTTTGGAGCTTAAACAAATGTATTTAAATTATGAATAAGTTTCCAAGAAGTGCCTATGTACACATCCCTTTTTGCCATAGGAGGTGTTTTTATTGTGATTTTGCAGTTATTCCACTTGGAAACAATGTTGAAACTTTACAAGGTTATGGAAGCAAAACTGTTAAAGAATATTTGCACTTTTTATACAAAGAAATATTGTCAATTAAGCATAAATCACCTCTTTCTACACTTTATTTGGGAGGTGGTACGCCATCAATTTTGGATCCGAAACAAATCAAAGAATTAATTGATCTTTTTAGAGAAAATTATGGAATTGACTATGGTGCTGAAATTACCATGGAGGTTGACCCCGCAAGTTTTAATCAAGATGATCTTAATGGATTCATAAATGCTGGGATAAATAGATTTAGTCTCGGAGTACAAAGTTTTAATAATCAGATACTTCAAAAGTCGGGAAGGCGGCATTTGAGAGTTGATGCTGAAAAATCCTGTTTATGGTTGAAGAGAGCATATGATTCTGGTTTAATAAAAAGCTGGAGCTTAGATTTAATTCAAAATTTGCCACTTAGTGGATTTAAAGAGTGGCAAGATGAATTAAAAAAAACAATAACGTTTTCACCACCACATATATCTGTTTACGATTTAAATATTGAAAATGGAACTGTTTTTAAGAAATTAGTTAATTTAGGAAAGTTAAAACTTCCAAGTAATGATGAGGCTTTTAGAAATAGTCAATCAACTCATCTAATCTTAAAAAACTCAGGGTACTCAAGATATGAAATCTCAAACTATTCTCTCCCTAGTCATCAATCCAGACATAATAGAGTTTATTGGAGTGGATTAGGCTGGTGGAGTTTTGGTCAAGGTTCCACTAGTTCTCCTTGGGGAGAAAAGTTTTCTAGACCAAGAGTTAGTAAAGAATATAAAGAATGGGTAATTAGGCAATGTGAACTGAATCTAGATTCATCCCTAACTAATAAGGATTTTATCTATAAAGAACTTGATGAAAAAATCATGTTGGGATTAAGACTTAAAGAGGGGATAGATATCCAGGAGCTGTTTAAAGAACAAAACTGGGACAACAAAAAATTCAAAAGAAATCTAAGTAAATTGCTTGAAGAATGGGAAAGATTTCTTGAAACTGGAATTTTAGTGCAAAAGGGGAATAGATTTTTTTTAAGCGATCCAAAAGGAATGGAACTTAGTAATCAAATTCTTATTGCCATGTTTAAGTGGTGGGATGAGATTAATTAAATCTTTCAGAGTCTACCCATTCTTTCAATTTATCCTTAAATAATTCCTTCCCTTTTATGATAGGTTGACAAAATGGTGGTTGATGATCATTAAGACCTAATAAATCTGCAGTAACTCTTACTTGCCCATCGCAATAATTACCTGCACCTATGCCTATTGTGGGAATTGTTAAAGTATTTTGTATTTCTTTAGCAAGCAAATCAGGAATATGTTCGAGAACTATTGAAAAACATCCCAATTCTTCAAGAATATAAGCCTCTCTCTTGATTTTTTCTTTGCTTTCTAAGCTTTCTCCTTGTTTCTTTAATCCAAGGTTTAGATAGCTTTGTGGTGTAAGACCTATATGACCCATAACAGGGATTCCCATTCTTATTAATCTAGAAATAACTTTTTGTATTTCTGGTTCAGCACCTTCTACCTTTACAGCCTTTGCATAAGTGCTCTGAATGATTTTCCCTGCATACTCCACAGCTTTATCCTCTCCACATTGGTAAGTCAGAAAAGGCATATCTGAAACGACCAAAGGTTGTTCTTCAATTTTCTTTTTAAATCCTCTCGAAACTGCATTGGTATGATAAATTATATTCTCTAAAGTTAATGGCAATGTTGATTTGTATCCTAAACAGACCATTGCTAAAGAATCTCCCACTAAAACGAGATCAACATTAGCTTGTTCTGCGATGGATCCTGATATGGAGTCCCATGCTGTTAATGCAATAATTTTTTGAGATTTTTTTTTATACTTTGCGAGGTCTGAAGGTAACATAAGAAATTTATGTATCTTTTTTAATCAAGAATTGCTAATATGTTTTTGACTCGGCCTTTCGCGGTTTTAACGCCTAAACCTGGTCAGGACCGGAAGGTAGCAGCCACAAGGGATGCTTGAGGCAGGCGAGATAACCGAGTCACTTTATTTTACCTTTTAATTTATATCCCTCTTATTTTGCCTTAATCTTAAAAACTCAGGAATACTGGCTCCTGACTCTTTATTATCGGATAAATTATATAAAGGTTGATTTGATAATCTGTTTTTTATTCTTTGTTGATTTAAAGGTTGGTTTGTTTCAAATCCTGTAGCAATTACAGTAACTTGTATCTCCCCTTCCATTGCCTCATCTACAACTGCACCTACAATAATATTTGCTTCTTGATCAACAACATCATAGATAATTTCTGATGCAGAGGTCATATCTTCCAATGTCATGTCTTTGCCACCGGTAATATTTATAACGCATCCTTTAGCTCCATCAATTCTGGCTGCTTCTAATAAAGGACTATTCATTGCTGCCTGTGCTGCCTCTAATGCTCTCGATCTTCCTGAACCGATACCTATTCCAAGAAGAGCCGTACCTGCCTCTGTCATAACCGATCTTACATCTGCGAAATCAACATTAACTAATCCTGGGCAAGTAATTATGTCACTGATTCCTTTAACTCCCATCCTTAAAACATCATCAGCATTCCTAAATGCTTCTTGGAGAGGCGCTCCTGCAATAACATCTTTCAATCGATCATTTGGAATAACTATGAGGGTATCTACATTTTCAGCTAGTCTTGCGATTCCTTCCTCTGCTTGACGCATTCTTCTTTTCCCTTCAAAAGAAAATGGTTTGGTTACTATACCTACTGTTAAAGCCCCACTTTGTTTGGCTACTTCGGCGACTACAGGAGCTGCCCCTGTACCCGTTCCACCACCCATTCCAGCGGCTATAAAGACTAGATCAGATCCATCTAAAGCTTGTTGAAGCTCTTCTTTAGATTCTTCGGCAGCTTTTTGACCAATACTTGGATTCCCTCCTGCACCTAACCCTCTAGTAAGGTTTTGCCCTAATTGAACTCTACGATCTGCAGAAGACTGTAGTAGGGCTTGTGCATCAGTATTTAGGACTCGAAATGATACACCTTCTAGATCACTATTTATCATTCTGTTAACTGCGTTACTTCCACCACCGCCTACACCAATTACTTCTATTTTGGCGTTTTGACTGGGAAGGATTTCTCTCGATTGATCAAAGTTTGGATTGTTACCGAAGCTCATCTCTTAATAAGGAACTAATACTAGTATTGGGTGCATTATGAACTCACTAAGCTCATCTGCAGGAATTTGTTGAGGAAAATCATTAAAATATTTATTTTCTAAATATTTAGTTTTAAATGCTTAACCCCCACCAACACTACAATAATTAAAAAAAATTATTTAAAATAGATTTCCAAATATTAGGGTTTGAACACTTTTATTTTTGGTCTATTTGGGTCAGTTAGATCAATATTATCTATTTTTTCAGAAAAATTATTTTTCTTAAATTCATTTTTTAGGTTATTGATAATTTGTAATTGATAGTTGATTAAATTTGGATTAAATCCTAGGAAGATTGTTTTTAAATCTTTTTCCTCAATAGTTAGAAACCCATTGGGTGAAAAAGTTATTTTACCTATCTCAAATTCATAATCCTCTTGGGCAATTAAAATTTTAGATAATATCTTTTTAAATTTCTCTTTCCATCCAAAAACTTGTATGGTTAATTTGTTTAAATTTTTTTCATCTGCATTTTTTTTATCAATAAAAACTCCATGTTTATCAATGAAGCCTAATATTTTTTCGTCATCTAATATTTTCTCGCCGTAAGCTATTGGAGTTCTTGTATTTACTTTGACTTTCAAACCAAAAGGAAATAATTCTCTATTTACCGA
Organism: Prochlorococcus sp. AG-449-G23; assembly: GCA_003209585.1. GTDB lineage: Bacteria > Cyanobacteriota > Cyanobacteriia > PCC-6307 > Cyanobiaceae > Prochlorococcus_A. Next base: position 17,916 of record QCQJ01000014.1, read on the forward strand.
AACATTCTTGAGAGATAAATTTTGTTTTAACTCTTTTTCTAAAAAATTAGTTTTGATGAAAATTAATCGGAGTGGCAATTTTAAAGATGAATTATTTACTACATCATTCTGAGAGAATAATTCACTACCAGAAATTCTTATATCCTGAATATTGACCTTTTTTAGCGTTTTTAGGCTTATAAAACTTGTTGAAAATAAAAATAAAATTAGAAATAAGAATCTTTTATTATTAATGTTTTGCTGGTTTTTCACAAATCACATCTAGCTTTTTCCATCAATTGGTCCATCCATTCTCTCGCTTGTTCTGCATCAGAAAAAGGTACATCCATTTCTTTACCATCTCCTATTAATCTCAATCTGCACTTTCCTTGAGATTCATTTGTGAGAGGAGCCTCACCAGAAGTTAGAGCCATTAATTCAACTAGTTCTAGTTTCTTGATTGTGAAACTATCTTTTTCTTCAAAAGTGCCAGCTTCAAATGCGCTCCATCTTAATTCACCATCTTTTAAAGAGGCTGCACCTGAACTATCTAACTTACAAAGCTCAGAACCATTTGCCCAACTTCTAAAAAGATTTTGCCTTCTTCTTTCGAGCCATCCGAGAGCAGTTAATAAAACGAAGATAAAAAGTAATGGTAGCCAAAGAATTCCATGCAACATTTTACTTGAATTATAAATCTAGAGATATATCTACCAGTCTAGCCACAAGTTGTTCAATATTTAAACCTGAAGCTTTCCATAGCATTGGAAACATACTTTTTTTGGTAAAACCAGGAATTGTATTTATTTCATTTAATAAAATTTTATTTGAAGATTTTTCTAAAAAGAAATCTACTCTGGCAAAGCCAAAAATATTTAATGCTTTACAACTTTTAATAGCAATTTCTTTAATTTCTTTAATGGTTTTAGAATCTACTTCGGCTGGAATAGTTATTTTATTATTTGAGTTGTATTTTGAATTGTAATCATACCAATCACTTTCGTATTTTACTTCGCCTATCTCAGAGGTTAAGAGTTTTGAATTCCCAATTATTCCGCATTCAATCTCCCTTACCTCTAAACCTTCCTCTACTAAAATTCTAGGATCTATTGCCCGAGCCTTTTCTAAGGCAGGTAATATGTCTGATTCATTTATGACTTTTGAGATTCCTAGAGATGATCCAGAGTTCGATGGTTTAACAAAAACGGGAAAATTTAATTTTTTTAAAATTTCATTAATTAACTTATTTTTTACTTTCTTATCGTTAAAATCTTCATTTTGAAAAACTAGATAATTAACTTGTGGGAGTTTAAGATTTGAGAAAATTGTTTTCATCAATATTTTATCCATTCCAAGTGCAGATCCTATAATTCCACATCCAACTAAAGGTTTCTTTGTAAATCTTAGTAAGCCATGAATTGAGCCATCTTCACCATTAAATCCATGTAAAAGAGGAAACCAAACATCAACATTTTGAAATTCAATTCCCTCTAGAAAGTTAATTTTTTCTTGATTAAAAATTCCTTGTTTTTTTGTTGTATTGTTTTCAATTTCACCAATTAGGATTTTTTCTGAGAGATTACTATCAAGCCAATCTCCAAATTTGTTTATATAAAAGGCTTTAACAGTAAATCGTTGTCTGTTTATTTCTGAATTAAAGGCTTGAAAAACTGTTTTTGCAGAGGATATCGATACTTCATGTTCATTAGAATGCCCACCAAATATTAACCCAATACATTTTTTTGTTTTCCCGATCATTTAGAAAAAATATTATGAATAAAGTTTTCCTGTTAAAGAAAAAGGTCTTGCTTCATTTATTCTGACATCTATCTCATCTCCCAGTGAAAAATTTAAGTTTATGTTTTTGGGGATCTCTACGAAAGTGAGTCTATTTGTCCTAGTTCTACCCATAATTTGAGAGGCATTTTTTGGATTTAAACCCTCAATTAAAACGCTTTCGATATTGTTGATATATCTTTGATTTCTGCTCTTAGCAGTTTTCTCGACTAAATCATTAATTTCCTGCAATCTAGCTTTTTTAACTTCTTCAGAAAGTTGATTCGACCAAACTGCTGCAGGCGTATTTGGTCTTGGAGAGTATGCTGCTGTATTTACTTGATCAAAGCCAATATCTGATATTAGCTTTAATGTATCTTTAAATTGTTGTTCGGTTTCTCCTGGGAAAGCAACTATTGCGTCAGCTGTGATTGATGCGTCTGGCATTAATGATCTTATATTCTCGATAATACTTTTATACTTTTTGATGGAATATCCTCTGGACATTTTCTTTAAGATTTCATCATTGCCACTTTGAAAGGGTATATGGAAATGTTCACAGACTTTATCAAGTTCATAACAAGCTTGGATCAATCTTTTTGAAAAATATCTTGGATGACTAGTAGCAAATCTTATTCTGAGAATCCCTTTAACATCATGAATATAGTATAAAAGATCAGTTAAAGTATTTTCTTTTCTCCCCTCTTTCGTAGTTCCTGGAAGATCTCTACCATAAGCATCAATATTCTGGCCCAAAAGAGTAATTTCTTTAAAATTATCATCAGCTAATTTTTGGACCTCACTTTTTATCGCATTTGGATATCTTGATTGCTCTTTCCCTCTGACAGAGGGGACTACACAATATGAACATCTTTCATTACATCCATAGATGATATTTACCCAGCCACAAATAGAGCTTTCTCTTCTGGCACTTGTGATGTCTTCAGAAATGTGGGTTTCTTCTGTGGCCGCAACTTGATTTCCTAAATCAACTTTTCCTAGAAGATTCTCAAGGTTGTTTACATGTTGAGGCCCCATTACTAAATCAAGTTCTGGTACTCGTCTAAGTAAAGACTCTCCCTCTTGCTGCGCAAGGCAACCTGCAACAACAAGTTTTAAGCTAGGTGTTTTGTGCTTTCTTTTCGCTTGTCTGCCTAGAAAACTATAAACTTTTTGCTCCGCATTGTCTCTGATAGTGCATGTGTTATACAAGACTAAATCTGCATTTAATTCGTTATCTGCTCTGGTATATCCCATTTTTTCTAGTATCCCAGCCATTCTCTCAGAATCAGCCTTGTTCATTTGGCATCCAAATGTAGTTATCCAATAACTTCCTATAGTTGAATTCTTTTGAATTTTTTTATCGTCTGGTTTTGTTTTTGTTAGCACTTTGCTAGGAATTTTTTATGAATCTTTAATTCAAAATTACAAGTTAAATAATTTTGCTGCAATTTTTTTGAGGGCGAGCGAGGGGATTCGAACCCCCGAATAGCGGCGCCACAAGCCGCTGCCTTAACCACTTGGCGACGCCCGCCTCACATTTATAAATTTAACAACTCAAGGGTAATATTTCATAGTTATTTTTATCATTTAGCGAAATTTGAATTATTTTCTAATTCAGTAAAGTTTTCTAATGTTTTAAAATAAAAGAAAATTTAAAAATTTGAGTAATTCCGGCACGGCTGAGGTTCTTATTCCCAGAAGCCTTTGTTTAATAGAAGATATAGATAACCTCATTATCGATTTAGAGGATTTATGTTCAGTTTCCATTAGTTGGGAGGATGGATTTGTTTCTGAGTTAAAGCCTTTAAAAAATAAAATTGCAAAACCAAAAAATATTTTATTCCCAAGATTTGTTGAAACGCATTCGCATTTTGATAAATCTTTTACATGGGCAGACTTTCCTAATCTGGAATCAAACTATGAAGGAGCATTATCAGTAAATCTTGAAGAACATAAAACTAGAACTACAGATAAGGTTCTTGAAAGAGTTGAGAAATCATTAAAACTTGCCATACAAAATGGATACCGAGCAATTAGAAGTCATATTGATACATACAAAGGTCAATCTATTGATATTTGGATTGAACTTTTTAAATTACAAAAAAAATTTTCATCTGAGTTGACTCTACAATACGTTGCTCTAGCTCCATTGGAATTCTGGGATACAACTGATGGAGAAGATTTGGCAAAAATATTTTCCTCTAATGAAGGTATTCTAGGAGGTGTCATTGTACCCCCTTTCAATAAAAAAAATACAATCAAATTTCTAGCAAAGATGCTTCTTCTTGCGAGTAAATATAAATTAGAAATTGATTTGCATATAGATGAATCAATTATTGAACCTGGAGCGGGAATAAAAGTTTTATTAGAAACAATCGAAAATTTAAAAATTAATAGTATTCCGATCACTTGTAGTCATTTGAGTAGTCTTATTTCTTTAAGTAATAGAGAAATTTTAAATTTAGGAGAAAAAATGGCTGAGAAAAATATTAAGGTTATTGCTTTACCCCTAACAAATTTTTGGCTGCTCAATCGAAGTAATAAAAATACTTCATTAAAAAGACCAGTTGCGCCAATAAAGCAATTACAAAAATCACATGTGGATGTATCTCTTGGTAGTGATAATGTTCAAGACCCTTGGTACCCATTTGGTAATTTTGATCCTTTTTATATGTTGTCTTGCTCGATGCCTATGCTTCAACTAAATCCCTGGGAGAGAATGACTCTATCTTCTATTTTTTTAGCTCCAAGCAGATTATTAAATTTAAAATGGGATGGTTTAATTAAAAAAGGTTGTCCTGCTGATTTTGTGATTTTAGATGCACAAAGATGGGCAGATGTTTTTTCGAGTAATTTAAAGAGAAAAGTATTTATAAAAGGCGATTTATATCGCTAATTGGCTAATTTATATACAAAGCATAAAAATTTTTTTTAATGATATCAAAACTTAAATTTATAGACAAAATTAGAGAAGTCAAAAACTTACAGATTATTGAAAATAAATCCGATGTAAAAAGACTTTCGAAAGATTTTTATAACTACTCTCCAATTCTTACTGAAAAATTAGACCAATGTATTGCTGATTTGGTGGTAAGACCTAGTGATCACAAAGCGATAAAGGAAGTTGCAGAAATTTGTTGGGAATTATCTATCCCACTTACTTTAAGGGGTTCAGGTACAGGTAATTATGGACAAGCTGTCCCATTATTTAAAGGAGTTGTAATGCAGATGAGTCAATTTAATAAGTTAGAAGAATTTGATCCAGATACAGGCTTTGTAAAAGTACAGTCTGGCTGTGTTATGGGAGATTTGAATAAACAATTAGAGAAATATGGGAGGGAATTGAGGTTACTTCCTAGTACTTGGAAAACTGCAACAATTGGAGGTTTTATCGCAGGTGGATCAGGAGGTATTGGTTCCATAAGGTGGGGATTTTTAAGAGATCCAGGAAATCTTATAGGTTTAGAGGCAGTAACGATGAATGAAAAACCTGCATTATTAAAATTTGATGCTGAAGAATCCGAACCTCTAAATCACGCTTATGGGACTAATGGAATAATCACTTCTTTATTACTTGCTACTGATATCAAACGTAAGTGGTACTCATTAGTTATCGACTGTATTGAATTTGAAAAAACAATAGAAATATTAAAAACTCTTACTAGCGCAGCAATTAATCTGAAATTAGGAGCAATTCTTGAAGAAGAAATTGTAGATCAAATGCCAAAATGGTTTAAAAGTAAATCTAGAAGTCACAAGATATTAATTCAATCTACTCTTGGAGGAATAAAAACCATCGAGCTAATTTGTAAAAAATTTAAAGTTGAATCTACCCTACTTGGCGAAGAAGAAAAGCTCGTCAATGGAATTTCTGAAGTCGTATGGAATCATACAACTCTTCATATGAGGTCTAGGGATAAAAATTGGACGTATTTACAGATGCTTTTACCACTTAATAATGAACTAGAATTAATTAATTTTTTGAGAAAAAAATGGGGTAAAAAAGTTCTTTGGCATTTAGAGGCAGTTTCTCAACAAGGATCACCGCGATTAGCAGCTTTGCCTGTATTAAAGTGGAATGGGGCAGAAGAATTAAATGAAATAATGGAAGATTGCAAGAAACTTGGTGCGTTTATTTTTAATCCTCATGTTTTAACAGTTGAAGGCGGAGGTCTCGGAGTGGTGGATGCAGATCAAGTAAAAGCGAAATTAAGATTTGATCCTAAAGGGCTATTAAATCCAGGAAAATTGGAAGGTTGGGAAGTAAAAGAACAATTTAAAATTTAATATTTCTGTTTATTCGCAAATTTAATAAATTCAGCAACTAAAAAAATAGAACCTGTTAGTACAGGATGATTAGGTGGCCATTTTTCTAGGGAAAATAAATACTCAATGGCAAGTTCAAATGTTTTAAATTCAATTGTTTTTTGAAAGTCAATTTCTTTAATCTGAGAGAGATCATTTAATTGCCAACTAGGTTGGTTTGGAACTGGTACAAGTAATAAGCGATCATTTTTCTTTAGAAGTGTTTTTAATATTGCGTAAATATCTTTTTGTCTTTGGACACCTAAAATCCAATAAATTCCTTTATCTTCATTCTCCCAATGGCTTCTCTCATTAGAGAGTGCTTTTGCCGCAGGATAATTATGCGCACAATCCACAAGAATTTCTTTGTTGAAATAATGTATTATTTCTAGTCTTCCGTTCCAAGTTGTCTTTTTAAGACCTTCAGATATATGTTTTTCTTTTATATTAAATCCCAAATTATTCAGCGCTTCAATTGCTCCAACAGCTACTGAAGCATTTTGCTTTTGAAAAATTCCTTTTAATCCAAGTTCATAGCTGTTTGAAATTGAATCTTTCCAGATAATTTCTGCTCCTACATCTTTAACTTTTTTGGTTATTAAATTTTCAACTTGACTATTTTGATTGCATGAGATGACAATTGAGTTTTTTTCAATAACTGCTAATTTTTCTTCGGCAATTTTTTCAATCGTATCTCCAAGAAATTCTTTATGGTCTAAGCCAATATTCCCAATAGCAATGATTGGTCTAGATTTATGGGCTGTTGTCGCATCTAATCGTCCCCCTAAACCAGCTTCAAGAATGAGTATTTCAACTTTTTTATGGTCAAAAAAATTTAGTGCACAGCAAATGATTTTTTCAAAAGGAGTTAATTCAAATGCTGAAAATTTTTTTTCTATTAATCTATAGATTTTTTCAAAATCAGTTTTATTAATATTTTTTTTATTAACTCTAATCCTCTCGCATACATCCAAAAGATGAGGAGATGTCGTTACACCGAAATTCCTTTTAGCTTCAAAAAGTATACTTTCTAAATATGCCGCGATTGATCCTTTCCCATTGGTTCCAATAATCTGTATCGCAGGGATATTCTTGCAAGGATTACCAAGTTCTTGAAGTGCTTTTTTAATTCTTGATAAACCTAACTTGATATTATCCCTTTCATATTTAGGAGATAATAATTCAAAAATTTTTAAATTTGCATTTTTCAAAATTTAAATTGCTATAACTCTTCAAAAATTGAATTTAGCTTATTCAAAAGAATATTAATTTCTCTTCGAGATATAATTAATGGTGGGACAATCCTTACAACATTTCCTCCTGCGGGAACTACCAGTAATCCTTTATCAAAAGCTTTTAATGTAATTTTTTTTGCATCTGCATAATCATCATTGATCATAAGACCTTGAATTAAACCTAAACCTCTTTTCCCGCTAATAATATTTGGAAATTTTTTTGCTAATTCTTCAAACCCAGCACTTAATTGTTCCCCTCTTAAATAAACATTATTGATAATATTTCTTCTATTTATTTCTTCTAATACAGTTAGGGCAGCTTTACAGGCGAATGGGTTCCCTCCAAAAGTGCTTGCATGATCTCCTGGAGAAAAAATGTTGGCTTTATCTTTTACCAATAATGCACCTATTGCATGACCTCCTCCTAATCCTTTAGCAAGGGTGAATCCATCAGGTTCAATTCCTAAATTCTCATAACCCCACATTTTTCCAGTTCGACCAACTCCACTTTGGACCTCATCTAAAATAAGAAGAGAATTATATTTATCACATATTTCTCTCAGGCTTTTAAAAAATATTTTACTTCCAGGAATTACGCCACCTTCTCCTTGTATTGGTTCAACTAAAACGCCTGAAATTTTTTGATTATTATTTTCACACTCTTCAAATAATTTTTTTACCGAATCAAAATTGTTAAATTTAAAAAATTTGAACCCTTGAATCATTGGTTCGAAACCTTTTTGGTATTTAGGCTGTCCAGTGGCACTCAAGGCTGCAAGCGTCCTTCCATGAAAGCTGGATTCTGCTGCGAGAATAATTGATTCTTTACCTTTATTTGTTTTATTACCATATTTTTTAATTAATTTAATTGCTGATTCATTTGCTTCCGCACCACTATTGCAAAAGAAGACACTTTTAGCACAACTCATATTCGTTAAAGTACTGCTTAATTGTTCTTGTTCTTCAATGTTGTAAAGATTGGAAATGTGCTGAATCTTTTTTAGTTGAGTTGATAACCTTCTTCTTAAAACTCTGTCGCTATGTCCAAGACTACAAGTTGCTATGCCAGCGACTGCATCAAGATACTTTTTACCTGTTTTGTCCCATAGCCAACAACCTTTTCCTTTTTTGAAAGATATATCGAATCGATTATAGGTATTCATCAAAGTGGGAGCGGTCGGACTTGAACCGACATACCCGAAGGTGCCGCATTTTGAGTGCGGTGCGTCTACCAATTCCACCACGCTCCCAAGGCTTTTGAAAAAATGAACTTTTTTATTATAACAAAAATCAACTTGTTGCCTATTGTTTTGGTCAAGGAACAGTGATGAAGATAACGTTTGTTAATAGTTAATCTTTTTGTTAAAAACATAGAATTATATTTATTGAATTTGCTGACAATAAATAAGATTAAAATACATTATTTTACATATATGATACAATTATGTAGACAATCGATAATAAAAAACCTATTTTGGAGGAGAAAGCTTCATACTCAGTAATATTATGTTAAATTAAAAGAAAAAAATTAAATGACAAAGATTAAAGCAATAAAATTATCTTTACAATTCGTTCCTTATCTTTTCATTGTAGTCACTATTTTGACAGCATTTGGATCTAATAGCGGAACATGGGCATGAATGATCTCAAGATTAGTGGTTTAAATAAAATCTGGTCTAGTCGCTTTTTAGTGTTATTTTTCATATTTTTAGGTTGTATTTCACTCATCAATATTGCTTACGTTTAAATAATTTACTATTTCTAATGCTCTTTGCATTTTAGGCCGCTCTATAACGAGGAATATCTGCAGGGTCAGAACTAGACTTAAATTCCTTATTTGTTAAAGTTTTTTTGTTAAACTCTCTTGTTATTTTTATACCCAATATTTTTAATTTTGATTCAAAATTTTCATAACCTCTATCCAAATGCTCTAAACCATAAATTCTACTAGTGCCTTCAGCTATAATCCCAGCAATTATTAATGCAGCTGAAGACCTCAAATCAGATCCAACTAGATCCATCCCCTTAAATTTTTTAACACCTTTGATACACGCTATATTTTTATTTAAATTTATATTTGCCCCCATTTTGTTAAGTAAATGAACATGGTTCATCCTGTTTTCGAAAATTGTTTCAGTTATCTGTGATTCACCATTCGCGATTGCCATTAAAGTTGTAAATGGTGCTTGCAAATCAGTTGGAAATCCTGGGAAAGGAGCTGTTTCAATATCTACCCCTTTGATCTTTCTACCCTTGATTGTAATTGAATTACCTTTAATAGTAATTTTACTTCCACTCTCTTGAAGCTTATTCGTGACAGCTTCAAGATGATTAGGAATTACAGGAGAAATTGTTATCGAAGAGGAAGTCGCAGCAGCAGCTATTAAAAAAGTGCCAGCTTCTATTCGATCTGGAATTACTTTATGAGTGCAACCACACAGCTTATTAACACCATCAATAATTATTTTTTCTTTGCCAGAGTCGTAAATTTTTGCCCCCATTTTATTTAGCATTTGGCATAAATCCTGAATCTCAGGTTCTCTCGCAGCATTCTCAATCGTAGTTCTTCCCTCCGCTAATGATGCGGCCATTATTAAAGTTTCAGTGGCTCCTACGCTTGGGCACTTTAATTTGATATGGGTACCATGCAGTTTATTAGTCTCGTCCTTTATTCTTGCTTTGACAATTCCTTCTTCAATAACAATTTCAGCTCCTAAGGCTTGAAGTCCATTTATGTGCTCATCTATGGGCCTTGAACCAATATTGCATCCTCCAGGTAAGGGGACTTTAGCCTCTCCATATTTACTTAATAATGCACCAATACAAAAGAAACTAGCTCTTAATCCATTAACAAGTTCATATGGAAGATCTTTGATAGAAATATTTTTTGGATCTATCTCTAAGCGATTATTTTTGTGTATTAATTTAATACCTAAACTCTTTAGGATATTCCCCATTTTTTCTATATCGGTAAGACGAGGAACATTCTCAAGAATTATCCTTTCATTAGTTAGCAATGATGAGGCCAATAAAACTAAGGCAGAATTCTTGGCACCACTTATTTCAACTTTTCCATGTAAGTTACCTTGGCCAAAAATCTTTAAATTTTGAGATTTAAGATATGACTTCTTTTTGCTTACGCAAATCATTAAGGCTTAATTTATTAGATTCATCATGACAAAGGAAAACTTGTAAGTCCACCCTATGTAACGTCATGAATATTAATTAAAAGTGAAAATGTATTTTTTTTGATTTCTTGGGAGATAAAAATTTAATAAATAATTGATCAAAATATTTATGTAATTAAAATATAGTTGATACGCATTTTTTAAATTACTCATAGAACATACTTTTTTAAAAATAACTAGTAAAAACAATAATCTAGTTAAAAGATTTAGATCATTTAAAAGAGGATCATCTCCAAAAGATCAAGACTTTTTTTGCATAGAGGGTACACATCTTATTGAAGAATTGCTGAAGTCTGGGAAAAATCCCTCTAAGATTTTAGTTACCGAAAAATGGCTAAGAAAGAATCAAAATCTAAGCAAAAAATTTCATCATTCATTAATAAATATTGTCTCAGAGGAAGTCTTGTCATCTGCGATTTCAACAATTAATCCAGATGGGATAGCAGCCTTAGTAGAGATTTCAGAAATACCTAATTATCAATTTAATAGAAAAGATGATTTTGTTCTTGTCCTCGATAGGATTCAAGATCCTGGGAATATGGGTAATCTTTTTAGAACTGCTTTAGCTGCTGGTGTTGATGCAATTTTTTTAGCTGGAGGTGCTCACCCATTAGGCCAAAAGGTATTAAGGGCATCTTCTGGTGCAGTTTTTCATCTGCCATTTTTAAGATTTGATGGAAATGAAGAAGAAATATTAAATTCTTTACTCAAGTCTTTGTCTGAATTATCAAATGTAGGATTTAAGATATTTTCTACTAGTAGCCATAACAAAAGTTCAAAAAAACCTTCAAAACCATACTGGGAAGTTGATTGGTCTAGATGCACCGCATTAATTTTGGGTAATGAAGGTCAAGGTATTCATGAAAAAATTCAAGAAGCTTTTAATGAAACAATTACAATTCCGCATAGTGAGATTGTAGAATCATTGAATGTGGCTTGTGTTGCAGTTCCGTTATTACTAGAACGAAAAAGAGTCGCATACACCTCTAATAAATTAACAAAAAGTGACTGATTCAAATTTTGATTTTGATTTAATCGTAATAGGAGCAGGATATGGAGGTTTTGATGCCGCTAAGCATGCTGCTGGTAAGGGACTGAAAGTCGCAATAGTAGAATCTTCTGATATGGGAGGTACTTGTGTTAACAAGGGTTGTGTCCCATCTAAAGCTCTTTTGGCTGCAAGTGGAAAAGTTAGAGAAATCGCTGATTATGAACATTTAGCTAGATTTGGTATTCATGCTTCCCCAGTAAGGTTCGAGAGATCAAAAATTGCAGATCATGCAAATAATTTAGTTTTAAATGTTAGAGAAAATTTAACAAAAACTCTTAAAAGGAGTGGAGTTGAAATTATTTTGGGCATTGGCAGAATTGAAGGAAATCAAAAAGTAGGTGTAAGAGATAAAAACGGAATTGATAAAATTTTCACATGTAAGAATATTGTTATAGCAACTGGTTCTTCTCCTTTTGTACCCCGTGGAATAACTTTGGATAATAGGACTGTATTTACTAGTGATGATGCGGTTAAACTTGAGTGGCTGCCAAGATGGATAGCAATTATTGGAAGCGGATATATAGGACTAGAATTTGCTGATGTTTATACAGCTCTTGGTTGTGAAGTTACTATGATCGAGGCTTTGGAAAATATTATGCCAACATTTGATCCCGACATCACTAAAATTGCTAAGAAAAACCTTATTCAATCGAGAGATATAGACACAAAATCAAATGTCTTTGCGACAAAAATAACACCTGGATGTCCTGTAAAAATAGAACTGACAGATGCAAAATCTAAGGAAGTTGTAGAAACTTTAGAAGTTGACGCTGTACTTGTTGCAACTGGCAGAAGTCCTAATAGTAATAACTTAAATCTTGATTCGGTTGGTATCGAACCAGTAAAAGGGTTCATTCCTATAGATGATCAAATGAGAGTTAAGAATGGTGATGAAATAATACCTAACATTTGGGCTGTTGGAGATGTAACAGGCAAACTAATGCTTGCCCATACAGCTGCAGCGCAGGGTACAATTGCTGTTGATAATATTTGCGGTGGTAATGTCGAAATTAACTATAAAAGTATCCCTGCAGCAACTTTTACTCACCCTGAGATAAGTTCAGTTGGTCTCTCTGAAGCTGAAGCTAAAGAGATATCTGCTAAAGAAAATTTTACTTTGGGAGTTGTCAAAAGTTTCTTTAAGGCTAATTCAAAAGCATTGGCTGAGTTGGAGAGTGATGGATTACTAAAGTTGATTTTCAATAAAGATAATGGGAAAGTATTAGGTGCTCATATTTTTGGGTTACATGCAGCTGATTTAATTCAAGAAATTTCGAACGCTATTTCAAGGAACCAAGATGTAATTGAATTATCCAAAGAAGTTCATACTCATCCCACTCTTAGTGAAGTAGTTGAGGTCGCATATAAACAAGCGGCTTCTCAAATAAAATAATATCTAAAATTAATGGAGATAAGACGCAGGCCACCAAATCCAACAGTAAGGGTAGAAAATTTAGAATATGCTGTGCCTCATAGAGAAGCACAAGCAAAAAATATTCTGGAAGAAATTGTATGGCACAAGGACATTGAAATTAAGAATTTTAAAAAAATAGTCTCTTTAGAAGATCTCATCAAAAAGATTGAAAACCTTCCTGCTCCCAAAGATTTTTATAAAAATATCTTGGAGTCAAAAATAAAACCAGGAGTAATTGCTGAAATAAAAAAAGCTAGTCCGAGTAAAGGAGTTATTAGAAAAGATTTTAACCCTGAAGACATAGCAATTTGTTATGAAGGATTAGGTGCATCATGTATCTCAGTACTTACCGATACAAGGTTTTTTCAAGGTAGTTATGAAATACTCGAAACTGTAAGAAAATCAACTAATCTCCCTCTACTCTGCAAAGATTTTATTATTTCTGCTTATCAGATTTATAAAGCAAGGGTATCTGGTGCTGATGCAATATTATTAATCGCTGCGATTTTAAGTGATGACGATTTAATTTATTTAAAGAAAATAGCTGATAATTTAAAGATGAGTGTTCTTGTTGAAGTCCATAACTCTAAAGAATTAGAAAGGATTCTAAAGTTAAAATCTTTTAATTTGATTGGAATAAATAATAGGGACTTAAAGACTTTTAAAACTGATTTAAAAACATCAATAGAATTGATGCATACATATGCAGATATATTTTTAAAACAAAATATTATTCCCATAAGTGAATCTGGAATTAATTGTGCCGAAGATTTAGAATCGCTTAGATCTATTGGAATCAAGGGAGTATTAATTGGTGAAACTTTTATGAGAGAAACTGATATTGAACAATCGTTCAAGAAATTATTTAATTCAATTTAATATTGACTTCAAATCGTGCTATAAAATTGAATAAACAGAGTTGTACTGAATATATATGCAGGCTGTAATTTTAACAGGTATAGTTGCCGGATTTGTGCATGTAGTTAGTGGTGCTGATCATCTAATTGCAATGGCACCAGCAGCGATTAATAATCCCCAAAAAGCTCTTAAAAATAGTTTCTCATGGGGCTTGGGACACTCTTCAGGTGTCCTCTTGTTAGCTTTTCTAGCGATTTTTATTAAGGATATTGCGCCATTAAACAAATTTTCTAATATTGCCGAATTCCTAGTTGGAATTTCTCTTCTAATTGTTGGAGTATTTGCTATAAAAAATTCTTTTCACTTAAGTATTCACTCGCATTCCCATAAGCATGAGAATGGAATTGCCCATCGTCACTTTCACTTGCATGTTAAAGAACAAAAAAATAATAATAAGCACTCACATGCTTTGACTGGTTTGGGCTTGCTACACGGTATAGCTGGAGGTTCACATTTTCTTGCAGTTCTTCCTGCTTTAGCACTACCTATAACAAGCGCTTGCTTATATTTGATTGCATATTTGATTGGTTCACTAATAAGTATGAATCTTTTTACTTTTTTAATATCTTTTACCACCTTTAAAGCAAGTCAAAAATTTATTAAAAGGTTAATAGCTTTAGCAGGAGGGCTTTCCTTTTCTTTGGGATTATTTTGGATTCAAAGAAGTGCTTCTGTTTTTTTGAATTAAAAAATTTTTTAATTTAGGAATAATTAATTTAGAGGTGACAATCCCAATTATTTTTTCGTTATTGATTAAGCCAAATTTATTACTATCTTCGCTAAATTCAATATTATCGCCAATAACCTCAACATTATTTTGATTTACTGAATTTATCCTTTTTATTAAGTTTTTATTTTTAAGTGGATGATTAAAAATAATTATTTGTCGATTCTTAAGTATTGATTTATTCTTTTTATATTTTTTAAAAAAAACAATATCCCCTTCTTTTAGGCAAGGTAACATCGATTCACCACTAATAATGGCAGTTTTTCTTAAACCTAAAAAAAATAAAATAAAATCAAAAAAACTTTTGAAAATAATTCTGGTTAGCTAGCTTTTACGAAAGCGTCTGACCTTCCTTTTGAGGCCCAGAAAATATTATGAATTTTTTCTACATAACTCATAAGTTCTTCAGCTTGAGCTAAGTCAATATTAACTTTGCATGCACTACATAATTTGGCCGCCTTCCAAATGGTTTCATGTAAGTCTGGATAGGTTTCTAAGTGAACTGGTTTAAAGTAATCTGTCCATAAAATTAGAATTTCTTTCTTTGTTTCTTTTGCTTGATCTTCTTTAACTGCAACATATCTAGAAAATGTATTACTGTAAGCAGCCCACTCTGCTGAATCAGTGCTAGAAGGAGGTTCTAATGCAATAAGTTTTTTTGTCATTGATAAAACTGCTTCAGCTGCAACTCTCGTAGATGCTGGGTCGTAAACACCACAAGGACCGTCACAGTGAGCATGGACTGACAATGGGGATTTTTTATCTAGAAAAGAATTGATGAATTTACTTAACATTTCAAATATTTGATGTTGTATATATATTACTTGGAGATTAACTAAATTGAAAAGTCTTAGATATTTTTTCTTACTTAATTTAATTGACTTTTAATAATTCAACTTCAAATATTAAAGTCGCATTAGCAGGTATTACATTTCCTGCTCCTCTTGATCCGTATCCAAGTTCCGGAGGTATTGTTAATTTTCTTTTACCTCCAACTTTCATGCCTGCTACACCTTCGTCCCAGCCTTTTATTACTCGTCCAGCACCCAATGGAAAGCTGAATGGAGCTCTTCCGATACTTGTATCAAATTGTGTCC
>QCQJ01000015.1 GCA_003209585.1 Prochlorococcus sp. AG-449-G23
AATTAAAACCTCTTCAAAATCTATAGAAGTGGTAATCTTACCTCCTCCATCAGACAAATTATTCTTTCTAATTATTTTTATATTTGAAAGATCTGCAAATTGTGTTATACCTCCACTCTGCCTTATAACATCAAAAAGTGTTGGAAAAAAAAAGGTGTTTGAAGAGGAATCATAGGAAATAAAATTAGGCTCAAAGGTTTTTGAAGGGTTCTCTAAATTACTCTCACGAAAACCTGTTCCTTTTTCTTCAGGGGAAATTATATTGGTAGAGCTAAATGCGGCAGAGATGGCTCCACTCAAAGTTTGTAATCCAGGATTTTCAACCTCTCCTTTTACTAAAACTCTTATAGGGCGATATGATTCAATACGAACCTCTACTTCAGGAAATTTAACAAATTTATAAAGAGCCTCGTTGAGGACATTTATTAACTCATTTACAGTTAAGCCTTCAACATATATTTTATTAAGTTTAGGGAGATAAATAGTACCTTCCCCATCAACTGCAGAGAAAGTTTCTAATTCTGGATAGTCTCTAGATACAATAATTCTCAATTTATCCCCTGGACCAAGAATATAATCATTTAAAGGAAGATTCTTTAAATAATCAATTTTGATATTATTGTCATTATTATAATTTTTTTTAGTTGATGAAATAATAGGAGAATTTCCTCCAATTATTATTAGAAAAATATAGATGCATACGATTAATCTTCTTTTCAAATTTTTTTTGCAGAGTATTTAAATAATATTATATCAAAAGAGTATAATTTGAAATTTATAAAAATTTCAAATCTTCCTCCATACTGCTAACAATTTACCCTGAAAAATAACTTGATTCAAATTCAACTCGATAGGCTCATAAGCTGGATTAGCTGCCTCTAAAAATATCTTACCTTCTTTCCTTATAAAATATTTTAAGGTAGTTCCTAAACCTGGAACCATTGCACTCACGATTGTTCCATTTTTAATTGAGAATGAATCTTTAATTGGTTCCATCAAAACCATATCCCCATCTGCAATGCAAGCATCAATCATTGAATCTCCATTTACAGTTAGTGCAAAAATATCTTTCTTTTTTAAAACATCTGAAATATCTAAATTCTCACTAACATCATTAAAAGTTTCAATTAATCCACCTGCAGCAACTGAACCTAAAATTGGTACACCCTCTAAAATTTCATCAACTATTTGAAGTGTTCTTGCTTTCCCTTCTTGCCATGTTATATATCCTTTTTCTTGAAGATGTTTTAACCGACTTTGAATTGGAGCTGGGGACTTTAAGCCCATTGCTTGCATCATTTGCCTTATTGATGGGCTATGTTGAAAATCTTTCATATAATTCTTAATCCAACAATACAATTCATCTTGAGCATCAGTAAGATTATTATCAACAGAAGGCGTCATCGAAACAAATGTACTCTAATACATTTGTACCCTTAAATAAGTTAATTTGCAAGAGGTATTAAGCAAGAAGGCAAGATAACAGTGCTTGCTGAGCATGTAACCTATTTTCAGCTTGATTAAAAATTCTACTATTTTTACTTTCAAATATTTCATCAGTTATTTCTTTTGATCTATACGCAGGAAGGCAATGAAGAATAATTGCATCTTTATCAGCCTTACTAACTAAATCACTATTAATAGAGAAACCATTAAAAACTTTTTCTTTCTCATCTTTTTGATTTTCTTCACCCATAGATGACCAAACATCAGTATAAAGAACATTTGCCCCTAAGACAGCAGAATGTGGATCATTAGTGATTTTCAACAAGTTTTTATTCTTATATATTTCATATGCTTTTTTAATCAAAACCGAGTTAGGTTCATAACCTTTAGGACATGCAATTCTAACTTCTACTCCTAATAATGCCCCGCATAAAATAAGAGAATTTGCGACATTATTGCCATCACCTATAAATGTCAAAACTAAGTTTTTAAAATCAAGAAATTCCTCACGAATTGTCAAAAAATCAGCAAGTGCCTGACATGGATGTTCTAAATCTGTAAGAGCATTAATAACTGGTTTAGAAGACCATTTTGCATACTCTTCCAAATCAGTTTGTTTAAAGGTTCTTATCGCAAGTACATCGCAATATCTACTTAACACTCTTGCTGTATCTCTAATTGGCTCACCCCTTCCAATTTGGGAAGTAACAGGATTAAGATCGACTGTGGTACCCCCAAGTCTTGACATTGCTACCTGAAAACTAACCCTTGTACGAGTAGATGATTTATCAAATATTAGACCTAAAACTTTATCGTTAAGATTAATACTTGATTTCTTATTTTTAAAATTCTTTGCAAGCTCTAAAATATGAAAAGCCTCTTCAGTTGATATATCCAAGCTTGATAGAAAATTTTTATTTGCAAGCTTATTTGGTTTTAACATGAAACTTCTAGTTAGATCTAGATTCTACTATGCAGGCATTTTACTTTCTGCTAAGAGAGTTTTGAGATCCTCCCCTTCTATAACTTCTTCTTGGAGAATTTTTTGAGAAATCGATTCAAGGAGAGGTAGATTATTCCTCAAAATATTAAGAGCAGTTTCATGCGCATCATCAACTAAATCCCTAACCTCTTTGTCTATAGCTTGAGCAGTAGCATCGCTAACAGATCTTCTAGGATTATTTCCATTGCCTAAAAACTGACCACCACCTTGTTTATCGTAAGCAAGGGGACCAAGAATATCACTCATTCCGAATGTGCCAACCATTTGTTCAGCTATATCGGTTGCTCTTTGTAAATCATTTGAAGCTCCGGTAGTAATCTTTCCAAAAACAACCTCTTCTGCAGATCTTCCTCCTAGAAGTGTAGCTATTTGTCCTTTTAATTCATCTTTAGAATTCAAGAATCTTTCTTCAGTAGGCAGTTGAAGAGTATAACCAAGTGCACTCATACCTCTTGGGACAATTGATATCTTTGCAACTTTTGAACCTCCAGGCATAAGATGACCAACTATTGCATGACCAACTTCATGATAAGCAACTACTTTCTTTTCATCATCTTGCAATACACGACTCTTTTTCTCTAATCCCGCCACAACTCTTTCTATCGCTTCACTTAGATCTTGTTGTTCTACGCTTTTTCTTTTTGCTCTTGCTGCAAGTAAAGCAGCCTCATTTACCATATTAGCCAAATCAGCACCTGCGAATCCACTAGTAGCTTGGGCAATAGAATCTAAGTCTATTGAATCAGAAAGCTTAACTTTTTTTGTATAAATCTCTAATATAGTTTTTCTACCTGACAAATCTGGTCTGTCGACTAAGACCTGTCTGTCGAATCTTCCTGGTCTTAGAAGTGCAGCGTCAAGCACCTCAGGCTGGTTAGTAGCAGCAAGAACTATAACTGGCTTATCAGCTGAGGCAAATCCATCCATTTCAGTTAAGAGCTGATTAAGAGTTTGTTCTCTCTCATCATTACCACCAACTACTCCCATTGAACCCGAACGACTTTTACCAATAGCATCTAATTCGTCAATAAAAATAATGCAAGGGGCTTTTTTCTTAGCTTGTTCAAATAAATCCCTCACTCTTGCTGCACCTGCACCGACAAACAGTTCAACAAATTCAGAGCCTGAAATTATAAAGAAAGGAACTTCTGCTTCTCCTGCAACAGCTTTTGAAAGAAGAGTTTTACCTGTTCCTGGAGGCCCCACAAGAAGCACCCCTTTTGGAATTCTCGCACCGATGTCTGTGTATCTCTCAGGTTTTTTCAGGAAATCAACTATTTCAGTTAATTCGTCTTTAGCTTCATCAACACCAGCCACATCAGCAAATGTTACTTTTGATTCATCATCGGGGACATAAACTTTTGCTTTACTTTTAGTAAAACTAAGAGCTCCTTGAGCACCTCCGCCACCCATACTTCTTCTAGCGAAGAATTGTAAAACAAGGATGAAGATTAAAGGTGGTACAACCCAACTCAATATAGTTGAGAAAAAATTAGGTTTTTTGGGAGGAGCGGCAGCGAATTCCACACCTTTACTTTCTAACCTTTGAGGAAGGTCCATATCAAAAATTGGAGTGGTTGCTAAAACGGAAGGGGCACCTTCTTCGGCTCCATTTAACTCATATCTGATTTGTTCTTGAGTGATATATGCACGCTTAACTTCCCCATCATTTACTTGATCTATAAATAAAGAATAGGGAACTCTTGGGATTTGCATATTTTGATTAGGGAAAAGGCTACTGAATAAAAGTAATGCTCCAACTCCTATCAAAATAATATTTACAATTCCAAATCTTCTATTAGGTTGATTATCGTCTTGTCTTATTGGCATGGTTGTGGACAATTTTGAACTTATTATAAACTAAACGAAGAGTTTCCGTATCTGTATTGTTTTTTTTGGGTAAGAACCGTACGGTACTTTAACCCATAAAAAATTAGTATAAGAATTAATTTTTAAATGAACTCTTAACGCATATATCATTGCCAATTAAACTTAAGTGAGAATCACTTAAGTTAATAACTTCATGCATTTCTTTAAATTCAAAATCCCCAAAAGGATTCATGCTATTTTCTCCACCTAAAATTTTTGGAGCAATAAAAGTAATAATTTCCTGAATACAATTAGATTGGATAGCGGCGGTAGCCAACCTAGGGCCACATTCCCAAAGAACTTTATTACACCCTCTTTTAGCAAGTATTTTTGAGATTAACTCAGGATTATCCGATGAAACCTTTTCAACCTCCACACATTTTGGAATCCTTTTAAGGTAACTTTCATTTGCTGTAGAGGAATCATAAATAACTAAAGTTTTTGCCTTATTACAATCCCAAAGATTAGATTCTGAAGGAAGATCTAAACTTTTAGTGAAGACAACTCTCAAAGGCTCAGGATTTTTTGAACCTCTAGTGGTCAACAGTGGATTATCTTTTCTTAATGTATTTCCACCAATAATTATTGCATCAAATTCTGCTCTAAAAGAGTGAACTAATGATCTTGATTCTTCATTAGTAATCCATTTACTTTTTCCATTTTTTAAAGCTATTCTCCCATCAATACTCATTGCCCACTTAAAAACACCAAAAGCTTTGTTAGTAATATTTCTATGAATGAAAGCTTTATTTAGATCTAAGGATTCTTTTTTACATAATCCTAAGTGAACTTGTACTCCAGCTTCTTTTAGCAGCTTAATACCTTTACCAGATACTCTTTTATCAGGATCTTCAATAGATATAAATACCTTTTTTATCCCAGAGGCTATCACCTTATCTACACATGGAGGTGTTTTACCTTGATGGCAACAAGGTTCAAGATTTACATACATTGATCCTTCATTAGCATCTTTTTTTAAATTTTTAAAAGCCATTGCCTCAGCATGAGGCATACCAGCCTTGTAATGGAATCCTTCTGAAATAAGGTTTCCATTCTTATCAAGTATGACTGCTCCTACCTTAGGGTTAGGACTCGTTGTATTTTTGCCCAAAGAAGCCAAAAAAATTGCTCTTTTCATCCATTTTGTATGGATTACATTTTTTTCAGACATCTCCAAAAATCATTCAGTTTATTGATCTCCACTCTTTAACAACAAAGGGAGGAACAGGTAACTCAGAAAAAACTCCTGACAAAGATAATCTTAATGGTCTATTTTTATCTAAATTTTTAATCAATTCATCAAGATCAAATTCTGCAGCAGCTTGTCTGCCATCATTTGCCAATTCCAAATTCAGCAATGTTTTATCATCTAAAAGCCACTGTTTTCTACCTGATTCAACCCTCAAGTCTGTGGGATGATCAATCCTAAGATTTCCTGGATATCCTATTACTCTTAAGATCAATTTATCTTCAAAAAGAGGTGATTTGTAAGCTACCAATTGCCAAGTTTCAAAGTCCAAGTCCCTTAAGAACTCACTACTAGCATTAATTAATTCTCCATTTATTTCTGTTTCTGCAACTTCTGCAGATACATTTAATGGATTAAAAATAAAGGATAGTAGTAAAAGCAAAGGAAATATTCCATTTAAAAAAATATTTTTATTTGATTTTGTAATTTTCTTCATTTTCAGAATCCATCAGGGCATCTAGAGTTACAGCTGTTCTTACAATAGCTTGATATCTTTTGATTATTTTACGATTTTTTTTTATAACTCGAGATAAATTCAAAGTGTCTTTTTCAGAATAGCTAGATGTTAAATCGTTGGAATCTTCTTCAATAAACTCAAATTCAGTATCTTTATTAATTAGAGTTAATAATAAATCATGTAATCTCTTTCTCCTTTCAGACAATTAATTTACTATGATAACTCGAACAATAATAAGATAATTTAATAAAACATTCAAACATTTTAGTTCCTTTTAATTAAATATTGATGACAAAATTTAATAGAAAAATTCATATAGTAGGTATTAATTCATATATATTTGGAGATTTACCCACCAAATTACAAGATCTAATTATAAAGACAGAAAATATTGCAGTTCCTAATTCATATTTTGAAGAAATTAAATCATGGTTCGAAAAAGATTTAGGAAAAAAGAAATCATTTTTTCCGAGTAACAGTAATAATGAACTTGTTAACTGGCTAAGATCTCAAAAAACTGATGTTATTTTAATCTCTAGAGGGGATCCACTTTGGTTTGGAATTGGGAGAATACTACTAGAAAATTTTCCAAAAAATGAATTAAGTTTCTACCCTTCAAATACTTGCATTCAATTAGCATTTAGTAAGTTAAAAATCCCATGGCAAGATACTGTTAATGTAAGTATTCATGGAAGAGATTCAACTAAGTTAGTTGAGGCTCTTAAAGCAAGACCTTCAAGTTTGGCTATTATTACAGATTCAAATAACAAAAGCTTAGAAATAATCAAAAAAAACTTATCAGAATTAAATCTTATTGAATGCTACGATTTTTGGCTCTGTGAAGAGATAGGCTTCGACAATGAAAATATAAGAAAATTAGATCTTAAAGATTCATTGCCCTCTGATATATCAAGTTTGAACATTGTTGTTCTAACTAAAACAAAGAAAAGTTACTCAAATAATAATCTCCCTATTTTCGGAATAAGTGACCATACTTTTAAAACTTTTGATGACAGACCAAATTTACTAACTAAAAGGGAGGTTCGCGTTCAAATCTTAGCTGATCTAGAACTCCCCAAAAATGGCGTCATCTGGGATATTGGAGCAGGTTGCGGGTCAATTGGTTTAGAGGCATTAAAATTAAGGCCTAATTTAGATTTATTTTGTATCGATAAAAGGATTGGTTCAAAAGCATTAATACTAGAAAACTCAAAAAGGCTTGGCGTTAATCCAAAATTTATTTTTGAAGAAGACATAAATAATACCTTGAATACTAGAAATTTAAGTTCTTTTGAAAAACCTAATAGATTAGTAATTGGTGGATGTGATAAAAAGACTAAACTTCAAATCATTAATACTCTGGCTGAGTTTATGAGTATTGGAGATATTATCGTTATCCCAATAATTGACATTCAAACTATTAAAGAATTGAAAGAAGAACTAGAAGATAAGAGTTTCAAAACAAATTTAAATTTAATTCAGACCTTTAAAAGCTTAAGTATCGCTGAGGGAATGAGATTAGAACCAAATAATCCTGTTTTTCTATTAAAAGGAAAAAAATAAATTTAAATAGTTATTATTTGTTAGGTTTAGCTACATGAGGCAACCCCCAACCCAGTTTATTTCTTAAAACTTGGAAAAATTCATGGTCTTCAAGTCTAATAAACTTTACTGAGTGTTTACTTTTTCTTATTAAAACTCTATCTTCAGGCCAAACATAACAACCAGCATTTCCGTCAACAACCATTACCAGCCTTTCAGGAGTTGCTGGGAAAACAGTTACTGGCTCTGAATCATTAAAAACCAATGCCCTAGACGCCAATGAATGTGGGGCAATTGGAGTTAATTGCACTACTGGGCAATCAGGTGTAATAACTGGTCCTCCAGCACTCAATGAATATGCGGTAGAGCCAGTTGGAGTAGATAAAATCACTCCATCAGCTGAGATATCTACAGGAGCATGTCGGCCTATAGAGATCTCAAAATGACACATACTTGTCAGAGGTTCTCTATGAAGAGCCATCTCATTAAGACACAAAGACTCCCATCTCCTCTGATCATTCCTCATTACACTAATTATAAAACAAGTTCTTTCTTCAATATCCCAATTTCCAGCAATAATTTTTTCTAAAGCTTCATCAAGATTTGATAAATAAGCTTCCGCAAGAAAACCCAAATGACCAGTATTTATCGTAAGAATTGGAATTTTAGCAGGTGCTGTTTGCCTTGCTGCAGAAAGCACGGTTCCATCTCCGCCAAGAACAATTGCAAATTCCATTGACGAGTCAAAACCATCGGGAACGCAGTTCGTATATCCCAAAGGACGAACATGTTGATCAGGATTAGCAAATCCAACCATTCCACCGGAGCTACTAACCCTTACAACTTCATAATTGGATTTTTCCAGTTTTTTCTCAACAGAACTTGCAGTTTGAACAGCAAGTTCTTTCCCATCATTAACTATTAGCCCTGCTTTACGTACCAATCAAAAAATTAACACTATCAATATCTTAAACTAATTTGCTGGACAATCCTAATTTAAAATTTCAATTTTTATTAGAACTGTTCTAAAAACCTAAGATCATTTGTATAAAATTTTCTGATGTCGTCAATCTGATGTCTTACCATACAAAATCTTTCAACTCCTAACCCAGCCGCGAATCCGGTCCATTTCTCAGAATCTATTCCTAATTTTTCTAAGACCTTCGGATCTACCATTCCGCATCCCATTACTTCCAACCATTTACCTTTCCATTGAACATCTACTTCTGCCGAAGGTTCAGTAAATGGGAAATAACTAGCTCTAAATCTTACAGGAATATCTCCAAAAAAGGTCTTTAAAAAGGTAAGAACTGTTCCTCTTAAATGACTAAAATTAATATCTTGATCGATACATAAAACCTCGACCTGATTAAATACAGGGGAATGAGTAGCATCTACGGCATCTCTCCTATACACTCTCCCCGGGGCAATAATTCTTACTGGGGGAGGATTTTTTTCTAAGTGTCTTATCTGAACAGGAGAAGTATGAGTCCTTAAAAGACGATTTTCATCTAAGTAGAAAGTATCCTGCATATCTCTTGCGGGATGATTTTTAGGTATATTGAGAGACTCAAAATTATAAAAATCAGTTTCTATTTCAGGTCCACTTTCAACTGAGTATCCTAAACCACAAAAAATATCAATTATTTCATCTTGAGTTGAAATTAAAGGGTGTTTATTCCCAGGGGGGGTTCCAATTGAAGGAATAGTTACATCAATTTTTTCTGTTTTAATCTTTTTATCTAAGGCTTCACTATTTAGTTGATTTTTTCTTTCAGTTATTAATTCTTGCAAATTTATCTTTATTAAATTAGCCTTCTGGCCAACAATTGGTCTATCAGTAGCAGATAATTGACCCATCGTTTTCAAGATAATTGACAAATCACCTTTTTTTCCAATCAGGGAGACTCTTAATTGATCCAATTCTTCATGAGTATTAGCATTATCTATATTATTTTTTGCTGTTAGAGAAAGATTATTTAGTTTTTCCTCAATTTGACTTAATGATTCAATCTGACTCACTGATATAGTAAAAATAAGTATTTATTTATTTTACTTAAATATCGTCCATAAATAAAATTTATTGATTAATGAAACCGTTAAATATATTAATTAGTAATGATGATGGTGTTTTTGCAGCGGGAATAAGGTCTTTAGCAAAATCAGCACAAAAAAGAGGACATAATGTAAAAGTAGTATGCCCTGACCAAGAAAGATCAGCTACTGGCCATGGTCTTACTTTACAATCTCCATTAAGAGTGGAAAGAGCGGACGAATTATTTGAGGAAGGAATTGAAGCTTGGGGATGTTCAGGCACGCCTGCTGATTGCGTCAAATTAGCGCTATCTGAACTCTTGGATAATAAACCTGATCTAGTTCTTTCTGGAATAAATCACGGGCCCAACTTAGGTACAGATATTTTTTGTTCAGGCACAGTCGCTGCTGCCATGGAAGGCACATTAGAAAATGTTCCCTCCATGGCGATAAGTGTGGCCAGTTTTAAATGGAAGAATTTTGAATTTGCCGGAGAAATTGCAATGAATATTGCCGAACAAGCTATTAAGGATAGTTGGCCAGCTTCACTTCTATTAAATTTGAATATCCCTCCTTGCGATAAAAGCAAAATAAAAGAATTATCCTGGACAAGATTATCAGTAAGAAAATATAAAAATCAATTTTCCAAAAGAGAAGATCCGAGGGGTGATGATTATTATTGGTTAGCAGGTGAGGTAGTTTTAGATCTAAAATCAAAAGGTTATGGTCCTAAGAATTGGCCTAGTGATGTATCTCAAATACAAGATAATAAAATATCGCTTACACCTGTAGAACCAGATTTATTTTGGAGGGGTAATTTAGAAGACTTACCTAAAATTAATAATTCATTTGTAAATCCTTCTTAAAAGCCATAAAGAAAAGCAAAGTCCAAAAAAATGAGCCGCAATAACTTGTGTATTACTCAGAACTGATAATATTTCAAGTCCAGTAATTGGAATATCAGATGTCGCTGTTATCAATTGTCCAGTTGTCTGAGAGGATGCTTGTATAAATAGGGCACCCATAAGAGCTTGATAACCTATTAACCCAAACAAAATTCCTAATAAATCAACAATTAGGCCTCTTTTTATTAATTTACTTGTTTGTCCTCTTGAGGGTCTTGCATTGCTTGCAATTGCTCTTCCTGTTCTAACTATTAACCAACCTTGCCAAAGACTCAAAAGTAGTAGAATCAAAGATATTGTTGTAAGTGATAGACCAGGCGCCAAGCCAAGCTGACCTTCGCTATTATTTACAACATTTGAAAAAAGCAAAACAGCTGTAACAACAACGCCTAAAATGGATTGAACCCAAAAGCGTATCCATCCAATGCGCCTCATTCCAAATGAAAGGGACTGAAAATCAATTTTGTCAGACATTCATTTGATTGAATAAACTATAATCTATTCAAATTTGCCATCAAAATCATAAAATTGCACGTAATCTTTTGATCTCTTTAATATCGCCATCTGAAGTTAAGAATCCTACTTCAATAGCTATTGGAAGTTTTGATGGCCTACATGCTGGCCACAGAAAATTAATAAAAAGTGTAGTTGAAGAGAATCAATATGTCCCAACAATTGCCAGCTTCTGGCCTCATCCCAGAGAAGTTTTATACAAAGAAACGCGTCTTAGACTTGATCTTCCTTATGAAAAACTACCTATTCTTGAAGATTTAGGGATTGAACAATTAGTCCTTATTCCTTTTGATGAGGAACTATCTAAATTAAGTGCAGAAATATTTGTACAAGATATTTTGATAAATCAATTACAAGCCAAAAACATTTCTGTAGGCGCTAATTTTAAATTTGGGTTTAGAAGAAGTGGAGACATTAATACTATAAAAAATACAATTAAAGATACGGACATAAAACTAAAAATTTCTCCAATATTAGAAGACAAAGAAGGAAGAATCAGCAGCAGCAGAATAAGAGATTTATTAGTGAAAAGTGATCTAAAAAATGCTTTCAAAATGCTTAATAGGCCTTATAGTTTTAATGGAAAGGTTGTAGAAGGTAAAGGGATTGGGAAAAGTATAGGATGGCCTACCGCAAATCTTGAAATAGATGGCAGAAAATTTTTACCTGGAGAAGGAGTCTACGCAGCTTGGGCAACTATAGAGAATTCCAACCAAAAAATTGAATCTATTATGAATCTTGGCCCTCAACCAACGATAAATCCTTTATTGCCATCTGCAGTTGAAGTCCATTTAATTAATAAAGATATAGATCTATATGGTTTAAATCTATCTGTTGAACCACTTGAAAAGCTTAGGTCTCAAATTAAGTTCAAGAATATAGATCAACTTTCTAATCAAATTAAAAAAGATAGAGATAATGCCCTAAAAGTTTTTAAAATCAACAAAAAATAATTTAAAAATGCTGAATTCCGATAATACAAACGCTGAAAATTTAAAAATTTATCAAATTATTGACGCTAATCTAGACAGAGCTAGAGAGGGATTACGAGTACTGGAGGATTGGGCTAGATTTGGTCTCGGCAAAGAAAAATATGTTAAAAGGATTAAAAATTTTAGACAAATTTTGGGGAAAAATCATCTAGAAGTTTATAAACAATCTAGAAATCATATTGAGGACAAATGCAAAGGATTGACCCATCAAGAGCAAATAAAAAGAAATACCTCTGAGCAAATTATAAGTTCTAATTCAGGGAGAGTTCAAGAAGCATTAAGAGTCATAGAAGAATTCTCAAGGCTACATAATCATGAGCTTTCAAAAATAGCTTCGGAAATTAGATATGAAATTTATACTATAGAAATAGACTTATTAAGTTTAAGCAAGTGTAAGAATTCTAAGGAAATATTAAAAGAAAATGACTTATATGTAATCACAGATCAAAAGGATAATTTATTAGAAATAATAGAAGAGATTTTAATTGCAGGAGTAAGAATAATTCAACATAGATTTAAAAAGGGAACTGATAAAGATAATCTTCAAGAAGCAATTAAGATTAAAAATCTATGTAAAAGATATAATTCTTTGTTCATCATTAACGACAGAATTGATATAGCTATAGCTTCTAATGCGGATGGAATTCATCTTGGCCAAGATGATTTAGACTTAAAAACCGCAAGAAAATTATTAGGATATTCAAAGATTATTGGTATAAGCGCAAATAATGAAATTGATATTTCTAATGCTCTTAAAGATGGTTGTGATTACATAGGAATAGGACCAGTATTTGAAACAGCAACAAAAAAGAACAAAAAACCTATAGGTATTGAAAAGATCAGAACATTAACAAAAGATTTAAATATGCCTTGGTTTGCTATTGGAGGAATTAAGTCGAATAATATTTCATATTTAAAAAGAAATGGATTTAAAAAAGTTGCCTTAGTTTCCCAATTAATGAATTCTGAAGACCCTAAAGAAGACGCTATTATGATTCTAAAAGAGTTGTCTCATGAAAATTAAAGTAAACGGAGAAGAAAAAAAAATAGAACTTGATCAAGAAAATGCTCTACTATCTAAAGCTCTAAATTTAATGGGATATAAACCCAACACAATTGTCGTAGAGTTAAATAATTTAATTATTAATTCTATAAAATGGGAAAAAGTGAAGCTTAAAGATGGGGATAATTTAGAAATCGTTTCAATAGTTGGTGGTGGTTAAAAGATAAAATTTTCGTATATTAAAAATCTTCATAATTTTTTAAGTTTAGCCTTGAAACAATAACCAAATTTTTCTTGTTTTCGTTTTATATTCTTAATACTAAAAAAAAATAATGAAAGAAAAAATTGATAGTAACTCAAGGTCTCTAAAATGGGAGCAAAATGGAGAGTTAGCACACAAAGATCTCTCTGAGTTAATTGAAAGATTAAAAAATGTAGAAAGTGAACATACATCTTCTGAGCTTTCTAGATTAGGTACAAAATCAAACATAAAAGATTAAATTTGTTACTTAGATCTTGTCTTTATAAAGATTTGTACCAAATTAAAGTTAATGTGTACAAAAATAAATGCCGAAAAGATTTCCAGAGTGGGTAAATACAGAGGTCGTGATAAAAGCAATCAAAATGAGAGAAGAAGGAATGCTTTCAAAACAACTTAATTTATGGATAGAAAACCTATTAGAAATAGAAAAAAAATAAATCAATTAGGAATTACTTTTAATAATTCTCAGAGCCGCCATTGCTGCTCCGTAACCATTATCTATATTCATAACTGCAATACCTGGAGAACAACTTGACAACATGCTATTTAAAGCAGCTTCCCCATCCTTACTAACGCCGTAGCCTACTGAGACAGGTACTGCAATTATCGGTTGTGGCAATAATCCTCCTACAACTGTTGCCAAAGCTCCTTCCATTCCAGCGCAAACTATTAATACATTATATTTATTAATTTCTTCTAACTGACTCATTAATCGATGAAGTCCTGCCACTCCAACATCTATAAAAGATTGACAATTAACTCCATAAATTTCAAGCGCTAATTGTGCTTCAAGTGTTACGGCCAAATCACTTGAGCCTCCTGAAATTATGGCAACTTTTTTATTTGTATTTATTTTATTAAGATTTTTCCCAATTATTAGACAATTTGCTTCTTTATAAAATCGTCCCTCTGGATACAAATCTAAAAGATAATTAGCCTTTTCACTATTAATCCTAGTAATGAAAACAACCTCATTTTTACTTAATACACTTTCAGATAATCTCTTTAATTGGTCTATACTCTTGTCTTGCCCCCAAATAGCCTCGATGAGTCCAAGCCTCTCTCTTCTTTGAAAATCAAACTTGATATCAAAATTCATCTTTGCTTATCTAACTCTCCCTCATAAATTAATTTAAAAGGATTTTCTCCTACATTTAAAGCATCTTTAACCTTATCTTCAAATTTTTGTTGGACTATATTTACTTCTGACATTGGTATGCTTTTCCATAATTCTTTACTTTTCCAATTTACCAATATTAAAGCTTCTTCTTTTTCTTTATCCCAAAATAATTGTCTCCCCAAAAACCCATCTTGAGAAGATAACCATGGCTCCCATATTTCTTTTTCAGCATTCAACCATGCTGCTTTTACATCGGCAGGGACTTTAAGTCTTAATTCCTCAATGACCATTTCACCTTGATAATTATCCATAGTAAGAGCTTCTAAATTGGGAATATCAGATTGAGAAATTAAAACTACTAAGCATATTAAAACCAAACAAAATCTTTGAAATTTTTTTTTCAAATTGAAATTTAATTTCATTTTTTCTCAAGTAGTACTATTGAATGGCAACTTATACCTTCCTCTCTCCCTTCTGGACCCAATTTTTCATTCGTAGTTGCTTTAATACCAATTAAATTTTCATCAATGTTTAAGATTTTAGAAATGTTTTTTTTCATTAGTTTTATATGTGGCATTATTTTTGGCCTTTCAGCGATAAGAACACTATCAATATTATTTATTTCCCAACCATCTTGTCTTATCAAGTCAATTACTTTTGATAACAAAAACAAACTATCCGCATTTTTCCATTTCTCATCAGATGGGGGGAAATACTTTCCTATATCTCCCAGCGAAAGTGCGCCCAATAATGCATCCATTATTGAGTGACTTAAAACATCAGCATCACTATGACCATCCAATCCCAAATTTTCAGGATGATGCAATTTCACGCCTCCAATAATTAAATCTCTATCCTCTATTAGTCTGTGAATATCGTATCCATTACCTATTCTAAATTTCATGAATTGATTATATTCTTTTATTATTCTCTTACTTTGTGGGGATTTTTTGTAGTTTTCATTAGAAATCAAGTCACTTCTTCTCTCCAATGTTCTTTCAATTCTTTTTCGTCTTCTCCACGATTTAATCTCTTCATGATTACCGCTTACTAAAATATCTGGCACTTTCATATCTTTAAAAGTTAACGGCCTCGTATATTGGGGATATTCCAATAAAGAAGAATTATGACTCTCATCCACTAAGGAGTCTGGATCGCCAAGAGTTCCTGGTAATAATCTAGTTAAACCGTTAATTATTGAGATAGCGGGTATTTCACCACCGGAAAGTACGTAATCGCCCATCGATATCTCTTCATCAGCCAAACATCTAATCCTCTCATCAAAACCTTCATATTGACCACAAATAATTATTATTTGATTCAAAGTGGACCATCTCGCAAGATCCTTTTGCTTTAAGACTTTGCCCTGTGGGGTCATTAACAAAGTTTTACTTTTAGGTAATTTTCTAATTGATTCATGTGCCTTATAAATAGGTTCAGGTTTTAGGACCATACCTGCTCCCCCTCCATATGGCTTATCATCTACTTGTCTGTAAGAACCTTCACCATATTCTCTTAAATCATGTAAATTTACATCGATCAAATTCTTACCTAGAGCTCTTGTTATGACCCCTGAATTATTTATTAATTCAAAAGCTTTAGGGAACAATGTAATTACATCAAAATTAAAACTACTCATCTAGAAATCTTCCTCATAACCAAACTCAATTAACCTTGATTCTTTTTTTCTCCAATTTGGAACAACTTTCACAAACAACTCTAGATGAACTGGACCATCAATCAATTTTGACATATTTGATCGTGCTGACTGACCAATAATTTTTAACATTGAACCTTTCTTTCCAATAAGAATGGCTTTTTGAGTTGATCTTTCAACAATAATGGTAGCCAAAATAGCTGTAAAACTTTTGCCATTTTTTCTTTTCATTTGCTCAATCTTTTCTATCTTTACTGCAACACTGTGAGGTACTTCTTCTCTTGTATTTAGTAAGACCTGTTCTCTTACTAAATCAGATAATAAATTATCTAATGGTTGGTCGCATATCGTCTCTTCGCCATAAAGTTTTGGTCCTTCTGGAAGAAAATTAAGTGCCATATCGACTAGCTCAGAACATCCTTCACCTTCAGAGGCACTTACAATTTGAAAGTTTCTATTAATTCCAAAAAATCTTTTGTATTGATCTAATCGTAACTTTCTAAATTCTTTATTAACCAAATCCCACTTATTCAATGCAACAATAAACTCAGTTTTATTTGAGATTAAAAAGTTCAATATATATTTATCACCTCTTCCAGGTTCTTCACTAGAGTCAATTACAAAAATTACCATGTCAACTCCATTAATTGCAGATTTTGCGTTTTTTACTAATATCTCTCCAAGTAAATGATGAGGTTTATGAACACCTGGCGTATCGACAAAAATTATTTGGCCATTGTCTCTAGTAAGTATTCCTTTTAATTTATTTCTGGTAGTTTGCGCTATTGGAGAAGTAATTGTTATTTTTTCTCCTATCAATTTATTTATTAAAGTAGATTTACCCACATTTGGCCTTCCTAGTAAAGTTACAAACCCAGATCTATAATTGGTCAAAGACTTTTAATGCATCAATAATAAAATTCTGATCAAAAATGAAAAAAAAAACCATAAATTTAAAAGAAGCTTCGTTTACGCAAGCAATAAATATATCCGCACAATGGTGTTATGAGTGGGGTGAGGATTTACTCAGTGAAGAGGTTTTGGCAGATAGAATTGCAGAACTAATTAAAACAAGAAACGGACTTAGAGGATTTTTTGCGTACGCCTTATCAGATAAGGATTGTTTTTTGTTAGATAAACTTCCTTTTTCACTAATTTACAAACTGAACGAAGGTGGGGATGCTATAGCAGAAATAGTAGTAAAAAATTTAATAATGAGTTCCGCTCAAATTATTATTCATCGAAGAGATAATAATCATGAATATGAGATAACATCAGAAAATATTTCAGATAGATGTAAAGCTATTTTGAGACTATTAGAAACTAAGTCAGTTACAAAGTCTGTCAATCAAGTCCTTAAAAACCTAGATAATATGGGAAATAGTTTTGATGATTTAATAAAATATGATTCTGAGCAAAAGGAATTTATTAAAAAACAAATTATTGATATCGCCCAATAAAAAAGCGTAGAAAATTTCTACGCTTTGCATTACATATCCAAATAATTTATTTAATCTCTTCTGCCACCACCTTGAAGAGCGATCATTAATCGCAATATAAAAACGAAAAGATTTATATAAGTTAGATACATACCTAAAGCTCCTGCTAGGTATTGATCATCATTGTATCTTCTAGGCATTGTATAGAAATCTACAAAAGACATTGCAACAAATAAGACAGTTCCAAATCCTGCAATTATCAATTCAAGTCCTGAACCTCCAAAAATTCCTGGAGCAAAGAATCCTCCAATTAATTGGAAAAACATCGCTATCAGCAGTCCTATCAAACCAAGGCCAACTACACCACTAAGTGCTTGCCCTACGCTATCACTCATTCTTTGGCCAGTATATGAGGCAATAACGAAAGTTATACCTGTAGCTAAAGCAGCTGTTCCGACCGAACCAATACCAATTGTTCCTATTGCTAAAGCAACTATTCCACTTAAGGTAAATCCAGTTAACAAACTAAATCCTGTCAACAAGGGCAGGGCCTTAGCATTATTTGCATTATTTGCAGCGCTTGTAGCTATAAAAAACAAAATCAATTCTGCAATTAAAGCAACTATTGATAGAGGCTGGAAAAGCCCAGGATTTGTTGCTATGAGTGAGACACCTGCTAAAACTCCTAAAGAAGTTAGAACCATTCCTCCACCGACGTAGGGTAGAGCTTTTTGAACAACATTAGGTCCAACAATTGAACTAGTTTGTGCTTCACGAATAGCTTGATTGAAATTACTACTTGCTGGCATTTTTTTTATTAAATATAATTTTATTCTACTTGATTTTTAAAATTTCAGGGTACGGATCTCCAGAGTAACAAAGTTATTTATAACCCTCAATAATTTTCTGAACTAAAGGATGACGAACAACATCTTGAACAGTTAAATAACAAAATTTGATACCTTCAGTTTCAGAGAAAATTCTTGATGCTTCGATGAGACCGCTTTCCTGATCTTTTTTTAAATCAATTTGAGTAATATCTCCATTGATAACCATTTTTGACCTTTCGCCTAATCTTGTTAAAAACATCCTCATTTGAGAGCAAGTTGTGTTTTGAGCTTCATCTAAAATAACCAAAGAGTTTTCCAAGGTTCTGCCTCTCATAAATGCTAATGGTGCAACTTCAATTATGCCTTTATCGATTAACGCATTTGTTCTATCTAATCCGAAAATACTATGTAAAGAATCAAATAGGGGTCTTAAATATGGATCTACTTTTTGTTGCAAATCTCCAGGCAAGAATCCCAAACTTTCTCCAGCTTCCACGGCTGGTCTGGTTAGAACAATTCTTTCTATTTTTTTCTCATTCAATAGTCTTGCTGCACAAACAGTTGCCAAAAATGTCTTGCCAGTTCCAGCCGGACCAATTGCAAAGGTAAGATCAAAGTTTTCAATTGATTCAACATATTCTTTTTGCCTTATAGTTCTTGGTCTTAAGTATCTTCCTTCTTTGGAACGGGCAAGAACTTTTTTCCCAAGTTGAGCATGTGAAGATGACTCTCCCATATTTAAAGAACTTAGAGCTGCTTTAAGATCTACTTCTGGGACTTCTAATCCTTGTTCCCAAATGGGTCTTGTTAGCTCTACGAGTGCTGAAGCTCTCTCAATCTTAGAAATAACACCATTCATCTCAAGTTGTAAGCCTCTTATAGTTAAAGAAACTCCTGTAAGAGACTCAAACTTTTTTAAAAAAGAATTACCTGGTCCAGATAATGCAGTAGCAGCATCAGAGTTTGGCAAATCAATTGTGAAGTGACCAGTTTTGGAAACTTCTTTCATTTAGTTTTTTGTAAAAGAATAAAAATTAGTCAAATCACTAACTTTCAGTATCATCACTTACGGTTTCAGCTTTAGTACTATCACTCTCTTCGTCTTTAGTTTTAGCTTTAGCTATTTTTTCCTTTTCTAACTTTGCCTTACCAATTGCAATAGAGGGCCTATCTATTTTTTCTAACAATCCTCCTTTTTCTAATAATGTTCTAACAACATCAGTTGGCTGAGCACCCTGTCTAAGTCTTATTCTTAAAGCCTCTGTGTCAAGCCTAGTTTCTTTAGTTCTTGGGTTATAAAAACCTAGTTCTTGTAGAGGTCTACCATCTCTTCTGGAAGTACTATTGCATGCAACAATTCTGAAACTTGCCTCTTTTTTCTTTCCAAAGCGCTTAAGGCGCAATTTAATCATCTTAAATTAATATGTTTTTAATAATAATATCATTTAGAGGTAATAATTTAGAAACTATAAATCAGCAAACCCTTTTTTCTTTTTATTATTTTTCTGTTTTTTCATAGCTTTATTACTACCCATTCCTGGCATTCCTCCCATCCCTGGCATTCCTCCCATCCCTGGCATTCCTCCCATTCCGGGCATTCCTCCCATTCCTGGCATTCCTCCATTTGACATTTGTTTCATGAAACCTCTCATTCTTTGAAAATCAGCTAATACTTTATCTACATCTTTTGCTTGAAAACCACTACCCTGAGCGATCCTTTGTCTTCTTGAAGGCTGTGCTGCAAGAACTTCCGGTTTTTGTTTCTCCTCAAGAGTCATTGAAGAGATCATAGATTCTATTTTTTTTAATTGATCTTCTCCATCTTTTATCATCCCATCGTCAATTTTATTCATTCCAGGGATTAATTTCATCAACCCGCCAAGAGATCCCATCCTTTTAATTAATCTCATTTGCTTAACAAAATCATTGAAATCAAAAGTTGCTTCTTGAAGTTTCTTTTGCATAGCTTCTGCATCAGCAAGTTCAACTTCCTTTTGGGCTTTTTCAACAAGTGTCAAGACATCACCCATGCCTAAGATTCTGCTAGCCATTCTTTCTGGATGGAATGGTTGCAGTGCCTCTATTTTTTCACCTACACCAATAAATTTGATTGGTTTACCACTTATTTTTCTTATTGATAATGCAGCCCCCCCTCTTGAGTCTCCGTCCAACTTAGTCAGGATCGCCCCTGTAATTCCTACTTTTTCATGAAATGACTTTGTTAAGTCAGCAGCTTCTTGTCCAATCATTGAATCAACAACAAGCAAAACTTCATCAGGATTAGAAACTTCTTTTATCCGAACCATTTCACTCATCATTGAATCATCAATTTGCAATCTTCCTGCAGTGTCAATAATGATCGAGTTAAAATTATTACTACTAGCATAATTTAGTGCGTCCTTCGTTATCTCCTCTGGTTTGCTATTTTTTTCTATAGCCGAAAAAACTTCCAAGTCATATTGACTTCCTAATGTTTTAAGTTGTTCTACAGCTGCTGGACGATAAATATCTGCAGCCACCAAAAGAACTTTTTTTTCTTTTTCCTTCAAATAAAGGCCTAATTTTCCTGTTGCAGTTGTTTTACCAGCTCCCTGCAGTCCAGCCATTAAAATAACAGTGGGACTATCTTGATTCTCTGTTAATGGAAAATTTTCATTCCCCATAATGTTAATTAATTCTTTATTGACAACTTCTATAAATTTTTGACCTGGGTTAACACCCCTGACTACTTCTTCCCCAATAGCTTTATCTTTGACATCTGATATAAAATCTTTTACTACTGATAAACTAACATCGGCATCAATAAGAGCTCTTTTCACCTGATTCAAGGCATTATTTATATTACTTTCACTAATTTTTGCTTCGCCTCTTAAACCTTTTACTGCGTCTTCAAAGCGTGATGAGAGTTCATCAAACATTATTCAAAAGAAACTTTAATCATTATAGATGATCTCGAAGTTTATAATTACAAGCCACTTACAAAATCAACCAATTTCCATGATTTATTAGAAAAACCCAAAATATATTTAACTTTTAGCGGATTTAATGATGTTTCATTAACAAATTCTCCAGAATTCTTAATTATTCTCTCTTGATAATCTAATTGAACTAAAACAACTATCCTAGAAGAAGTTTGTGATTCCAAATCTATCTTTTGAATTTGGGAATTAATTTCTTTAAAAATTCCTTTATTTATATCATTTTGTCTTTCTTCAATTGTTCTATTAATCAAACCATTACTAACAATTTTAGAGAGATTAATTTCAGTCTTTCCTGCCAGGTAATTACCTTTATTTAGAAGCCATATATTAATTAAAGCTCTAATATCTTCTAAAGAAGGCGAGGCTGTAGTAAGTTCTTTGAATTTGGAGGAATTAATTGCAGTAGATTTCTCAGGAATAGACTTCAGTTCATTTAAAGGTTTTATTTTTTTTTCTTGAATAATATCTTTATCACTGACCTTTTGATTTTTATCTAGAGCTACAAAAGGTTTATCCACAACAGCATCATCCTTAATTGAATTTTTATAATTATTTCTTAAAAATCCAATCCCAATACCAAATGTAAATAAGAGCAAAAACGCATATAGATAAATTAAATAAGGTGACCTACCAATAATTTCTTGATCCTTCAAAAATTCCCCAAAACTAAACTTTAATACAGCAATTTTTTCGATTAAGTACTTATAAGCCTCTATTGATTTATTCTTGAAGATTTCCTCATTAAATTTAGTTTCTTGGATATCAAGCGTTTCGAATTCTTTTTTAATCCCACCAGGCCAAGGTAATCTCCTTTCATCAACATTCCCCAAAGAACTATCAAAATCTTCAGTTATATTTGTCGAAGATTCTCTTTTTATCTGTTGTTTTTGAAAATTTGGTTTGATTGTAGTCTTGATTGATTTATTTTCTAATTTTTCAATGAATTCTTGAATTTCCCTATCTTCAAACCAAGAATCTAAATCTACCTCTTTTGAGTCAATATCCCTGTAACCTACTAAAACATCGTTCTCTAACCAATTTTTACAGAAAATACACATCGCTTCTAACTTATTCCCTGGATAGTTATTAAGCCAATCTCGCAAATTTTCATCAGAACTACTAGAGAACCTTGCAGAAGCTTGATCAATATCCGCTAAAAGCAGATCTAAACAACCAACAAGAGGCATTGAATCTAGACCTGAAAAATTTAGTTTCTTTAGAATTCTCCTCGCTTCAAATAACTTTTCCGGCTTTCTTCTTGAGAAGCCTATTGCTGTTAATGAAATAAATACTAAAAATCCTGCATCTAATGATCCTCTTTTTTGTAATTCAAGAAACAAGTCTAACTGTTCTTGTACTGTCAAAAAAGGCTTTATTTGTTGAAAAAAAGCTTCAAATTCTTGCTGATTTAGATAATCGCTATATTCAGATTTATTATTACCTTCTAAACCACCTCTTTTGATTATTAAATTTTCCAACATACTTAGGCCTTTTTTATGAGACTCCTGATCCTTTAAATCCCTACTAAGTAGATCTAGGATCCTGTAAGGAAGCAAAGCTACCAAGTCTTCTTCAAGTTCTCTTCTTCTGTCTACAAGTTTTCCCATTCTTTGAAGAAGTTGTATACCCTCTTGCAAAAAGTCTGCAGCGTTTGAATAGGACCTTAGTTGTTGTTCTTGAATTGCAGAATCTCTAGCTGTTAAAGCAGCCAATAAAGTTAAATCTGCTTCTCTACTACTTCCTAAAGCTGGCGTTTGTGGAGGTTGCAGTGCTTTTCTCGTAATTCTAAAAGCTTCTTTTGGGGAACCTGATTCCCAAAGAAGTATTAATCCTGCAACTTCTCTATTTGAAGAAAACTCCAATCCAGATGAACCATTCAATAACAAATTTTCATACTCTCTTCTACTTTCTGGATCTGTAAGTAAATCAGCAGTTAGGCGAAGTAACTCAGATCTTTGGGTTAAAACTTCGTAAGTAAAGCCTTCATCAGGCGTTTTATCTAATCTTAATTGAAACGCCCTTAATATTTCCTCAGAAGTTGCAGAGGGGTTTACGCCAATTAAACGAAAATGGTCTAAAGGAAGTTCCAAACAAATATCCTATTAAAAATTCTTAGACAAATTTTATCAAGTTAAAAATTTTTTTCATAAGGTCTTACAGAGTTTTAAAAAAAAATCATGAAAATCGCCCTTCACGGCTTAGAATGTTAACAAATCAAAACTTCATTAAGGTATTTTTCTTGGAAACACACGTAGAGAGAATCTCAAATCTTCAAGATATAAAAAAAGCCGAATTAGATCGAGAAACTGGATTATTTCTTTATGAAGATATGACGCTTGGTCGTAGATTCGAAGATAAGTGTGCAGAAATGTACTACAGAGGAAAAATGTTTGGTTTCGTTCATTTATATAACGGTCAAGAAGCAATAAGTACGGGAGTAATTGGTGCCATGAAAAAGAAACATGATTGGTTTTGTAGTACCTACCGCGATCATGTTCATGCATTAAGTGCGGGTGTTCCCTCCTTTGAAGTAATGAGTGAACTTTTTGGTAAAGCTACAGGATGTAGCAAAGGTCGAGGGGGGTCCATGCACTTATTTTCTAGAGAACATCACTTACTCGGAGGATATGCATTTATTGGAGAAGGAATTCCAGTTGCTTTAGGAGCAGCTTTTTCAAGTAGATATAAAAAGGAAGTTGCTGGGAACAATAGTAGTGATTCAGTAACTGCAGCATTCTTCGGAGATGGGACTTGCAATAATGGCCAGTTTTTTGAATGTTTAAATATGGCCCAATTGTGGAAATTGCCCATAATATTTGTTGTTGAAAATAATAAATGGGCTATAGGGATGGCTCACGATAGAGCTACTAGCAATCCTGAAATCTGGAGAAAAGCATCTGCTTTTGGGATGCACGGCGAGGAAGTTGATGGAATGGATGTATTAGCAGTGAGAGGTGCAGCACAAAGAGCAATTGAGCGCGCTAGAGCGGGAGAAGGGCCTACACTTTTAGAATGCTTGACTTATAGATACAGGGGTCACTCTCTTGCAGATCCAGATGAATTAAGGTCTGAAAAAGAGAAGGAGTTTTGGGGAAAAAGAGATCCCATTAAAAAGTTGGCTCAAGAAATGATTGAGGGTAAATTCGCAACGGAAGAAGAATTAAAAATTATTGAAAAGAAAATTGATGCAGAGATATCGGAGTCAGTTAAAAATGCTTTGGAAGCACCTGAACCCCCTTCAGAAGAACTAACTAAATATATTTGGGCCGAAGATTAGGTTAGATACCACTGGGTAATTTTCTAGTTAAATTTCGTAATTTTCTTAATGCCTTCAGTTCTACTTGTCTTACTCTTTCTCTAGAAACCTCTAATAATCTGCCTATTTCAGCTAGTGTATGTCTCTCATTTCCATCTAGTCCGAACCTTAATTTAAGGACATGTTGCTCTTGCTCACTTAGATGGCTTAACCATTTCCCAAGTTGTTCTTGATGCATTTTCTGCTCAACTTGATCCAAAGGCTCTTCATTATTACTATCTGCAATTAAATCGCCTAAAAAACTCCTTCCGTCATCACCATTCACTGGTGCATCTAAACTACTCGTTGATAAAGCTTGTCTTAGTACAGAATCTAATTCTTCGACATCAATTTCCATTGCTTCTGCAATTTCAATTCTACTTGGCATAGCACCTAGTTTATGTGCAAGATCCCTACTAACTTTTCTTATAGATGCTAATCTTTCGCTTAAGTGAACAGGTAAACGGATCGTCCGTGATTGACAAGCAATTGCCCTTGTCATACTTTGTCTGATCCACCAAAAAGCATAAGTAGAAAACTTATATCCTCTTGTAGGATCAAATTTCTCAACAGCCCTCTCTAAACCTAGTGAACCTTCTTGAACCAAATCAAGAAGTTCTAATCCTTTGCCCTGATATTTTTTTGCCACACTCACTACTAACCTTAAATTAGCTTTCATCATTCTCTCTTTAGCTCTTCTTCCTATTTTTATTGTTCTTTTTTGCTCCTTTGAAAATTCTTTTATTTTTTCATTTAATTGGCCATCTTCTGTGAGAGTCATCATTTTCTGAACTTGATTACCCAATTCAATCTCTTCAGCAGGAGTTAACAAAGGGACTCTACCAATATTTTGCAAATACCAACTAATTGGATCATTACCTCTTCTCTTTTGCGGTTCAGCTTGTGCTGGTACTGATGAAACCATTTGTTGACCTACTTAGGTACTAAAACTCTCCTATACTTTTTTGGAAATAAGCCAATATTTAATGCGCGCTTCAGATTTCACGTAATATTTGTTTATTTATGTGTTTAAAACTAAAAATAACTCTCCTAAATTGTTTCTTTCAAGATATTTGTCTCGTTTTTCTATTTCTCACTAATTTTGATAATTCATCTCCAATCGCAGATGCATTCGAACCCTTTTTACACTTTGAAGCAGCAAATGAGTGTAAAAGTACGTATTTAGCAAAAAAATCAGTTGTTATATTCCCATTAAAATTTAAATCAATCGCAGAATTTCCCGCTACAAATCCAGTTAAAAGATCACCTAATCCAGCTCTGGCTGTTTGAGAATCAGTCCCAAATAGTTGCCATGCTTTTTTATTATCAGCAATTATGCTGTTAGCTCCCTTTAACAAAACACTTATATTAAATTCTTCTGCTGCATTAATAGCTAGTTCAACATTAGTATCACCTTTGATATTTGGGAATAATCTTGAAAACTCTTTGCTATGCGGTGTAATCCATGTTTTGAATTTCCTCTCTAAAAAAAAATTTGATCCTAATTTAGATTCCGAAATTCTATTGAGTGCATCTGCATCCAAAATTAATAATCCTTCGAAATCTAATAGAAAATCTTTTGATTTATGCCAATCATCATGATCAATACCTATTCCTGGGCCAACAGCTAATGAATCATATGCACTTAGATCAATATCTTTTAATGCACTGCATAGAGATACACTACCAGTTTGATTACAATGCATAGTTCCTTTTAAAACTATTTCTGGGGCAACTTGCCAAATAGTCTCAGCAACTATCTTAGGCAGAACTGCTGAGATATAACCTGCTCCACTCGATATTGCCCCTTTCAATGCTAAGTATGCAGCCCCTGGATATTTTTCACTTCCTGCAATTACTAATGTTCTTCCTCTTTTATATTTGTTGGAATTTGTTGGTAGGGAAGGTAAATCAATATTTTTTAAATCTTTGTAAGTAACCTTAAATATCTTTTTATCAATTTTGAACAATTTACTATTAGGAACCCCAATATCGATATGATGCAATTCTCCAATAAAAGGTAAAGCAGAATCTTGCGTTAATCCAATCTTATTAAGACCAATAGCTAAGGTGATATCTGCCTTTACTGCATTATTAAAAAAAGGCTCTCCTTTATTAGGGCATAATCCCGTAGGAACATCAATGCTTATTACCTTTCCGAATTTATTATGAAATTTCTGATTACACAACTTAATTAATTTATGATCGACTTTTCTTGTTTGATTATTACCAAAAACTGCATCAATCCAGAGTTCTTTCCCACTTGCATCAGGGGGCTCTGCTAATTTTGTGACACCAATAGATGTAAGATAATTAAGGTGGTTATTTGTTAGTGTTTTTTTTATCGGGTATGGACACCATATCTGGACAAAAAAGCCTTTCAAAAAAAGCTCTCGTGCTATTACGGCACCATCCCCACCATTATTTCCAGGGCCTATTAAAACAGTTATTCCATTCTTTAAAAGAGGTTTCCTTTTCAAGAGCCAATTACTAATTTGAATACCAGCCTTTTCCATCAATGCTTCTTGTGGCATTCCATCAGAAAACATTTCTTTCTCTAATATCAACATTTGCTTTGAATCAACAATTAAATGTTTAGAGTCAATTGTTGGCCATACAATTTCGTTCATAATTAGTTCAAAGCAATTGAAATACTGTTCAAAAATTTAAACTTCCATGTTAAAGACACAAAAGGGTAAAAAATTAGAGAACTATTTTTCTACTAATGATAAAACTAAAAATAAGAAAAATATTATTGTAGGTCTTTCCGGTGGCGTAGATAGTTCTCTTTCAGCTGCTCTTCTTGTAGAAAGAGGCTGGAATGTTGAGGGACTAACTCTTTGGCTTATGAAAGGAGAAGGCTCCTGTTGTTCTGAGGGATTAGTAGATGCTGCTGGCCTTTGTGAAGATTTAGGAAT
This sequence comes from Prochlorococcus sp. AG-449-G23, assembly GCA_003209585.1. GTDB lineage: Bacteria > Cyanobacteriota > Cyanobacteriia > PCC-6307 > Cyanobiaceae > Prochlorococcus_A. The sequence continues at coordinate 27,516 of QCQJ01000015.1, forward strand.
TAATCATAAAATAATAGATTCAAGAGAAATTTTCGAAAGAGAAGTAATTAAAAAAACTACTGAAAGCTACGAGAAAGGATTGACTCCACTTCCATGTTCGATGTGCAACAAGAATGTGAAGTTTGAAGAGATGCTTAATTACGCAATAAACAAAAAAGACTTTACTTATATTGCGACCGGACATTATGCAAGGATAAAAAAATCATCATATGTTGAAAAACTTGATTGCAAGAGCTTTGTATTTAAGGACCTCCTTCTTCTAAGAGGTGCTGACAAAAACAAAGACCAAAGTTATTTTCTTTATTCTCTTTCACAAGAAGTACTTAGCAGATTAGAATTTCCTCTTGGTGAAATGAAAAAAGAAGAAACAAGAAAGGAAGCTCTGAGATTAGGCCTTAGAACTGCTCAAAAACCAGAAAGTCAAGATTTATGTTTAGTTGAGCATTATGGATCAATGCAAAGATTCATCGACAAACACATTGAGCCCAAAGAAGGAGAAATTGTGCATGTAAATGGGAAAGTCCTGGGAATGCACAATGGTATTCAGCACTTTACGGTAGGTCAAAGAAAAGGTTTGGGCATTGCTTGGCCGGAACCTTTATATGTAAAAAGTTTAGAC
>QCQJ01000016.1 GCA_003209585.1 Prochlorococcus sp. AG-449-G23
TCATTATCTTCTGGTTTCTCTGATTTTACTTTTGAATTTGCTAAGCTTTGATCTTCATCTTTACTTAAAAGGAATTTTAATAGTTTTTTGACTAATAATAAACCTTTTTCAATTCTTTTTGGACCTAAAATTGAAAGCAAAATTACTATAATTATAAATATTTCAGGTGAATTTAAACCTAATAGTTTCATAAAGTTTCATATTCTATTTATATTTTAGTACATGCTAATAATTTAATCTAATTATTCTCAAAAGTTGGTAAATAAAGTTCCCTATTTGATGCAATTAAACCTTCTTCTTTAAAAAAAATCTCTAGGTCTTTTAGATCATTTATATCTACAAATTCACCACAATTATCTAATATATTATTATGGGTGAAATTCCATAAATTATCCAAATATTCGTCATCGTCTGGAAATGCAACAAATTTTAAATATGTATTATTCAATGCATATTCACTAGCAAAATCAGAATCTAATCCTTCCCTCTTAGCATCACAAAAAACTTTAGCAAATCTTTTGCCTACGGAAGTTTGAGCACTCGATAAATCTAAATTAGCTTGCGTAGCTTTTACATTTATTGGTGCTATAAAAATAATTATTGGCAGAAAAATAGATAATAATATAAACAAGAAAAATTTCCTTTTTTAAAATTTAAACTCAATATAAACTAGCAAAAAAAGTAAACAATTAGGCCTTATTTAAGTAAAACCTCTTATTATAAATTAAGAAATAAATAGAAAACATAAAATCAGCTACATATCTGAATTTATAATAAAGAAATATTAAATAAATTTAAAATTATATGTCCTCAAATATAAAGCTAAAAGGAAGGGGAGTTAACAGGATAATTACGAGTAAGGTCATGCTATCGCCATTAGCAGGAGTTACAGATAATATTTTTAGGCGACTTGTACGTAAATGGGCTCCAAACTCTTTACTTTTTACAGAAATGATAAATGCGACAAGTCTTAAAAAAGGATTTGGAACACAAAAAATCAATCAAATAGATTTAGAAGAAGGTCCAATTGGAGTACAAATATTTGATAATAGGCCATATGCTGTTTCTGAAGCCGCTAAACAAGCTGAGGGCTCTGGAGCTTTCTTAATTGATATAAATATGGGATGTCCAGTAAAAAAAATTGCAAAAAAAGGTGGAGGCAGTGCTTTAATTAAAGACCGAAAACTTGCTATAGAATTAGTCAAAAATGTTGTAAAAGCTGTTAGTGTTCCAGTAACTGTAAAAACACGACTCGGATGGGATAGTAAAGAAGAAAATATAGAGGATTTCTTATTTAAACTTCAAGATGCGGGAGCAACTATGATCACACTGCATGGAAGAACTAGAAAACAGGGGTTTTCAGGCAAGTCAGATTGGGAAATGATCGGGAGACTTAAAAAGTTGTTGGAAATTCCAGTAATTGCTAATGGAGATATCAAAAATCCAGATGACGCTCTTAATTGTTTAAAAAAAACAAATGCTGATGGTGTAATGATTGGACGAGGAATTTTAGGATCCCCATGGAAAATAGGAGAAATAGATTATGCCATTAGAGAAAATAAAAATTTTAAAGAACCAAACACAGAAGAAAAACTACATTTAATTATTGAGCATCTTGATGAATTAATAAAAGAAAAAGGAGAACACGGCTTGCTAATTGCTAGGAAACATATCTCATGGACATGCAAAGACTTTAAAGGAGCATCAAATTTGAGAAATAACTTGGTTAGAGCTGTTGATAAAAATGAAGTTAAAAATTTAATAAATAAAATGATTAAAACTTTGAATAATGAAAAAAATACATTAGCTTAAAACAAATTTATTCTTTAAATGAAAATTATTAGTAAAGAAACAAGTAAAAGAGTTTGTGATCATATGAACAATGATCACATTGATTCGGTTCACAAATATCTTATTCATTATGGGAAGATATCAAGATTTGAGAATGCTTATATGGAAGAAATTAATAACAGTTATATAAAAATCAATTACGATGGCCATTCAGCAATTATCAATTTTAAAAATGAAATATCTGAAGAAGAAATTCATTCGACTTTAGTATCAATGATTAAAGAGATTAAATAATAAAATAATTTATATAAAAAATCTAATTTTTATTTTCATAGTAATCAGTTATCTTTTTACATTCTTCAAATGCAAGCATGCTTAATCTAGATGTGGCTTTTATTTTTAGAATTGCACAAACAGCTAATAAGTCAGAACTATCAACATTAAGTGCTTCAGAAAGCTCTAGGAGCCTAATACCTTTCATTAGTATGAAAAAAATCTATTTCTAAATTATCAAGAACTCTGAAATCAATGTGCTGCATTTTTTCCTAAACCTGCAACAAATGGAAATGTTTGTTCATCACCAAATATATCTTCTGCCGAAGAATTAGAAATATTAGTTTTTTGATTATTATCAGGCTTAATTTCTTCAATTTCATTAGGAATATTATTTTTAATATTATTTCCAATTTCTTTTGCTAATAAATTATTCGTATTAGAAAATATGGAAAAAACTAGTACACATAAAAACAAAATAATTCCTTTCATAAAAATAATTTATCTAATACTATTGTCATATACCAATAAAGTTATTTAGAAAAACTAGCTGATTTTAAAACAAATCTAAATAAATCAAAGTAAAAATATTCATCTTCCCAACTTATTTCTATTTTTAAATCTAATTAAAAAATAAAGACCTAATAATAAAAGAATTGCTAAGGAATACTGGTTAAGAAAAACATAAACTATATAGACCAGAAATGGGAATAAGCAAGCCCTCTTGAAATTTAATTTCTGTTCTTTTGACATATTTTGCCAATTTAAATACTCTTCCCATTGAAAAATCTTCTTCAATTTTCTACTTCTATTATTACGATTAAACATAAATTTATAAATATAGTTTGGTGATTCTCACATTAATAAAATATTAATCTACAATATCAAAATAAGTTTTTTATTGAATAAAAATATTTTTTTAAATAAAATATGAACTCAAAACCAGTCTGGGGAATAGAAAAAATTGTTTTACCTCAACATGCAGACCATGCAGGAGTAATGTGGCACGGTACATATTTTAATTGGCTTGAAGAAAGCCGAATAAATGCACTTTTACAAGTAGGTATAAGTTATTTTGAACTTACTAAAAAAGGCTTCGATTTACCTTTAATCAATACCTCAATAAAATATAAATCCCCTTTATTTCTTGGTGAAAAAATAACAATAGAAAGCGAATTCAATATTGAAAAAAGTCCAAGGATTAATGTAATCTCAAAATTTCTTAACAAGAAAAAAGAAATCTTAACGATTGCTGAAGTCAATTTAGTCTTAATAAATAAACTAAATTTTTCTATAATAAGGAAAAGGCCAGATTTCCTATCGGAAGCATTTATTAAATTAAACGGTTGAAATTATTATCCATTAATTGAAAGATTAATTAAATAATTAATTATGAATATATTTCAAATTATTGACTCTTACCAGTATGAAATGGAATCAAGATATCAAGAAAAATCAATGCTTACAAATCTTTTTACAGAGCACAAATTTATAGGATGGTTAGGGTTGTTTATAGTATTTTTCTCTATCTTTGCAATTTTTGTTTTTCAATTTCTTGAGTGGGAAAGTAATGACAATAATAAAAGTTAAGAAGTTTTAATGCTTATAATTCAACTGAATGACTTAAAAAATGGCTATCTACTTAAAAATAACAAACCCTACAGAGGTTGTAAAAAAAAAGACCTCAAAATGGCTTACAGATATTACACCTGAAAGAATTGATAGAAAGTTGGTCGAGGATGAAGTAATAAAAGGGATTATCGAGCAATTAACATTAGAAGGTATAAAAGGAGAAATATCAGCAATTAATGGGTTTGAAGTAAATGAATCTTCAGTAATAACAAAAAATAATTTTGTTATTAGAAAAACAAAAACTTTTTAGATCGAAAATAAAAATCTTTAATGAAAATTTTTTTTATTTTAATTATTTTTATCATTTTTTTAATTTTTATAATTGTAAGGAATTATCAAATTAAAAAGAAAAAGTTTAAATTAAATAATGCTTTAAATTCCAATTTCTTTATTCAAACAATCAATAATTTAATAGAAGAAAACAAGTACAATTTGTTAGAGGAGAGGATCAGATTAAGGGCAATAGATGCTTACGGAAACGAGGATTATAAAAAATGGATTGGCAATCCACCTCTTGATGAAAAAGCCATTGAGAAAAATATATTTAATGGATCCAATCGATTTAAAGAGGGTATACCATACTTCTGGGAAAAAGTAATTTTAAAGAAATTTGGCAGCATGGAATTATTTTTCGAAAAGTGGAGATCGTATTGTAATGAAAATCCTACTATTGATGATGAGATAATTGGATCTATTAGAAAGCTTGAGACTGAAGATTGGTTTGTATTCATAGCAAGTCAAATAGAGAAATCATGTTTAAACCTAATAGAAAAAAACTACTCAAGTAAGAACAAGGAAAACTACAAAAAGGGTATTAGATTTGAAAATCATTGTATGGAAATTCTTAAACAACATGGCTGGGAAGTTAAAGAAACCCCTAATACTGGAGATCAAGGGGTTGACTTAATTGCATCAATAAATGATTTGAGAATATGTATTCAATGCAAAGATCATGAAAAAGCTATTGGAAATAAAGCTGTTCAGGAAATTTCAGCTGGTAAATTATTTTGGAAAGGTACCCATGCAATATTAGTGTCAAAATCTGGTTTTACAAAGTCAGCTCAACAACTAGCAAAATCAAACAACGTCAGATTAATTAATGAATATCAGTTAAAAGAATTAAAAAACTTATTGTTTAAGTAGTTTATATCAATTGAGTTAACCCCTCTTTGTACAACAATAGTGTTGTAAATATCCCTGAGGCCCACATTAAACCCCTTGCAGTTGGAATATTAAATATATAGGCACCAATATATAAAAAACGTAAAAGTGGATGAATCAATGCTGCAAAAATTGCAATGTTTGAATCAGTTAAAGTAATCAAACAAAGAAGACATCCAGGTGCGTGCAAGGAAATACTTTCCCAACAATTCTGGTGGCACCAAACTGCTCTTTTACCATAAGCAGGTAGTTCGTCAAACAAAGCCCTCGGTGCTGACATGTTTTCAACAGAATAACCTGCTTTAATCCTCCCAATAGTTAATGGAATAATAGATAATAAAACAACAACAACTGATAGACAAAGGCTCCAGGCAAAAGCTACTTGCATATGACTTAAATAATATTATTAGCTTAATAATTTCAGCTTATTATCGTGATAAATAAAAATCATTACCCTAAATAATACATTTCAAAGACAACCATAGGTTATATTAAAAAAAAATATTTCATGGATAGTACAAAACTTATTTTGATCTTTGGCATAAGTTTACTAATATATTTTGCTTTTCTGTTTTTAGGATTTATTCTTAAAAATAAAAATCTAGAGGCACAGAATCTAAAAAAAGAAGATTAGATTATTAATGCCACGAAAATTCACTATTTTCTCAATATTTTTATATCTTTTTGGATATATTTCATGGAAATAAATTTTGATCCTAATAATAATAAGGGATATTTGAAATTCAATAAAACAGTTACTGGTATATGAAAAAATTTTATAAATTTCTTAAAAGTTTTCTATTTATATCATTTTGGCTTATTTTATCCTCATTTTTAATCCAATATTGGAATACCTTTCATTGGGAATATATTTACTTAAACTTCAGAATTTTATTTGATAAAGAATTTTGGTTTGTTCTAGAAAAAATTCTTTTAGGATTTGATATTGGTTACTGGTTAGAAGAAGGACTGAAATTCTTAAGTTATGAAATACCTAAAGAATCTTTTAAATATTTTCCAATTTATTTCGTTTTAAAGTCTATTTGGATAAAGAATTAATTTCTATTTTTAAAAGATTTTAATAAATTCCTTAAAATTCTTGAATAAAGTCGGAGAATTTATTTTTCTTAAAATAAATAAAGTACCTTTATCACCTCTGCATATTCTAAGCCTATTACTTAAATAAGTTATCTCTAACCACCCTAATTGTTCATTATTTATTTCTTTGATAGCCTGTATATTTTTTCTTCCAAATTTAGGACCCATAACACCAGCATGTGTAAATTTGACCCCAATTTTTTTTCATTTATGTAATAAAGTCTTATTAAAATACCAGTACCAATAATTGATCTTATTCCTCTCGGTTTAAGTAGATTAAGACCATTTAAATTAAAGGGATCAAGAATTTGAAGGTTATCAATAAAAGGCGAATATTTTAAAAAAGGACTATTAGAACTACTCCACCGAAGCTCCCAGACACCCTGTAAATCATTTTTATCTTTGCTATAGGAAAAATCATGATCAATTTCAAGATATTCAGCTATAGCTTGAATCTTCTCTGAATTTGGAGATTTAAGAAGCAAATTTAATAATTGATCTTCGAATTCCATTTAATAAACACTTAATAAATATCTAAGGAAAAATACTCACCTCAATATGCTATATTCTACCCAGAATGTGTTGATTCGATGACAAAGAGCTATTGGCTAAAGAAAATTTCAATTCCAAATGCCGATTTATTTCTGGAATATATAAGGACAGTATTACCTTGGATTAAATCTGTGGGAGGAGTGATAGTAAAAAGAGATTTGATACAAGAATCAACCTCAAATGAATGGGATGGAGGGCAGCTTGGATTAGTAATAGAATTCGAATCAAAATTTGCTGCTAAAAAAGCATTTTATTCTGAAGTATTTCAAAAATATCTACAGTCCAGAGATTTAATGGAACTTGTTACTATAAGTACTCTTTAAACAATCAATAGCGAACCAACACAAAAAGTTTATAAGTATTTATTACTATTAAATTATTTATGTAATATTTATAACTTCATTACCAATCGTATATTTTGCAAAATTTAAGTGTAAAAGTAATTCGTTAATCAAATGAACTATTCAACAGAAAAAGATGATTATTTGATGACAACTCCATATACAAAAAAAATTCAGCAAAAATTTGAAAAGGTTAAGTCGTTTTTAGAGCAAAATGGATTTAATCCTTCATCAGAGAGCTTAATGCAAGATATAGTTAGTTCAGAAGAATATATTGCTAAAAATGGCTTATAAAAATCAGAATATATTCAGAGTCCTTAGATAATAAAAACCGCCTATTAGAACAGGTAATAATATTCCAATAAATAAAAATATGGATTTCTTTGACTCGCCTTCTGATATGGGATTAATTTCTGGCTCAATTGCAAAACCATTCTGTCTACCACCGCTTTCGGTTGTATAACCTTTTTTATTCATAAGAAAAATAATCTATGCAGATTATCTCATGTAAAAACTTATTTAAAAAAATTTTTTACATTTAGAATTAAAATAATTTTTAGATCTAATAATTGATTTCAATCTGAGATTTCAATTTGGCAGCTTTTTTTAAAAGACCTACAACTTCCTTACGACCTGTTGCAAACTCAGCCTTGTTTAGTAACTCACTATATTTTTTTGTGATTTCTCTATGATTCATTTTTAATATTAACTTCTATAAATTATAAAGTTACTAAATAAATTTTTTGTATAAAGGATATCAAAATAGAGATCTAGTACCATTACCTATTTAAACCAACCTTTTTTCTTTGGTTTAATCTCTTTCTTGATAACTTCTTTTTTTCTCCCAAATAATCCCTTTTTTTGAACTGTTAAATTCTCTTCAATAGGTTTAGATTTTCTGTTAAATAAGCCTTTCTTAGGTTCTTTTTTAGTTGATTCTTTTGTATCAGATATCTTTGTTTTTTTAGGATTTAATGTTGAATTTTTGGGTTTGCTATCTGCGAATAAAATTTGATAAACAAAATAACCAAAAACGGCAAAGAAGCCTATTGCCTGTACTAAAGCAGTTCCAAGATTATCAAACATTTAGGCCTCAACTTTGTATAGTGATTCTTTTTCTTTGGCATCTATACATTTTTTATCATCAGACAAGCATTCAATTTCTGCCTTCTTCTCAGGATGTGAACTGCAGCCACCTGCTTTTGCATTAGATATTGAAAACAAAGTTACTACTCCTAAAATTAAGGCAAATGATGTGTTAATTAGTTTCATGAGTTTTTTATTTTTATTATGGAAAAATAATTTCGCAATTGCGAAGATAATCTTTTCTTCTACAAAAAATATCCCCTTTTTATTTATCTATTTGTAGTAATTAACTAAGTCGATAATTAATATTGCTAGTAACGAAAAACCTAAAATAAAAGGTAAATAAGGATATTTATTTAAAGTTTTGTTTAGTTTATTTTTCGATGTTTGTTTTTCCTTTTTCTTTTCTCTAGGTGGTAAGCCTAACTCTTCCCTTCTCTTAGCTTCTCCCATAATTTTTTAATCTATTTAAGAATATTTTATACACTTAGCAAAAGTAGTGTATTGTTCAAGATTTAAATTATTAACGGTTAATATAGTGTAAATTTTGGATATATTAAAAATATATAATAAATTTACATGATAGAAGTAGTTTGGTCAGTAAATATAATGATTGCAATTCTGATTATTGGTGTTGCCTGGGTTCTTTATTACATATTTACTTATGATCAAAAATTTAGTTCCTAGATAAATGTCAGATAAAGATCTAAGTAATTTTCTAAAAAAAATAGAGCAACTTAATCAAATTGCTGAGCTAATAAAAAATAATCCTAGTAAAAAGTTATCCCTTTCAAAATGCAAAAATCATGATGAAGTAATTAAATTAACCACTGAATGGGGTTTTGATATTGGTAAAAGGTGGGGAGAATGTTAATTTATTTTATTACCAGCATTATTAAAATTGCCATCAAATTCAAATTAAATTCCTAAGATTAATTAGTATTTCTTGTATCGAAGTTATGAAAGAAATTGGAGATATAAAGTCAAATATATATAAAATTGCTGCTGTTACAGATAGAGGGCAAAGATTAAATAAATTAATTTCTCATATGTATGAGGAAAAAGCTAATGAAATGGATGAATTGATCGAGGCCATTAAAGACTTTAGTTTCGAAATATCAGAAAAATCATTGTCTGGAGAGTGGGAATTGATTTTTTCTAATGTTGAATTATTTCGAAGTTCTCCTTTCTTCCTTGCTATTGAAAAGGCATTAAATGATGAATTTAAAAGTAATCTTTTTTTTAAATTACATCAATTGCAAGTAGGATCCTTTGGCATATCAACTATTGGGAGAATTGCTCAAAAAATTGATTTTGACAAGAAAGAATTTATATCTACTTTTGACACTACAATATTTGGGCTCACAACAATTCCTATCTTAGGTTGGTTCAAACTATTACCTACTTTTGGTGGAAGGGTAATAACCCTAGCAAGTGATTTAGTTTTAAGAAATAATTTACTTGATATGAACTTACAAAAGACAAAAGTCTCCAAAGTTAATGGACTTAATAAGATTCCATTATTTAGTGAATTACTTATGGATAGATGGTATCCAGTTAAAGAGGTATGGAATAAGTTACCTTGGAATAAAGAATCGCCAAATTGCCAGGTTTCAATTGTATATTTAGACGAAGAAATGAGAATTATGCAGGATATGTATGGGTCTATTTTTATTTATATAAGGCCTTCAATTTCTTTGTTGAATTCAAATACAATCTCTAATGATTAATTAAAAGACTGACTAATATTTTTGTAATTTATATAATAAATCCATTAAAAATTTATTTTAAAGATTAATTAATAAAAACATCTCACATCTTAAATAAAATTAGGTTATGTTCATAATGAACATTTTTTATTATGCTTAGAAATCAAGAAAAAAATTCAGTTGTTAGAGGAATATTCCTAATAGGAGGATGGGGCTTAGGTCTAGACAGATTCTACGAAGGAGACAAAAAAGGTGGTTTTTTATCAATCATTGGTTGGAGTATCACATTTTTTAGCTTTATCATTCTTAAATGTTCAGGTTATGAATATGTTGAGGGTGTAAAAAATTATTCAGATTATTCCCCTAACCCATTAATAGTATTACCATTACTGGCAGGTGCATATGGTGGCTTTCTAATAATTAAGAAGGCGTTTAGATTAGCAAAGCAATTTGAAAATGCTGAATAATGCTACCAGCAGGCAATTTCAAGATAATAATCCAGATCCTTTCAAATAAAATTTAAATAAAAGAATTACTAAAAGGTTTACTATTGCTAAGGCTACTAAACCATTTCTATTTTTTACATCTAATTTCTTTACTAAATTAGAAAGATAAACGACTGGATTTTCTGGCTCTTTATTATCCAAATTTTATTTAAATATTAATTTGACAAGAAAATATCACAGTTTCATTTGAAGAATCAAAATTGTAAAGATGAATGTCCAAAAAGAAATAAATAATTTTTAACCCATAATTCCTGCATTTCTTAAAAACGCTTTACCAATATTGCCGATTACAAAAAATAGAGACAAATTAATTAAAAGGATTATTAATAATGCCAACATTTTATAGTTTGGATTAGTTGAAATGCCATCAAATCCATTATTAAGAAATCTTTTAAAAAGTGATTTGTCAATTTTTAGTTTTTGTTGCTCAGAATCAACTTTTACTTCTTCTTCTGAAGAATCTTGATTACTTGCTTTCTCTAGAAATTCTGTAAATGCCTTAACATTTTCTTCTTTTTTATTCCCCTCATTAAGATCTTTATTATCTTCATTCAAATTGGGGGCCGATTCGATTGAATTATTTTCCTCAGGATTAAGTTTTGAATCTTCCAAATTAGTAGTAAATGCTAGGAGTATATTACACCATAAAAAAAACCCACTCGATTAATTGAAGAGAGGGTTAGCTAAGGTTAAAGTTCTTATATCAATAATAATTTATTTTAATTAAATTTGCGGTCGTAGCATAATGAAGTTTTAATTTAGATTATATTCAAGCTGAATTTTTTCGTACATATGTTAGATGCGAATACAAAAAAAGCATGTAAAAATGATCCCTCAATAAGAGAAATTAAAATTAGAAATATAGAACATGCTATTGAACAAGCAGAATTGATGATAAAAGAATCAAAAATGAGCCAAGAAGAATTAATCTTCTTAAAAAGAAAAATATCGGACTCAAGACAGGATTTAGAGATACTTTATTTAATGAAAATTCAATAAATATAAATTTGTTAATCTTTTAAAAGGATTGAATTTTTACAAAGAAAATTAATTTGTATATTTGAAGACTTATAAAGTTTAAAGGGAATGTAAGAATTTGGATAAAGGTTCTAGTTATGTCTAAAAATAATCTATATATACCTTTAAAGGTTGTTCCATACATCTTCATTTCAATTACTGCTATTGCAATAACAGCAGCTACATATGTAATTACTTAGTTCTATCTGCTATTTAAAGTTTTTAGATATTAAATAAATTAAAATATTTGTAATAACTAATTATATGAATAAATTCAAAATAGCAATTTTTACAATATCAATAATCATATTTTCCCTAATTGGGATTAAAAAATTAATTTATATAAATCAAGTTAAAGATATAAAAAATAAAGAAGAATCATTTTTAAATGAATCTATACGTGTTTTAAATGAATGTTTCGATCTAGAAAATAAAAATAAAAGAACTCTAAATAAATCAATTGAATTAATTGAGTATTGCTTAGAGGCATATGGATATAAAAACTGATTTCAAAACTTGAATGATGAATTTCCTTAATACTCCACTAGTATGCAAATAAAAAATTTCTCATCAATAATCTTGTTATGTTCCATAATTTTTTATTAATAATATTTTCCTAATTTAATTTTTTTAAAATGACTAAAGTTAAATGTTCTTATTTAGGAAATTTAAACTGTGAGGCTATTCATCTACAATCTGGAAGTCTTATTAGAACTGATGCACCCTTAGATCACTGCGGTAAAGGTGAAAGTTTTTCCCCAACTGATTTATTAGCAACATCTCTAGGTACTTGCCTGCTAACCATTATGGCAATCAAAGCTAAATCGAAAGAATTTGATTTGAAAGGTATATATTTAAATATTGAAAAAGTAATGACACAAAATAGTGAGAGGAAGATAAAAGAACTAATAATAGATATTTTTATACCAGAGGGCACTTCTAATGAAACTATTGATTTTTTGAAAAAAGCTTCCAAAGAATGTCCAGTTACAAGAAATTTATCTCAAGAAATAGATATTAAAATTAGTTGGAATCATGAATAAATCTCAAACATAGTAATTACATAAAAAATGATGAAATATTTTATTGGAATAGTCATTATTTTATTTGGAATATATATAACGACAGATTTGGCATTAAAGACTAGGTATACAAGAAAAAGACTTTCAAAAGGAAAAAAATAATTCTTATAAATTTTAATATTGCAGATTAAGGAAATAGATTTATTTTTGTACTGACAATTAAAGCATATTTTAGTTTTATTTTTTCACTATTTTTTGGTCAATCAAACTAATCAAAGGGATCATGAAATTTACATTTATTCCAATAGTGCACCATGTATAAATAATAAGAAATAATATTTTTATAAATAAATTAGGGGGTAAGGTGAAAAATATTTTGAAAAACCCACCAATGAATAATACTAATATTCCAATTTGAAAAAGACCTTTGATTATCCATTTAAGTCCATTTTTTTTAATGTTTATATAAATCCAGAAAAGAACAAAACTAGATAACAATAAATATATAAAATTTATGATCATCTTTTTAGAGAAAATCTAATAAATTTGCCATTATCAAGGCATGATGACAATTATCACTTTTTTATCTGCTAATTTTTTTTAAAAATGAAAAAGTTATACAAAAAACAATAAAAACAAATTATTTTTTTTTACTTTTTATCTTAAAACATTTTCGATTTTAGTAAATCAACTCTTTTTTGATTCACTCCCAAATCACTTTCTCCAACTCTTGATTCTGATCTTATTGATAAGATGTTTGATTCAGGTAGAAAGGATACTTCTAAGTCGTCTACATACTTCATCCATTTACTGGTTGCCTCAGCATGAAGATAATCGCCATCAATTTCTACAATCTCAGTTCTTGGAGTATTTTCGATAAATTTTTTAATCTCTTCAAAAGGTTTCTCAATATTGTTTACCTCCCATTCTTCTCGTACACAATGAGCAATCTCTACACAAGGTTTTAGTTCTAAATGTGAGGCAAATGATGAAGAAGGGAATAAAAAGCTTGAACAAATTAAAATTGCTAAAAAAAGTATTTGCATTAACAGAAGATTTTAACGACACATAATCTAACGAATTAAATTACTAATTTGTAATGAGGAACTAATTATTTTGAAAGAAAGCATATTTGTTTTTATATTCAGAATTTAATATTTACTTCTAATAATCAATAATCCCCAAAAAAAAAGATCCCTCAAAGAGAGATCTTTTTAAAATTGATTTATATCAAGTGTTTCCTTGTTTCCACTGAAATAAATCAATTCCTCCTACACACAAACTTAATATGTCACCTAAATTCAAAATATGTAATATCGAATAGACCTCTATCTTAACTGTCACATGGCAAAAAATACAAAAAGTACTCAAACATCGAGCTCGAGTACTTTTAAAGTTATCAGAAAAAAGTGTGTGAGGAGTTTCTGATGTATTTAATCTACTCCGTAGGGAATTTAAAAGGCTACAGTATAAATTACTAATTATTTAAATCTTTCAGAAAAATTGGGCGTTGATGAAAAAATAATCAAATACATGAAAATTTCATGAAAAGCATTTACAAAAAAATCATTTTTATTATTTCGGCAATTGCTCTTTTTTCAGTAATAGTAGGTGTTGTCAAATATTCGCTTACTTATATTGAAAATAATCCCGAAAAATACTTACCTACACAAAAGTAAGACAAAAATTAAGTATAAATTCACTTCAAAAAATCTATAAAGTGTCTTAAATATGTTCTACATAGACAGCTTGAGTCATGAAAATCAAAAATACTTCAGTTCTTAATCAGAATAATATTCATTTAAGTCAATTCAAAAATAAGCATAAATATCAAATACTTGAGAATTACTGGAAGAAAAGAAAGAAAGAATGTGAAAAAAATCTTTCAAAATTTTGCTAACCGATAATTATGAATTTTATTTTTTCTTTTTTATTAGCATCTGTGATGTGGGTACAAGTTCCACAGTGGGAAGCTGACTGGTCAAAATGTGCTGTAGATGTTCCCGATTCATCATGTCACTGGTACGTAGCTGCTCCCGATAATACGTTTGGGGAAGGATTTAATTGGGAAAACGCTCCTTGGTTTGATGCTAATGGATTACAGGATGTAGCTAAAATTGAGAAAGAATCTGTAGTAGAAAAACTTCAAAATAACTAAAGTTTCTATTTCATCAATTAACTTTTAAAAGTATTTAAATCTAGTTGCTTAGTGGTTAACTTTTGATTAATTAAAAAATTTTTATGCGTTTCAAAGTAAGTCTCAAAAAAAATGGAAAGGAATTTGATGAAGTTGTTATAGCTAATAATAAAAAAGAGGCTATGGAAGTAGCTTTAAAAAACAATCCAGAAGCTCAAGCATTAAACTCTGATTGGACATTTAAGATTTAATTATTTGCGAAGCTTAGGAATCAAAAGAGATGCAACGCAAATAACACTTATTGCAGGTCCAGGTGACAAATTAAAGACTATAGAGAGAATAAAGCCCAGAAGTGAGATGCATAATCCAAAAAATGAAGACCTCATCATTGCAATTCTTAAACTATGAGCCTTATTTAGCCCTAACAAAGTTGGGGTAGAAAGAAGAGCAATAACAAGAATTACGCCCACTGCTGACATTGAACTAACAATTACTAATGCCGTTGTAAAACTCAAAGCGAGATTTAATAAAGAAACGTTTATACCACTTGCGGATGCACCTTCTGGATCCAAACCCACATAAACAACCTTTTCATATCCAAAAGTCATTAAAAGTATAAATACTAAAAAAGCAATTATTGTTCTAAGTAAATCTCCAAAATTTGCTGTCAATAAATCGCCAAATAATACTGCCTCCAAATCAATCCTTATTCCGAGTAGAGGGATAATAAGGACTCCAAACCCAAGCATTCCAGCAAGAATAGTATTCATAACTGCTTCATAATTTTCACTTTTTCTATTGGTTAAACTTTCCGCAATTACCGAGCCTAAAAGACCACTTATAACACCACCAATTGAAGGGTGAATTCCAAGCGCTAATGCGAGAGCAAGTCCAGGCAACACGCAATGAGAGATTAAATTAACTTGTAATAATCTCTTATGGGTAATTAATACAGTTCCCATCGCTGGGCATAAGATCCCAGAAAATATAGTTATTATTAATGGAACCAACCACCAGTTGTTATTAATAAAAGACATTATTCGAAAGATTCGGTATGATCGAAAATACGAGGCAAAAAAAGATTTTGGAAACAATGGTAACTAAGTCTGACATTACCAAAAGACAAGAACAACTTCTTGAAGAACTTGATAAATGCGAGGATGAATTGAGCGGTCAAGAATTGCATAGGCAGTTGATCACAAAAGGCAAATCTATGGGGTTGACCACTGTTTATAGAAATCTGCAAATCTTGATAAAGCATGGATTAATTCGTTCTAGACATCTCCCAACAGGAGAGGTTCTTTACACTCCCGTAGACAGAGATATTCATCATTTGACCTGCGTTCAATGCGGAGAGACGTCGAAAATGGAAGGTTGTCCTGTTAAAGATATTCATGCCCCTAAAAAAAATCCAAGAAAGTTTCAACTTTTGTTTCATACACTCGAATATTTCGGCCTTTGCCAAAACTGTTATCAAGCTCAAAATTAATAAGGAACATTTTCTAATCACAGAAATTATTTTCCTTTATAGAGCTTATGTTTATCGCATCTAATTTATCTTTTATTTGATCAGGACTACCAACTGCTAAAACACTTTTATCAAGAACGATTACTTGATCGTAGTTATTTAGAGACTCGCCCCAATCATGGCTACTTACTAGCAAAGAAAGTCCCGCATCTGCGAGTTGACGAACAATTTTCAGGAAGTCCTCTTTTGCGGGGGGATCCAATGCCGCACAAGGTTCATCCAGAAGAAATATTTTTGCAGGGGACATAAGAGTTTTTGCTAATAGAGCTCTTTGTTGCTGTCCTCCTGAAAGAGAATCGAGTCTTCTATCAGCCAAATTAGCAATTCCTACTCTTTGCATTGTCGCTTCTAATTCACAACATTTATTAATCCAAGAATTAGGGAATTCTAGAAGAGCCTTGATTTGAAAGGGGTTATTACTTCTTGATTTTGAATACTTTATTTGACCAAGAGATACCAATTTTTCAACTGTAATGGGAAACTTCCAATTCATAGAACTTCTTTGAGGCATAAGTGCCACTAGAGCTCTAGATCTATATAAATTTTCACCGTCAATTTTTATTTCGCCTTTATCTGGAGTATTTTGTCCTTGCAATATCCTCAAAAGAGTGGATTTACCGGCACCATTTGGACCTACTAGCGCTGTTAGAGTTCCAGGTTTAATCTCAACCGATACCTTATTTAAAGCTGGCTTACTTTTTTCTGTGTATGAAAATGTTAAATTTTCAGCGACTAAAGTAGCCATTAATTAATCTTTATGAAAAAGTCACTTTACAAGCTTACCAATAATACATGCTGCGTATTATTTTCATAACATTTGATACCTTTTCTTGTCAGGTGTAATGAAAATGATTATCATTTTTAAGTATTAAATAATTTTCTATGTCAATTTTTAAAAGACTTTTATCAAATAAAACATGTTCAAGTAAGTCAATTATTAAAAATTCCGTAATCGCTGGAACGATTATATTTTCTGGTTTTGGGCAGGATGTAATGGCTAAAGGGAAGTCATACGTAGCAGTAGAACCACTAGTTTGTGATTTAGTTAAATCAATTGCGTTACCATCTGACGAAGTTACATGCTTAGTAGATAGAAAACAGGATGTTCATGACTTAAAGATCAATCCAAGACAAGCTCAATTACTAAATAGCGCAGACAAAGTATTCACTCTTGGCAAAGAAATGACTCCAAGTATGAGAAATTGGGAAAGTAAAAAGAATACTGTTGTTGTAGGTGTTAGTGCAATAGACGTAGATGATCATTCTGATCATGAAGGTCACGATGACCACTCAGACCATGGCGGACATGACGATCATGCTGAACATTCAGCTAAGGTAGATGATCATTCTGATCATGGAGGTCATGATGATCATTCAGACCATGGTGGACATGATGATCATGCTGAGGGTGCTTTCGAATGGGCAGGTAAATTCCAGCTCTCTAAGGGTTCATACAAATGGTCATTTGAAAAAGTCGATGGCGAATATGCTGATCCTGCAATGAAGATGGTGATTCTCAAATCTAATGACATAGAAGGGTCTGAAGATTTAGCCAAAGAATTATTAGGATCTAAAGACTCAATAAGCAGAAAAAATGATGGAACTTTGATAGCAAGTAATAAAGCTTTTGTTCTTAACTTTGATCAAAGAAAAGAAAGTACTGTTTTTAACGTGGATATCAAAGAAGATGGTGAATATATATTTTTTACTGAACACATGCCTTTTGAGTTTGAAGCAACTCAACACTTTTTTAAAGACGTTTCAAATAGTGATGTAGAACCAATAGCACAAGTTCCAGACGAAGGCGAGGGGCATCATCATCACGACCATGGAGGTCTAGATCCACATGTATGGCATGATCCACATAACATCATAAAAATGGGAGATCTTATAAGCAAAAGTTTAAAGAAAGATATTTCAGTTTTTAATAGAGGTGACAGAAAACTAATTAATGAAAGATTCGAAAAAGCTGATTCTCTATTAGAAGGCTTAGATAGTTGGATCGTCGAACAAGTAAGCTCTATTCCTGAGGAAAACAGAGTAATTGTCTCTAAACACAAAGCAATGGAATACTACGGGGATGCATTTGGTTTTGAAACCATTAGTTTACTTGACTTTCTTGGAGACTCCTCAAGCTTAAGGCCAGACAACATAAGTTCTACTTTAAAAATGTTAGATGAAGAGAAAGTTCAGGCAATATTTCCTGAACAAATTCCAGCATCTAAGTTATTAAGGAACTTAAGTAGACAAAGTTCAGTTCCTTTAGCTTCTAATCAAATTTTCGTTGATGGATTGATGATGGATGGTAATACGGTTTCAGTAGCCGTACACAACACTTGTACAATTGTTAATTCATTAGGTGGAAGCTGTGATAAAGAAGCTGGCTCCAATCTTGAGTCTGAATGGTACAAACTTTCAGATTAAATTTTTCTAATAAAAACGGTTTTCATTTCTTATAATTACTATTATTGAAATATTGTTTATTTGGTAGAAATCATTAAATGAGCATCAAAGATAAAGTTCCAGTTACTATTCTCACTGGATTTCTAGGTTCAGGGAAAACTACTTTACTTAATAGAATACTAAGTGAAGAGCACGGGAAAAGAATAGCCGTAATTGAGAATGAATATGGTGAAGTAGGGATAGATCAAGGGCTCGTAATTAATGCCGATGAAGAAGTGTTTGAGATGTCAAACGGGTGCATTTGTTGTACTGTTCGCGGTGATTTAATAAGAGTCCTTGGCAACCTTATGAAAAGAAGAGATAAGTTTGACTATGTTTTAGTAGAAACGACCGGATTAGCAGATCCTGGGCCAGTCGCGCAGACATTTTTCATGGATGAAGAAATTAGTTCTGAATTTACTCTTGATGGAATTGTAACTTTAGTTGATGCTGCTCATATTGATCAGCAGCTAGGAAGAAGTGATGAAAGTTCAGAACAAGTTGCGTTTGCAGATGTTCTTGTCCTTAATAAAACTGATTTAGTCTCTGATGATGCACTAGATACTCTTGAATCGAGATTGAGAGATATGAACCGAATGACTCGAATCATTAGAGCCGAGAATGCCCAAGTACCAATCGAAACAGTCCTAAATCTAAGTGCATTTGATCTCGATCAAATCCTTAAACGCAGACCAACATTTCTTGAACCAGAATATCCTTTTGAATGGACAGGAGTTTACGACCTTGCTGCAGGTAAATATGAATTAATGCTAGAAGAAGGTCCCGATCCAGAAATGTCATTAGTAGCTTTCGCTAATCAAGGTGAGAGTGAAGAAGAACTTAAAGATGGTGCTGAATCCTGCGTAAGACTTTATGCAGAAAAAGCTAAAAGCTTAGAACCTGGGTATATCATTCCATTTGGAGAACATATAAACCTTAAATTGGAGGATAAAGGAAATAAATCATTCATATTAGATATCGAAAAGGGATCAAAGATAGGTTTATTTACACAGCACACTGCTGAAGAATTCAATATGAAAATAATTAAAAGTGAAGACAATAATTCAAAAGAGATCCCATTTAATATTGAAAGATTCTGGCAAGCCGAGCACGAGCACGATGATGAAGTAACGTCCATTGCAATTGAACGATTTGGAGATGTTGATCCAGAAAAACTTAATACTTGGTTGGGCAGACTTCTTTCTGAAAAAGGGGTGGATATATTTAGAACTAAAGGTTTCATTAGCTACTCAGGCAACCCACAGAGAATAGTTTTCCAAGGGGTACATATGTTATTTACAGCGCAACCTGATAAGGAATGGGGTAACGAACCTCGTAGAAACCAACTTGTTTTTATAGGTAGAAATTTGGACGAGAAAGAGATGAAAGAAGGTTTTGAAAAATGCCTGATATAGAATCATTTAGCCCAAGAGGCATGTTCCATGAGGGATGGACAGCTGAAGTTAATGATTATGCCATAGTTTGTGGTTGGGCTACTAAAGGAAAGTTATTCATTGTTGGGGATGTAGCAGGAGGTATTTTTGCCTTTGAAGGAGATACTGGGAAAATTATTTGGAAAAAAGAAAATACACACTCTGCTGGTCTATTAGCAATGTCCATTCATCCAGAAGGAGAGATTTTTGCAACTTCCGGTCAAGATGGAAATATTCAAATATATAATTGTCACGAAGGTAAAGTAATTAAAACTCTCGATCTTGGCCAGGCTTGGGTAGAGCATCTTAAGTGGTCAAATGATGGCCTATTTCTTGCAGCAGCTTCTTCAAAAAAAGTATATGTTTTTAATGAAATTGGTGAAGAAAAATGGGTATCAGACGATCATCCAAGCACAGTGAGTGCAATTAAATGGTCAAATAATAATGAGCTAGCTACAGCCTGCTACGGGAGAGTAACATTCTTTGACATAGTAAATAATAAAACGAATCAAAAGCTCGAGTGGCAAGGATCATTAGTCTCAATGGAATTAAGTCCTGATGGTGATATAGTCGCTTGCGGGAGTCAAGACAATTCAGTTCATTTTTGGAGAAGATCAACCGGAATGGATGCTGAAATGACAGGATACCCAGGAAAACCTAGTCACCTTTCTTTTGACGATAGTGGAAAATTACTGGCAACTAGTGGCAGTGAAAGAATTACAGTGTGGAGCTTTTTAGGTGACGGTCCCGAGGGAACTATGCCGGGAGAGCTATGGCACCATACCGAACCTATTTCTAGCCTAGCCTTTTCAAATAAAGGCATGCTTGTAGCTTCCGGATCTAGAGATGGATCTGTTGTCGCAAGTTTTCTAAAAAAAGACGGTAATGGTGACCCAGTTGGGGCTGCATTTGCAGGCGATTTAGTGGGTGCACTTTCGTGGAGACCTGATGATTGTGCACTAGCTGCAGTTAACGCAAAAGGTGTGGTTAATGTTTGGAAATTTAAAGTTCGTACTAATTCTTTTTGAAGGAATTTAAGCAGGAAAATAAAATAATTCAAACTACCAATAGTTAGCTTTTAAATGTCTTTCCATACAGATGACTTCACAGTCATTATCTATACCTTTTGGGTGAATATCGCAATATGAGAGACATTGAAAATATTCGTCTATAGGATTAGATTGATCAGCTTTACTAACTTCTTTCGAATGATTCATAAAAGAGTTCCTCAATTATTTAAAATCAAGATAGTCGAATTAAATATCAAAAGAAATAAGCAAAACTTACTAAAAATATCCCAAAAAAATTAACGCAATTGATTACCACTTTCGGACATTTTTAATAAAAAAGCAATGCGTATAAAAACGGATTGTCTTTAGATAAATATTTTCCTAATTTTATATTGTTGAGTTCTAGGAGGTCTTTCAAAATGATCGATAGCCTGCCTGAAATTTCGGAATAAACCGAACTAATTTAATTAACTGCTCCAATTATTTTTTATTAATGTCTAAGCTTCCTTCTTCTGCATCGTTTAGGTGCCCTTTAAGAAACAAGCTTAATTCTAGAGTTTTTGCCCCAGTTAAAGACAATTAGTTAATTATGGTGAGCATTAGCTTAATAGAGGTTAATAACAAGGATCCATGATTTAGGTACGTTTTTAGCCTCATAAGAAAAATATAAGTAAGAGATAAAAGAGGGCTTTCATTAGTCCTCTTTTTTTTAATTAAAAAAATAAGATGACTTTCTTTTAGTTTTATAGATAATGATTAAAAAGATAAAATAATATGGTTAGATATTATTGCCCCTATTGCAATCCTAAATATCAATTTCAAAAACAATCCTCAAAAGGTATTCCTATATGTGGCTTGTGCGGAGAAGATCTTGTAAAAAAACCATTTATTAGGTTAAACCAGATAATTGCTTTAGTTGCTGCGTCATCATTACTTTTACCGTTGATATATACTTTTATTTTTTTAATTAAAAATCAAATAAATCCTCCAAATAAAAATTATCAAGCAAATATTAACTATTCATTAATTATTAAAAATACAATTGGATAAACAATTTAAAAAAATTTCAGTACGTCAACCTCTACAAAGAGATTTATTTAAACATGAATTTTTACTCTCAATATCCATTTGATCTTTAACATTATTTAATTTGTTTTTATTACTTATTACTTTAATTTTTTGCCCACAATGTTCTTTGCAACCACCATTAAATAAATTATGAGCATATAAATTAGAAGTATTTATTAGAAATAAAACAAAAATTATTTTATAAATTTTGTAAAAATAAGACTTCATTTTTAATATCATTTTCCCAGAGTTAGTAAATAAATAATATCAGTTAATTCCAAGGAGTATTTATAAGTCCCCAGATATCGAAGAAGAAGAATAAAATTGCAATAACAACAAGATCCCATGCTCTTTCCCTAAAAGCCCAAGGCGCAATAAAAACTTCCCCAAGTCCGTGAAGTGCCGCCCCTACTGGTAGATGATCAAGAACCAGCAAACTGTGAGAGAGGATAAAAAGAAAGCTTGCGAAATATCTAAAAAAAACAAATTGCCAATTACTAGAATTCATACCTTTTAGATTTTTAAGAAATATACTTCAATGATCAAAATAATGAAATAGATCAAGTTAAGAGATATTTTTTTTTGTAGCTATAAATACGAATTAAGATTCGAAGCTAAAGTAAAAATTATAAAACGATGAAATATATGTTTTCAAGTTATCGTCCTAAAAATAGTTTTGATGAATACTTTAAGGACAATGTTAATTCTGCTAGAGAAATATTAATCCCACTTTTGTCTTCTTTAGATAATATGGGTCTTGAAGAATTAAATAGAAATCATTCCGCAGCAAAAAAATTATTACTAAGACATGGTGCGACTTTCAGGCTAAACGATACTGGTTTAAAAGGTACTGAGAGAATATTACCTTTTGATCCACTTCCAAGAATAATAAGTAAAGATGATTGGATAAGATTAGAAAAAGGCCTAAAACAAAGGCTTGAGGCAATTGATTTATTTCTTGATGATATTTATAATTCTCAAAATATAATTAATGACGGAATAATACCAAGAGAGTTAATAGAGAGTTCAGATGGTTGGCGACCACAGATGATGGGTTTCAAGCCACCATTAAATAAATGGTGTCAGATTTCAGGACTTGATTTAATAAGGGACAGGCAGGGAGATTGGCATGTTTTAGAAGATAATTTAAGGTGTCCTTCTGGGGTTGCCTATTTTTTAGAAAATAGATTAGTTATGAAAAATATTTTCCCTAATCTTTTCTCTGGAAGAATAGTAAAACCAATTGATGAATATCCATCATATCTTTTAAAAACTCTTCAAGAGCTTGCTGTTTGGACAGACACTCCCAAGATAGTTCTACTAACTCCAGGAATTTTTAACAGTGCATATTTTGAACATAGTTATTTAGCTCAAGAAATGGGCATCCAACTAGTTCAAGGTCATGACTTAGTTTGTAATGATGATTATGTATATTTAAAAACTACCTCTGGATTAAAAAGAGTAGATGTCATTTACAGGAGAATTGATGATGATTTCTTAGATCCTATTAATTTTAGAAAAGATTCCTGCCTGGGTGTTAGTGGATTACTTGATGTTTTCAAGGCAGGTCATGTTGCTCTAGCAAATGCTCCTGGGACTGGAATAGCCGATGACAAAATGATTTATTCTTTTGTTCCAAAAATGATTAAATATTATCTTGATGAAGAAATTATTATAAAAAATGTAGAAACATATATTTGTCATTACCAAAAAGATCGGGAATATGTTCTAGAAAATTTACCAAAACTTGTTGTTAAGTCTGTTGCTGAAGCTGGGGGCTATGGAATGTTAATTGGGCCTCACTCAACAAGTAGAGAAATAGAAGAATTTTCTAATAAAATAAAAAAAAATCCTAGAAATTTCATAGCACAACCAACATTAGAATTATCTACTGTGCCATCATTATGTGATGGAGAACTATATCCATGTCATGTTGATTTAAGACCATATATATTGAGAGGGAAAGATTCATGGGTTAGTCCAGGTGGGCTTACGCGGGTAGCATTAAAAAAAGGATCATTAGTCGTCAATTCTTCTCAAGGGGGAGGATGCAAAGATACATGGGTCGTAGGAAAATAATATGCTTTTAAGTCGTGTAGCAGAATCTCTTTATTGGATCAATCGCTATCTAGAACGTGCAGAAAATATATCTCGTTTCGTGGAAGTGAGTGAAGCAATGTCATTAGATTGTCCACCAGGAAGTGCAGAACCTTGGCTCCCGTTAATTGATGCTTCAAGCGACAGAGAATCTTTTGATAAAAGATTTCCAGAGAAAAAACCTGATGACGTTATTAATTTTTTAATAAGGGATCGTTTAAATCCAAACAGCATAATTTCTTGTATTCAATTAGCTAGGGAAAACGCGCGACAAATAAGAGATGTGTTGACAACAGAAATGTGGGAACAAATTAATATTTTATATTGGAATATGCAAGAAGGAGAAGCAATATGGAATAAGCCAAGACAAGAACAATTAAGTGAAATAAGGAGAGCATGTCAGCTTTTTTATGGAATTACAGATGCGACTTTAAGCAAAGATCTTGCTTGGAGATTTAGCATTCTTGGAAGATTAGTCGAAAGAGCGGACAAAACATCGAGAATTTTAGATGTTAAATATTATTTACTTCTTCCAAGCCTAGATGAACTTGGAGGAGTTCTTGATGAGTTGCAATGGATTGCTCTTTTACGTTCCGCTGGAGCTTATCAAATGTTTAGGAAAGCAGAGCAAAATTCTATTAAGCCTAATTCAGTAGCAAGATTCCTTTTGTTGGATCCAATTTTTCCGAGATCAATAAGATACTGTCTTGATGGGATAAGCAATACTCTTAAGATGATAGATACCACTCCTCCGCCTGAAAATCCTTCTGAATTAGAGTGCATGAGAGGTTTGCTTAAAGCAAAGTGGAGTTATATCAGAATTGAAGATATAATCAATGATGGTTTACATGAGGCAATCGATTCATTGCAAATTGATTTAAATAAGTTAAATGATCTCATTCAAGAAAAATATTTTATTAATTAAAAAGTTTATTAATGAGAATTAAATACATTCACAAACTTGAATATAAATATGAAGACCCTGTTCAATTAGGCGAGCATAGATTATGTATAAAGCCAAGGTCAAATGGATTCCAAAAGCTAAAGAATTTTGAATTAAAAATAACTCCACAACCAGAAATTATTTATCCATTACTTGCTGCAAGCGGAGAAGAGATTAATAGAATCAGATTTAATGGATTAACAGATAATTTAATTATTGAATCAATAAGCGAAGTTGAAACTATTAAACATCCAAACATTATTAATGGGGTTAAAAATAGAGATTTAACATTACCTTTTTGTAGAAGCATTATTAATAGAGATTTGCAGGGAGCCTTAGAAGGGTGGATGCCTAATGGACAACACGATCCATCTGCCGTAGAACTTGCCCAAGAAGCTTTAGCAGGAAGCATTAATAACGCATTATCATTTACCTACCAACTAATAGAGATAATTCAAGATAGGGTTAAATATACCAAAAGACATACAGGTCCAGCATGGCCGGCTAGCAGAACACTTAGAGAGCGTATAGGTTCATGCAGAGATTTAGCAATGCTGATGGTTGAAGCTTGTAGGTCTATTGGTATCCCAAGTAGGTTTGTAAGTGGTTATCATTTTGAAGATCCATTACCCTCTGAGTTAGATTTACATGCTTGGGCTGAGTTATATATTCCAGGTGCTGGTTGGAGAGGTTTTGATCCAAGTGGGAAAGGATTAATAGACGAAAGATATTTAACATTGGTATCCTCTTCCAAGTCTAATTTAACCTCTGTAATTACAGGAAACTTTACAGGAAAAAATAATCTTGAAAATACTTTATCCTGGGAAATCAAACCTCTTGAAATTAAATAAATACTAAATTCTTAATCATTTAAGATAAGAAAAAAAAATGAATCAAAATATGTTTCTTTTTTAGTGTTAATTGATACGTTCTTTGAGAAATATATCTGTTTTCATTTGTTTAATATTTAAAGAAAATTGAACTCAAGTTTAGAAATTCCAATTATTAATTCAAACAAATCAAAAATGTTTGAATTGATAAGCTATGAAAAATTTCGCGATACAAAAGATGTCAGATTTTTTGATATTAGTATTAATGAATCAAATTTTAGAGATCTAGTTATTCATACTGGTCCTGCAATTAGTCCGCCAAATGAAGAAGAATTTAATAATTGGCAATTTTACATACATCACAATCAAGAAGATAATCTATTAGCTATCTCTGGCGGAAGAACATTTTTCCTTGTTAATTTTGGTTGGGATTATCCTTTTTATAAAGTCAGATTAGAATCTTGTGGATATATTCTAAAGATACCTAGAGGAACATATCATAGATCGGTATCTGACAAAAAAGGTTCCATAGTTTTAAATCAAGCCATTAGAGATGAGGGCGGTTCAGTTGAATCTGAATTCAAGGTAACGAATAGCAAAGATAATAAAAAACTTCTAGATTGTATAACTAATCTAGAACCTAGATTTAAAATTTATAGTGTTAAATAATCTTAAAAAGGAGTTCCAAATTTATATATCAATTTTAAAAATTATCTAATTGTTATAAAATAATAATATTCGAATTCTCTAATATGAAATTTTTTAGGTTTTTAAAATATCTTTTATGCATAACTTTTTCTTTCTTAGTTTTATCCTCTCCAGTTTTTGCTGGGGCAAATGTAGCTGTTAAGGGCGAGGGAGATGAAGTTCCAAGTTATGTAAGATCCAATATTACAGGATTTGATTTCCATGGAGAGGATCTTCATTTGTCATCTATAGCTGGAGCAGTTGCGAGAGACGCAGATTTTAGTGACGTTGATTTACATGGGACAACCTTAACTCTATCTGATTTAAAAGGATCTAATTTAAATGGAATCGACCTGACCGATACTCTTTCTGATCGGGTTAATTTCCAAAAAACAGATCTTAGAAATGCTGTTTTAATAAATATGATCGCTTCAGGTAGCAGTTTTGCAGGAGCTCAAATAGAAGGAGCAGATTTTTCTTACGCTATTCTTGACAGCGAAGATCAAAGAAATCTTTGTGAAATTGCTGATGGGATCAATCCAACAACAGGCGTTTCAACAAGAGAAAGTCTTGAGTGTAGTTAGAACAAAAACTATAAGTAAACTTTTTTTCCATTATTAATTTTATAAATCCTTTGTTTCTCATCTTGAAAAATCATTTCACCATTTAATTTGGATTTCTTAAATTTTGAAAGCCTTGCTCTGTGAATATTAGATTTTCTATTAGTATTATCTTCGTTATC
>QCQJ01000017.1 GCA_003209585.1 Prochlorococcus sp. AG-449-G23
TTAGCCAAACTTACCAGAAGTTGATGCAATCACAAATGCCCCGAAAGTAAGAATGTTACCAATGGTGAAATGTGCTAATCCAACTAATCTAGCTTGAACAATTGAAAGTGCGACTGGCTTATCTCTCCAGCCAACAAGGTTAGCAATTGGAGTACGCTGATGTGCCCAAACTAATGTTTCAATTAATTCTTGCCAGTAACCACGCCATGATATTAGGAACATGAAACCAGTAGCCCAAACTAAGTGACCGAATAGGAACATCCAAGCCCAAGGAGATAATGAGTTTACTCCAAATGGATTATATCCGTTAATAAGTTGAGCAGAGTTTAACCAGAGATAATCTCTGAACCAACCCATTAGATAAGTTCCTGATTCATTAAATTGTGCTACATTACCCTGCCATATTGCTAGATGTTTCCAATGCCAGTAGAAGGTTACCCATGCTAGTAAATTTAATGCCCAGAACATCGCTAAGTACATAGCATCCCATGATGAACTATCACAAGTACCTCCACGTCCAGGTCCATCACAAGGGAATGCATAACCTAAATCTTTCTTATCAGGAATTAATTTAGTTCCTCTAGCATCAAGAGCGCCTTTGATAAGGATTAAAGCAGTTGTATGAAGACCTAAAGCGATAGCATGATGAACTAAGAAATCTGCAGGACCTATAGGTAAGAATGCACTTAATGCATCTTGTCTATTGATAAGATCCATCCAGTAATGATTACCTGGTAATGAATTAGCAGCAAGACTTGCTGAACTTGTAGGATCAGATAGTAGAGCATTGAAGCCGTACATCATCTTACCTTGAGCTGCTTGAACAAATTGAGCAAATACTGGCTCAATCAGAATTTGCTTTTCAGGATTACCAAAAGCTACAACAACATCGTTATGGACATAAATTCCAAGAGTATGGAATCCAAGCAACATTGTTACCCAACTAAGGTGACTTATTAAAGCTTCCTTTGTTCCAAGAACTCTCGCTAATACATTATCTTTATTTAATTCAGGATCATAATCTCTCACAAAGAAAATAGCTCCATGTGCAAAAGCACCAACCATCAAGAACATTGCTATGTACTGATGATGACTATATAAAGCAGATTGTGTAGTGTAGTCCCTAGCGATAAAAGCATAAGAAGGAAGTGCTCCCATGTGTTGCGCCACAAGAGAAGTTGCTACTCCAAGTGATGCTAATGCTAGTCCAAGTTGGAAATGTAATGAGTTATTTACAGTTTCATATATACCATCATGATTAATTCCGAAACTACCTTTATGCGGATCATTTGGGTGTCTAGTATTATGAGCTTCTGTAATTTCTTTGAGGCTATGCCCTATGCCAAAAGTATTTCTATACATGTGGCCAGCAATTATAAAAACTGTTCCAATCGCAATATGGTGATGAGCAATATCAGTAAGCCATAATGCTTCACTTTGAGGATGAAGACCTCCTAAGAAAGTAAAGATTGCTGTTCCAGCTCCTTCAGCCGTTCCAAATACTTGATCTAAAGAATCAGGATTTTGTGCATATGCACCCCAGTTTAAAGTAAAGAAAGGAGCTAATCCTGCAGGGTGTGGAAGTACTGTTAACCAGTTATCCCAGCCTACGTGCTGTCCTCTTGATTCAGGTATTGCAACATGAACTAAATGACCTGTCCAAGCGATACTACTAAAACCAAATAAAACAGCTAAGTGATGATTTAATCTTGACTCTGCATTTTTAAACCAGGCCAGAGAAGGTCTGAATTTTGGTTGTAAGTGTAACCAACCTGCAAATAAAGTCCAACAAGCAAGAATACTCATAAATATTGATGCTTGGAAGAGTTGCTCGTTAGTTCTCATTCCAATTGTGTACCACCAATGGTAGAGACCTGAATAAGCGATGTTAACTGGACCGCTTGCTCCAGCTTGTGTCATTGCTTCTGTGATGCCAGATCCAAAATGAGGGTCCCAAATAGCATGAGCTATAGGGCGAACATGAGTTGGATCAAGTACAAATTGCTCAAAGTTACCCTGCCAAGCAATATGAAATAAGTTACCAGCTACCCAGAGAGCGATTATTGCTAGATGTCCAAAATGTGTAGAGAATAGCTTCTGATAAAGTTTTTCTTCGGTCATACCATCATGACTTTCAAAGTCATGAGCGGTAGCTATTCCGTACCATATTCGTCGGGTTGTGGGGTCCTGAGCTAGACCCTGGTTAAATGATGGAAATTTTGTTGCCATTGAATTAAAAAGGTAAAGTTCAGGTTATTAGCCCAGCCCGAAAAGGCGAGCATGGAAGAAGGCCCATGTGGTAGCAATACCACCTACAAGGAAGTGTGTAACACCTACTGCACGTCCCTGAGTAATAGATAGAGCTCGAGGTTGAATGGTTGGTGCAACCTTTAGTTTATTGTGTGCCCAAACAATTGATTCGAACAATTCTTGCCAATATCCTCTTCCGCTGAAAAGGAACATTAAACTGAAAGCCCATATAAAGTGAGCTCCTAAGAACATCAAACCGTACATACTTATTGATTGACCATAGCTTGTTAATACTTGAGAAGCTTGAGCCCAGAGGAAATCTCTTAACCAACCATTGATAGTAATTGCACTTTGTGCGAAATTACCACCAGTTAGTCCCCAAACATCACTCTGCATTTTCCAAGAGAAGTGGAAAATAACTATAGATAAACAGTTATACATCCAGAAGAGAGCCAAGAAAACGTGATCCCATGAAGAAACTTGACATGTACCACCTCTTCCAGGTCCATCACAAGGGAATCTAAATCCTAAAGAAGCTTTATCAGGGATCAACCTTGAACTTCTTGCATAAAGTACTCCTTTGAGAAGTATCAAAACAGTGACATGTATTTGGAAAGCATGAATATGATGAATCATTAAATCAGCTGTACCTAATGGAATTGGCGCTATAGCTACCTTTCCGCCAACTTCTACTAAACTTCCGTTAAAAACTTCACTTAAAGCTTTGTGAGGTAAAGCTTCTGCAGTACCTGCTAAAAGAGAAGTTCCAACAGCAGATGCTTGAATACTCTGTACCCATTGAGCAAAGATTGGCTGAAGTTGGATTGCAGAATCACTAAACATATCTTGGGGTCTTCCCAAAGCTCTCATAGTATCGTTATGAATATAGAGTCCAAAACTATGGAATCCTAACCACATACATACCCAGTTCAAGTGACTGATTAAAGCATCTCTTGCTTTAAGAATTCTGTCTAATACATTATCAATATGTTTTGCTGGGTCGTAATCTCTAACCATTGCAATTCCAGCATGCGCACCTGCTCCTACTATGAATAATCCACCTATCCACATGTGATGGGTAAATAATCCAAGAACTGTCATGTAGTCAGTAGCTATATAAGGGTATGGAGGCATCGCGTACATGTGATGAGATACAAGTATGCTTATTGATCCAAGCATCGCTAGGTTTACTGATAGCTGAGCATGTCTACTTTCTGCCATGAACTCAAAAAGACCTTGATGACCTTTAGGCGCAGGGAATAATATTGGGTCTCCTTGTTGTGAATCTAATATTTCTTTCATACTATGACCAATACCGTAATTGGTTCTGTACATATGACCACCGATTATTGCTATTACACCAAAAGCTAAATGATGATGTGAAACATCAGTCATCCACAAGCTTCCTGTCACAGGGTTAAGTCCACCTTTGAAAGTAAGGAAGTCTGAGAAAGCTAACCAATTTAAACTGAAGAAATTACCTGTACCACTTGCTAATCCTGGAAATATCTGACCGATAATTTGTGGATCGCAGAGTTGATGCGGCATAGGCATATCTGCAATAGTTGCTATTTCTTTACCATTAATAACTAAAGGAGAACCTGCATCAATTGCATCTAAGAGAGCTGCAGTAGGAGCTCCGATATGAATACAGTGGCCAGCCCATGCTAAAGAACCTAGTCCTACTAAACCAGCTATATGGTGGTTAAGCATAGACTCAATATCTTGAAACCACTCCATTTTTGGAGCCGCTTTATGATAATGAAAAATTCCAGCATGAAGCATAAGTGCAGCCATTACTACAGCACCTATTGCTAAAGCCATCAGTTCACTCTCATTAGTGATTCCCCATGCTCTCCACATGTGGAATATTCCTGAACTAATTTGTATACCGTTGTAGTTAGCACCAAGGTCAGCATTAAGCATTTCTTGACCAACGATTGCCCATACTTGCTGAGCTCCTGGTTTGACATGAGTTGGATCAGCTAACCAACCTGAGTAATTAGAAAATCTTGCTCCATGAAAAAATGCAGCACTCATCCATATAAAAATGACTGCAAGATGTCCAAAATGAGCTGAAAAGATTTTTCTTGTTGCTTCTTCAGCGTCGCCTGTATGCACATCGAAATCATGTGCATCAGCATGCAAATTCCAGATCCAAGTTGTAGTTTTTGGACCTTTAGATAATTTACTTGACCAGAAACCTGGCTTATCTAATTTGGCAAAATCAATAGGTCTTGGATCAGCCTTTACAGGATCTTCCAAAACTTTTTTGTTTTTTTCTCCACTTTCTGGTGGGCTGATGGTCATCTAGCACCTCGAAAATAATTGACATTAAAGCCGATTGATCGGATCTTGAACCTATTTTTAATGATAATGTTCAAGAAAACGAATCCCTCAGAACTTTAGATATTCGTTTCAAAAATAATAAGGCAAAGATTCTTTCGTTATGCATTAACGTAACAAATGTTCTAATGATTGTTACTATATGAATATTTTGTTAAATTCTAGTCAATGACTCAATTATGAGTATTTTTACTCAAAATTTATATAAATTTCTTAAATTTTTTTTTATATTTCAAAGAAAATTTTTTAAATCCAGCGACAGGATATAATTTCAAAGTTACTATCAATAGTTTCTAATTTGAAAGGCATTGCGATAGGTCTATCTAATAATTCAAAAGAAATTTTAAAAAGGCTTAAAAAAACGGAATTTGTCAACGATATATATATTGCAGGTTCTTCAAAAGATGATGGGAAGGAAAATGAACTTATTCAAATACAAAAACCTAGGGAAATCTTACTTCAAAAATGGCCGGAGATAGATTTAATAATTTTTATAGGCTCAATTGCTGCATCAATACGGATAATAAATTCTTTTTTAACCTCTAAAGATCAAGATCCAGGTGTAATCGTTATAGATAATAAATGTTCCAAGATAGTTCCTTTAATTGGCTTACATCAGTCTAATACTCAAAATATTGCATTTCAAATTGCTAATTTATTTGGTGGCGAAATAATAGAAACTAATAATTCCAATGATCAAAACTTCTTAAATCTTGATGCATTTGGAAATCAATGGGGTTGGGAAAGATCTGGCAATATAAAGGATTGGTCAAAACTAGTAATTAAACAAGCTAAGAACGAAGAAATATTTTGCAAACAATTATCTGGTAATCGATTATGGAAAACTTCAGCATCAGGTGAGATTATTAATCAAATTAATGAAAAAGACACTAAAAAACAAGATTCAACATTTCATGTGAGTATATTTAAAAATCATGAAACAACTTGGCATCCGCCCGTATTATGGATTGGCATTGGATGTGAAAGAAATACAAGCAAAGAATTAATAGCAAATTCTTTAAATAATTTTTTGGAATCAGGAAATATATCACAGCAATCAATTGCGGGATTTGCAACTATTGATATTAAAAAAGATGAGAAAGGTATTTTAGAACTTGCTGAAGAAAAAAACTTGCCTATAAAGTTTTTTAGTAAAGAAGATCTTTCAACAATTATTGTTCCAAATCCATCAAATGTAGTGCAAAAGGAAATTGGCACACCTTCCGTAGCAGAGGCCTCTTGCTTACTCGCAGCAGGAGAAGAATCAAAATTGTTAGAAGAAAAAAGAATTTTTAAAAATCAATCTGGGGCAGTAACTCTGGCTGTAGCAGAATCAAAAAATCAATATAATCCAAACCATGGCGAAATACATATTATTGGAAGTGGACCTGGTGACATCTCCTTCCTAACCAATGATGCAAGAAAAGCACTTTCAAGATGTACTGTTTGGATTGGATACAAAATGTATTTAGATTTAATTAAGCCCTTAAGCAGATGTGACCAAGTTTTAATTGAAAGTAAACTTACTGAAGAAAAAGAGAGATGCAGTAAAGCAATTAAACTAGCCGAGGAAGGAATAAAAGTAGCTTTAATTTCATCAGGAGAATCTGGATTCTATGGAATGGCTGGTTTACTTTTGGAGTTACTTCAAAAAATCAAAAGAGAATCTAGACCTTACTTTGAAGTACATCCTGGTATAAGTAGTGTTCAATTAGCGGCTGCGCTTGGCGGTGCACCATTAATGAATGACTTTTGTTCAATTAGCTTAAGTGATAAGTTAACTCCATGGTCCTTAATAGAAAAAAGAATTGAAGGAGCTCTTCTAGGTGACTTTGTTATAGCTTTATTTAATCCTCAATCAATTGAGAGAAATTGGCAGCTAAAAAGTGTAATAGATCAATGTTTAAAATCTAGGCCAAGTTATACGCCCGTTTTAATAGCTAGACAAGTAGGTAGAGAAAATCAATCAAAAAAATTTTTCACTTTGAAAACTATCCCTATTAAAGAAATAGATATGTTATCAATAATAATTATTGGCAATTCTCAAACCACATTAATAGATGAAATATTTCTTACTCCAAGAGGATATTTACAAAATTAAGTTTAGGTAATAAATAAATTATCCATAGAATCTTTTTCTTTGCTTTTTTTTAATAAGAATACTAATCTTTTATAAAGGATTAAGAAAATTCATTGAAAAATATTGGTTTAATTTTATTTGACATAGACGGTGTAATACGAAGCGTAGAGAATAGTTACAGACTTTCATTAAAGAAAACAGTCTACAAATTTACCGGATGGGAGCCAAGTTATATAGATATTGATAATGCCAAAAATGAAGGGATCTGGAATAATGATTGGGATTTAAGTTTAGAATTTATAAAAAGATTTAAAAA
Source organism: Prochlorococcus sp. AG-449-G23 (assembly GCA_003209585.1). GTDB lineage: Bacteria > Cyanobacteriota > Cyanobacteriia > PCC-6307 > Cyanobiaceae > Prochlorococcus_A. The sequence goes on from QCQJ01000017.1 coordinate 6,993, forward strand.
AAAAGGAAACTTTAATATTGAAATGCCTACAAGAGAAGACATAGTTATATGTTTTGAAGAATTTTACTTTGGAGGAGATCCAAATAAAGATAGCAAATATTGGTCTGGATTCATAACAAATGAAGAGTTATTAGTTGATAAAAAGTTTTTTGATTTATTAGAAAGCAAGGGAATAATTTGGGGTTTTGTAAGTGGCGCAGAGAAAGCCTCGGCAAAATTTGTTTTAGAAAAAAGAATTGGACTAAAATCACCACCATTAATATCTATGGAAGATGCGCCAGATAAGCCTGATCCAAAAGGATTTATTAACTTATCCAAAAAACTTCTTGGAGATAAACTTGGCTCATCAAATATTCCCATTGGATATGTAGGAGATACTATTGCAGATATAAATACAGTTATGAATGCTAAAAAAGAAATACCATCTCAGAAATTCATAAGTATTGGAATAGCTCCTCCTCATTTACATTCAAAGTCTCGATTAATTGAACGTGATTTATACGAAAAAAATCTACAAGATGCAGGTGCTGACTTAATTTTAAATTCTATTAATGATCTAAAGTCTATTAACCTTGACCTATTATCAAAAAATACAACTTAAAAGATATTTATTAATTAAGTACGGAGAGGGAGGGATTCGAACCCTCGACAAAAGTTACCTCCTGTAACTCCTTAGCAGGGAGCCGCTTTCAACCACTCAGCCACCTCTCCAGTTCTTATACATTATCAATTTTTATGCAAACATTCAAAATTTTTTATTTAATCGAAATGTCTAATCAACTTGAACTCTAGGTAATCTATTTTTAAAAGAACAAAGAATTTCCCAAGGGATAGTATTAGATTTTCTTGCCCACTCAAGAGGAGAAATTGTTTTGTCTCCGTCAGATCCTAGTAATACCATCGTACTACCAATTCTAATTTCTTTTGAACCTGTTATGTCAACCATCATTTGATCCATAGTTATAGATCCAACTTGGGGATAAAGTTTATTATTATGTATGACGTTTATCTTGCCGGAAAGATTCCTTGGAACTCCATCTGCGTAACCAATACTTAATACAGCTAACTTAGTTTTTCTGCTACTTACGAACTTTCCTCCATAACTTACACTTACACCTTGCTCAATAATCCTTATAAAAGCTACTTTAACTTTCAAAAATAAAGCTGGTTTAAGTAATAAATTTTCATCTATTTTAGCTAGAGGACTGTATCCATACATAGAAAGCCCTACACGAACCATGTGAAAATGAAAATCTTTGTTAAGAAGCATTCCTGCAGAATTAGCCAAATGAATCTTAATTTCATTTTTTCTATAAAGATTAATTTGGTTTAATAATTCATTAAACTTCAGTCTTTGTAATTGTGTAATACTTTTAGGATCTAATGCGTTATCTTCATCTGCAGAAGATAAATGACTATATATTCCTTCTATTGAAACATTCTCAAAAAATTTTATTTTTTCAAATTGCTCAACAAATTTATTAGATTCGAATCCTAATCTTGACATTCCAGTATCAACCTTAAGATGTAGAGAAAATTTCAACCCAAAGTGCTTGCCAATATTATTGCAAATTAAACACTCTCTTATACTACTGATAGTTGGCATAAGATCATTTTTAAAGGATATTATTAAATCTCTTTTTGTATATAGATTTCCGAGAACAAGAATTGGTTTTTTAACTCCAAAAGAACGTAGCTTAATCCCTTCATTTAAAGTGGCAACGCCTAATTGTGAAGCTCCGCCTTTAATAGCGTAGTCAGATACTACTTTCGCATCATGTCCATATCCATCAGCTTTGACAACCGCCATAAATTGACAATTTTCACTTAGCTTTGTTCTTAACTGCCTTACATTTGTCTCAATTGCTTTGCCTTTAACTTCTATCCATGCTCTTTGTTTTGGATCTATATCTTGTTTAAAAGTTGGATATTTATCAAAATTAAATCCCTGATTGATTCGCCGAATTTGCATTAACTTTGCACAAATATATGCGCTTATTGAAATATACAGTTAGCATGACATGTAAATTGAATTTTGGCATGGGCCAGACTCTAGTTTTAAATGCATCTTATGAACCTTTAAACATCACTTCTTGGCGAAGAGCTGTCATTTTGATGATCAAAGGTAAAGCAGAAAGCTTAGAGGAAGATAAATCATATTCAATACATAGTGGTAGAAAATTGCCGACAGTTATAAGACTTCGTTACTACGTGAAGGTTCCTTTTAGAGAGGTTTCTTTAACGAGAAAAAATATTCTTCTGAGAGATAATAATGCTTGCCAGTACTGTAATTATAGGGGTAGTGACCTATCAATAGATCATGTTTTACCAAGAAGCAGAGGTGGAACAGATAACTGGGAAAATGTTACAACGGCATGTCTTAGATGTAATGTACAAAAAGGTAACCGAACCCCAGAAGAGGCAAAGATGCCTTTAAAACGCAAGCCTTATCGTCCACTTAGTAATCTCAATTTTGAGGCCACAAGACAAATTGACTCTGGCCGACATAAAGAATGGAGTAAATATGTAATAGGAATTGCAATCTAATAAAAATACAATCTTAATTTACTTCGTTATTAAAATCTTCCATCATTCTTTTTTGTTCTTGAGCTATGCATGCATCAATCACTTCATCCAATTGACCAGCAAGAATTGGCTCTAGTGAAAAATTGGAACCTAATCTATGATCAGTTGTCCTGTTATCTTTAAAATTATAAGTTCTAATTTTTTCACTCCTATCACCTGTTCCAACCTGGGAAAGCCTTTGTGATCTCTCTTTTGCATTAGCTTCTTTTAATTGAATTTCATATAATTTAGCTCTTAAAATTTCCATTGCTCGTTCACGATTTTGCAATTGTGATCTTTCTTGAGTACAAAAAACTCTTATTCCTGTAGGCTTATGGAGAAGATCAATGGCTGTCTCTACCTTATTAACATTTTGTCCCCCTGCACCTCCTGATCTTGCTGTACCAACTTCTAGATCAGTTGGATCAATCTTAACCTCAACTGGATCAGCCTCAGGCATTACGGCCACTGTAGCAGTAGAGGTGTGAACTCTACCTTGAGATTCAGTGGCTGGAACTCTTTGGACTCTATGTACACCAGCCTCAAATTTAAGTTGACTATATACAGAATCTCCCTTAACGGAGATAACCAACTCCTTAAATCCTCCCATATCTGACTCGGAAGCACTTACAGGTTTTACAGACCATCCAATTTTTTGTCCATATCTTTCATACATTCTTGCTAAATCACCCGCCCAGATGCAAGCCTCGTTACCTCCAGCACCGGCTCTGATTTCTAACATTACACTTCTCTCATCTCTTGGATCTTTTGGCAATAAAGCGATTGTCGTTTTTTGAATCAATTCATTCTTAAATTCCTCGAGAGTTATTAACTCCTCATTTATCAAAGATTCCATTTCTTTATCATTTCTATTCTCTTTTAGTAGATTTTTTGAATCTTCTATTTCTTTATCAGTATCAAGCAACTTATTAAAATCAGTCACCAAAGGTTCCAATTTTGACCTTTCTCTTGCTATTGATTCTAATTTCTTAGGATCACTAGCTATATCAGGATCTGCAAGCTGTACTTCCAAATTTTCAAAACTTTCTGAAGCAGTCTTCAACCTTGCAATTAGTGTTGAGTATTCCAATTGAAATTGTGCTTAATTTTTGAAAATTTTATTTATTAGAATCTTTTTCTTCTTTTTTCTCTTTTGCTGTTTCTGAATTAGCTGAACCCATCCCATATTTTTTCATAAACCTATCAACTCTACCTTCAGTATCAAGAATTTTCTGAGTTCCAGTGAAGAAAGGATGATTACCACTCCATACATCTACATGAAGTTCAGGCTGAGTTGAACCTGTTGTCATTACAACTTCTCCATTACAAATAACTTTTGCATTTGGATACCATTTTGGATGAATTTCTGATTTTGGCATAATTTAGATTCCTTTAACGTTTGGAGAATTGTGGAGCTTTTCTTGCTTTTTTAAGACCATATTTTCTTCTTTCCTTCGCTCTAGGATCTCTACTGAGATGACCTTCATTTTTGAGAGGTTTCCTATTATCAGCTGATAATTCACAAAGTGCTCTAGCTGCACCTTGCTTAATGGCGTCTGCTTGACCTGTCAATCCACCGCCAAAAACATTGACTAAAATATCATAAGAATTTTCTAGACCTAATGTTTGCAAAGGTGCTTTTACTGAATTTAAATGCAGAGGATTAAAGTTTAAGTAATCATCTCCTGAACGACCATTTATTTTAATTTGTCCATTTCCTGGAATTAAACGAACTCTAGCTACTGAAGTTTTTCTTCTTCCAGTTCCCCAATAAACAGCTTTGTTTTTTATTTGACTATTCATTTTAATAAATTAACTATTCAATAATACAGGATTCTGGGCAGCATGAGGATGATCAGCGCCTTTATAAACTTTTAGTTTTTTAAATTGCTGTCTTCCTAATGAGTTATGAGGCAGCATACCCTTAACAGCTTGCTCAATGATTCTTTCAGGAATTCTCTCTTGGAGAGACTCAAATTTTTCAATTTTCATTCCTCCTGGTCTGCCAGAATGTCTTCTATATAACTTTTGTGATGCTTTTTTGCCTGTTACCTCAACTTTTTCGGCATTTACAACAATGACAAAATCTCCAGTATCTAAATGAGGAGTAAATGTTGGTTTATTCTTACCTCTTAAAACAGTTGCAATTTCTGTAGCAAGTCTCCCTAATGTCTTATCTTTTGCGTCAACTAAAAACCAATTTCTTTCAATAGTTTCTAAAGACGGAGTAATTGTTTTATTCATTTACCAAACTTATGCAAATAAATTTAAATTTAGTTTTAAATTCTACCGCATAGAAGTATTATTAAACAACAATTTTGGATGATTTACACAAATTATTCGTTTATCAACTTTTTTAAGAAAAACCCTTAATTAAAAATATTGGAAAAAAATCTTTATTATTAATCTTTTTAAAGACATTTTCTTCATACACAGCATTTACAAAACATAACCCCTTAGCTGGGGCAGATTCTTTAACATCATTTTTCTTTTTGTTTAACCATCGATCTGTAAGAATTTCAGGTGATATTTTTTTTTCTCCAACTAACACTAATTGACCAACAATTAAACGAACCATTCCATAGAGAAACCCAGTAGCTTTAATATCTACTAAAATCAAATCCTCTATTCTGTTTATATTAATATTTTTTATTCTTGTAATAGAGTTTGGCCTGTTACTTCCACTTTTCTGAAAAGCAAAAAAATCATGCTCTCCTTCCATTCTCTTTGATGCATTTGACATTGAAAATTCATCTAATACTTCTTGGTATCTATGCCAAGACCAATTATCTATGAACAAGTTAGGGAATTTACTGTTATTAATGACGTATCGATAATGTCTATACATTGCTGAATAGCATGCATGCCAACTATCTTTAACCTCAACTGATTCCAAAATTCTAATTGTTGAGGGTAAAAGACTATTTAGTATATCTGAATAACTATTTCCTGGAATAACACAATCAATATCAAAATGAACTACTTGACCTGATGCATGAACACCAGAATCAGTTCTACCTGCAGCAAAAGTCTTTACTTTATTATTTGTAATCCTAAAGAGAGCTCTTTCTAGAATTTCCTGAACAGTGGTTGCATTTTTTTGTTTTTGCCAACCTGAATAATTAGATCCGTCGTATTGGACTAGTAAAGCTACCCTTTTCAAAAGTTATTTTCTAGTAAAAACGAGTTTATTAAATTGATCAAACAAGCTCAATTATAGCCATTTGAGCATTATCACCTTTTCTAGAAACTGTTCTGACTATACGAGTATAACCACCTTTTCTATCTCCATATCTTTCCTTTGCTTTTTCGAACAATGAATGAACTAATTTCTTATCATAGATATATCCAATAGCCCTTCTCCTAGCAGCTAAGCTTCCATCTTTAGCGAGTGAAATCATTCTCTCTGCTTCGTTTCTCAAAGCTTTTGCTCTAGTTTTTGTTGTCGTTACTCTACCTTCCCTAATTAATTGTGTAGTCAAACCTCTTAAAAGTGCTTTCCTCTGGTCAGCAGGTTTACTCAATAATGGAATCCTAAGTTGGTGTCTCATAATCTTAAAAATTGTTAAGCAGAGGTTCTGCTTTGTGGAATAGAAATGCCGATGCGCTCAAGAGCTTCAATAACCTCATCTGCAGATTTAGAGCCAAAGTTCTTAATTTCAAGAAGATCTTCATAGCTAAAGCCCATTAAATCTGAAACTGAATTAACTTGAGCCCTTTTTAGACAATTATATGCTCTAACGGACAAGTTTAGTTCTTCAAGAGGAATTTGAGCTTCAGGAGATGGTTCAGGTTCTTCAGGGATTTCCTCAACCATTGTAACAGTAGCAAGAGGTTGAAAAAGTTCTATTAACTGGTTTGCAGCTTCAGCAACAGCATCGTCTGGGGTTGTTGAGCCATCTGTTACTACTTCCATTTTTAATCTTTCTCTACCTGTTCCGCCCTCTGCTACTGCAGTTTCATCAATCGTAAAATTGACTCTCTTCACTGGCATAAATACAGCATCTATTTGAAGTAAATCAATAGCAGTTGTCTCTTCATTCTTACGATCGACGGGCCTATATCCAACACCTCTTTCAACATGTATTTCCAACTCTAAGTTATGACCCTCCTGAATAGTTGCAATTGGCTTTTCACCATCAACAATTTCTACTTGCGAGGAGAATTGAATGTCATTAGCCTTCACTTCCATTGGACCGCTAGCTACTAACCTGCCTATTTCTAACTCTGGGTTAGAACTATTAATTGATAGTTGCTTACAATTGAGAAGAATATCTAAGACGTCTTCTCTAACCCCAGGAATAGTGGCATATTCATGATTAATTCCTGCTATTCTTACTGCGGTCACTGCACTCCCTTCAAGTCCTCCCATAAGGACTCTTCTAAGAGAATTACCCAAAGTTGTAGCTTGACCCCTTTCTAGAGGGCCAATTAAAAAAGTTCCTGTTTGGGAGCGATCATCTGCTATTTGATGGTCGATTCTGTCAATCTGGTATTGCAACACGGAAAAAAATGAGGTTGAAAGTTTTTATTGGGGGGGGTAGAGAATGGCAAAGAACTAAACGCGTCTTCGTTTAGGTCTTCTACATCCATTATGAGGTAATGGAGTTACATCTCTTATTAGAGTTATTTCTAAACCGGCCACTTGTAAAGCTCTTATGGCCGTTTCCCTACCTGCGCCAGGCCCTCTTACTAAAACTTCTATTTGCCTCATACCTTGATCAAGGGCTCTTCTGGCTGCAGCTTCAGCTGCTGTTTGAGCGGCAAATGGCGTACCTTTCCTTGCACCTTTAAATCCACTGGCACCTGCAGAAGACCAAGAAATTACATGACCAGAAGTATCAGTAATTGAAACTATCGTATTATTGAATGTGCTTTGGATATGTACCACACCATTAGGTACATTACGTTTGGATTTCTTTGATCCTGTTTTTTTAACTGTAGCTGCCATGATGATTTAATTTAATACTTCAAATTGTGAATAGATTTAGTTAATTATTTCTTTCTTCCAGCAACTGTTTTTCTTGAACCCCGTCTGGTTCTTGCATTAGTTCTAGTTCTTTGGCCTCTTACTGGAAGACTCATTCTATGTCTTCTTCCTCTTACACACCCTATATCTTGCAGACGTTTTAAAGCCATTCCCTCTTTTCTTCTCAAATCTCCTTCCAAAGTGAATTCTTCTGTAGCAACTCTAAGTTTTTGCACATCAGAATCTGAAAGGTCTTTAACACGAATATCTGGGTTTACACCCGTGTTACCTAGAATTAGTTTTGATCTAGTTAAACCAATTCCATAGACGTATGTAAGTGCAATTTCAACTCGCTTTTCGCGAGGTATGTCAATTCCTGCAATCCTGGCCACTTGTTTTAAATAAGTAAAAGTTTGAATTAAAGGGTTGAATTTTAACCCTGACGCTGTTTATTGCGAGGTCTTTTCTTGTTAATAACATAGATTTTACCTCTTCTCCTTACGATCTGATCGTCAGGACTAATTTTTTTAACTGAAGATCTGACCTTCATAGGGGCTTAACAAATAAAACGTTAATACTATATTCTACATCATCACATAGCCATTTTTTGTTTGATATCAGAGGAAATAGTTTTTAAATCTCTATCAGCATCAATATACTCTAGTAACGCAAGATCTTTAAAATATTGAATCAATGGTTCTGTAGTTTTTTTATAAATCTCAACTCTTGTTCTAATAGTCTCTTCAGTATCATCTTTTCTACCTCTTAAAAGCAAACGCTTAATTAAAACTTCTTCTGGAATATCTAAATAAAAAACTACTTCCAAAGGTTGATTAATTTCAATTAAGACCTCATTCAATGAATTTGCTTGAGATAAATTTCTTGGGTATCCATCTAGAATCCAGCCTTTATTATTCTGATCTAAATTTTGTTTTACTATCTTTAATACAAGTTCATCACTAACAAGTTCCCCACGATTAATAATATCTTTTACCTGCCTACCAAGGATAGAATTCATTTCTATTTCTTTTCTTAATAATTCACCAGTAGAAAGGTGTAAGTAAGAATTACTTTGACTTATTAATTCCGCTTGAGTCCCTTTCCCTGCTCCGGGAGCTCCTAAAAATAGTAAATGTTTCTTCATTAATTATTAATTAATCCCTCATACCTTTGAGAAATAACATAAGTTTGAATTTGCTTAGCAGTATCAATAGCAACACCCACAAGAATAAGTAATGAAGTTGCTCCTAACCCTTGAAAAGTTTGTACATTTGTAGCTCTTTCTACTGCAGCTGGGATTATAGCAACCGAACCCAGAAACAATCCTCCTAATAATGTCAACCTATTTTGAATACCTGATAAATATTTTGCTGTATTAGTTCCTGGTCTAACTCCTGGTATAGCTACTCCTCCTTTCTTTAAATTTGAAGCCACATCAACTGGATTAATTGTAAGAGATGCATAAAAATAGGAGAAGCCCAAAATCAAGGAGAAGAAAGTAAGAGCATATGGCCATGGATTAGAAGATCCGGGATTTAAACTACCCGCTAATTTGATTAAGAGTGGATTGCCCGTAACATTTGCAATAGTTATTGGTAAAAAAATTAAAGCAGATGCAAATATTATTGGCATGACTCCTCCTGCATTTAATTTGAGGGGTAAATAACTTTGCCTTGTAGGGAGTAATGTTGAATTTCCTATTTGCCTTTTTGCACTAACAATAGGAATGCGCCTTGCCCCTTCTTGGACAAAAATAATCCCAACAATTGTAAGTAAGAATACGCCAAGTAAAACTGCTATACCTAAGACATCTCCCCTATCACCAGTTTGAGCTTTTTCAATGGTTGAACTTAGTGCTTTAGGTAAAGTCGAAACAATATTCAAAAATATTACAAGTGAAGCTCCTTGACCTATACCTTTCTCAGTAATAATTTCACTAAACCACATAACTAGCATTGAGCCAGTAACTAAAGCAATAGAGGTTTGTAATACAAATGTAGTTTCACTTATCCCCTGAATAGCATATTGTCTAAGAATTAAAGAAAATATTATACTCTGCAAAAACCCCCATCCTAAGGAAACATATCTCGTTATTTGAGCAATTTTTCTTCTGCCAGCTTCTCCCTCATTTTTTTGTAAATCTTCAAGAACAGGCAATGAAGCTGTAAGAAGCTGAATAATAATTGATGCATTGATAAAAGGAAGAATACCCAATGCAAATATTCCAAGAGTTGAAATTCCCCCGCCAGTAAATATATCTAAAAAACCTATTAATTGGCCACCTTGATCAATAAAACTTTTAAACGCAACCCTATCAATACCAGGCATTGGAATATATATCCCAAGTCTTACTAAAAGAAGAAGACCTAAAGTTGTTAAAACTCTACTACGAAGCTCTTTATTTAAAAATAATTGGGAAAGTATTTCAGAAGCACTAGGATTTCTACTTTTGTTAACAAACATTTTGAAGCTTACCTAAATTTTCAGTAAATTTATTTATTAGTTATAAGCTCACAGGATCCACCTGCGTCCTCAATTTTTTGTTTTGCAACTTTTGTGAATGCATGAGCTTGGACTTTTAACTTTACATTAATTTTTCCGTTACCAAGTATTTTTAAAGGAAATTTTGGCTTGAAGATCAATCCTTTCTTAATTAGTGAGTCTAGGCTAACAGTATCGTTATCTTTGAAATCATTTAATTTATATAAATTAATTATGGAAAAGTTCTTCTGATTAATAATTTCAAAGTGCTTTAATTTTGGAACTCTTCTGTATAAAGGCATTTGGCCACCTTCGAAACCTGGACGTGTGGGTCTACCAGAACGTGACTTTTGTCCTCTCATTCCAAAACCACAAGAAGCACCTTGACCGGCTGCAATACCTCTACCTTTTCTTAATTTTTTCTTTCTCGAACCAGAGTTTGATTTAAGTGTATTTAATGTTGAAGTCATAATTTTCAAGAATAGAGCTGTTCAAGTGAGATCCCTCTCTCCCTTGAGGCAGATTTGTGTGTTCTTAGTTGAGCGAGAGCCACCATAGCAGCTCTTGCATTATTCAAAGGTGTTTTACTACCCAATCTTTTTGCTAGGACATTTTTTATACCCGCTAATTCTAAAACTGTTCTTATTGAGCCACCAGCAATTACACCTGTACCTGGAGCAGCCGGCCTAATAAGTACATTCGCAGCACCATTTCTACCTTTAGATAAAGTTGGTATTGAATTATTTGGGGTTAAAGGAACCCTAACGAGATTCTTTTTACCATCTGAAACTCCCTTTCTAACAGCACCAATCACATCTCCAGCTTTTCCAACACCAACTCCAACTTGACCTTTCTCATTACCAACAACAACTATAGCTCTAAAACTCATTTTTTTTCCACCTTTAACAGTTTTAGATACTCGTCTTATTTGAACAACCCTTTCTTGCCAATCAGAATCTCTCTCTAGATTTTTCGAATCGCCTCTTCTATTTCTCTTTCGGTCGTTATTACGATTATTCTTTTTTTGTTCGCCAGGCATAGCTCCAGGAATGTTATTCTTCTTGGATTGAATTTCTTTTGTTGTAGGAGTGTCAGTCATAGTAAAAATTAAAAGTTAGAATTCTAAGCCAGCTTCACGAGCAGCGTCAGCAAGTGCCTTAACTCTACCGTGATATAAATTACCTCCACGGTCAAAAATGACTTGCTTAATACCTATTTTTATCGCTCTCTTTGCTAATAATTTTCCAACAATGGAAGAAGAATTACAATCAGAAGGTAATTTCTCAGATTTTTCTCTTAGTTCTTTATCAACAGTTGAAGCTGAGCAAATAGTTTTTTGAGCACTATCATCTATTACCTGGGCATAAATATGGTTATTAGAGCGAAAAACAGACAATCTTGGACGCGTTGCATCCCCAATTAAGAATCTCCTTAATCTTCTATGTCTTTTTTGAGTTTGTAATTTCCTGGAATGTTTGGTCATTTTTTTAATTGGAATTATTTTTTGCCAGATTTACCAGCTTTTCTGAGAATTCTCTCATCATGGTATTTAATTCCTTTACCTTTATATGGCTCTGGAGGTCTAATTGATCTGATTTTTGCTGCTTCATTGCCAACAATCTCCTTATCAATTCCAGATACGGTAACGTTTGTATTACTCTCAACTTTGTATGTTATACCATCAGGGGGGGTCATTTCTACAGGATGACTATATCCTGCACTGACAACTAGATTTTTACCTTTTACTTGTGCTCTGGATCCAACGCCTACAATTTCCAGTTTTTTTGAAAAACCTTGACTAACCCCTTCAACCATATTTGCAATTAAGGCTCTACATAACCCATGTCTTTGCCTTGAGAATATTTTTGTAGTAGTGGGAATTACGAGAACAGTATTATCTTTTTTATCAAAACTAACTCCTTCCGGCATTGTACGTTTTAACTCACCCTTAGGGCCTTTAACTGTAACTGTTAATCCGTCAAAATCAACCGTTACTTTATCTGGAATGAGTACTGGTGCTTTTCCAATTCTTGACATAATTAATCCTCCTTAATAAACATAGCAAAGTACTTCACCACCTATACCTTGCTTCCTGGCATCTCGATCACTCATGACACCTTTAGAAGTCGATATTATAGCAACTCCGAGACCTCCAAGAACTTTTGGTAAAGCTCTAGTATTTTTATAAATTCTCAAACCAGGTTTACTAACTCTTTGCATGGATCGTATAGTAGGGAATTTATTCTTACCACTATATTTCAGACCAAGTATTATTTGTGATTTATAGCCTTCACCCTCCTCGTTAATGTCAGAAATGAAACCCTCTTTTTGAAGTACTTTTGCAATACTTAAGGACATTTTTGAACTTGGGATTGTTGTGGTTGTATGCTTTTTTTGACTCGCATTTCTAATTCGAGTAAGCATATCTGAAATAGGATCGTGATTTGACATGGTTTTAATTTAATTCTTACTAAAAGGCATTCCTAACTCTTGCAAGAGAGCTTTACCCTCTTGATCTGATCTAGCACTAGTGACAATAGTTATATCCATACCTCTTATTGAATCTATTTTATCAAAAGAGATTTCAGGAAAAATCAATTGCTCTTTCACTCCAACGGTGTAATTTCCTCTCCCATCAAAACTTTTTGGATTAACTCCTCTAAAGTCTCTTATTCTTGGTAAAGCTAGATTTATAAATCTCTCTAAAAAGGAATACATCCTGTCACCCCTCAAAGTTACAGTACAACCAATTGGCATGCCTTCACGAATTTTAAAACCCGCTATAGCTTTTTTTGCCCTAGTTACTAGAGCCTTTTGTCCTGTGATTGTAGCCATTTCATTTAAAGAAGCCTCTAGAGCTTTTGAATTTGAAGCAGCTTCACCAAGTCCTCTATTAACTTTGACTTTTAAAACTTTAGGAACTTGATGAATATTTTTAAGACCAAGTTCCTTTAAAAGTTTTGGTCTAATTGATTCTTTGTAGCGATTTTTTAGAGTCATAATTTTTTTGTTAATTCTGGTCTTTGTCAGAATTGATAAATTAGAAAAAGTTTAAATCTGGTGTCTGATGAGAAATTAATCAATTATTTCACCAGTTTTCTTAAGTCTTCTTTTCTTAACTCCCTCTTTATCAATAAAGTATTCAATCTTACTTGTAAGATTTTTTTCCTTTGAAAAGAACATTACATTTGAGGCATGTAAAGATGCTTCTTCCGTAAGTATTCTTCCTGTTTCTCCTTCCTGAGTTGGTTTTACATGTTTGGTCCTAAGGTTAATTCCTTTAACTACTACTCTATTTTCAAGAGGGATAGTTTTCAAAACCTCTCCAGTTTTACCTTTTTCCTTTCCATTAATTACTTTTACTAAATCTCCAGTTTTGATTCTCATTTTTATTCTTTGGAAATTCTTCTTTTGTTTTAATGAATCCAACATTTAAATCACCTCCGGAGCAAGAGAAACAATTTTAGTATAATTTTTATCCCGCAGTTCTCTGGCTACAGGACCAAAAACTCTTGTACCTTTTGGATTCTTATCCTCATTGATCAAAACGGCAGCATTATCATCAAATCTGATTGAATTACCAGTATTTCTTCGTAATGTTGCTTTTGTTCTGACTATGACGGCTTTCACAACCTCAGATTTCTTAACTCCCATATTCGGAAGAGCATCCTTAACAGTTGCTACAATCACATCCCCAACATGTGCGTATCTTCTATTAGATCCTAAAACCCTAATACATTGGAGTCTTTTAGCTCCGCTATTATCTGCAACTGTTAAATAGGTTTCTTGTTGAATCATTTTTTAACCTCCCTATCCTGACTTGGTTTATTAAGAACTTCTTCTATTGCCCATCTTTTATGAGCACTAAGCGGTCTAGTTTCTCTGATTTTAACTCGATCACCTAAAACACATGTATTTTCGGGGTCATGCGCCTTATATCGTGTAGTTCTACTTACAATTTTTTTATAAGTGGGATGTGGATATCTGTTAATAACAGCAACAACAACTGTTTTGTCCATTTTGTCGCTTACAACAGTACCAATTCTTTCTTTAAGTGCCATAACTAATAATTAATCAGAAGTTGTTTTAGAAGCAGATTGACTCTTACTGAGAGATAGTAATTGCGCAACTTGTTTCTTGATGATTTTAAATTTATGAGTTTCATTGAGCTGTCTTGTAGCTTGCTTGAATCTCAAATCAAAAAGATCTTTTCTTAATTGATTAATCTTCTCAGTAATTTGGTCAGAATTCAATTTTTTAAATTCCTTAAGAGACTCCGAGTTTTTCATTGTTTAACCTCCTCTTGAGATTTTTTATTGTTTTTTGTCTTTTCTTGGGAGGAGTCTTCTAGATTTTTATCAATAGAGATAAACTTAGTTTTTACAGGAAGTTTATATTGAGCCAGACGCATAGCTTCCTTTGCAGTTTCCTCAGTGATATCCTCACCACCCATTTCAAAAAGTATTCTTCCAGGTTTTACAACTGCAACCCAAAACTCTGGATTACCTTTACCAGAACCCATTCTAGTTTCGGCAGGTCTCATGGTTACAGGTTTATCAGGAAATATTCTTATCCAGATTTGACCGCCACGTTTGATATATCTTGTCATAGCTCGTCTACTTGCTTCAATCTGACGTGCAGTCACCCATCCGCAGTCTTGGGCTTGGAGGGCAAATTGGCCGAAAGCGATAGTATTACCTTTTGAGGCTACCCCCCTCATTCTTCCTCTATGTTGTTTACGGAATTTAGTACGTTTTGGACTAAGCATTTTTATACCTCCTATGAATTCTCATTTGAACGATCCTCAAATTGCTGAGGTCTTCTACTAGCTTTCCTCTTAGGGTTAGTGCCCACAGGGACAGTTTGTTCTTCTTTGGGGAGAACTTCACCTTTGAAAACCCAAACTTTAATGCCTAAAACACCGTAAGTTGTATTCGCTTCACGTGTTGCATAATCAATTTCAGCTCTCAAAGTGTGTAAAGGTACTCTACCTTCTCTAGTCCATTCAGTTCTAGCAATTTCAGCACCATTTAACCTTCCCCCAACTTGAATTTTAAGACCTAAGACTCCAGCCCTTTGAGCCCTTTGTAAGGCCATCCTTATAGTTCTTCTAAAGGCGACTCTTTTTTCTAGTTGTTGTGCAATATATTCAGCTAGTAAGAAAGCATCAGCATCTACGCGTTCAACTTCAACAACGTTAATCCTAACTTGCCTTGTCCGATCCCCTATAGTTTTTTGAATTCCAGATCTTAACTCTTCGATACCACTTCCTTGTCTTCCAACTATAACTCCTGGTCTTGCTGTTTTTAATTCAAGTTCCAGTTGGTCAGCTTTTCTAGCTATTAAAACATCACTAATTCCCGCCGCTCCATATTTTTTTTGTATGAATGTACGAATTTTAAAATCTTCTTGGAGAAGAATTGGATATGTTTTGGAAGTAGCGAACCATTTAGAGCGATGCTCTTGCGTAATTCCTAATCTTAATCCAGAAGGATGTATTTTATGTCCCATTAATTTTGTACCTCCGCATTAGTTTGAGTAGGAACAGATTCAACAGAAATACTGATGTGGCAAGTCTGTTTTTTAATTGAAAAAGCTCGACCTTGAGCTCTGGGCCTATACCTTTTCATTACAGGACCGCTATTAGCCCATGCAGAGGAAATCACTAAGGTAGAGGGATCCATTCCTAGGTTATGTTCTGCATTGGCAACTGCAGATCTTAAAACTTTAGTAATAGGATCTGTAGATCTGTAAGGCATAAATTCCAACATAATCAATGCATCTCTATAAGACCTACCTCTTATCTGATCCAAAACTCTTCTCACTTTAGAGGCTGATCCGCGAATGTAATTTCCATGAGCAATGGCTGTTTTTGTTGTTTCAGGTGTTTTTGTCATGATTTTGCTCCTTTCTTATCTCTTATATGACCTCGGTAAGTGCGAGTAGGAGCAAATTCACCGAGTTTATGACCAATCATTTGCTCAGTAATAAATACTGGAATATGAGTCTTGCCATTATGTACGGCTATTGTATGACCGATCATTACAGGTAAAATCGTAGATGATCTCGACCAAGTTTTGATAACAGACTTGTCATTATCAGTATTTTGTTTTTCTACCTTCTTGAGCAGGCTATCTGCTATAAAAGGTCCTTTTTTTAGTGAACGTCCCATAGTTATGTAATAGAAATTGAAATAATAAATGAAGTAATCAAGAGTCTCTTCCTCCTCTACTCCTCTTAGAAACGCGACGACGTCTTCGAACTACTAATTTATTACTTGGTTTGTTCTTTTTACGTGTCTTTAAACCAAGAGCTGGCTTACCCCAAGGAGTAACTGGACCTGCTCTACCAATTGGTGCTTTTCCTTCTCCTCCACCATGTGGATGATCACATGGGTTCATTACACTTCCTCTAACTTGAGGCCTTCTACCAAGCCATCTTCTTCTTCCTGCCTTCCCTAAGCTAGTATTTCTTATTTCTGAGTTACCAACTTCTCCAAGAGTTGCGTAGCATTCTTTTCTAACAAGTCTTACTTCCGTAGAGGGTAGTTTCAAAGCAACATAATCTCCCTCTTTTGCCATAACTTGAGCACTGGCTCCTGCTGATCTAACCATCTGAGCTCCTCTTCCTGCATATAACTCAACACAATGAACGCTAGATCCTAATGGCATAACAGAAAGTGGCATTGCATTTCCATCTTCAATTGGAACACTTTCTCCGGATATGACATTTTGGCCGACTTTTACTCCAGCTGGAGCGATAATGTATCTTTTCTCTCCATCTTCATAAAATAAAAGTGCAAGCCTTGCATTTCTATGCGGATCGTAGTGTATAGCTGCGACTTTAGCATTAATGTTTCTTTTATCTCTTCTGAAATCGACTAATCTATATTGCCTTTTGTGACCACCTCCACGATGACGACAAGTAATAACTCCACGATTATTCCTGCCTTTAACTCTGTGTTTTGAAACGATGAGAGATCTTTCAGGTTTTGCACTTGTTATTTCACTAAAATCAGTAACTACTCTCTGTCTAGTGCCAGGTGTATAAGGTTTAAATTTACGAATTGCCATGATTAAAACTCCTTAAGATTCGGGAAATAGTTGGATTTTGTCTCCTTCAGCAAGACGTACAATTGCCTTCTTGACCTGAGAACGTTTACCGGAAAATTTACCGACTCTTCTTGTTCTTCTAGGAGGATTCATAGTGTTAACTCCTACAACTTTAACACTAAACAAGGCTTCTATAGCTGCCTTTATTTGTGGCTTTGCCGCTCTGTGATCTACTTCAAAAGTGTATTGATTAAGATCTAGTGCGTTTGTAGCTTTCTCAGTAATAACTGGCTTTCGTATTACATCGGCTAAACGAGAATCAAATAATTTACTCATGATGCATAAACCTCCTGAATTTTATTTATTGCTGATTGACCTATTACCAATTTATTGGCATTGAGAATATCAAAAACATTTAATTGATCGGCGGCGATTAATTTTACTTTTTCAATATTATTGATGGATTTTTTTATGACGTCGGAGGGACAATCAAGAATAACCAAAACTTTTTCAGTTTTTTCTATGCCTAATCGAGCAAGGCCATTAACTATATCGCTTGTTTTAGGCTGCTTTAAAGTACATCCAAAATCTTCAACAGCCTTAATATCAGATACTCTGGACATAAGTGCTGTTCTAAGAGCTAATCTACGTTCCTTACGATTCATATCAAGATTGTAAGAACGTGGCTTCGGTCCAAAAATAATACCTCCACCAGGTCTTAAGGGTGTCCTTATTGATCCTTGACGAGCTCTTCCTGTACCTTTCTGTTTATATGGCTTTCTACCGCCTCCACGTACTTCAGATCTTGTCAAAGTTGATGCTGTCCCTTGTCTTTTATTCGCAAGCTGCCTAAGGACTGCTCTGTGGATTAAGTCTGCCGAAGAAGTTTCTTTAGCGACTGCTAAATCAAGAGTAACTTTTCCCGATTTTTTACCATCCCACTTAAGAGTTTCGAGTATTGTCATGATTTTTCACCTCCCTTTTTGCCTACAACATTGTTTGGCTTAATGTTGACAATTGAGCCAGGCTTACCTGGTACAGAACCCTTCACTACAATCAAATTTTTCTGATCATCGATTTTTAGAACTAACAAACCTTTAGTAGTGATATGTTTTCCTCCATATCTTCCTGCCATTCTTTTCCCTGGATAAATTCTGCCTGGAGTTGTCCCTGCTCCTGTAGATCCAGGTGCCCTATGATTTTTTGAACCATGACTCATAGGTCCTCTGCTAAAACCATGTCTTTTTTGGTAACCAGCAAAACCTCTACCCATAGATTTGCCACTGATATCAACTTTTTGACCAACCTCAAAGTTTTTTACAGTTATTTGATTTCCGATTTCATAAGATGAAGTTTCTTCAACCCTATATTCTTTCAAATGCTTTAAAAGTTCTTCACCTGATTTCAACAAATGTCCCTTTTCAGGTTTACTTATATGCTTCTCTTTGGACAGGCCATAACCTATCTGAACGGCAGTATAACCATCCAAAGCTGCAGTTTTCAATTGCGTGACACGGCAAGGGCCTGCCTCAATAAGAGTAACTGGTACCGCATTACCTTTTTCGTCGAAAAGTTGGGACATGCCCAATTTCTTTCCTAAAATTCCTATAGACATAAGGCTAAATTAGGCTAGCTCGTAATGATTTTTCAATTATCTAAACCTTTGTAATTAATGAGGAATAGCTAATAAAAAACAATTAATAAGGTTGAGACTTATCTAAAAACTTAGATAGTTTCTCTTGAGATAAACTCACCTGAATTTTTTAACGAAACGCTAAAAAATGTGAAATTTTGTAGAGGCTCGGCTAGCTTGCGAGCTTAAAAATTCACTGAGTTACAATTGTACATCATCAAGTACCATAAAATAAAATAAAATAGAATTAAAGGAAATTTTTATGCCATTACTTCTCACAGGGAAAAAGTTTCATAACGATTTAAAAACTAACAAATGTCTTGCAATCTTTGCTCCTCTTGAAGGTGGTTATGAAACTCGTCTTTTGAGGAGAATGAGGGCTAAAGGGTATAAAACTTTCATAACCTCAGCAAGAGGGCTTGGAGATCCAGAAGTATTCTTGCTCAAATTGCATGGCACTAGACCACCACACCTTGGTCATCAAAGTGTAGGAAGAAACGGAGCTCTCGGGGAAGTTCAACAAGTAATCCCTCAAGCTTCTGAATTATTTAATGAAAATGATAAAAATAAATTACTGTGGTTGTTAGAAGGTCAAGTATTGTCTCAATCTGAATTAGAGAGCTTAATAGAGATTTGCACTGAAGATAACAAACTAACAATAGTTGTTGAAATGGGAGGTTCAAGAAAACTTGAATGGAAGCCATTAAGTGATTATATTTTGGATGAATTTGAAAGTTAAATTGTTTGATTAAAACAAAGAATAAAAAAGATAAATGGATTAAGTTGATTTGTGGTGCCAGTAATGAAGATATTGTTGCTATTGAAGATTTATGTGCAATTTATACTGCTGCAGGTGTCGACTACATAGATGTTGCCGCAGAAGAATCCATAGTTCATGCAGCAAAAAAAGGAATCAAGTGGGCAAAAAAACTTTTCAAAAACTCCCCTGGATTAATGATAAGCATTAGTGATGGTAATGATATCCACTTTCGTAAAGCAAAATTTGATCCATTAAGATGTCCTCCTCATTGTCCAAGACCATGCGAAAAAGTATGCCCCACCTTTGCAATTGATAATTCTGGGATCAAAGAGAGTAAATGTTTTGGATGTGGAAGATGTTTAAATAGCTGTCCCCTAAATCTAATTAGTGAATATGAATATAATTTGTCAAAAGATGACCTAGCATCAACACTTCAAAAGATAAAGCCTAATGCAGTAGAAATTCACACAGAAATCAATCGCCTAGATTCT
>QCQJ01000018.1 GCA_003209585.1 Prochlorococcus sp. AG-449-G23
ATTATTTGAAATTTTTGCCTCAATTTGTTTTTGAATAATTCTTTTTAAAGGTCTTGCACCATAGGCATGATCGAAACTATTTTCGACAAGTTGGTTAATTGCCTCATCCGTAATTTTGAATTTTAAGTTTTTTTTGTTAAGTCTTTTTTCTAAATGTTGAAGCTGGATTTTTGCAATTTCTTTTATGTCATTTAATTCTAAGTTATTAAAAATAACTATTTCATCAAGTCGATTTAAAAACTCAGGCTTGAAAAAGTTTTTAATTTCATTATCTACAACTTTTTTGATTTCATTTGAATCTTCTTTTCTAACTGATAAATCATTTATTGATTGACTTCCTAAATTACTTGTGAGAACAATGATTGAATTTTTGAAATTGATTGTACGACCTTGACCATCAGTAATGATTCCATCATCAAGAACCTGTAAGAGAATATCTAAAATATCTTTGTGAGCTTTCTCTATTTCATCAAGAAGTATCAATGAATAAGGATTTTTGCGTACAGCTTCAGTTAGTTGACCTCCTGATTCGAAACCTAAATATCCTGGAGGCGCACCTATGATTTTGCTCACTGAATGCTTTTCCATATATTCAGACATATCCAGTCTTGTAATTGAAGAATTTGAATCGAATATAATTTTGGCTGTTACTTTACTTAGCTCTGTTTTTCCAACACCAGTTGGACCTAAAAAGAGAAAACTGGCTAATGGTTTGCTTGGATCATTTAGACCAGTCCTTGATCTCTTAATGGAATCTGCAACTGCCCTAATTGCACAATCTTGACCAATAATTTTTTCTTTAAGGATTGACTCGAGGCTCAAAAGTTTATCTTTTTCTGTCTGATTTAAGTTCTGTACTGGAATAGAGGTCCATTTTGAGACAACTTCTGCAATATCATCAAAAGTTACCTCTTGTCTTAAAAGACTTGTATCTCCATTTTTTTTGGAATTTACTAGCGAATCATTTTTTTCTTTTAATTTTTTTTGCAAAGAATTTAAAGTTCCAAATTCTAATTCGGCTGCTTTGTTGAGGTCAAAACTCCTTTTGGCTTGATCTATTTGCAATTGAACAGATTCAATTTCTTCTTTTATGGTGCTAATCTCATCAATTTCATCTTTTTCTTTTTTCCATTGAGCGCCTAATTCTGCCTGTTTATCTTTAAGGGATACAAGTTCATTATTGATTTTTTTTAATCTTTCTAAAGAAAAATCATCATTTTCTCTTTTTAAAGATAATTTTTCCATCTCAAACTGTAGAACTTTTCGATCAATTTCATCAATTTCTTCAGGCTTGGAAGTTATAACCATATTTAATCTTGAGGCTGCTTCATCGATTAGATCTATTGCTTTGTCAGGAAGAAATCTGTCGTTAATATATCTTTCGCTAAGGGTTGCAGCAGCAACTAAAGCATTATCAGAAATTCTCACACTATGATGAACTTCGTATCTTTCTCTCAATCCTCTTAAAATTGATACAGTATCATCTATTGAAGGAGCATCAACTTTTATTTTTTGAAATCTTCGTTCTAAAGCAGGATCTTTTTCGATATTTTGTTTATGTTCATTAATAGTTGTAGCACCAATACATCTAAGTTCTCCTCTTGCAAGCATCGGTTTTAATAGGTTGCTTGCATCTAAAGAACCTCCACTAGCGCCTGCACCAACTACCGTATGAATTTCATCAATAAAAAGGATAATCTTACCGTCTGATTCTTTCACTTTCTTTAGAATATTTTTTATTCTTTCTTCAAATTCTCCGCGATATTTTGCTCCGGCTAAAAGTGAACCCATATCTAATGAAATTAGCTTCCTCTCTTGTAGCGCAGAAGGTACATCGCTATTAATAATTCTTTGAGCTAACCCTTCTACAATGGCTGTTTTGCCAACCCCAGGTTCTCCAATAAGAACCGGATTATTTTTTGTTCTTCTACTCAATATTTGAATTGTTCTTCTAATCTCTTCATCCCTACCAATAACTGGGTCTAAAATCCCATCTCGTGCAGATTGAGTAAGATCAATACCATATTTTTCCAAAGACTCATTAGAACTATTAAATTCATTTTTTACTGCCGGATCTGACTTCATTTTCTTTATAATTTCAAGAAATTCTGGAATACCTTTTTGATTTAAAATTTGAAATCCATATTTTTCATCATAAGTCAAACCGTAAACTAAATGTTCTGTTGATATCACTACATCATTTAAATTATTTTTAATATCATTCGCCCTCAAAAATATTTTGTGAAGAGTATCACCTATATAAAAATTATCTTGTTTATTTTTCATTTTTGCTTTCGCATTTAATGAAGAAATTATTTGCCTCTCAAGATCTTTTAGATTTACATTATTTTTTTTTAAGATCTTTTTTGTAAAATTGTCCTCTTTTATCAGAGCTAATAATAAATTATCAGAGTCTACGTTTTGTTGATGATTTTTATAGGCAATTTCTTTGGCAAAAATAAAACAGTTCCAAGCAGAATTAGAAAATTCGCTTCGAACTATTTTCATTAATCAAAATTTAGGTATGACTGTAATAAATGTTAAGTAAAAATAGTGTTTAACTATTTATAAGATTTATTCAACAATAACTTTACCTACCATCCCAGCACCTCTGTGTGGCTCGCAATAGTAATCATAAGTTCCAGAAGTATCAAATGTTTCTTCCCAAGACTCTCCTGGAGCAAAGGCTAGGTCTGCATGACTTAATTCCTCATGCCCATCAAAAACAGCATTGTGGGGGGCAAGTTTATTATTGACGAATTTAACTGTATCACCAGCACTAATGGTTACTGTACTTGGTTCAAATGCAAGCATTCCAGCATCTGTTCCTAGTTTTACTTCAACAGTCTTAGCTGAAACTGACGAAATACCTAGACCTAGAGTTAAAACTATTGCAAATAACCCTGCAAAGATTGAACGTAACATAATTAAAATTTGCTTATTTATACATATTACAAGGCTTTGGTAACCTAACTGCGAGAATTTTAATTGTTATTACAGCTTGGTAACTTAGATAACCTTAAAATATCATTCAGTGACTTGGCATAACTTTTAAGTTTGAAAGTCTCAGGATTAGTGATGGGGACATGATTGAAGTCATATTTTTTGATACTGAAGCTGTCCCAAGGAGTAGTTTGGATGGGGAGAATTCTTAATAATATTTTTAGAATTTTTTTTGTAAGCGGTATCGCAAAAAATCTCCTCATATTATGTCTTTTTAAAAGTGTAATTATGGCATAATCAATTGAAATGAATTTCTGACCTAGCACAAATTTTCTAAAGCCTTTGTATTGCTCTTCTTTATGATTTTTAATTAGAAACCCGCAAATCTGGGCGATATCATTTGCGTGTATAAAATGAAATTTAGAATCGAGTTTTAAAAATCTTGCTAACCAAAGCCATTTCCCAATTTCTTTCAATCCACTAGTTAAATAACTCACAGGATATTTACTTTTTTTTCCAAGATTTCCTCCAAAAACCAAGGTAGGGAAAACAGCGAATGTTTTTTCTGCAAATGAGCTTTCTCTAAGTCTCTGGAAACATTCATATTTTGTTTGAATGTACTCTGTTCCATAAATCAATGAGTCCCTCATTAATTCTGTTTTGGTATCAAGAATACTAGCTGTTGAAAAATAAATAATCTTTTCTAACTTTTCAATATCAAGCATTTCAAGTAATTCTTCAAAAGCTTTAATATTTACTTCATAGGCTCTTCTTGGATCTCCCCAAGCTGTAGCAGTATGTATTAGGTAATTAATTTGACTAATTTCCCTTTTATACCTATATGATTCCCTGATATCACAAACCATTAAATTGACTTTTTTATTTTCTTGAACAGAAATTGGCAACTTACTTTTGTCTCTTACCATGAGATAAAGCTTGAATTTTGTGTTTTTTAAAAACCAATCAACTAAATATTGGCCAACACATCCATTCGCACCTGTGATTAATAAGTTTTTATATGCCAAGACTTTGACTAGTAAGTGAGTTTTTTCCCATGTTCAAAAAATGTTTGAGCATTTTCTTCTGGAGTCCCAGGTAAAATCCCATGACCCAAATTAAGAATATATTTCCTGTCTTTAACTTTATTGAAAGTATTATCTATCCTTTCTTTTATTGATTCTTTATTTCCGAATAAAATGCCAGGGTCAACATTACCTTGAATTCCTATCCCACTAGGGATTCTTTTACAAGCCTCTTCAATATCTACTGTCCAGTCTAATGAGATTATATCTACTCCAGTTTTTGCCATTCTTTCTATGACTCCAGCACTTCCTGAAATGTAAAGAATTATTGGTGTTTTAGGGTATTCTGCTTTTACAATTTCAACAACTTTTCTTTGATACGGCCCAGCAAAGATATCGTAATCTTGTGGGCTAAGTTGGCCTGCCCATGAATCAAAAATTTGTACTACTTGCGCTCCAGATTTTATTTGATATTTAAGATATTCACCAATAGATTTTGCAAAATGATCAAGAAGTTTATGAAGTAAATCTGGTTCATTAAAAGCCATTGATTTTATTAAAGAATAATTTTTACTGCTTTTACCTTCAACTACATATGCAGCTAGAGTCCAAGGAGCGCCAACAAAACCTAAAACAGTTGCCTCATTATTCACATCTTTTCTTAGTGAAGAAAGAACTTGCCCAACAAAACTTAAACTCTCACTTGGATTTAATTCTTTTAAATTTTCAACCTGGTTAAGATTTCTTATTGGGTCATCAATAATTGGACCTTTACTTTCTATTATTTCAAAATTTATACCCATCCCTGGAAGAGGTGTGAGAATATCTGAAAAAAGGATCACACCATCCGGTTTGAAAGCATGAAAAGGCTGCATTGAAATCTCATATGATAGTTCTGGATTTTCAGACCTCTCTCTAAAGCTTGGGTAACGCTCCCTTAAATCTCTATAGATTTTCATATATCTTCCTGCTTGCCTCATCATCCATACTGGAGGCCTAGTTACTTTTTTACCTAATGCGGCAGAAAGTAGTAGTGGTAAATCTTGACCCATTTTTCAATTCGATATTTAAAAAAAAATTAAAATCCAACTTAAAAATCTTACAATGCAAAGCAGAGCAAAAGCGTTATATGAACATTTATATGAAGCACTAAGTTAAATGAGCTTTCTTATTTTTTTGATTGATGCTTGAAGATACTCACGCTTAATGGGGGCAAAGCAAGTTCTAGAGCATTTTGATAATCATGAATATTGTAATTTATAGTTTCTTTACCCCCCATATTTCCTTTGTTACTGCCCCCGTATCTAGAGCCATCTGAATTAAATATTTCTTTATAAAATCCTTCTACAGGAACTCCTACTTTGTATGACTCATGAGTATTAGGTGTAAAGTTAGCAACAACAACAAGCCACTCATTGGTATCGTTTTCTCTTCTCATGAAACTTATAACTGAATTAGATTTGTCATTACAATCAATCCATTGGAATCCATAAGGATCAAAGTCATTTTTCCATAATGCAGGTTCATTTTTATAAAGTGCGTTAAGGTCATCAACCAAGTTTCTGATACCTTTATGAGGCTCAAACTCTAGTAACTCCCATTGCAGATCATCCCAAACATTCCATTCTTGTCTTTGCCCAAATTCCATCCCCATAAATATCGTTTTTTTACCAGGGTGGGTCCACATATAAGTTAGTAAAGCTCTAGTATTTGCGTATTTCTTCCAGTCATCGCCAGGCATTTTATGCAAAAGATGACTTTTCCCATGGACAACCTCATCATGACTAAGTGCAAGCATAAAGTTCTCTGTATAGTTATATGTTATTGAGAAAGTTACACTATTTTGATGGAATTGCCTAAACCAGGGATCTATTTCAAAATAATCGAGCATATCGTGCATCCATCCCATATTCCATTTCAAGTTAAACCCTAACCCGCCCATGTCAGTGGGTTTGGTTACCATTGGCCATGTTGTTGATTCTTCAGCGATAGAAAGTGCACCTGGGAAATGTTGGAAGAGTACATGATTAGCTTGTTGAAGAAATTTAACGGCTTCTATATTTTCATTTCCACCATTTTCATTGGGTATCCATTCTCCATCTGGACGGAGATAATCTCTGTAAAGCATTGAAGCTACAGCATCTACTCTTATTCCATCAATATGAAACTCTTCAAACCAATAAACGAGGTTGGCTACTAAGAAATTTCTTACTTCGTTTCTGCTGTAATTAAATATTAGGGTCCCCCATTCTTTGTGTTCACCTATGCGTGAATCTCCATGTTCATAAAGATGACAACCATCAAAAAATGCTAAACCATGCTTATCTTTTGGGAAATGACCAGGCACCCAATCAAGAATTACGCCTATGCCCTCTTCATGACATTTATTAACAAACTCTCTAAATTCATTTGGGGTGCCAAATCTACTTGTTGGTGCATACCAACCTGTAACTTGGTATCCCCATGAACCATCGAAAGGATGTTCAGATATTGGCATTAGTTCAATATGAGTAAATCCTCTCTCTTTTACATAAGGAATGAGTTTCTCTGTTAATTCTGGATAAGTTAATAATCTTGTTCCAGGTTTTAAATCGGCTGCAGGCACTGGGTCTCTTGCTTTACCATTGTCGTCCAGATATTTATTATCTGTTGATTCATGGAGCCAACTTCCTAAATGCATTTCATAAACTGAAATTGGCTTGTTAATTTGACTAGAAGAATCTCTATTTGAAACCCAAGAACTATCATTCCAATTAAAGTTTTTCAATTTTGAAACTACTGAACCATTTTGAGGCCTAATTTCATGAAGGAAACCATATGGATCTGCTTTTTCATAAATATGACCTTGTTGTGTTCTTATTTCATATTTATAGGTGTCTCCCTCTTTCATAGTTGGCATGAAAAGTTCCCAGATTCCTCCTAATCGTTTTTGCATTGGATGATGTCTTCCATCCCAGGAATTTATATCTCCAATTATCGAAATTGATTTTGCATTTGGAGCCCAAATGCAAAACATGACTCCTTTTTTATTCTTATTTTCAATGAGATGTGCTCCCATTTTTTCCCAAATATGATGATGATTACCTTCTGCGAAAAGATGCCTATCAACTTCTCCCATCCACTCTTCAATATATGACCAGGGGTCATGTTGTGTATGTGTGATCCCTCCACGTAAGATATTTATTTCATAATTAGAATTTGGATTTTCAGGTAGGATTGCTTCAAAAAGCCATTTATGGTTTATGCTTTCCGCGTTATAAGTTTTATTTTTAAAATTTATTTTAACTTCGTCCGCTTCAGGCATCCATACTCTTATTACCCATTGCTCTTCATAAAAATGAGGACCTAATATTTTTAATGGATTATCATTGCAACAATTTTCTAGGTTGATAGCTTCTGATTTAATCCAGTCTGCTTGAATTGTCTCGATCATGACTGGTAGATATTAAGGATTAATAATATCAAATGATTAACCAAAAAAATAATTATTTATTAAAAAAAACGGGTCATTTTCATAAATGTTTTTTTAAGGCTGAAACTTAGAGTAATAATTCTATGATTTGCTGAAGGGGCTCCAACATTTCCCTCTCCAAATCCAGGATTAACTCCAATAGCGGGATAAGCTGCTGCAGATATAGATAAGCGAAGTTTGCAACCTTTAATCAAACAAATATTTGTTGGCTGCATTGTTATTTGATAAATACATTCTTGACTTATTTTGGAGTCTTTAATCCTTAAGAATCCAGTTGAAAATTGATTCACCTTCTCATCACCTTCTTCAACTAGAGATAAAGCAAGGCAGATATCGAAATTGGGCTGATCACTTTTTACAGGGATTTCTAATGTGGGAACTCCTGTGAAATATAGATCTTCTTCAAGATAATTGGTTTGAAAAACTGCTACATCCAGGCGTTTATCAATAATATTTCTATTAAACTTTCCTGGATTTGGACCTAAATGACCACCGTCAGATGGAGTAGGTCTCCATGGGTCATTAACAATTGTGAACCATCCTGATCCTTTTGAATTTATGGTCAGGCTTCCATCTTCAACATCTACATTTGCTATGCCATCGCTTTTGAGCCCAAAAATAAATTCAGGGTGAAATTTATTATCTAATTCTTCCCATTTGTTTAATGAAATATTCCATATTTTTTTCTCCCTTTTTGAATTCTTTGAATTAAATTTTTCATATGATTTTAAATGTTTATCAAAAAATTTTAATAAAGATTCTTGTGATCCCTCCCACCAATTTAGATGTGTCGCATTCCCAATAATCATCTCTGGACTACCACCAGCTTCTTTAGATTTTTTATAAAGATCAAAGGCACCTTTTAAATGTGGATCCCAAAATCCTCCAATAATTAACATAGGTTGTTTGATCCATGTTGAAATTGGCTTAAATTCTTCAAATCGGTAAGCATTATTTAAATTTCTAAGCCATTCCAAAACAAAGCTATTAGGATCATATTTTTTTAAAATATCAATACCTTCCCTTAAATAACTTTTATTTTCTAAGGATAATCTTATCTTTTCCCATTCAAGCAAATTATTTTCTCTTTTCATTTTTAGTGCTGCGATTTGAAGTCCCCATGCAATATTGTTATGCCACCAATAGGCTCCTCCATCTGAACACCAATGATCTTTAATATTCATCCCAGTCATTGCTGGAGATAAACAATCGGGCGGCTTTGAATTTAATTCACCAGTTAGTTGAGTAAATCCTTGATATGAAAAACCATATAAGCCAAGTTTCCCATTACATTCTTTTAGAGACCTTACCCATTCATGTGTTTCTGAAGTATCGCTAGCTTCTTGTTTGAAACCATTAAAAACTCCTTCAGAAGCCCCCATCCCCCTCACATCCTGAATGATTACCATGTACCCTTTGGAAGCCCACCATTCAGGATGAGAATAGGTAATAGTTGAAGCTATTTCCCTGCCGTAAGGTTGTCTCATTAATAACGCAGGCCATGGCCCATTACTATTAGGTAGCCAAATCCTTGATATCAGTCTTACTCCATCTCTAAGTACTAAAGACTTGTCAAAATATCTTGAACCAGACATTTAGGCTTTAGATAATATCTGGACAGTGCAGCCCAATGACGTAAATAGAAAAGATCTCTGCATTAACGGGAGTTAACTTTTTCTTTTTCGATACATACTCTATAGCTTTATCTGAACTAGCTGAAATACCTTTTGAATTAAACTCCCTAAACTTATTACATATTTTAATAGCTTCATCAGGATTCTTTTTTACACTTTCTAATAGGTTCGATTGACTAAAAACAGGGGATAAAGAGTTAGAAAACAAAAATAAAAGGAATAAAAAAGATTTCATTATCACTAGCTTTTCCTGAATTCTACATTAAAAAAAATTTTTAACCAAGATTTCAAATAGATTTGCAGATTTGCTTTGCTCTCTCAATCCATTTTTTTAAGAGAATAAAAGTTATCTCTGTCTCAGTTTTTACTCTGAGAATTCTTTCTAATCTCCCAATCTTGACTTCTAATTCATAAGGCGTAGATAGTGACAATGATTTAATAGATCCAATACCGCAATGTAAAAGTAGATATGCTTCAGGTGGAGATATTGAAATTTCTTTTTTAAAAATAGCTATGGCTCTAATTTTCTTTAAATTATTTAATGTACATAATTGAGATTTTCTTTGAATCTCATTTATATCAGAGTCTGAAAGATTACTAATTTTTTCAAAGTCAGTTAAGTTGTGTTGAATAAAAAAAGATTTCTCATGCCTAAAGTTAGTTGGCAAAAAATCCAAAAATCTTTTGATTTCCATTTTTTTTAGAGATTAATTCATTTTGACATTTTTTTGAATTTCTCCAATAACAACTGGTTTACTTACATCATCCGAAATTTTTTTAAGTTTCCTTATCCTTATTTTTACTTTCGCACCAGAACGGCTACCTTTCCTAAGGTTTTCCGATAATTGTTCTAAAGTTGGTTCAATAGATTCTTCTGGAAAGTCATCATCTGCTTTAGCAATAATCAAATCGAATCCATTGTCATAAACAATTGGGACATATTTTGCACCTTCTATTACAACTTTTTCAGTATAACTTTGTATAAATGCCCAACTGCTTAAAGAAAGCAATAATGAAAAAATGGTTGCGCCAATTATTCGAAATTTAAAGCCAAAATTAAATATGAAAGCGGATATTGTGCAAATAAAAAGAAATATTCCAAATAATCCAAAAATTTTGGGTGTGTTTTCTAATAGTTCAAAAAAAGACATTTAGTGGCTTTGACTTGATTAATTTCTTATATTTTGTAAGCCTACTCTATTTTTGGGTTCTAACTTGGAAAAAATTAGATCTCTAAATTTAAATATAAAACTACTTTTAGTAGGGATGCTTCTCCCTTTAGGCTTTTTAGGCACTTTTTTATTAAATAATTTTTTAAAAGAAACTTATAGTTCTAGGAAATTAGAACTAGAGGAAAGTATTGAGAATATTCTAAATAAAAATGTTGATTTAGGTAATTATGACGGGATTAGATTTCTAGGTATTTCTTTAGGGAATACAAAAATAAATGATAAAAAAAATATAGATTCTGAAATTAAAGCTAAAAGTGTATATGTAGGAATTATGCCTTTTAGATCTTTTTTAAAGCAAAAATGGATAGTAAAAATTATTCCTGAGAGAGCTGAAATTAATATTGATAGAGATTTTTTTAAAAGGGATAAACTTTATAAAAAAAGCAAAACTACAAACAAATTAAAATATGACTTGCACTTTACCTTTAATAAATATACAAATCTAAATCTTAAAAAATCAGGATTAGAAACAAAAGCAAAAGGTTTTGTGATTTATAAGTCCAGTAATAGACAAATTATTGCAAATATTAAATCTAATTTTGATAGGAAAGGTATTCTAAAATTTAAATTTAATACAAAATTAAATCAAGACTTTTTAAAACTGGAATTATTTTCTAGTGGACTAAATCTTGAGAGCTCTGAATATAGTTTTGGGAATAAAAAAATTAGCTTTAAAAGGGGAAACTTTAAATCTAATTTTAAATTTAATAAATCAACAAAACAAACATTTTGCAAAGGACGGTTTTCTTTTACTAATTTAAAAATAAAACCAGAAGATTTATCAGAGAATATAAATTTAGATTCAACTAAGTTTTTTTGTAAAGACAATTATTTAATAGGAAATTCCAAAAACTTAAATTACGGAACTTTGAATTCAAATTTTAATTTAAACGTCCCACTAAATAAAAGTTCTAATAATATTGATTTAAAAGGAAGCCTGGGATATATTAATAGTCTTAATCCAGACATTAAACTATCGGGAAATCTTTCTTATTGGTTTGATAGAAGAGGGATTAATTTTGGGGATATAGATTCTAGTTTCAAGATAAATAGAACTCAATTATCTAATTTAAATATTTTTCGAAAAAATGATATTAGAGGTTTTGTTACTGCTGAAGGAGAATTAAAAGGAAAAATTAGTAATCCTGATATATCAATAAAGTTTAATGTTGATTATCCTCACTTCAAAGGGATCCGCATTAGAGAAATTTGGGAGGGAGATTTTAAAAATAAAAATAATCAATTTATCTTAAATATGAAAAATAGATACTCTCCAATTCCTTCATTTCTCTCTATGAAGTTTAATTCTAACCTTAAATTAGATAATGTATCTTTTAGTAGAGTTTTTAATTCTAATAAGGGAAGAATAGAAGTAGTTAAAGAGAATAATAGTTATATTTGGAAAGCTGCAAATTTTCCTCTTGATGAACTTGAATTATCTACAAGCAAAAATCAATTCGATAGAATTAAAGGAATTATTAATGGTTCAGGATCAATATCTTTAGATCAGTCTTATCTTGATGGTCGACTTGCTTGGAGTCTAGGTAAATATAGAAATATAGAGCTAGACAATTCG
Organism: Prochlorococcus sp. AG-449-G23; assembly: GCA_003209585.1. Taxonomy (GTDB): domain Bacteria; phylum Cyanobacteriota; class Cyanobacteriia; order PCC-6307; family Cyanobiaceae; genus Prochlorococcus_A. The sequence goes on from QCQJ01000018.1 coordinate 11,880, forward strand.
TTATTTGATTTTATTTATAAAGAGAATTCTTTTAATGTCAACTCATCACTTTATCCAATTGATGGAGGAATAATTGAAGCAGATTTTAACTCAAATAAAAATAATTTAATTAATTTAGACTTTAGTAATATTAGTACTAGTTGGACAATACTTACCGCTGTTGATATTTTAAATTTTGATAATAAAAAAGTTACTCCAATAAGTAAATTAAACATATTGGATGATTTAGAAATAAATAAAGATGACAATTCTTTTAAAGAGAGGATTGATTTTATAAATAACTTAAAAAAAAATAATAATGCGATTGACGAAAAATTTAACCTACAAAAATATTTAAATAAATTCAGCAGTAGATATAGTGCAAAAGTATCTATTGAAGGTGATAATCAAAGCAACTATAAATTAAATTTAAAATTAAATGGCTATTTTGATTTATTAAGAGATGACAACAAAAATAAAAAAGAGGAATTTTCTATTGATTTAGAAGGAGGATTATTAAGCGGTAAAGGTTCTTTAAGAATTAAAAAGATACCATTAAGTACTGCAAATATTTTTTTAAATCAACCAAGAGATTTTATAGGGGGGGTGGATATGAATTTATTTTATGATCTTGATACAAAATCTTTCTCTAGTGAAATTTCTTCTAATAACTCATCAATAAAAAATAAAATCATAGTATTTGATAAAGGTCTAATTGAATTTAAAAATTCTATTTTTGATATTGATTTTTCAATGTTAATAAATGACTCTGTAATTCCAATTAATATTGAAGGCTCAATACCTATAGATAAATCAGATAACTTAGATCTAAGATTAATTGGCAATGGAAAATTTCTTGAGTTGATAGATATTTTTGCTAATGAATACTTTGTCTTTAAAGAAGGTGAAGTGAATCTTAGGATGATAATAAAAGGGAGTTTAAATAAACCAATATTGAACGGTTTTATAGTAATCAAAGATTCCGAAATTGATTTTTATAAAAATATAATAAAAGATATTAATAGCATGATAATTTTTGATTTTGATTCTTTAGAAATCAAAAATCTAAAAGCAAAGGGGGAAGATTCTGGAGATGTATTCATAAGAGGGTCTTTGCCTTTTTATAGTAAGAATGATAATGGTAAATCAGAGGTTAAAATAATAACAAATAAATTTAATTTAAAGACAGACAATTCTAATTTTCTAATAGATTCAGATATAGATTTAAGTGGATCATTTGAGAATCCTGTTTTGGGGGGTAATTTATCTCTTAATAATGGATTTATAAACTTTAATAACAATAATCAAAATAATAAATTAGATAAAAATATTAAACGGACGGAAGAAAAAAAAGATTGGCCAGAACTGTACTGGAATAATAATCAGAGTATTGAAATAATCTCAAATGAAACAATTTTAAATTCAGTTCTTTTAGGCGAAACGTTACCTAATTATTTAGATAATTTGAGTTTTAATAATCTTCAATTAAAACTTGGTCCAGACTTTAAACTTCAATATTCAGAGATAATTCAAGCTTATTTAGACACTAAATTAGATCTTAATATAAACGGGATGGTAGGAAAGGATTTAAATGCTAGAGGTTTAATATATCTCAAAAAAGGTAGAGCTAATTTATATACTACTCCATTTAAACTTGATAAAAATAAAGACAATTATATTTTATTTGCATCAAGAAGTGGTGTTGTTCCATTCATTAATTTTTCTCTGATTAGTAAAGTACCAGATTCTATAATACCCATAAGTGAAAATAATCAGGATTCCAATATCTCAGGAGATCTTGATGTAAGTGCGGCTTCGAGTGGCTTAGGATCATTTGGGATTGGTAATTCAAGGCTTATCAAAATTGAAGCATCTTACGAAGGATTTTTAGATCAATTATCTTTTGAAGATGAAAATAGAAGAATCCAATTAAGGAGCACGCCAAGTTATAACAGATCACAAATAATTGGTTTAATTGGAGGCAACTCTGCAAATTTAATAAATAGAGCATTTATTTCTCAAGTTAATAATGCGAATGCGTTTAGTGAAAGATTTCAGTTATCTTTATATCCAGCTTTAATTGAAAATAATGATTCCTTAAATAATATTTTTTCCAACGAAAATTTAGATATAGAAAATGATGGGCAATCATCTTCTAATAAGGAATTTTCTTCTCAAGCTTGGGTAGCGGAAATAGGACTTGATGTTACTAACGCGATAAATTTTGCCTTTCAAACCGTTCCGGGTAGAGATGATCTTTCACCTCTAGGAATTTTGACTTTTCAGGCTAATCCAAACTTAGAATTATTAGGTTCTTATGATTCCAATGGGGATTGGAAAAGTCAAGTGCAATTATTCTTTAGGTATTAAGACAGAAATAAAGTTAGTTTAAAGAATCGTTAATTTGAATTATTATTAAATTAGCTAAAAAAAATTATGGCTGATATCTTTGAAGTTCCTCAACCAGAGAATGATCTTTTAGAAAAAGCTGATCAAGTTCGCTTGGCATCAATAAAAATAAGTCAGACTCAAAATCTCAATAGAATTCAAGCCTTAAATTGTATGGCTGATTATTTAGAAGAAAATACCAAAAAGATTTTAGAGGCTAATTATGAGGACTATACAAGAGCAGAAGAAAAAGGTATCTCTAAGGCTTTACTTTCTAGATTAAAGTTATCAAAAGAAAAATTATATTCAGGAATTGAAGGAGTAAGAAAAGTTGGCGACTTGGCAGATCCCGTAAATCAAGTTCAAATCAAAAGAGAGCTTTCTAATGGATTGATACTAGAAAGAAAAACTGTGCCTATAGGGGTCTTAGGGGTAATTTTTGAATCTAGACCAGATGCCGTTATGCAGATTAGTTCTCTAGCAATAAGATCAGGTAATGGAGTAATGCTAAAAGGCGGGAGTGAAGCCAATTTAACAAATACCGCAATAGTCAAAGCACTAAAAAAGGGGTTGGATGAATCAGGTCATGATAAAAATGCAATATGTTTACTTACAAGCCGAAAAGATAGTATGTCGATGTTAAATCTTGAAAAATATATTAATTTAATAATTCCCAGAGGAAGTAATGAATTAGTTAAATTTATTAAGGAGAATACAAAAATTCCTGTACTAGGGCATGCTGATGGGATTTGCCATTTATTTATAGATAATGAGGCGAATCTTGAGATGGCTTTATCAGTTGCTTTAGACAGTAAAATTCAATATCCTGCAGCTTGTAATGCTATCGAAACTTTATTAGTGCATAAAGATATTGCACCAGTTTTTCTAAAAAAGGCGATACCATTTTTTAATTCTAATGATGTTAAATTAATCGGAGATAAAAGATCTGTTCAATTAGGGATAAAGTATGAGGCTAGTCTAGAAGACTGGAATACTGAATATTTGGATTTAATCCTATCGATAAAGATTGTTGATGATCTTGATGAGGCAATCTCTCATATTCAAAAATTTAGTTCAAAACATACAGATGGAATAATTACTGAAAATTCAAGTAATGCCAAAAAGTTTATGAATATAGTTGATAGTGCAGGTGTTTTTCATAATTGCTCCACAAGGTTTGCAGATGGCTTCAGATATGGATTCGGAGCTGAAGTTGGAATATCTACTCAAACTCTTCCTCCAAGAGGACCTGTAGGACTAGAGGGTCTGGTTACATATAAATATTTCCTAAAAGGACATGGGAATATAGTTGATGATTTTTCATCTGGGAAGGCTACCTATACTCATAAGGATCTTTAATTTATTTTTTTAAGATGGAAACATTTTTAAAAATTGAGGATATTAAACTTTGGGCTAGAGTGGGTGTTCTTGATGAAGAAAGGGAATTAGGACAACTATTTAGTTTAGATATATTTTTATGGACTGATTTTGAAAAGTGTACTGCAAATGATGATATAAAAAAAACAGTTGACTATTCAAAATTAGTAGAAATTTTAAAATGTCAATCAAAAAAAATATATTGTTTTACAATCGAAAAATATTCAAACGAAATTTTAGAAATTATTAATAGTGAATTCAAACTTTCTAAAATTAAAATTATTTTGACAAAATGTAATCCTCCAATTATTGGTTTTGTTGGGAAGGTTTCAATAGTGAGAATTCATCAAAATAAGTAAAAGTTTTGAAAAAAAGAAATCCCATTATATTGATTCATGGTCTTTGGAATACTTCAAGTATTTTTTCTTCTATCACCTCAAAACTTGATGAAATTGAAATTGAATATTTTGCCCCAACTTTATATCATTCTTATGGAATGACTTCAATTATTGATTTAACAAATATATTAAACGAATTAATTTTAGAAAAATACGGTTCAGAAAAAGAAATAGATATTTTGGGATTTTCTATGGGTGGAATAATTGGCAGATACTGGCTTCAGAAATTTAATGGATATAAAAGAACAAGAAGATTAATATCTATAGGTTCCCCTCATAAAGGAACATTGATGGCTCAATTAGTACCTAAATACCCTTTTAGAGGGATATCAGAAATGAAAATAAATAGTAAATTTTTGAAAGAACTTGAAAAAAATGATTTTTATCTTGATGATATCGAGTGTATAAATATCTTTACTTATTGGGATCTAATGGTTTTCCCAGGCTGGTGGACCAATTTAAATTTTGGAAAAAAAATATCAGTAAAAGTATATAAACATAGAAATCTTGTAAGAAATAAATCTGTGGTTGAAAAAATAATCGATGAAATTATTATCTAGCTCCAGATAGACCTAGGTGCCTTATTAAGGAATCTGTTTGTGGCTCTCTGCCTCTGAATAGTTTAAATATGTCTAATGGAGGTAAGCTTCCACCCAGACTAAGTATTGTATCTTTAAATTTCTTTCCTATTAACTTTAAATCCTCAGAGTTTTCTAGATCAGCTTCTTCGAACATAGAAAAAGCATCAGCACTTAGAACCTCAGCCCATTTATAAGAGTAATATCCTGCAGAATAACCGCCTGCAAATATATGACTAAAACAACAAAGAAATTGATCTTCTTGAATTGGAGCGATAACAGTAGTTTGTTTTGCAATTTCTCTTCTTATTTCATCGGCTGTTTTACCTTCGTTTTGATCGATACTACTGTGTAATCTTAGGTCTGTTATTGCGAAATGTAGTTGTCTAAGAGTAGCCATGCCACAATTAAAAGTTCTATTCTTTAGGAGCTTTTCAAAATTTTCGTCGGATAATTTTTCTCCTGTTATATAGTGCTTAGCAATATTCAAAAGTGTAGTTTTGTGGAAACACCAGTTCTCCATGAATTGACTTGGTAGTTCGACTGCATCCCATTCAACGTTATTGATGCCAGCTGCTTGAGGAAGATTTACAGTAGTAAGCATGTGTTGGAGACCATGACCAAATTCATGGAAAAGTGTCTGAACTTCTTCGAAACTCATCAAACTAGGTTTATCTTTTGATGGTGGAGTCTGATTACAAACGAGATAAGCTACAGGGATAGTTTTTTTGCCGATATTATTTTTATTCAAACATTCATCCATCCAAGCCCCTCCTCTCTTTGATTCAGGCCTGGAATATGGATCGAGGTAAAAAGATGCTATTTTGTTATCTTCTTTATTGAGAATATTAAAAAACAAAACATCATGATTCCACAGGGGCGCCTCATTAGTTGCCTCTACTACTTTAATTTCAAAAAGTTTTTCGCTTAATTTAAATAAACCTTTCAAAACATCATTTAGTGGGAACCAAGGCCTCAAAGATTCTTGATCCAAATTTAACTTTTCTTTTCTAAGAAGTTCAGACCAATAACTAATGTCCCATGGCTCAATATTCTGTGATATTGGAAATCCATTGGCTTTAGAAAACTTATCGAGCGTTTCTAATTCATTTTTTGCGGTTTTGAATGCTGGTTCTCTCAATTCTTCCAAAAGGTTTTCAACATTTTTAATTTCTTTAGCCATTTTCGTTGACAAACTTAGTTCCGCCCAACTTTTATAACCGAGAAGATTAGCCTTTTTGGTTCTAAGAGATAATATCTCTTCAATGATTTGAGAATTGTTTTTTTCTCCCTGAGACGCCCTACCAACGAATGCCTTATATAGTTTCTCTCTAAGGTTACGGTCAGTGGCATATGTCAGAAATGAAGTATATGTTGGTATATCTAGACTTAATTTCCAAGGGCCATTTTTAGTATCAACTTCTTCATCTTTTTTTAAGTGTTTGTGTGCAGAAATTGCCATCAATTCAAGTACTCGTTCAGGAAGACCATCGACTTCAGATTTTTTATTTAATATTAAAAACCATTCATTAGTGGCATCAAGAACATTGTTGCTGAAGTCTGTTGATAGCTTTCCAAGCTTTTCTGAAATATTGTTGAATTCTTCTTGATCATTTTTTTGTAGTGAAATTCCTCTATGTTGCATCTCAAGAATTTCTTTATCTAAAATTCTGTTTTTGATTTGATCAAAGTTATTTGTTTCTTTAAGCTTGACTAGAGAGTTGTAGATTATTTTACTTTGTCCGAATTTATTACTCAAGCTAATAATCTCGGGAAGAAATTTTGAATAAATATCTCTAAGACTTTCAGAATTATTTACAGCATTTAGATGACTTATTACTCCCCAACTCCATCTAAGAATTTCATTGATTTCATTTAATGGATTAATTACCTTATCCCAATTTAAATCACTTTGAATCAAATAATTAGATAAATTTTTCTCTATGTTTTTAAAGTCTTCAGCTATCTTTTCTAGTACTACTGGAAATTGTTTACTTATGTTTTCGGGAGTGAATTTTTTAAATTCTGGTAATTCTCCATATTTAAAAATTGAGGTATCCATTTATTAAAATAATCTAATTAATTAAAGTTGGTATTAACCCTATTAATTTAGCTAGAGTGAGCTGCTGACTGAGAGCATTCGTTGAAGATTCATATAGATTTATTGCGATTTTTGGCCAAAAACCTATCACCAAAGTAGGCAACAATAAGCTGAATCCAATAGTTAATTCTCGACCATTCATCTCTTTAACTGTAGCTAGTGCAGGAATTCTAGGCCCAAAGAATACTCTTCTACACATTGATAATAGATATATTGGTGTTAGAACTAAACCTATAGCTGCAATAAGAATCGTTATTGATCTAAAGATAGAGCTGAAGCCTTCTTGACTAGTGATACCTAAAAATACAGTTATTTCACTTATAAAACCGCTCATGCCAGGTAGTGCTAAAGAGGCTAAAGAGCTTGCCAAGAAAAAAGCAAAAGTTATTGGCAAGACCTTTGCTAAACCTCCCATATTTGGTATCGAAAGAGTATTTGTTCTTTCATAGAATGAGCCCGTAACAAAAAACATAGCTGCAGCAATAAGTCCGTGACTGATCATTTGTAGCATTGCTCCGCTTATCCCTAAAGCATCAACTGCTCCAATCCCTAGTAGAACAAAACCCATATGACTGACTGAGCTACATGCAATTCTCCTTTTGACATTATCTTGTGCAAATGCATTTAGTGCTCCATAGATTATATTAATGATTCCAAGAATAATTAATGCAGGTGCAATTTGAAGATGTACCTCAGGCAATATTTGAACGTTGTACCTCAAGAGAGCGTAGCCGCCCATTTTTAAAAGTATTCCAGCAAGTAACATTGATACTGGTGCATTAGCCTCTCCATGAGCATCAGGTAGCCAAGTATGCAGTGGAAAGATTGGAAGTTTTACTCCGAAACCAATTAAAAATCCTAAATAAGATAATAAAGCTAGACTGCCGGTCACATGTTTATTGGTTAAATCGGTAATATTTAAAGTGAAGGTATCACCACTCAAGGCAAGTGCTAACCCACTTATGAGTATTAATAAAGAAGCTAAGGCTGTATAAAGAATGAATTTAGTGGCTGCATATAATTTCTTTTTTCCTCCCCAAATAGCGATAAGAAGATATACCGGAACTAATTCAAGTTCCCATGCCAAGAAAAATAATAGAAAATCTTGAGAAAGGAAAACTAGTGCCTGTGCTGATGCTTGGACTAATAAAAGAGCAAAATATAAATTAGATTTTTTCTTAATTTTCCAACTAGCCGCAGCTGATAAAAATGTAATTAACCCACTTAATGCTATTAAAGGAGCAGATAACCCATCTACTCCAAGAGACCACTCTAAGCCTATTGATGGTAACCAAGAAGTTCTCTCTACCAGTTGTAAAGAGCTATCTGAAGTATTGAATCTTTGAAAAAGGACGCCGATTATTAGTAAAAAATCTATAAATAAAAAACTTAATGAGATATTTCTAGGGAGTGTATTATCTTCTCCTTCTTTTGAATTCAAGAAAGGCATTAATAATGCCCCAATTAAAGGCAGTAAAACAATAGATGATAGCCAAGGAAAAGATTCTAAATTCATTTATGTAATGAATAATTTTTTTATTCTAGTTGAAGTTGTACTAGCTTGAGACTATAACATTAAAAATGCCTAAGTAAAACTACTTACCAGAGATAGTGCTAAATTGGCTGCCAGTTGTTTGAACGTTTAAGAACGGCGCTCTGCTAGCTACACCTGAATTCTCCCATGCTTTTACCATGGCTTGACTGACGTTTTTACCATTTTCTTTTTTACACAAAGCTAAGATACTTGGCCCAGCCCCACTAATTGCGCATCCTAGAGCACCTGCATTTAGTGCGGCATCTTTAACTTCTAATCCACCCTTAATAAGTTTCCATCTGTAGGGTTCATGTAGCTTATCAAACATTCCTTCTTTTATAAGTTCCGCATTCCCTGCTTTTAAGCCGTTAAGTAACAAAGTAAGCGCCCCCATATTTGTCACTGCATCTGATATAGGTACATTCTTGGGCATAACCTTTCTTGCTTCACTTGTACTTAGACGAATTGCAGGTATTGCTACAACAGCTTTAATTGAATCGTGCCAATCACATCTAATGATTCTCCATCTCTGAGAAGAAGACCTTGCTGTCAAACAAAGCCCACCCAGAAGAGAGGGCACTACATTATCAGGATGACCTTCTATATCAATGGCAAGTTCAAGGAGTTTTTCTTTGGATAATGGGGAGTTCATTATTGCATTTGCTCCGATTAGTCCAGCAACTATTGCTGTAGCACTACTTCCTAGCCCGCGTGCAGGCGGCACTGCCAATTTAACTCTTGCTTCAAGTGCAAAAGGATCCATTTTTGCGCTCTCCCATACTTTCTGAGCTGCTCTAAAAACTAAGTTTTCAGGACCTCCTCTTAGATGATTACCATCTGTACTTTCCATGATTAAATCAAATCTATCTCCACCACCTTCAATTCTTGTAAAAATAAACTCATTATATAGATCTAATGCTGCTCCAAGACAATCGAATCCAGGCCCTAAATTGGCAGTTGTTGAAGGCACTGTTACCCTTATTTTTTTACCTACTTCAGGAATAGACATTTTGTTTTTAAGTTTTTAAAAGCATTTTCGCTCTGCAGGCTGCACTAAAAAGTCCAAACTCTTCATCTAAAATTACTTTCATAGGTATTGTTTTAAGAATATCTTTTAATCTTCCCTTGTCGAAAAATTGTTTTAAAAATAAATCTGATTTAAAGTTTTTGAAATGTTTTGATGCGGTTCCTCCAGAAATCCATAACCCGCCAAAGCATAATTCTTGAAGAGCAACATCTCCCAATAAAGAGGCATAAGCGCCTAACCAAATCCTCTCAACTTCAATCATTATCTGATCCCCTTCTTTGGAAAGTTTACAAATTCTTTCAGGTAGTTCTTTTCTCGCAGTATCAAAAATTTTAATTTTTTTTAAATATTCTTGTAGAGGATGGTTTTGGGCATCAGGTTTGCTTAGTCTCCATTCGGCAATTCTTGATAAACCAGTGCCGCTAATAATTCTTTCACAAGATATCCTTTCAACTTTTAGGTAATTCTTAAGCCAAATTTTTAATTCCCATTCTAATTTTGACTTTGGAGAGTATTCAACGTGTCCTCCTTCGCTGGCTAGAACTTTTACTTTATTTCCTGATATTAGACCTCTTGCAATGCCCAAACCAGTACCGGCTCCAACAATGGCATGCAAATCATTGTTAGTACCTTCAGAATGGGATCCATTTTGGATAGTAGAAAATTGATTTTTTTTTAAAAAAGGTATTCCATAAATTTGTACAGCGAAATCATTAATTAGCTCGCATTGTTCAAATTTAAATTTATTTTTTAATTTATTTCCTGAAATATTCCATGACAAGTTTATGATTTTTGCGTTGTTGTTAGATAAAGGACCAGCCACGGCGAAACATGCAGAAGAAGGATGAGCAATGTTTTTGCATTCATTTTTTAGAAAATCTTCTAGGATTAGTTCAAAAGAATTCCAATCAGAAGATAAATATTTCTTTTTGAATATTAATTTAGGCGAATCATCATCTATATCTTTTTTAAATATCCCTAATAGAACCTTAGTACCTCCTAAATCACAAGCTAAAAAATTCATCTATTTGAAATTATTCTGCTCTGCCCTTTTTTGCTATTAATTCATCCATTAATTTATAAAGATTGGGTAGGTCTAAAATTCCTAAATTTGTTCCATCTAAAGCTCTTAGAGCTACTGAATCAATTTCATCTTCTTTATCTCCAATAACTGCAATTAAAGGAATCCTCCCAATTGTAGCTTCCCTTATCTTGTAGCCTATTTTTTCATTCCTAACATCAACTTTTGATCGGTAACCATTATTATTTATTAATTCATTAAACTTGAAACACTTTTCAATATTTCTATCAGTAATGCTTAATAAAATTATTTGATAAGGCGCAAGCCAAATTGGGAATTTTGCCTCATATTGCTCAATTAAGATTCCGATAAATCTCTCAAAGGATCCTAAAATTGCTCTGTGAAGCATAACTGGATTTCTTTTCTCATTTTCAATATCTACATAAGTTGCATCCAATCTAATAGGCATTGAGAAATCAACTTGAATAGTACCGCATTGCCAGACTCTATTAAGACAATCTTTTAAGGAGAATTCAATTTTTGGACCATAAAAAGCCCCTTCTCCTGGTTGGAGTTCCCATTTTAGGTTCTTATTATCGAGAGCTTTGGTAAGAGCCTCCTCTGATTTATCCCAAATCTCTTCACTACCTACCCTTTTTTCTGGACGGGTTGATAATTTGATAATGATTTCATCAAAACCAAAAGTTTTATAAATCTCGAAAACAAGATCTATAAAAGTTGATACCTCTTCTTGAATTTGCGCTTCTGTGCAGAATATGTGTGCATCATCTTGAGTAAAGTTTCTTACTCTCATTAAGCCGTGCAGTGCCCCAGAGGGCTCATTTCTGTGACAAGAACCAAATTCAGCAAGACGAATAGGTAAATCCTTATAACTTTTTAAACCTTGATTAAATACTTGTATATGGCATGGACAATTCATTGGTTTAATTGCATAAGTTCGATTTTCTGATGCAGTAGTGAACATATCGTCTCTAAATTTTTCCCAATGACCGGATTTTTCCCAAAGAGATTTATCAACAGCTTGTGGGGTTTTAATTTCTAAATAATCATTTTTTTTGAGTACTTCTCTTATGTACTTTTCCAGTACTTGGTAAATTGTCCATCCATTTGGATGCCAAAAAATCATTCCTGGAGATTCTTCTTGTATATGAAATAGTGAATGTTTTTTACCAAGTTTTCTATGATCTCTTTTTTCCGCTTCTTCAATTCTTGTTAAATAATCTTTGAGTTCTTTTTCTTTTGCCCATGCAGTTCCATATATTCTCTGTAATGATTCATTCTCACTATTACCTCTCCAATATGAACCTGATAATTTAAGTAATTTAAAGTGTCTCAAGTGTCTAGTGTTAGGAACGTGAGGCCCTCTACACATGTCGATGTATTCTTCGTGCTTGTATAAATTAATGAGACCTTTTTCAGGAATTTCTTCAATTATTCTTAATTTAAAAGTCTCATCTCTTTCTTTAAAAGTTTTAATTGCCTCTTCTTTAGAAACTTGTAAAATTTCAACGTCATAGTTTGTTTTTATTAATTTATTAATTCTATTTTCGATTTTTATTAAATCTTCAGGAGTAAATCTGTATTCAGAGAAAATATCGTAATAAAAACCATCATCAATTACAGGCCCAATCCCCATTTTAATATCAGAGTAAATTTGTTTAACTGCATGACCAATAAGGTGAGCGAAAGAATGTCTTATTATTTCAATTCCTTCTTTATCTTTTGATGTGATGATTACAACTTCGGAATCTTTATTTATAGGAATTGTTGCATCAAGAAGAACATCATTTACTTTCCCAGCAATTGTTGCTTTAGCTAATCCAGCGCCTATACTCTGGGCAATTTCTAGAATAGTTACAGATTTTTCGAAAACCTTTTTTGAACCATCAGGCAAGGTAATTATTGGCATAATTTATTTCTCCATTTCAAAAAATCCCAATTTTGATTTAACTCTTTTTAAAGTCTGATTCGCTAAATCTTCAGCTTTTTCCTTCCCTTCATTAAGGATTTTATTTAGTTGATAGGGATCATTAATTAATAATTTATGTTTTTTCTGAATAGGTTCTAGCGATTCAATAAGTTGTTCGGTAATTAATTTTTTAAATGTCCCCCATCCAGTCTCTGAGAATTCATTTTCACATTGAGAAATTTCTTTGCCAGATAATATTGAATAAATCATCAAAAGATTTTTAGATTCTGGTCTCTCAGGGTTGTTAAATTCAATTCCAATAGAACTGTCACTTTTTGCTCTTTTGATTTTTTTTGTGATTATTTCAGGCGGATCTAATAAGTTAATGCGACTGCCCTCATTAGGATCACTTTTGCTCATCTTTTTTGAACCATCAATTAAACTCATTATTTTTGAACCATTCTTCATGATGATTGGTTGAGGGATCTTTAAAATATTTTTATCCTTACTAAATCTGGCATTAATTCTCTGTTGTGCAATATCTCTCGCAAGTTCAAGATGTTGTTTTTGATCCTCACCTACTGGTACGAAGTCAGCATCATAAAGAAGGATGTCTGCAGCCATAAGTATGGGATAGTCAAATAATCCAATAGATACATTATTACCTTGTTGTATGGATTTTTCTTTAAATTGAATCATTCTTTCCATCCAATTTATTGGGGTCATGCAATTTAATATCCAACAAAGTTCTGAATGCGCTGAAATCTGACTTTGGACAAAAATTGAGCATATATTGGGATCTATCCCACAAGCGACGTACAAAGCCGCTGTAGAGATAGTGTTTTTAGATAATTCTTTGGGATTATATGAGGCTGTTATCGCGTGCAAATCAACTACACATAGAAATGTTTCATATTGCTCTTGAAGCGTAACCCAATTATTTATGGCCCCAAGCCAATTCCCAATATGTAAATCACCAGTTGGTTGAACTCCCGAAAGAATTCTTTTTTTATTTGCCATCCTCTTCTACTTCGCTAGATTGGATCTCTTCAGTTGATGTACTTTTTACAGGTCTTGCAAAAGGATCAGGCGCTGTTTTTGTCTTTTCTTCATAAGGATTTTGTGATTGTCTATTCGGAGAAGAGTTTTTATTATTTTTTGCATATTCTGTGATTGATTCAATCAATTTTTCGTCTTTGATCATTTCGCTAAGTGTTCTAACAGAGAAACCAAGAACCGCAACGGTAGATCTCAACTGAAAGGCCTCTTGTATTGATTTAACAGCTTTCATTTCGTTATCACTCAATCTTATGCGGAATCCTCCTCCATCTCTTCTGCCGCCCGATCTGTCTCTGAAATTAGATCTTTCATTGTTAGAACGACCTCTATAATTTTCTTGTCCAGGAT
>QCQJ01000019.1 GCA_003209585.1 Prochlorococcus sp. AG-449-G23
CTCCAAGCTGTTAAGATATTACTAGTCTAAAGATTATATTCAATGGCCAAAAAGTCCATGATTGCGAGAGAAGTTAAACGCAAGAAGCTTGTGAAGAAATATGCTGCAAAAAGGAAATCATTATTAGATGAATTTAATGCTGCAAAAGATCCTATGCAAAGGTTGGAAATTCATAGAAAGATTCAAGGTCTGCCAAGAAACTCTGCACCAAATAGGGTAAGAAATAGGTGTTGGGCAACTGGCAAACCAAGAGGTGTATATAGAGATTTTGGCCTTTGCAGGAATCAGTTAAGACAAAGAGCTCATAACGGTGAACTTCCTGGAGTAGTTAAATCAAGTTGGTAGTATTATTTTTTACTTAGGTACTATATTTCCAAAAAATAATAATACTTAAAGAAATTAATATCTATTTTGGGACTTTTTTAAAAATTTTTATAGCTTATCTAAATAATTTACTCAATATGTCCCTTTTAAATGTAAGAATAAATTATGTATAGATTTATAATTTAAAAAGTGGAAGGACAAAATAAGTCGATCACGTTTGACGGACGAGAGATACGACTAACTACAGGACTATATGCTCCTCAAGCAAATGGATCAGTAATGATTGAGTGTGGTGACACCTCACTATTAGTTACAGCGACAAAAACAGTCAAGAAAGAACCATCAGACTTTCTACCCCTAATTTGTGACTACGAGGAAAAACTTTATGCGGCAGGAAGAATTCCCGGTGGATTTATGAGGAGAGAAGGTCGCCCACCAGAGAGAGCGACTTTAATTTCAAGATTAATTGATAGGCCAATGAGACCGCTTTTCCCCTCATGGATGAGGGATGAGATTCAAATAGTCGCATCATGCCTTTCACTAGACGAAAGAGTTCCAGCAGATGTTTTGGCTGTTACTGGGGCTTCAATAGCAACTTTACTTGGGGAAATTCCATTTTATGGACCAATGGCTGCGGTTAGAGTTGGGCTTATTGGGGATGATTTCATCTTGAATCCTAGCTATAGAGAGATTGAGAAAGGAGATTTAGACATTGTTGTTGCAGGGTCACCTGACGGCATAGTCATGATTGAGGCAGGTGCTAATCAATTATCAGAGCAAGATACAATCGAAGCTATAGATTTTGGATATGAAGCTGTTACTGAACTTATTAAATCTCAAGAAGATTTACTAAAAGATTTAGGAATCAAACAAGTCAAACCCTCAGACCCTGAAGAGGACAAAACATTATCTTCTTATTTAGAAAAAAATTGTAGTAAAGCTATTGATTTGGTTCTTAAGAAATTTGATCAATCAAAAGAGGAGAGGGATCTAGAACTAGAAAAAATTAAAACGGAAACTCAAAGCAAGATTGATTCTCTTAAAGATGACAACCAAGTAAAAGTTCTAACCTCAGAAAATGAAAAATTAATTCATTCTGACTTTAAAAAACTTACAAAAAAATTAATGAGGTCTCAAATCATTAATGATGGTAAAAGAGTTGACGGAAGAGAACTTGACGAAGTGAGAAAGATAACAGCTTCTGCAGGTATTCTTCCAAAAAGAGTTCATGGATCTGCACTTTTTCAAAGAGGTCTAACTCAAGTCTTATCTACTACGACACTTGGCACACCAAGCGACGCTCAAGAGATGGATGACTTAAATCCTAGTACTGAAAAAACATATTTACATCACTACAACTTTCCGCCTTATTCAGTTGGTGAAACTAGACCTATGAGGACCCCTGGAAGGAGAGAAATTGGTCATGGAGCACTTGCGGAAAGGGCAATAATTCCTGTCCTACCTGGCAAAGAGACATTCCCATACGTCTTAAGAGTTGTGAGTGAGGTATTAAGCTCTAATGGTTCCACTTCAATGGGTTCTGTATGTGGAAGCACGCTTTCATTATTGGATGCGGGGGTTCCTTTAAAAGCTCTTGTGAGTGGAACTGCTATGGGTTTAATCAAAGAGGGTAAAGAAGTACGGATTCTTACAGATATTCAAGGCATTGAAGACTTCCTTGGAGACATGGACTTTAAAGTTGCAGGCACTGATAAGGGTATAACAGCGTTACAAATGGATATGAAAATCACAGGATTACCAGTATCTATAATATCTGATGCAATTAAAAAAGCTCGTCCTGCAAGATTACATATCTTAGAAAAAATGCAAGCGGCAATAGATAAACCTCAAGAATCCCTTTCTCCTCATGCGCCTCGACTTTTAAGCTTTAGAATTGATCCTGAGCTCATAGGAACAGTTATTGGACCTGGAGGAAGAACCATAAAAGGAATTACTGAAAGAACAAATACAAAAATAGATATTGAAGATGGCGGAATTGTTACCATTGCCTCTCATGATGGAGCTGCTGCGGAAGAAGCTCAAAAAATAATCGAGGGACTAACACGCAAGGTGCATGAAGGTGAGATCTTCTCTGGGGTTGTAACAAGAATAATTCCTATAGGTGCTTTCGTAGAAATATTACCTGGCAAAGAAGGGATGGTTCACATTTCTCAGTTATCAGAAGCAAGGGTTGAGAGAGTAGAAGATGTAGTTAGACAAGGAGATGAGGTGACAGTAAGAGTTAGAGAAATTGATAGCAGAGGAAGAATAAATCTTACTTTGAGGGGTGTAGGACAAAATAATGGAATGTCTTATCCAGAGCCAACCCCTACTCCAGTTGCTCCACTTAATTAAAACTAAAGAGGATAAATTCCATTATCCTCAATAATTTTCTTTATTTCGGAGCAAATACTACCGTGATTTTTCTTGTCATTTGTGGCAACTATAATGCCTCCTTGCTGGAAACTAGTTTTTCCGTAAGATAGTTCTTCATTATTTAAATTTGTAATTGCTCCACCAGCTGTTTTCAGGATAGACTCTGGGGCAGCAAAATCCCAATCTTTTGGTGAGCTTTTACCAGGCAAACTAAGACATATATAAATATCACTTTCTCCCTGAACTATTGATGCTATTTTGCATCCAATACTGCCCATTATTTTTACTTTGCAAAAATTAATTTCCTGAATTAATTTTTTTAAAATTTCATTACCATGATTTTTACTTGTTACTAAAGTCATTTCATGAAGATTTATATTTTTTAAAAGAATTGGTTCATATTTTGATCCATCTCTTTTTTCACACCATGTTTTTTTTCCATCTGCAATCCATAATTGATTTTTATCGGGAATCAAAACAAACCCAAGATAAGGTTTTTGTTTAAAGTTCAATGCCAAATGCATTGCATAGTTACCTGTTCCTTGAATGAAATCCTTTGTTCCATCAAGAGGATCAAGAACCCATATCCAGTCAGTCTCACTATCAAAAATTTTTGAAGAAATTTTTACATTTTCTTCGCTCAAAATATCCCAGTCAATATTCTTATATTTTTCATTTATTCTTCTAATAATTAATTCATTAACTTTTAAATCCGCCAAAGTAACAGGATCATCTTCATTATTATTTTTGAGTATATTTCTCTTATCATCTGAATTTTCTAACAATTTAGAGTAATAAAGCAAAATATCAGCTGCTTGCCAGCTGAAAATTCTTATATCATCGATAAGATTATTAATATCAACCCCAGAAGGTAATTCAATCATTAAATGAATAATAATTCCTTATTATCCCATAGAAAGGAGGAACCGGAAAACGGTATTTTATATATAGTTGGCACTCCAATTGGGAATTTAAATGACATCTCCCAAAGAGCATTAAATATTCTACAAAATGTTTCTTTAGTAGCTTGTGAGGATACAAGACAAACAAAAAAAATAATGAACAAGTTCAATATTTCAAACAAACTTATAAGTTTTAATAAACATAATTCTTTAGTAAAAATTCCAAAAATATTAAAAGATCTTAAGGAAGGAAAATCAATTGCCATTGTAAGTGATGCCGGAATGCCAGGTATTTGCGATCCAGGGGAAGATATTGCTAGGAGAGTAAAATCTGAAGGGATTGATATGATTTGCGTTCCTGGAGCTTGTGCTGCAATAACAGCTCTTGTTTCAAGTGGACTGCCCTCCTCTAGTTTTGTATTTGAAGGATTTCTTCCTAAAAAGAAAATTGATAGAGAAAAAATTCTTTCAGAGATTAGTAAAAATGAAAAAACTACTATAATTTATGAATCTCCTAAGCGTCTTAGGAAATTACTAAATGAATTACTTGAATTATGTGGAGGAGATAGAGAAATTATAGTCGCCAGAGAATTAACAAAGAAATTTGAAGAACATGTAGGTAATAATATTAATAAAGTTATAGAATTTTTCAGAGATAAGGATATTATCGGAGAAATAACAATCGTTATAAAAGGTAAAAGAAAAGGAGATTTCAATCCTGATAAATCAATTATTAAAAAAGATCTTATTGATTTAATAGATGCCGGCCTAAGTTTGTCATCAGCATCAAAATACTTGGCAAAGAAAAATGGTCTAAAGAAAAGCGAAGTTTATAATTTGATTTAAAATTAAAATAAAATATTAATTTATATGAGCTTATTTATTAAAAAATTATTCTTCTTAGCAATCTTCAATTCTTGTTTATTTGGGCTTTTATTTGTTGGGATACAAAATAGTTCAAACAAAAGCAAAATAGACTTATTAATTAACGAAACTATTGAGCTCCCAATAAGTTTTGTAGTCGGGTCTAGTTTTATATTAGGTTCTATTTTAGGTAGCTTCATTGAAATTAATATAAATAATGAATAAAAAATAGCTCAAAGAGCTATTAGATTTTCAGCGCAGACTATTCTTGTAATGCCTTTTGCTATAAGAGCAGGTGATGCGATCCTAAATACATCAGTATTTGGGACTTTAAGTACCTTTTGCTCTTTATTACAAGATCTTTTAGCAAGATTTAAATCAAAAAATATTTCTATAGTTTTTCTACTCAAATCATCTTGTGGTAAAAATTGCCATTCTGGGAAATCTTTCAATAACTTTATCTCTAACTCAATTTTCTTATCTACAATCATATAAACAACTTTAGGGAAATCCACTTCTGATAATGGAACTGAAGATAATTCTTTTCGAAATGAATTATCTATCTCATAATCTATAGGAGCAATTTCAAGAAAAGAATCAATTGGTGCAAAATTCGAAGAAATTATGTTTTCATTTAAAACTTTATCATCTTTAAAATCTTCATTTTCGAAATTTGTTTTTAATAAATTATTAGTTTGATTTTTATTAGTTTTAGACTTTTCTTTTATGGATTTACTTTTGTTGATTAACTCCTTATATTTTGATTCTCCAAGGTTTTTTTTTAGATTTCGTATGATTGTTAAATTAGTGCAGTTATTTTCCTGTGCCAAAGTATCAATATCATTGCCAGATTTAAAACTTTCCACTATTTCTTCTTTTTGTTTTTCAGTAAGTCTTTTAGTCAAGATTAAAAGTTCAGCTTTTTCTAATTTTATGTGATTAACTATCGAAAGAAAATAAAAAAAAAAGTTTTTTACTAAAAATTATAAAAAGAATTTAATTGTATTGTTTGGGATTATAGCGTCGGATATAATAAAAAGATGCTTCCTTAGCTCAGCTGGATAGAGCAACTGCCTTCTAAGCAGTGGGCCGCAGGTTCGAATCCTGCAGGAAGCGTTAAAGTTGCATGTTAATTATAAATGAGAGAAATAAAGCTTTATTTTTCCAAAGAAAAGAATCTTGAAGATTATGGTTTTATTTTGTTCATTATAGGGATATTTTTTTTGCCTTCAACAATGGCAATTGGTATTCTATTCTTATTACCAGCTCTAATAATAGCTAGTCTTTCAAGAGATAAATCATTTTTCAAAGATTACTGGAATCTTCCTTTTTTGATATTCGGCTTATTAATATTGATAAGCGCAATTTCTCAAAATTATTTACTAACGAATAACTACTCTGAAATTTGGGATTCTAAATTATCTTTAATTGGGTTAGGTAATTGGATTCCTTTTATTTGGGTTTTCTGGGCATCCCAGCCCTACCTAAATTCAGAATCAAAAAGAAGATCATTTTCATTGATTTTGGTTGCGGGAACTTTCCCAGTATTAATTACTGGTTTTGGTCAATATTTTTTAAACTGGACTGGTCCACTTCAAACTCTTAATGGGCTCATTATTTGGTACCAAAGACCCATAGAAAATCCAGGAGGATTAAGTGGGCTATTTAGCAACCAAAACTATGCCGCATCTTGGCTGAATTTTGTATGGCCATTTTGCATAGCCTTATTTATCAAAAAAGGTAATAATTTGTTTAAGAAAACTGCTGCTTTAAGTTTTCTCATATCTACTGGTTTAGCTGCATTTTTAACTTTCTCTAGAAATGCATGGCTTGGTTTATTTACTTCAATGCCGATAGTTTTAGGCAAGAAAATATTAAAATTTTGTTTACCATTAATAACAATAACAATATTAATTTTATTCTTTTTATTTTCTCCAGTCTTTGACGGTGAATTGCAATATAGTCTAAGAAATTTATTACCTGGAAAAATATTATTAGAATTTTCTAATGAGGGTTATGAGGGACTTGATGTAACAAGAATGGAAATTTATAAAAGTGCATTTGAACTAATTAAGGCAAATCCTTTTTTTGGGATTGGAGCGGGATCTTTTACAGAAATATTTTCTTTGAATACAAATTTCTGGAAAGGCCATTCACATAATCTTTTCTTTGAATTATCAATAAGTTACGGTCTACCCGCTACTATTATTTTTTTAATGACTACTATAAATATTCTTTATTTATCCAGCAAGAAAATCTTTTCTAGCAAAATAAATATTGAATTTAATTATATAGATAGAGCGTTTTGGACCGCTTTATTCTTTTTTATTATATCCCAACTAGCTGATGTTCAATACTTTGAAGGAAGAATAAGTTTGATAACATGGATCTTAATGGCCGGTCTTAAAAATATAATCTCAGATAAAGATTATAGAACTGAAGCTCAATAATGAAAATAATTAATATTTTTTTTAAAAATAATTATTCAAAAATCATTTTTATTATTTTTTTAAGCTTAATAATTGATAACTTATTTATCTTACAAATTAATAATCCTCCAGCTTGGGATCAAGGTTATCATCTAAGCAATGTTTTTAAGATGTACAACATTTTAGGAGACCAAGGCATAAATATTTCTGAAAAATCCAGCCAATTATTAAATGTAACTGATAGCTATAGAGGACCTTTAACATATTTTTTATCAGCCTTATTTTTGAAGGTTTTCAAAAACACTTATCAATTTGCTTACTTATCTAATCAAATTTTTAATATTATATGTATTATCTCAATATTCAATCTTGGCAAATTATTAAAAAATGAATCTACAGGCATTTGGGCTGCATTAATTTTCACATTTAATTCACTAATATTAAATCAACGTTCAGATTACTTAATAGACCTTTCACTTACATCATTCAGTTCACTTGGATTTTTATTTTTTACAAAATGGTATTTAGATAAAAAAATATTTAGTTTTTACTCTTTATTTTCAGGAGCTTCATTAGGTTTAATTTTTTTAACAAGGCCTACTGGAATAACTATATTTTTTCTTCCTTTTATATTTATTATATTAAAAATAATTAATCGTAAATCTAGCCTTAGTTATAATTTAAGAGAATTTGTAGTTTTCCTTACTTCTTTTATTTTAATAATTTTTCCATGGTTTTCTCGAAATTGGTTAACTATTATTACATCTACCATTAATGCTTGGAACTGGGGAGTTAACTATCAAGATGGTCTTGAATATTTTGAGATAGAGAGTTGGATATATTATTTTAAAAAGTTGCCCTTAATATTTGGTCCAATTAACTTTTCAATATTTTCAATTATATTTTTGATAGAAAAAGGATTAGGGAAAAACCTATTTAATTTCAGAATTAAACTTTTAAATAAGTTAAATTTATGGTTCCTAATTTATATTTTAAATTGTTATCTAATAATAAGCCTGATGTCTACAAAAGATATTAGATTTTTTATGCCCATTCTCCCTTTAATATGCATATATCCAGCATTATTTTTAGAGGCAAAAGAATTCAAAATTTTTTCACCCAGAAGTAAAAAAATAATTCTGATAATTTCATTATTTTGCTCTTTATTTTTTACAAAAAGCAACTCTTATTCAAAGAACTTAAATTCTTTCTCAGTTTATAACTGGCCTCATGCTGATATTGTCAAAGAGATAAAAATGGGAAGTAAAAATCAAACTTCAACCTTAGCTATATTACCTGATACTAGAGAAATTAATACTTTTAATCTTGAAGCAGAGGCTTCAAGGCAGGGAGAATTTGTTGCAGTTAGACAGGTAGTTAGTAATGAAGAGACATATAAAGAAGATTTAGAATTATTTGACTGGTTTCTCTTAAAAACAGGTTATCAAGGGGTCATGTCTAACGAAGCAAAAAACTTACTTAATAAATATTTATTAAACAATCCATCATTTAAAATTCAAAAAGAATGGATCTTACCAGACAAAAGTAAGGTTTCCCTCTTGAGAAGAGAATCATTGAATACTTATTTAATAAAGAATGATTGCAAATATAGTTCACCAAATTTAGATATAAAAAAAATACCCGAGGGATTAAGATTGAAATTAATAGGCAAAGGAAAATCAATAAAATCTTCGAGTCTTCTAATAGACTTTTTTAATGAAGATTATAAAACTTACACAAATATTTCACTAGCGAATGGATCTTTTCATAGAAACTTCGATGAGGAAAGTTGCTATTTTTTAACTCAAGATATCCCAATTAATTTTCCTGAAGAAAGTAAAAATGAATTAAATATTAAAGTGAGAATTCTAGATCAAAAAGGCAAAATTAAAAATTTAAATTTAGTTGATAATAAACTTATTATCAAAGATGAGAAAGAATATGAGAGTCTTATAAAAATGGCTAATAAGATTTCAAAAGTTGAATTGTTAGGTGATTTCTTAATGAAAGGCGAATTTGAAAAACTTTTTAATTTAGTTGGAGTTATTAATCAAAGTGACCCTTCACAAAAATATCTTGAAGATGCTGAAAAGATATATCTCCAGAGATTTAATGATAATGAAAAAGTGAAAGATTTATATAACGTTTTAATATGTCAAATCTTACAAAGAAAAGTTGATAGTGCAGAAAAAACTATAAATCTAATATTAGAAAAGGATTTTTCTAACGGAAATGCTCAACTTGCTAAATCGATTATAAATCTTTACTTATTGGATAAAAAAGATGCAAGATTTTCTCTAAATAATGCAAAAATCTATAATAAGTCTGAAGAGAGTGCCGAAATTATAAATATCGTTGAAGGTTTAACTTATTTACTAGAATTTAAATTTTTAAATGCGTTCAAAATTCTTACTTAAAGATAAAAATAAAAAAAATTTCCAACATGCAATTAATAATTTAGAATTAGATTAAGAAAAAAATTTTAATGAATATAAAAGATTCAAATATAGCAATTGTTCATGATTGGTTTCTACAAAAATCATTTGGAGGATCTGAAAAAGTTACATTAACTTTAAATAATTTCTTCAATAAAAGTTATAGCGCTCCTGATATTTTCTCGTTGACTTCAAATATCCAAAATTCAAAAATAAATACTTTCCAGAAAAGCAAAATACAAACAAGTTTAATTCAATCATTACCATTTGGCAGAACAAATGTTCAAAGCTATCTTCCTTTCCTTCCTTACGCAATAGAACAATTAGACCTAAGAAAATATGATTTAATTATTAGTTCAAGTCATGCATTTGCCAAAGGCATACTTACTTCTCCTGACCAATTACATATTAGCTATGTACATACACCAATGAGATATGCATGGGATCAGATGCACACATATTTAGAGAAATCTATATTATCAAAATTGGGATTTGAATTTCCAATAAGATTAATGCTTTACAAATTAAGAGAATGGGATTTCTATAGCTCTCAAAGATTGGATTATATAATTTCAAATTCAAATTTCACATCAAAAAGAATTAAAAAATATTGGGGTTTAGAATCTGAAGTAATACATCCCCCCGTTGACATTAAAAGATTCAAGTATGAAAAATCGAGAGAAGACTTCTACTTAAGTTTAAATAGATTAGTTCCAAATAAAAGAGTTGATTTATTGATTAGGGCTTTTAACAAATTAAATCTTCCTCTAATAATTATTGGCGATGGACCCGAAAGATCGAAACTAGAGAAAATTTCTAAATCTAATATTAAGTTCCTCGGAAAAATATCCGATAGAGAGGTTGAAAAATATATGTCTAGGTGCAAAGCATTTGTATATGCAGGTATAGAAGATTTTGGTATAGCTCCTGTTGAAGCAATGGCTTCTGGCGCACCAGTTATTGCTTACGGTAAAGGGGGTATATTAGATACCGTTAATTGTCTAAATGAAAAAAATACTGAAAAAGTTAAAAACGGTTTACTCTTTAATAAACAGTCAGTACAAGATATTTTTGATACTATCAATTGGTTCGAAGATAAAAAATTATGGAGAAAATTTAAGCCTGAAAATTTGAATGAATATTCACAAAACTTTAGTATTGAAAAATTCATTACTAAAATTGATTTTTCTATTAATAAAGCTTGGGAAATTTTTAAAAAACTTTAATCTAGACCTAAATTTATGAAATCAAACAAATTTATGAAAAAAAAATCAATAAAAATCAGGAATTTACATTTTTACAAATCATTTAAAAACCTTTTAGATTTTTTATTTTCTATATTCTTTTTAATTTCTTCTCTGCCATTTTTTCTTTTAATTTCTTTACTTATAAAACTAAGCTCAAGAGGACCTATATTTTTTTTACAGGATAGGATTGGCAAAAATAATATCCCTTTTAAATGTATAAAGTTTAGAACTATGCATCCTGAAGCAAAGGATATTCTAGAAAATCTGCTGATTAAAGACGCAAAATTAAAAATGGAGTTCGAACAAACTCATAAGATAAAAAATGATCCCAGAATAACTACTATTGGGAAATTACTCAGGAAAACAAGCCTTGATGAGTTACCGCAATTTATTAATGTCCTTAGAAATGAAATGAGCATTATTGGGCCAAGGCCAATAGTAAACAAGGAAAAAGTAAAATATGGAAAGAATTTAAAAAAAGTCTTATCGGTTAGACCAGGCATAACAGGTTTATGGCAAGTTAGCGGAAGAAATAATCTAACTTACAAGAAACGTGTCAAATTAGATCTAAATTATATAGAAAATTATAATTTTCTTATGGATATAAGGATTCTAATTAGAACAATTGGAGTTATATTATTTCCCTTAGATAGAGGTGCTTATTAGAAATAATTTAGGAACAATATTTAAAGTGGACATCAAAGAAGAAAATAACTTTAAATTATGATTTCATATATTATGCCTAGTAAAACATTCAGATTAGTTAAAAGGCTTCTACAAAGACTTTCTTTAAAAAGAAGAAGATCCTTATTGACTCTATTACCAATTGCAATAATTACTGGATTAATTGATCTTCTTGTAGTGGCACTAGTTTCAAGAGTATTCACAGCTGTTGTTGGACAAGAGAACAAGCCGCCCATTCCTTTCTCAGATGTAATAACTGATGACCCCTTAACAAAAGCTCTTTTACTTATTTCAGCTTATGTTTCTCTAAATTGGATAGCCTCTTTTTCTAGAATATTACTAAGAGCCAAACAAGAGAGGTTAAGGGCTTCAGTTTTTTTAGAACTTTCAAATATTGCACAAAAAAATGTTCTAACTCAGAACTATGAATTTTTTCTAACTGACAATAGCGAAGATTTATCCTCAAAAATCCTACTTAATATATCAAGAGTTTCTGAAAAATTAATTAGACCTATACTTCAAATAGTTAGTGGGGTTTTCATAGTTTCTTTTATTTTTATAGCAATAGTAAGTTTCGCAAAAATTACGGCCTTATACTTGATGATTAGTCTTGTATTTAGTTATTTAGGAATATCTTTATTAGTAACTCCTTTTATTAGAAAAGCAGCCAAAGAAAGAATTAATTTAGAATCAGAAATTAACAAAGTAATGTCAGAATCAATTAGAACAATAGTTGATCTTCATTTGTCTGGCTCAGAAAAGTTTTTTCAAGAGAGGCATAACAAGGCAGGAAAAATTGCCTTTCCATTTCTTTGGAAAGCAGAAACCTATCCAGAATTACCAAGAGCACTAATTGAGCCATTAGGAATAACCCTGATTTTCTCAATTGGCCTATTCCCTCTTTTTTCAGAAAATAGTCCTACAAATTTATTAGAGATAGTTCCATTCTTGGCGACTATTGCCGTTGCATCATTAAAGTTAACCCCCCCTTTACAAGATCTTTTTAGAGGAATAACAGATTTAAGAGCTGGTTTACCCGATGTAGAAGAAGCTTTGAGCATTATTGAGTTGGAGGAAAAAAGAAAGTCCTTAAATAAAAGAATTGAACCTAATAAAAAGTCATTAAAAATTCCAGAAAAAAGTATAATTTTAGAAAATATCTCTTACAAATATCCCAATAGCCAGAAATTAGCTCTAAACAATGTAAATATAAAAATACCGATTGGCCAAAAAATAGCTTTTATTGGAAAGACAGGAAGCGGGAAAACAACTACAGCCAATCAGTTACTTTGTCTGCTTAGACCAACATCGGGAAATATAATTATTGATAATAAACCACTTAAAATTTCTGAAATTCAAGAATGGCAATCATTCTGTTCATATGTGCCTCAATCAATAAATCTTTTAAACACTGATATCCTATCAAATATTGCATATGGTTTAAATGAAGATGAAATAGATCAACAGAAAGTTTGGGAATCTATAAAAGCAGCTCAAATAGAAGACCTAATATATAGCTTACCCAAAAAACTCAAAACAAAAGTAGGAGAAAATGGCATTAGACTTTCAGGGGGGCAAAGACAAAGAATTGCTATTGCAAGAGCTTTCTACAGAAATACAAAAATAATTGTCATGGATGAAGCTACAAGTGCATTAGATAATAAAACGGAATCTAATCTTATAAAAGCAATAAGTAAATTAAATAAGGATTTTACATTTATTTTTATAGCTCATAGAATATCAACCATTAAAGAATGCGATTGTATTTATGAATTTACAAATGGAGAAGTAACAGCATTTGGCAAATATGATGAATTATTGGAAAAATCAGAAAGTTTTAGAGAAATGGTTAATAAAAATTCAATAAATTTTTGAATATCTATTCAAATCATAAATTATTTCCATTTTTGAAATAATATTTCGAGATGAAGAAATTAAATTAGAAAAATTTTAATTTATTTTAATTTTAAAAATCATTAAATATGTTTATCAATAAAATCCACTTTTGTGCAAATTAATTGTAGTTAAATATTAATAATATTTTTTGTAAAGAGATATATAGGAATTTTTCATTTTACTTGTAGTAAATAGTTTCCTATGGGTAAGAAATGAATTATTTGAAAGTTGTAATTTAAGTGCTTTATTTTGCATAATTTTTTCTATAAGAAAACTGGCTTGTTTTATATCACCCAATCTATAAAAGAAACCAGAAATTTCATTTTTTATTGTGTCTACATTTCCAGTAACTTTAGAGGCTACTATTGGCAATCCAATTGACATTGCCTCTAAAATACTAATAGGATGTCCTTCGTATAAAGAAGTTGAAAGAAACAAATCTGACTCATAAAGATAATTAAAAATATCTGCTTGGTTTCCTAATAAAAAAACATTTTTTATATCCTTATTTTTAAGATATATTTTTGCCTTCTCTAAAAGTAAACCGTCTCCCAAAACAATAAAATTATAAATTTGTAATTTTTCAGCTATATTAAAAATTTCAAAAATATTTTTTTGATCAACTAATCTGCAAATTGAAATTATATTTTTTTTATTATTATCTATTCCAATTTTTAAATTATTTTTTTCTGTATTAATTTTTATTCTAAACATTTCCCTAGTTGAATTATTTATTATGCAACTATTTTTGCCAATAAATATCTTAAGGTATTTAGTTTGTTTTCTTTCACTTTTAGATACAAAAACTTTTTCATCATCAAGCCAGCCAGTAATATTTTCATAAAATATATATAAAAATCTATTTAATCTAGACAAACATTGTGTATGAATTCCATGGAAGGTATATATTAAAGGTTTTTGCAAAAATATTTTAATTATTCTTGCTATTACACCAGCACCTTTTCCATGGGCATGAATAATATCTATTGAATTTTTTCTTGAAAATTTTATTAATCTTAAAATATCTATTAATGAGATTCTTCTTTCAGATATTTGCAAATATTTTTTTTTATTATAATTATTAATTTTTGGACAAATAAATGGCATTGCCAAATAAAAATCAAATTCATCTTTCAAAATTTCTTTCAATAAGAAAATATGTGAAGGACCTCCTCCAGTTTTACCTGATGCAGAAATTAATAGGATTTTAGTTTTAGAGCTATTCATTGTTAATTTAAATTATTATTATTTTTTATAAATTTTTAAAAAATATTTAAATCTTTTTAAGTAAGAGAGTGGAATTAGAAAAATCGTTCTAACTGTTATCAAAGTAAACTTTATTAAATTAATTCTTCTGTAAAAGAACCATTTTATAAAGTATGGGATTGACTTTAATACTGAGATATCAAACTTTAAACTTAATAGATGCGAGGATATTAAATATTGCTCATAATAATTATCTTTAAAAGGCCTATAGATATCACAAATTCTTGTCTTAAAACTTTTGATTTCTACTTTATTTGTTATTGCTGCGACATAAAACAATCGACATGCATCTCTTTTGTCTTGCCCATTATTCAAATTATTTTCGACGAGATGTGGTATGTTATTCCAAATTTGGTCAAGAAATGACATTGATTTATTTGAACCTCCAAAAAAAATATCATAAACCCTATTAGGGTAATAAGCTCTACCAAAATTGATATTATATAGAGTCGATGAATTTAAAAACTTTCTCAAGGGGTATATTTTTAGTGGATGAAGATAAATAGAATCAAATCTGCATCTAAAAATAAGATCATATTTAGCCTTATCATTATTTAAAAGTTTATAGCATTTAGATAGAGTATATATTTGTGGCAGAGCAAATATAGTTCCCCTATGATAAATTTTCGAATTTAAAATTATTCTATGTTTTTTGGGAAGATTAATAATGAAATCATCATATGACTCTGTATGAATTTCTTTTAAATTAAATTCAGAAAAAATACTTGATATTTGTTTATAACTATCATTATCACTTTTTATTTTTGGAATGTCTTCTCTATGATCTAGAGATTCTCCTAGTTCATCCCATGAATAACAGAAAATATCGTAATCAATTCCTTTTGTAAGATTCTGAATACTATGTCTTAATAATTCTTTTGGAATAGGGCGATATTGACCTGCGAATAAAAATGCAATTTTCATAAAATTATTTACAAAATAAGTTAATTTGACTTAAATTCTTCTATTGATAAAAATTTATCATCTATGTAATTCAAATCCCCAAATCCCCATGGCTTATTAAAGTAAATCTCATCATATGGGATATTGTTATTTTTTAGCCATTCAGCTAAAACAACATTAGTATGTTTATTAATTAATCCTATGTTACCTTTAAAGGTTCTTACATTTCTTGATGTATAAAGGATGATATATGTTCCTTTATTATTTTCTTCTCTTAATTTTTCACAAACAGGTTCAATTGGTGCACATTTACTGTAGTCATTTCCTTTAGGTGATTCGCATATAGTTTTATCAATATCTACAACTAATGTTCTTCTTTGATGTCCAGAACATGCATTTTCTCCTTTAATTTCATTAATACTTAGATCAAAAGAATAGCAAATTTCTTCTAAAGTGCCAAATGTTTTTACATGTGAAGCCTCAATAGCAAGAATTTTTTTCCCTTGTTTAATCGCATAATCGTAAACAGGAGAAATATATAATTCAGAATTGAATTTTTTATTTATTGATAATAAATATTTCCTAGTAAGTTTTATTAATTCATCTGCTTCTCTAAAAAAGTAAGTTCCAACAGAACATTTTGAAGATATTCTTTTTTTCTCTTTTACCTCATAAATCAATTCTTCTCCATTCTTAGTTTTAACAAAAGACCAATTTTCACCTTCAGAGAAGAAGTAAGGAATTGCACCAAAATAATCTTTATCAATCTCTTCTAAATTTTTAGAAATTTTATAAGATGTATCACAGTTATGGATTAATATTTTTCCTTTCAATGAAAAATATTCAATAGCTTTAATAGCTGTAAGAAGTTGACCATTTTTTACTTCTTCCAACTCAAGCCAATTAATAAAAATTTGCGGAAAAATTTTTTTTATTTTTTTTAATAAACATTCTTTTACTCGATCTTTTTTTTGAGTGACAATATATAATTTATCATCAGAAGAAAAATTAAATGAACTTAAACTCCATATCAATAATTCTATTCCATTAACAATAACTAATGGTTTTGGAGGTTTAATACCTTTACTAATTAATCTAGAACCTTTTCCTGCAGCAGTTATTAAGTAATTCATATTTCTAAACTATAATTTTTCATATCTATATCGTAAAACAAAGATATCCCAATTATTAATAGTACACACATTCGTTGTTCATCATCTTGGTGCAAAGGAATCATTGATAAAAACAAATTTGATGTAAGTATTCTCAAAAGTTCTTTATCGATTAACTTTTCTAAAAATATTTTTTCAAAATAAAAATTAGCTATATCATAATTTAACGGCTTAAAAATTTTCAATACATATTGATCATTTTTATTTGAAATAAAAAACATATTATTAACTATTGAGTCATAAAAGCATCTAAATGAATGATTTAATTTAGCGAGATCATAAAAGGGATCTACATAACCAATTTTTTTATCTTCTATTGAATCAGCTTTAGGATCAATTAATTTTATACTTCCTGATATTGGTTCAATTAATATATTATTAAAACAAAGATCTCCATGACCAAATAATAAAGGCCTTTGTTTCTCAAATTCTTTTAATTGTTTTTGCAATTTACTATAAGTTACTTTTAAAGAAGGTAGGAAATTATTATTAACTTTTACCCCAATATTTATAATTTTGTCGATAAATTTATTATTTAAATTATTTTCAATTTCATTTAAGGTATTTATTCTTTGTTTAAGTTTATCTGAGTAAAGATGACTCGAGTTGCGAAAGAACTTTTCTGCATTATTATTTAAATAAAATTCACTATATATATTAAAAAGTGATTTAACTATAGTTGACCAACGATTTGATCCTATTTTTCGAAATAAAAATATTTCTGCAAGATTTGGGAAAGGTAAATATTCCAATTCCAAATTAACTTTATCTTTTCGATCTTGGGTTAAAAAAATAGGGAAAAATACTTTTAGTTTAGATGGAATATTCTTATAGAAATTAATTTCTTTTTTCAGTTTTATGGTATCTTGGGAAATCTTAATAATACTATTCCTTTTATAATTGTATTTGATTTTGTTAAAGAATCTACTAGAAAATGAAGAAATTTTTGTTTCAAAATAAGTTGTATTATGGCCTGCATCAAACCATTTTTCATGTTTTATAGAATGATCATATTTCTCAATTAATATTTTTGCTAGATAAAGAAGATCATTCATTTGATCTTTATTTATTTCTTTTAAAGCATCTCTTATATTATTTTTTCCCGAAGAAATTCTTCCTGTAAATGGGTAACATTTTTTTTTAAAATCAACTTCTTTTTTTTTAAATAAATATTCCACTGTTTTTTTATTAAAATACGATATTGCAGACCAATTTTCTTTTGATATTTTGTTTTCTCCAAAATAAATAGATTTTATTTCTGTGAATTGATTATCTGGAATTGTTGTAATAGGACAGATATTTACAAAATCTTCTTGGATATAATCTATAGATTTCTTAATAGTATCTATTACTCCAAGGGTAGATCCTACATTGATAAAATGGCAATTATCAAAAGATCTTAATACTCTTAGTTTATTTGAAAAATTATTGACAGCTATATAAATCTTATTTTTAGAGATACAATTTTTTTTTATTCTTTCAATAATTAATGAATTACCTATGTTTAAAAAAGGCTCAGAATATATAAATGAATTATCATAGGCCTTATAAGCTGCTGCAAGAATTAATACTGCATTTTTTTCTTTTTCAATTGTTTTTAAGTTCATATAAGGAACTTTTCCTGAACATTTACTTTAAAATAAACATTAATTATTTGAGAAAAATTTTATCATAAATTGTTTATATTTTTATTACAAAAGTTAAAGTTTTTGCTATCAATTAATATTTATAAGATTAATAAGTAAAAAAAATTAGATATTATAAATCAAAAAATAAAAATCAAAATAAATTATTTTTTTCAATTTTTTAAATAAATTTTAGTAATACTAGCATTGTATCTAGTTACTAATTTTTTATATAATTTTTACTTAGATAAATTCTTAATAATATAATATTCTTCAAAACCTATCCTATAATGAGTATTGCAAGAAATGATCAGATCGAATTAAATGATATTAAGAGAAAATATTTCTAGGGTGGCATATTCTTAAGATGAAAAAAATTAATAAAAATCCAAAAGTTCAAATTTTACTGGCAACCTATAATGGAGAGAATTTTTTACGCGGGCAATTAGATTCAATTATTAATCAAGAATATAAATTTTGGGAGCTTCTAATTCATGATGATGGAAGCATTGATAATACCATTCAGATATTAAAAAAATATGAGAACGATTATCCCAAACAGATTAGATTACTAATTGATCAAAAGATTTTCTCAAGTGCTAGCAAAAATTTTTTTCACTTAATAGAGCAAAGATCAAAAGAAGCAAATTTATACTGCCTTTGTGATCAAGATGATATATGGCACAAAAGTAAACTAAGACTAATCATCGAAAGATATAATTCACAAGATAATAAAAAACCTATATTAATACACTCAGATCTTTCTATAATAAATTCTAAAGGAAAATTATTAGAAAAGTCTCACAACAAATTAATCAAATACCAAAAAAATATTATCACCAAGGAAACATCTCTTTATTATAACCCTGTACCAGGATGCGCAATGTGTATAAATTCAGCTTTAGCGGACAGAATTACTTATTGTAAATATATGGTAATGCACGACTGGTGGATTCTTTTATATGCAGTTCATCAAAACACCAATATTCTTTATATAAAATTACCACTTGTAAAGTACAGGCAACATTCTAACAATGTTTTAGGTTATAAAAAAATTAACATTTTTATATTAATCATTAGATTATTCTTAAAAATTCCACGATATATTAAAAATGTTAAAAAAGCCTACTCTCAATCAAAACAATTTTACGATCAATCAGGATTACAATACTTTATTAAATTAGTTTTTAGTCAGTTAAAAATGAATTTATGATGCATTTCTTTTTTAAAATCCTAGGCTTAATCTAAACACATATTTCATTTCGTCAAAATTGTTCAATTTATAATTATCAATATGATCAGAAAGTTGAACAGCAAAAGTTCCTCTTAAGGGAATATCATTAAAAGGAATAATGGATGATCCCAAGATAAACCACTTACTGTTGTATTCAAAGAATGTTGATAATTTTTTATTAAATACCCTTGAAACGGAGAAAACTGGAGCCCAGCATAATCGTCTTTGGTGATTTATTTCCGTCCCTGAACCACCTAATAGATCACTACAAAGAAATTTTATATTTCCTTCTGCCATCCTCCCTGTTGCGACACCAATAGTATAAATATCTAGTGGGAATTGACCATTTATATCATTACTCCAGAAAGCCTTGGAAAGGGTAAAGTAAATGTCTCTTCCCGTATCAGTTAAACCATCAAAATGCAGCAATTGTTCTGCGCCAAATGAAAACCCTTCTGTTGAAGAAATTTTGCGATCTAATCTAAAACCTAGAGATTGGCCCTCACCAACTGAAGTCGTCCCTCCAGGTCCACTCCCTGAATATATGCTCCTTATTCCATAATTTAAACCAAAACTAGTTTTTTCATTATTTAGGAATTGATAATAAAATTGTCCAACAGCATCACCGTCTTCCAACGCCCAAAAACTTTTTCCTTTTCTACCTTTATCAAATCTTCCACTATGGCCTCTTATAGAGGAATCGAATTTATACTTGTTATTCCATTTAAATCCAGGAGGAACTAACCAACTAACATCTGGACCAACTATCGAATTATTAAAAACAATAGATCTATTAAAAGAGCTGATACCTTCATTATTATTACTTGATAAATATTGATTTTTTATTATATCTTTAATTTTTATATTACTATCGTTATTTTTTATTTTTTGCCAAATAATATCTTTTTCATTATTTTCTCCAAGATTAGTTTTTTCCCAATTAATATTTTTTTCATTATTTTCTAGAAGATTAGTTTTTTCCCAATTAATATTTTCTGTTATTATTTCGAGTTTACTAATGCTTGTGTCTGAAAATATTTGTTTTTGGGAAAAAATTGGTAAAACTAAAAATAGTAATGTGCCAATTTGAAATTTCTTCCTATTAAAAATAGTATTTTTATATATTTCTAAAGTAAATATTTTTTTTATTTCTTTTTTTAAAAATAATTGCATTTTTGACAATTCTAAGCTTTTTCAAATTTTGTAAAATATATTTTATATTATACTTTATTAAATTATTAGAAAAATTAAATTTGAATAAATAATTTTATAGTTTATCGATGGAATATTTCAAAATAAATTCTAATAAGGGTAAATTCATCAAAGGGCCATTGGTAATTAAACCAAAAATTTTTCTTGACAATAGAGGTTATTTTTTTGAGAGTTGGAATCATTCAGAATTTAATAAAATAATTGCTAGAGAAATTAATTTCGTACAAGATAATCACTCTGAATCAAAATTTGGTGTATTAAGAGGTTTGCATTATCAATTGGAACCTAAAGCTCAGGCCAAACTTGTTAGATGTACAAAAGGTGTGGTGTTCGATGTTATAGCTGATATTAGGCAACATTCTGATACTTATGGTGAATGGTCAGGCATTGTTTTAAATGACGAAAATAAACTTCAAATTTGGATTCCTGAGGGCTTTGTTCATGGATTTATATCTTTAAAAGATTTTTCAGCGGTTCAATATAAAACTAATGAGTATTGGGACAAAGATCATGAAAGATCATTACTTTGGAAAGATTCAGATCTTAAAATAAATTGGCCGTTAGTAAATAGTAATCATAAGCACAAAATAATAACTAGTCATAAAGATTCAATTGCACCAACCCTTAAAGAGATTGAAAAATCTGGAGATTTATTTTGATTAAAGTTTTACTTACTGGTTCTGAAGGACAATTAGGTTTTTCCATAAAGGATTTGCAACCAAAAGGAGTTCAATTAGTAAGTCTCAATAAAAATCAATTTGATTTATCAAAAATAAATAAAATAAAAAAGAATCTAGAGGCTATTAAACCAGATTTTATTATCAATTGTGGGGCATATACCAACGTAGATATGGCTGAAGACGAAAAAGAAACTGTTATGGATATTAATGCAAATAGTGTAAAAGAAATTGCATTATATTTGAAAAAACATGGCGGTAGTTTAATTCAAATAAGTACTGATTATGTATTTGATGGGCTAAACTCATATGCATATAAAGTTAGTGATAAGGTTTACCCTTTAAATCAATATGGTTTTTCAAAAGCTAGAGCAGAAAAATTTATTCAAGAAATTCTTGGCGAATCAAATCAAGGTATTGTGATTAGAACAAGTTGGCTAATGGGAACTATTAGCAATAATTTTCTTTTAAAAATGATTAAAATGCATCAAACAAAAAAGGAAATTAATGTAGTTTCAGATCAAATTAGTTGTCCTACAAGCACTAAAACACTTTCTGAAGCTTGTTGGAAAGTAATTAAATTAAAATTGGAAAAAGATTTCTACAAGAATAAATTTATGCCAATCTTACATTGGTGCGATAATGGAGTTGCTAGTTGGTACGATATTGCAATAGCTATTGGAGAAATTAGCGCCAAAAATCGATTAGTTGATTCGCCAGCAATTGTAAATCCTATAAATAGCGAAAATTATCCTACGAAAGCAAAGAGACCAAGATTTTCCCTGCTTGATTGCACCTCTTCGAGAGAATTTTTAGGTTTAGAAGGTGAATATTGGAGAAAATCCTTAGAGGATTCAATAAAATCAATTGCAGAAAAATAAAAATGACCTCTAGCGAAAGTAATTTAATTGATTATTCACTATTTGAGGAAAAGTATAAAAGAATTCTCATTACAGGCGGTTTAGGTTTTATTGGAAGTGCACTTATTTTTAGATTATTAAAAAATACGAATTGTAAGATTTTCAATATTGATAAATCAACCCAGAAAAGTAATTTATTATCAGTTAATAATCAATTCTCAAATTATGGAAATTACAGATACCAATTCTTAAATCACGATTTAAAAGATAATGAAAATTTAAAAAAAATTTTAAAGAATCTTCTCCTGTTATAGTTTTTCATTTAGCCGCTGAAAGCCACGTAGATAGATCAATTGAATCACCAAGAAACTTTTCATAAAGCAACATTTTAGGGACTTTTAATATATTAGAAAATTCATTAATTTTTTATAATAATCTTCCTGCAAAAAGAAAATCTAAGTTTAAATTTTTGCATATTAGCACTTATGAAGTGTTTGGATCTCTTGGAAAATCTGGATTATTTAATGAGAACTCAAACTACAAACCCATGAGCCCTTATTCAGCTACTAAAGCCGCTAGTGACCACTTAGTTGATTCTTGGTTTCATACCTTTGGGCTGCCAACATTAGTTAGTAACTGCTGTAATAATTATGGGCCAAGACAATTCCCAGACAAGTTAATTCCAACAATAATAATTAATTCTATAAATTCAAATCCAATCCCAATTTATGGTAAAGGATTAAATATTCGTGATTGGCTATTTGTTGAGGATCATATTAATGCTTTATTACTTATGGCAGTTAAAGGTAATCCTTGTTCCCATTATTGTATTGGTGGTGCTAAAGAAAAAAGCAATCTCGATATTTGTAAAATAATATATAATTTATTAGATAATTTAAAACCTCAAAAATCTCCCTATTCATCTCTTATACAGTTTGTTGAGGACCGACCTGGTCATGATTTTAGATATGGTATTAACTCAGCATTAATTATTAAAGAACTCGGTTGGAAGACATTTTTCAAATTTGATCAGACAATCAAAGAAACTGTTATTTGGTATCTTATCAATCAAGATTGGGTAAATTTTGTTAAAAAAGAATCAGGTTATAAAGGAGAGAGATTAGGGATCATAAATTGATTAGACATTATTGAATATTTGATTTATAGTCCTTTTTTTTATAATGACTTTATATTTAAAAAGATTAAATAAATATTTGAAAATTTACTTCACAATTTTATTAATTATAAAAATATTTGAATAAATATTGTTGGAAATAATTTGAATAAATAAGTTAATATAAAATATATTCTTTAAGAAAAAAATAATAATGTCTAATAGTTATATTTTTCCTCTAATTTTATGTGGAGGTTCTGGTTCACGACTTTGGCCCTTATCTAGGGAAAGTTATCCAAAGCAATTTTTATCAATTAAAAAAGAAAATAAATATACCCTTTTACAACAGACAATCAAAAGAATATTACCTTTAAAAAATCTTAAAAAGCCAATATTGGTATGTAACGAAGAGCACAGATTTATTGTGGCTGAGCAAATGCGTGAAATTAATATTGAAGATTTTATTATATTGCTTGAACCCTTTGGAAGGAATACTGCACCTGCAATTACTATTGCGGCGTTGAAATCTCTAGAACTTGAAGAGGATCCAACTTTATTAGTTTTATCTTCAGACCATGAAATTAAAAACATCGAAAAATTCTTAACTGTCATTGAGATGGGATTAGAATTTACAGAAAAAAATAAACTTGTAACCTTTGGAATTGTCCCAAAAACTCCAGAAGTTGGATATGGATACATTAAAGCCAAAAAGCCATTTGGGAAAAATATAGAAGGTCTTCATATTGAAAGTTTTATAGAAAAACCTGATAAAGAAACCGCAAAAAAATTAATTCAAGATAGTAGATATACATGGAATAGCGGAATGTTCATGTTTAAATCTAAAGATATAATTAATGAAATAAACAAATTCTCTCCAGAAATTTTAACTTCCTGCCAAAATGCTTTAAATAAAAGTAAATTTGACCTTGTTTTTCAGAGATTAGATAAAATTTCCTTCGAAAGATGTAATGATATATCAATTGATATTGCTGTAATGGAAAAAACAAATCGAGGTGTAGTAATTCCTCTAGATGCTGGTTGGAGTGATGTAGGAAGTTGGGACGTTGTTTGGGAAACTTCAAAAAAAGATTTGGATGGTAATTACACTGAAGGAAAAGTTCTATTAGAAAACACAAAAAATTCTTATCTAAGAAGCGAGAACAGATTAATTGTAGGAATTGATTTAAATGATTTAATAATTGTAGAAACCAGAGATGCAATTTTGATTACGAATAAAAAATCATCTCAAAAAGTTAAAAATATAGTTAAACATTTAAAAGAAAATAAAATGCCAGAAAGCAATACACACACAAAAGTTTATAGACCATGGGGACATTATCTATCTGTTGTAGAGGGAAATAGGTGGCAAGTAAAACTAATAATGGTTAAGCCAGGGGGGGAATTATCTCTTCAAATGCATCATCATAGATCTGAACATTGGGTTGTAGTAAGTGGCACTGCGAAAGTAGAAGTTGATAATAAGATAGAAATTTTATCCGAGAATCAAAGTATTTACATTCCTTTAGGATCTAAGCATAGACTATCTAATCCTGGGAAATTATTCTTAACGCTAATAGAAGTTCAAAGTGGATCATATGTTGGAGAGGATGATATCGTAAGGTTTGAAGATATTTATGGACGTTCAAGATGATTTACCAACAAGCATTATAAATTATCAAAACATTCAAATTTTTATTATCGGGAAATACATTAAAATAAAAAAACCATCTAATGTTCAAAAATGAAAAGTAAAAAAGCTCTTATTACTGGAATTACATGACAAGATGGAAGTTATCTTGAAGAAATACTACTAGGTAAAGGGTATGAAGTTCATGGTATGAAAAGAAGGTCTAGCAAATTTAATTTAAAAAACTTTTTAAGAAACTTTATAATTTTTTTTATGATTTTTAAAATAAATCCTAAATAAAATAACCATTTGGATTTTTCTTTTTCCATTTCCAACCATCTCTACACATATCTTCAATATTAAATTTAGGAACTATTTTAAATTTATTGATTAATTTTGAATTATTAGCAACAACGTAGCAAGCATCACCCGGCCTTCTTTTTGAAAAAACATATGGGACTTTTATATTATTTACTTTTTCAAAAATTTTAATTAACTCTAAAACTGAAGTACCGATTCCTGTCCCAACATTTAAGTTTATAAAAGAATGCTTATTTTGAAATAGATTTTCTAA
>QCQJ01000020.1 GCA_003209585.1 Prochlorococcus sp. AG-449-G23
AATGAAACTATCTTCATTGGTTTCTTTAGTTGGTTAATAAGTATTATTTTTGGGGCAATTTTTGGAATATTATCCTCAAATATTTTTTATAAAATTTTTAATATTCCAAATTTTTTCTCCAGAATAATAAGGTTTTTTCTAACAATAATTAGATCTATTCATGAAGTAGTTTGGGGAATACTTTTAATGCAAATCTATGGAATAAATTTTTCAATAGGCATAATAGCTATATGTATTCCTTATATTGCTGTAAATTCAAAAGTTTTTGCTGAACAATTAGAAACTATTGACTACAAAAGTTTTGCATCTATAAATCAAATAAATGCGCCTAAATTTTCTTCTTTATTAACTTTAATATGGAATCCAATAATAAATACATTTAAAAACTTTGGTTTATATCGATTAGAGTGTTCAATAAGAAGTACGGTGATTTTAGGACTTTTTGGGATTGGAGGAATAGGTACTAGTATTTTTTTATCTTTCCAAACTTTGAATTTTAGAGAATTATGGACTTATTTATGGTCCTTAGCACTTTTGATAATTCTTTCTGGATTAATATTCAAAAAAATAAAATTTAACAATACAAATAAAATCCTATCTATTTTTTTTATTGCAGTTTTTTTTATAACAATTTTATTTTCTTTTTCATATTTTCTTTATTTTATTTTTAATAATAATTTGGAAAATTTTAATTCTTTTATTTCTTTATTTAAATCAAGCTCAGATTTAGGATTATTTGATTTCTTAAAAATTATATTAGAAACAATAATTTTAAGTCTTTTATCAACAGGAATCGCAATTAGTTTACCTCCATTAGTAATAGGAATCTTTAACAACAATACTTCTAAAATTTTTATAAAACTTTTTGCATTTTTTTTCCGTTTAATACCTACACCTTTAATCCTTCTAACTCTATTAACTTTTAATAATCCTTCTTTATCTTTAGCAGCTTTAACATTAGGTCTTCACAATGCTGGCATTACAAGCAAATTACTTTTTACAAATCTAGATAGCCAAGACAAAAGGAATTATATTGCAATGAAATCTCTAGGAATCTCAAAAAAGACTAGTTGGCTTTTAGGTTTGTTTTCACAACAAGCAAAAAGTTACTTAGCATATTGCGCTTATAGATCTGACATCATTATTAGAGAAACTGCAATTGTTGGGGTCATTGGAGGTGTTGGTCTAGGTTGGCAATTGCAAGAATCACTGAGTTCCTTTGCATGGCAAGAAGTTACCATAGTTTTGATAGCTTATAGCTCCATCTCAATAGTTGGCGAATTAATAAATGGTAAAATCAAAAATAGTTTAACTTGATTTGTAAGAATAATTTGTTGAATCAAGTAGTTATTTTTTTCCGGTTATAGTGATTAGTTTACCAAAACAGCTAGTTGTAATTGGAGATAGCTCAGTTTATGGATGGGGAGATAATGAAGGTGGCGGATGGTGTGAGAGGCTAAGAAAAGATTGGTGCAAAAACCAAAATGGGCCAGTAATTTATCAACTTGGTGTAAGGGGAGATGGGATAGAAAAAGTTTCATCTAGATGGGAAAAAGAATGGTCATCTAGAGGAGAAACGAGAAGAAATAAACCTAAAGCAATCCTCCTTAATGTTGGTCTTAATGACACTGCAGCAATTGGTCAGAAAAACGGAAGACATCAATTAGATATAGATGGATTTGAATATGGATTAGAAAGACTAATTAATGAAATGAACTCTCAAACAAATGTCTTTGTTATTGGTCTGACACCTGTTGACGAAAGCAAAATGCCTTTCGCAGGATGTCTATGGTACTCAAATGATTTTTGTAATTCTTATGAAAGGAGAATCGAGGAAGTATGCCTCAATCAGAATGTCCCATTTCTTCCTACTTTTAGAGAAATGTACTCTGATAAAAGGAGTAAAGATTGGATTACGCATGATGGAATTCATCTAAATGCCGAAGGTCATTTCTGGCTTTTCCAAAGACTTAAGAGCTGGGAAATTCTTACAAAATGGAAGGAATCCTAGGTATTCCAAAAATATTTTTAATTTAAAAAATATGAATATAGAATAAGAGCAAAGATAGCAAAAACAGAAGCAATACTTGTCTGAATAGCATTTACCAATTCATTACTTAATTTATATTTGTTTTGAAATTTAGCACCAATAATACTTTCAAAAAGTGTTGCCAAGAATCCAGAAACCATAACAACTAAAAAATGATATTTTGTAGAAATAATTGATAGACGAAGCATTATAAAAGCCATAAATATTGATCCCAAAAGACTAGCTAATGTTCCTTCTATACTTATTCCTCCTTCAGTTCCTCTCTCAACCTTTTTAAGTGAAGTAATTAAATATGTGTCTTTACCAAATCTTTTTCCAATTTCGCTGCCAAAAGTATCCGCCAACTTTGCAGCAAAACTTGCAGCAAAACCTACTTTAAACATCACTACGTTGACAGCATTAAATTTGGTCATAATGGCAAGGAATAATCCTGTAGCTGCAGAGCCCCATACATTCTCAGGACCTCTTCTCCCTCCTCTTTTTTCAGCTATACCTTGTTCTTTTTTGAATTTAAAACCTATTTTGGTAACAAGAGATCCAAATAATAAATAAATTACAACTGACATCCATCCCTGCCAAGACAAACATCCCCACAAAATTGTACCTAAAATGCCTGCACTTATCCAACCACTTTTTGTCATCAAAGGAATCTTACAAAATATATAAATCAAAATAAAATTAATACAAAAACCTATAAAAAATTGATTTCTAATTAAATCCATATTTATCTAATGCCTTAATTTCAAATCAATTCTCCACTGATTTAGAATTGATGATGCGTTAATACTAGCCGTTGAAGTTCTTAAGATAGTGTCGGAAAGTTTAACAAAGGTAATATTATTTTTATTAAAAAAATCAATTTCTTTAGAGGACCAACCCCCTTCAGGGCCAATTACATTCCAAAAAATACTTCCTTTTTTATTTACAAATTCTTGTTGTTTTCTTAACCATTGATTTAAGTCATAACTAGTATCTTCTCTAGTTATAGAAATTGAAACTCTTTCTTGATTATCTCTAATTTTTAGCCATTCAATAATATCCATACCATTTAAAATAGATGGTTTCCATAATCTCTCACTTTGCTCAACTGCTTCTTTGATAATTGAATTCCATCTCAAAAGTTTTCTAGAAAAATTTAAATTTTTGTTGACCTGTCTTTCTGAGAATAATGGCTGTATAAAATCAATTCCTATTTCAGTACACATTTTTAAAATATCCTCAAAACCACTTTTTGGTATAACAACAGCTATACCTAATAAGTAAATTTCTTGTTTTTGAAATAAGTAAGGTTTTTTTATTTGAATTATATTTAAACAATCATTTTTAACTTTTATAGATTTCCATAATGAACCCTTTCCGTTAGCTATAAATATTTCTTTACCATTTTTTATCCTCATTACTTTATTTATATAATGAGCCTCTTCTTTAGAAAGTTCTAAATTATTGTTCTTAATATTTTCTATTCTTTCAGGGGAAATAATTAATCTTGTTAAATCTTCCATCTAAAACACTTAATCTTTGAAAACTAAATCTTCATGTTCTTCAATTGCCCAATCATTATTTTCACCCCCAATAATTAACTCTTCAATTTTTACATAATTATTTGATATCTCATTCAAAGAATTAATTAATATATCTATTGAAATGGAGTCTGAAGTTCCAAAATCAACCCAACATCTTCCCCACAGGTTTTGATATTCCATAATGCCTAAATTATGCATTAAGGCTGGAAGAGATGCGTTTTTTTGGTCATTATCGTAGGACATCCAACTTAGATCAGAACCCTCTTCATGAGTTTGCAAATTTTCAGAATTAAATCCACCTAACCTTCCTAAAACGTACCAACTATCAAAAACACCATCTAAATAACTTTTTTCATCTTGAGTTGGTGATTCTGAAAACCTGATCCATATCCAACAATTAAAAGGATCAACTTCCCTAAAAATAATATTCATATTAACTAATAGCTTTTTAGAACTACAGCTATTATAAGTAAGTTATTACTAGATTAAAATTCATACCTATAACTTAATTAATAATGCTTGATTTAAAAGAAATATCTTATCAACCCCAAACTGGTGAAAGAAAAATAATAGACAATTTAAATTTAAAAGTTCATGAAAATGAAATCATTTTAATTTGCGGCAATAGTGGTTCTGGGAAAACAACACTTCTCGAAATAATAAGTGGATTAACAAATCCGCAAAAAGGGAAAA
Source organism: Prochlorococcus sp. AG-449-G23 (assembly GCA_003209585.1). Taxonomy (GTDB): domain Bacteria; phylum Cyanobacteriota; class Cyanobacteriia; order PCC-6307; family Cyanobiaceae; genus Prochlorococcus_A. Next base: position 4,267 of record QCQJ01000020.1, read on the forward strand.
TTACTTGGAAGAATAAAGTTTTATCTCCTAGACAAAGAAGATGGTTTTGTGGAGTAGTATTCCAATTTCCTGAAAGATACTTTATAGGAACAACCATTGGGAAAGAATTAAAAATAGGCTATAAATCTTTAAGAGAAAAAAATATAGAAATAGTTTTAAATAAAGTTGGTTTGAAGAAAATTAATCTGACCCAACCACCAGAACAACTAAGTGGCGGGCAACAAAGAAGATTAGCTGTAGCAGTTCAACTTCTTAGAAACCCCTCAATTCTTTTACTTGATGAACCAACTGCTGGATTAGACTATTCAATGAGAAATGATGTGAAGAATTTAATTCTTAATTTAAAAAATAAAAATACAATTATTATTGTTACTCACGAACCTGCCTTATTTGAGGGAATTCCTTCTAGGATATTATTCTTGGAAAAAGGGAAAATCAAAAATTTTATGAAAGAAAATCATGCAGGATAGGATAGTTCGGGCTACTGCTGCAAATGGAGGAATAAGATTAGTTGCTGTCTTAACAACAGAATCTTCTTTAGAAGCAAAAAAAAGACACGGTCTTTCTTATTTAACCACCTGTATCTTAGGAAGAGCATTTAGTGCTTCACTGCTTTTAGCAAGCTCGATGAAGATAATGCATGGGAGAGTTACTTTAAGAGTTAGATCTGACGGACCTTTAAAAGGATTACTAGTTGATGCAGGTAGAGACGGAAAAGTTAGGGGTTATGTAGGGGATCCTAATTTAGAATTAGATCTAGTCAAAATAGACAATAATAAATATTCTTTTGATTTTACAAAAGCAATAGGTACTGGATATTTAAATGTAATTAGAGATAGTGGATTTGGAGAACCCTTTACAAGCACTGTTGAATTAGTAAATGGAAATATTGCTGAAGACTTAGCTTCATATTTATATCATTCAGAGCAAACTCCCTCTGCTGTATTTATTGGAGAAAAAATTCAAAATAAAAGTGTTATTTGTAGTGGTGGCTTATTAGCTCAAGTTCTACCTAAAAAAGATACTGACCCTCTACTTGTCTCACTACTTGAAGAAAGATGTAAAGAAATTAATTCTTTCAGCGAAGACCTATTTAAGTCAAAAGATAATCTTCTTTCGTTAATTAGAAATATATTTCCCGATATTGACGATAAATCAATCTCTGAAAAAGCTCGTTCCCAAGAAGTTAGTTTTAAATGCAAGTGTTCCAAACAAAGAAGTTTGAATGCGATGAAAATGCTTGATAAGAGCGAGTTGGAGGACATCCTCAAGAAAGATGGCAAAGCAGAGTTGGTTTGTGAATTTTGTAAGAATAAATATCTTATAAATTATGAAGAAATCAAATCAATAGTAGAAAATCAATCATAAAAAAATTACGCCTAGCCATAAAATAACCATGGCTGGAATACTTTGAATTTTTTGTATTGATAAAGAGTTGTTTGATACTTCCTGAATGAAAGAATTATTTTCAAGCAATCCACCAAATATTAATCCTATCGAGAGAAAGGTAACACTCCAACCCAGAGAACCTATAAATCTTTTCCCCGATTTAATTTGAGTATAGGTAAGTATTAATGTTGAGATAGATAGTAAAAGTCTATTATTAGAGTCTGGACTGATAAATAACAAAATTAAAAATAATAGCCCAACAGATATTTTTATTGAAAGATTTTCAAATGAAGGGGTGGTTATTTTTGGAAGACTATACTGACTTGAGTTCTTAGAGTTATTATTTAAATTTTTTATCTTAGAAAGCAGTGGGAATTTATTATTTGTAAATTGATTAACTTGTTTTTCTTTTTTTGAGGCACTCACAGCTTCATAGCTTACATTTCCTGATTGCCTGGCTTTCAAACTCCCCATGAGTAATTGATCAAAGGAAGACTCTATTTTCGCTTTTAAAATCATATCTTCACCAGCCTCTTTAACTTTAATATCTCTAGCCTTCTGAATATCCTCAAAAGCAGCCCCTTCTTTTACACCTAAAATTTCATAAGGTGATTTTTCGTTATTGTTTTTACTACTGTTTGAATCCAAAATTTTTTTACCAATATTAACAGATTAACTAATTTTATAATCCATTAAGACTTTATAAAACAATTGGTTCGACTCCACTAACAACGGGAGCAACTTTGTTTAAATTTAATTGATTATTGTCTTCAACAAATTGATTTAGATTCCACTCATTTTTGAAAAGAATAACTGGCCTATTCCAACAATCTTTAACTATTTTACAATTGAATATTCTGCCTAATTTTTCAATAGCTGGCCATCCATCAGAAATCCATCTAGCCAATTGATATGGCATTGCTTCAAGATTTGCATCTACACCATATTCACTTTTTAATCTGTGAGTTACTACCTCCAACTGCAATTGACCAACAGCGGCGAGTATAGGGTCTCTTTTGCTCTCATCAAAGTCATAAAGAATCTGAACAGCACCTTCTTCTCGAAGTTCATTAACACCCTTTCTAAAGTTTTTAAATGCTGAGGGATTTGGATTTCTTAGCCAACTGAATATTTCAGGACTAAAGGATGGTATGCCCTCATATTCCAAATGAGCACCAGTATAAAGAGTATCTCCAATAGAAAACATACCTGGATTATTTAATCCAATAACATCTCCAGGATAGGCATCATCAACAACTTCTCTATCTTGCCCAAATATTTTTTGTGGTCTTGATAATCTTATTGTTTTCCCAGTTCTGGAATGTTTAACTGACATATCCTTTTCAAATTTGCCACTACAAACTCTTATAAAAGCGACCCTATCTCTGTGCTTTGGATCCATATTTGCCTGAAGCTTAAAAACAAAACCACTAAATTCATCGCTTGCAGGTTCAATATCCCCTTTATTACTATTTCTTGAAGTTGGTTTTTGTGCCATTTTTAAAAAACTATCTAAAAATGGTCTTACACCAAAATTAGTCATGGCAGATCCAAAGAAAACTGGGGTTAAAGAGCCATTAAAAACCTTTTCTTTTTCAAATCTCGATCCTGCCTCATCAAGAACCTCCAATTCTTCAAGTGCGTTTTCAAGTGAATCTCTCTCTACATATTTTGATAGCTCTTTATCTTCAAGACTTAATCTTTTCTCATTCGATTGTTTCCCTCTCACGGCTTTATCAAATAAAATTACCTCTCTCGAAAATCTATCAATAACCCCTCTAAATTCCTCGCCACTCCCAATTGGCCAGTTAATAGGTAAAGTATTTAATCCAAGTTCTGATTCAATTTCATCAAGTAAAGAAAATGGCTCTCTTCCTGGTCTATCCATTTTATTTATGAAAGTAAATATTGGTATTTTTCGCATCTTGCAAACTTCAAACAATTTTCTAGTTTGAGGTTCTAGTCCTTTGGCAGCATCTTCCAACATAACTGCATTATCAGCAGCAGCTAATGTTCTATAAGTATCTTCGGAGAAATCTTGGTGTCCTGGTGTATCTAATAGATTGATTACTGATCTTTCATATTCAAATTGTAATACAGTTGATGTAATAGAAATACCTCTTTGTTTCTCAAGTTCCATCCAGTCTGAGGTAGCCTTTCTCTGATTACCCCTAGCTTTTACTGCTCCTGCCTGTTGAATGGCACCTCCATACAAAAGAAGCTTCTCAGTAAGAGTCGTTTTCCCAGCATCTGGATGTGAAATAATAGCAAAATTTCTTCTTTTATTTACCGCATCCAGTATTTCTTTATTATTTAGAATTTTAGTACCTAAGCTCATTTATATAATATAAGTGCCTTTCACTTAGTTCTTAAACATTACCATAGACTATTAAATAATTATCACCTTCTTCAAACACATCTAAGGAGGATAGATCATTCTCCAAGGTGAAATTTTTTAACTCTTTAAAAGTATAAGAAGCTCTTAAAGAGGAATAATAATCATTTGTTAAAATCTCATTATATTTTTTTGAACATTGTGCTTTGAGTTCTAAAGCAGACTTTTCATCTAATGGCCTTTTTAAGTCCTTGTGAAAATTTACAGTGATATTACTAGACAAACTTATTATGGTGTTGAAGAAATCTTCAAGATTGGTAATGTGATGAATCAAACTATTGCTTACAAGCAAACTAATTTTTTTTTTAAATAAGAAATCATTTGATTTAATGTCCTTAATGTCAGAACAAATGTAGCGTAAATTTTTTAATTTTTTTTTATTAGTAGAAATACTTTTATTATATTTTGCTCTCAAAATCATCTCTTTAGAACCATCTATTCCAACTACTTCAGTATTAGGCCATTTTATTGCTAACTTCTCCGAAATATTGCCTGGGCCGCATCCTAAATCAACTATTAAATCTTTTTCACCTAAAGAAATATTTTTTCTCAAAAGATAATAATTTATTTGATTAATTAGATTAACTTCCCCTTCTGAAAAATCAGCTTCGTCATAAGAAATGACTTGTTTTTTTTCTACCATTAATTCAGGTTCAGGGATTCTTTCCATATCCTTTTTGAAACAAAGATTTCATATTAAACATAATTCTACACAAACCGTTAAATAGTGGTAAGAATGGTTGCAGACGCCACAGGTAGAGTTATTCTTCCAGTACGGGTTATTTACATACGTTTTTTTATCGTGACTGTTGCACCAAATAAAGCTTCTTCAGAGAGCAATTCCAATAATCTTAAAAAAGATGATTTTCCAAAGACTGCGCCAGCTGCTTATCCAGTTTTTTTCAGATCTTACAGTAGAAAAACTTCATCTGGCAAAAGGGAGAACTGGAGCGAGGTAGGCGAAAGGAATTTATCAGGCTTAAAAGAATTAGGAAATCTTTCTGATGAAGAATTGATCCTTATGAGAGAGATGCAAAGCAACCAAAAAGCTCAACCATCAGGGAGATGGTTATGGATTGGAGGAACTCCTTGGATTAATAAAAACCAAAATTTTTCCGGGGCATACAACTGTACTTCAACAAACTTAATTGATTGGGAAGCCTTTGCTTTGATGATGGACTTAGCAATGATGGGATGTGGTACAGGTGCAATAATTGAGCCTCATTTTATAAACAATTTACCTACGGTAATAAACAAAATAAATATTAAAACAGTTAGTGAAGTTGGAATCACTCCTAAAGATCAAAGGGAAGAAAAATCATCATTAGAAATCAAAGGGAAAGACCTTCATATCAAAGTTGGAGATAGCAGAAGAGGATGGGTAGATAGCTATAAATATCTTCTTGAGGCATCAAGTAACGAGAGTCTTGAAAGAGAAATTGATGTTTATATTGATTTGGAAGATATTAGGCCTGCTGGAGAATCATTAAAAGGTTTTGGTGGCATGGCAAATCCTATCAAATTGAAAGATCTTTACTCTAGAGTCGCATCACTTCTTGGAAAGGCAATAGGCAGGAAATTAAGTACAGTAGAGTGTTGTTTATTAATTGATGAAGCTGCAGTAACCATAGTTGCTGGGAATATAAGAAGAAGTGCTGGAATGAGACAATTTGCTTCAGATGATAAGGAAGCAGCATCTGCAAAAGAAAATTTATGGAGTCAAGATGAAAATGGTAATTGGAGAATAGATCCTGAAAAAGATGCCCTCAGGATGGCTAATCATACTAGGGTTTACCATACTAAACCAACTTACCAAACTGTTTTAGATGCAGTAACAAAGCAATTCCATTCAGGTGAGGGAGCTATTCAATTTGCTCCCGAAGCAATTGCAAGGTCAAATGCAGATATTCTCAAAGAGGATGAATTGAGGAAGGAATTTATTGAAATCTACTCAGAACAAGGTAAGGATGAAGCGAGAAATTGGATAAATAGTAGTTATGGTCCATTTTCAGAAGAAGAGTTGGACCACAGGATGAGCCGATATGGACTTAACCCTTGTGGGGAGATCTTGGGAAATGATTTCCACTGCAATTTGGCTGAAGTTCATTTAAATCAAATTGATCCAGGAAATTTTGAAGAGCAAAAAAAAGCTTTTAAAGCAGCAGCTCTTTCTGTAGCATGCTTACTTAATCATGAATTTGAAGTTGAGCGTTACAGAAAAAGTAGGGAATATGATCCTATTGTGGGAGTAAGTTTCACTGGATTATTTGATTTTTGTGTCCATGCCTTTGGGACGCCATGGTTGAAATGGTGGGAAGCAGGAAGGCCAAATAACGAAGAAGGGAAAGTCTTCAAAGAAAAGGAAGCTAAATTCTTAGATTCTTGGAGAAAAATAGTAAAAGAAACTGTATGGGAATATTGTGATAAGCATAATCTAAGGAGACCAAATAGATGCACAACAGTTCAGCCAGCGGGGACTAAAAGTCTTCTTACTGGAGCAGCTCCAGGATGGCATCCTCCAAAGGCTCAAAGATTCATAAGAAGAATAACTTTCAGGAAAAATGACCCAATCGCTTTAGCTTGCATGGATTATGGTTACTCAGTTGTTCCATCTCAATCAGATAAAGATGAAAATGGTTGCTTGCTCGATAATCCATTTGATCCAAGATGTACAGAATGGTTAGTGGAAATCCCTACAGAAGTTAGTTGGGCAAATATAGAGGGCGCAGACCAAATAGACATCAATAATTTCTCAGCATTAGCTCAATTTGATTTTTACATGCAAGTGCAGAAATTTTACACAGAGCATAATACTTCTGCAACCGTAGAGTTTAGAGAAAATGAAATCGAGGATTTAGCTGAGGCTATTCATAATGCAATAGAAAATAATGAGGGATATATTTCAGCGGCATTGTTGGCTCGATTTAGTGCTAACGCTACTTTCCCGAGATTACCCTTTGAACCAATAAGTAAAGAGGAATATATATCATTGCAAAATAAAGTAATAGAAAGGAAAGTAAATAACGATTTCTTTGACGCTCTTAATAAATATGACGTTGGAGAACTATCTGAAGCAGGACCAGCAGGTTGTGATTCAGATAAGTGCCTACTTCCTCTGGCTAAACCAAAAGATTAAATTTTGAATTATTTGTAAATAAAAAATATAAATTAGTTTTTAAAAATTTAATTTATGGCTACCTCTTTAATAGGGACATAAATTATTTATGACATTAAGCTTAAATATTGGGAACTTATTTAATGATTCCTCTAGCCATGCATTAGTGGATGAGCTAAGAAAAAGAACATCAGAAGAGGAAATCTTAGATTTTGAGGAAAAATTTAACTCCAAAAACGAAAAAAATCTACACGTTTATATATGTAGATTTCTAAAAAATAGATCAATATCTAGAGGGCTAGCCTCTAGATGGTTAATAACCATAATTAAAAACAAGGAATCAAAGATTGATGTTTTGCAAAAATCAAATAATTAGGTCAACCCTGAAAGTTTCCATAGAGCAATTCCAAAAATTGAGAATCCCATAATAAAAGTAAAAGCCAAAGCATTTACCAATTGGACCTTATCATTCATTCTGTTTGCGAATGGTAATAATTGAGCAAATAATGGAGTCTCTTCAACTATTGCAGATTTTTTTACTGTAGGTTTTTTGCTTCTAGAAAACATAAAACAAATTTTATAATCTTAAGAATTTTACATTTAAAAGTTCATTAAATAAAAAATACTTCTCAAAAACGAACAAAATGTAACCTGTAAGAAATTAAGCCGGAATTATGATAAATATTTTTATCAGAAAACTAATCTATAGTTAATATATTAAGTTTATTTATTAAAAACCTAGACAAATAATTTTAATGGATGTTATTATAAATTTGTAGCAACCGCTACCAAAACGTTCAACTTGCGTATAGCAAGCCGCAAATCGACTTAAGCCATGGAACGGGGACTTAAGCGAAACCGGAGCTAAAAAAATGACTCTAATTTACAGAGGACAAAAGTACGTCCAGAACAAAGAAGCAGCTAAAAAACAGCACAATGAACTAACTTATAGAGGAAAAACTTACACAAGCTAGTTTATTTAACCATTTAAAGAAAAAGCCACTTTTAGTGGCTTTTTTATTCTCCATTCTTAGACTAAACAATAACTTAATACTTCTCACAAGCATTAAAATAATATGATTCAATTGCATCTATATATTAGAAAACAATGGCAGACCAAAAACCTTTATTTAAAGCACCCTATGACATAAAAGATGTTAGTGCTCTTTTCGCAATAGTTGCCTTCGTTTTAATAATCGCTGCCATTGTTGGGAATAACTTATTTGGATTATTTCAACAAAATGTCAACTTTGGGTGATTTTTTTAGAAGCAGACTAGATTTTTTGTGGACTAAATTTGACTAATAATAGATTGTTATAACGATTTAACTCATCATTATTAATAAAAATTCCTATCTAAAACTAGTTTCTTGAAATAATCTTTAAATCTTTGAATTTATAGACTGTGACTAATTTCTTATGTTATAGTTTTTAAGTTCAATAAAACTGAATAACCCGTTGGAGGGGTGGTCGAGTGGTTTAAGGCTCTAGTCTTGAAAACTAGCGTGTCTGCAAGGGCACCGTGGGTTCGAATCCCACCCCCTCCGTTCTAATAAAAAGCAACTTAAGTTAAACAGAATAATATAAACGCCTTTTTGGTATGTCTTTGTTAAGATAATATTATTTGATTTATGAGTAAAGGATTCGCCACAGATAATTTAATACCCAAAAAATCGAAGAAAAAAGTTATTTCAAATGAACCTCAAGGAAGATTAATATCTTGGTCTCCTTGGCCACCTGCTAATTTTCAGTCAAGGTATCCTGCTTTCCCTTTTGTTCTTACAATATTGATCATAGTAATCGGGCAATGGTATCTATCTCTACTAAGATAAATTGAACATGGTTTTTGTCTTTAAATTTCAGATAAATTGAGTTTGAGAATTTATTTTGTTTCTTTCAATTTTATTATTAGCCCATTTTCAGGCGGCAATAATCCCAATAGTATTAGGAATTAGATCGATCAAAAAATTCAAACACATTCGCAAGAACGAATTGATACCTTTCGGTTTTATTTTTTTAGGATTGGCATCGATTTCTGAAATGATAGATCATACCCAAACATCTTGGATTTATGTAGATCATTCCTCTTTATTTAATTGGTTATTTTATTCTTTCCTATCTTTAGGTCTAACATGTTTATCAATATCAGTTATAAAAAATAAATTTATTCAAAAAATTAATTTTTGCATTTCTTTATGTTCAATAATCTCATATTTTTTATTGGATAAAACTATTGCTCTTCTTTTTCAAGTAATAATAAGTATCCTTCTAATTATAAATTGGCAAAGAGTTTTTAAAGATTGGCTTTTTATCCTTTACCCAATATTTGGTATTTTTTTTACAACTTTCTTTGGAACAAGGCTCTCAATTAGTGGAGATCAATTTTGGCATATTTTAATAGGCCCATCTGGAACAATTAGCGTTCTTACCTTTTATTTAGTATTAAAGAGATCAGGCAAAAAATTTACTTAAGATTCTTATGAAAATATTTGTATTTGTAAATTTTATAGTATGCTTAGTCACAATAATCACTCCAGTTGAAATCTTTGCTGATACGGCACTTGATGTTTACATGAATGATTTTTATTCTAAATCGAATGAAGCTAGCCAGATTCTTAAAGAAATCGAAAATAGTCTAAAAGAGGGATCAAGAAAAAAAGTGTGCTCTAGGCAGAGAGAGGCGGCAAGATTAGGTCTACTAGCTAATAAATCATTAATTAAAGCCTTTGAAATAGAGGGAGCTAATCCACCAATGCAAGCAATTAAGGCAAGTCAACAAAGATGGGAATCTATTCTGAATGAGTGCTGAAGAAAGTAAGTAAATCTATAAATCTTTTTAAATTTGCATTCTTACAGATTTACTAATTAAGGGAATTTCAGGTTCAACTCCATAAATACATTGAGAAATCGAATAAATAAAAATACATAGTGTAAATATAAAAATTATTGAGCCTAATTCAACTATGGGAAATATTCTCAAGAGATATGAAATTATTATCAAAGCAATATTAATAAGTAATGCTTGGCATGCGTTATATCTAACGAAATAGGGAACATTTGGATTTCTTGCTAGTCCAGCAAACAAAATTATAAATAATAAAAAACTACCAAAAGGCAAAGATTTTTCAATTATTGCTACTGGGAAGGTTAGTAATAATAGTATTTTTAAAAAAGAATATTTATAGAACAAATAATATCCAAAAGGTATTGATGCCTTTAATGGCAAAGTATATAAAAATACTGATGAGAGTCTCTGGAATATCTGATTCAATATATTAATGAAATCTAGTATTAATATTTTAACCTAATTTTTCTGAACTTAATTAAAGACTTAGCCTCAAAAAAATCAACTTTGGCAGATGGTTATTAAATATTAGATAATTAATTAAGGTTCATAATTCAAAATGCGTATCCTACATACAATGTTGAGGGTTGGAGATTTAGATAAATCCATTGATTTCTACGTCAATAGATTAGGAATGAATTTATTAAGAAAAAAGGATTACCCTCACGGAAAATTCACTTTGGCATTTGTCGGTTATGGCTCAGAAAAAGAAAACACAGTAATTGAATTAACCCATAACTGGGAAAAAAAGTCTGAAGACTATGAGCTTGGAGATAAATATGGTCATATAGCTATTGGTGTAAAAGATATTCATCTAATTTGCCAAGGATTAGAAAATAATGGTTGTAAAATAACAACAAAACCTAAAACAATGAAAAACAGCACTACTGTCTTGGCTTTTGTTGAGGATCCTGATGGCTATAAAATTGAACTTATTGAAAGAGATTAAAAGCTCAAAAGTTTTTAATTAAATAAACAAATAACTAAAATTAAAAAAAATATTTAATTATCTAATATATCGTTTTCAATTAACGAAAAATGCCTCTAAGAGCATATTGAATAGATTCTATCGTTTCAATTTCTATAAAAGATTATTTCTAAGATGAGGAATTATTAAAAATTAAATCTAAAATTTATACAATCTATATCAAATCTATTTAGATTAGGTAGACAATCTATTTAGATTTATATATTATAGAATTATCGCATAAAGCTTATGCCTAGTAATTGGTCAAAAATAAGAGATGAATGGCTTGATAGAACCGCCGTTGCGAAAAATGATGCTAAATGGGCATTAGAAGCTTTAATTAATTCTGAAGAAGAGTTATTTGAAATAGAACAAAAAATAAAGAATAAAGAGGAAGCTATAAGCCAAGTAAAATTTTTGAAGAAAAAGGTTAAAGAAACTATTTCCGCTAAAGAAATTAGTCTCGATGATATTGCATTAAATACTTCAAATTCAAACAAAGTACAGCTCTCAGTACCATCAAATCTTACTTATCTTTTGAAAGTTTGGGCAGCAGCAGAAGGAAGAGATCTATCGAGTGTTGCTTTTCAATGTTTAGAAACTGGTATAAGGGAAATGAAAAGCAAAGGTTCAATACCATCAGTAGCAGTAAATAGATATAACTCGGCCTGTCAAAAGAGGATTGCACTAGCAGAAGTAAACAATCTATTGGAGAAATACGAAATAGCTCAGAATGAGATCAAATAATTATGAATAAAAGAAAAATCAAAAAGGGATACAAAATATTAATATCATCAAAGTTTAATTTAGATAATTCTATAGATAAATTCAAAGATGGAATAATTTATACTCTTTATTCTGATGAATTTAATTCACTTAAAGTTGGTTTTGCCGAAAATGATAAGGTTCTAGAAAAAAAAATATCACGTGAAGCATTGATATTATTGGATATGAAAAAAGGCAACAAGAAAGATCTATTTTTATTAATAACTACTTTAAAAGAACTTGATATCAAATATTCAGACAATTTTTATTTCAAATACTCAAGTTCTTTAATGAGACATTTATCTACTTTAGGTTGGCCTGTTGGAAGGTCACTTTATAAACAAAGAAAGATTAAGAAAGAACTTGTATGTGCATAAATTTAAATGTAATCGCACTCTAAAGTTTCTCTGGTATTTCTATTCGTGATTGGATTAGTTCCAGTGGCACTTTCACAAAATTTCCTGATAATATCTTTTGGCAAAAAAACATTTGTGAAGTCTGCGCCTTGTATTTTTACATTTTCAAACTGGGTACTATAAGCAAAAGAATCCTCCAAGTTAGTATTTGATAAATCGGTTCCATCTAAAACAGCTGAGTCTAAAGTTACTTCTCTTAAGTTGGAGTTACTTAAATTAGTATCTTTCAATTTTGCTCCATAAAGAGTCGCATTTTGGAGCTCACAACCTGATAAATTTGCGTCTTGTAAATCAGTCAAATAGAAAGTTGCTCCTTTTAAATCAGATCCAGAGAAATCAGCTCCAACCAAGGATTGTTTACCATAATCCAACGCAGCAAAGCTTCTAGAAGGGAGGGTTAAAACAATTATTAAAAAAGTTAAAATTATAAATCTCATTTATGTGAGTAGTATTTCAATAAATTCTAACTTCTTAAGCTGAAATGTAAAAATCATTTATTTACTGAATGCTATATTTATTGAAGTAGCAAATCACGAACTAGGTTTTGGATATAAGTCCTTATGATGCAATTGTTGTTGGTTCTGGAGCAACAGGAGGAATAGCAGCACTTACATTGGCAGAACAGGGGATAAAAGTTTTAGTAATAGAAGCAGGGCCTCAAGTTAAAAGGCATAAAGCTAGTAATCATGAGCCTATAAGTTCATTAAAAAGATTATCAGGAGTTTTAACAAAAAAACATGCTAATCAACATCAACATCCTGGTTATTGGAAAAATAATCCTGACTTATATTCAAATGAATTGAAGCATCCTTATGACTTCCCCAAAGAAAAGCCATTTCTTTGGACCCAAGGGAAACAATTTGGGGGGAGATCATTAACGTGGGGAGGTATAACATTAAGACTTTCCTCAGAAGATTTTCATCCGGCAAAAAAAGACGGATTCGGACCAAACTGGCCTATTTCATACGATGAACTATCCCCTCACTATGATTTCATTGAAAATTTCTGTGGCATCTATGGACGAAAAGATGACATTAAAGAAGTCCCAAATGGTAAATATATTGGTGAAATACCTCTTACAGAAAACGAAAATATTTTTGGCAGCAAAGTTAAATCAAAATTAAACTATCCATTTATACAATCAAGAGGATTTGACCGTAATTCATCAGTAAAAGATAAAAAATGGCCCAAATCCTCTAGTGTAGGCAGCACTTTAAAAAAAGCTTTAGATACTGGGAATGTGCAAATAATTTCAAATCATCTAGTGGAGTCTTTTGAGATTAACAAGATAACAGAGCTTGCATCAAAACTAACGATCGTAAACTTAGAAAATGGATGCAAAAAAGAATTAAATTGTGATTTAATCCTTCTTTGCGCATCAACAATTTCAACACTCAGAATACTACTGAACTCAGAATATAAATCAAATTCCTCAGGTTTTAAAGATAATTCTGGAAAATTAGGAAAATACCTTATGGACCATATATCTATCTGTAGATTTTTTTCAGTCCCAAAAACCAAAGACTCAGGAAAACCATTAGATAATCCCCCCGATCTTTCTGGAGCAGGCAGCTTCTTTATTCCATTTGGTTCAAATTTACCAAAAATTGACGACATGAATTTCCATAGAGGTTATGGAATCTGGGGGGCGATTGATCGATTAGGGATACCTAAATTTTTGCAAAAAGACACAAACACATCCATTGGCTTTCTTATCGCCCATGGCGAAGTCCTTCCTAGAGAGAAAAACTCAGTTTCTCTCTCCAGGAAAACAGATGAATGGGGTATCCCAATTCCTCACATTGAATTCGAATGGAGCGAAAATGAATTAAACATGGCTAAACATATGGAAAACACAATACAAAAATCAATCACAGCTGCAAATGGAGAAATAAAAAATATTAATGAACTTATGAATATCCCATTAGGGAGTTTATTTACAAAAAATTTGATCGCACTTTCAGATAGTCCTCCTCCTCCTGGATATTACATTCATGAAGTAGGAGGAGCACCAATGGGTATAAATGAAGAAAATAGCGTAGTTGATAAATTTAATAGATTATGGAGATGCAAGAATGTACTTGTATTAGATGGAGCATGCTGGCCCACATCATCTTGGCAAAGCCCCACACTTACAATGATGGCCTTGAGTAGAAGAGCCTGTTTAAATATTAAAAAGACTTAGAAGGTGTAAATAATTGATTTAAATAAATTTCTGAGACAGAATTATCTGTACATCCGTTTTGAACGAGAAAAGTAGCTAACGCTGAATTTATAAGCTTATATTGATCCCAAGTTGGGTTACTTAATACGAAATCTTTCATGGTGTTATAAAGAGTTTCTGAAAGCTCTGTTTCTAAAGAGACTTTATTTGAAGAGTACTCGATAAGTTTCTTATCAGTTGAATTTGATTGGCTGATTTGATCCATAATTTTATATTTTTTTTTTCATAACTATAATGATATTTTTTTCTAAAAAAATCAAAAATATCTTTTAGAAAACTTTTCAAATTATCAAATGAGACTCATGTTATAAGTATGTTTTTAAAAAACTTCCTTTTTAAATAAGGAAATTGAATAAATCTTTAAGAAAAGTCAACAATAATGTTGAAGTCCTGTTTTTTATGAAAAATACTGGCATTTCTGATCCAATGTGGATTTGGACGTGGAAAACAACCTGTAAATTGTGGAAAATTTAGCTCAAAATACTTTCAAGATTTTACATTAAGAATACTTATATATACTGAGTCTATTAAGACTAAGTCGAGAAAGAGACAGGTGATTCATTGGTTTTCAACTGATTTTCTTAAGATTTAGTCTTCATTAGGCCGGCGAAGCGTTACAGGTCCTAAAGGATGTTTTGAATTTGGATAAATACTATGGTGATGGTGATTATGTTCATGTTGATGAGTCTCCACATGTTCATGTTCTAAGTAATCACCTCCTCCTGAGTTTGATTTTTCTTGGTTATGAGTTGGGTTTTGATTTTGTATTTCACAAGCACCATTGCATTCAGTATCACATAAATCACAGCTGATGCCCAAGCCCTCTACATGGTTATGATGACTTTCTTGTACCATTCCAACCTCTTTTTCAAAGCCAAATAAATTTGATCTATATTTACAAGTTGAGCAATTCATAAAATTATTACCTTCGTCATTAAGAATCTCTTCAATTCTTTCGACAAAAGTGTCGACCACATAAGACTGTGACGAAAGATATTTTGCATGTATAAATGAAATATTTGGATTATTAATCGCAACTAAATCACTTTGCCTTTTTATTCTTGTGACAAGGACACCTGAGAAAAGAAAATAAGGGAAAATAATTATATTTTTATAACCAAGTCTCACAACATTTTTCAAGCCAGGTTCTACAAGAGGGAAGGTTACTCCAGAAAAAACTGTTTCCCCCCACCCTAAACCAATGCACTCTACGATCATTCTCGTAATTTTCGAAACATTGGAATTCGCATCTGGGTCAGAAGAGCCTCTACCAACAACAACTAATAGTGATTCTTCAGGTTTGAGAGTATTATTTTGTTTAAATACATCTTTTACTCTTTCAGAAGCTGCACTAATCATTAAATTATTAATACCTAATTCTCTTCCATAAATTATTTCAATACCTGTTTTACTTGAATAATTCATAAGCAAGCTAGGGATATCATTTTTTACATGGCCTGCAGCGAAAAGCATTGCTGGTATTGCAATTACTTTTTTTATAGAAAGATCTTTTAACTTGTCTAGAGAATCAACAATTGAAGGTTTAGCGAATTCCAAGAAACCATATTCAACTAAAAAATTTGGATATCTTTTTTGAATGAACTTAGTTAATTCTTGAAATTCAATAATGGCTAGTTTATTTCTACTCCCGTGTCCACAGATAAGTATCGCAACTTTATTATTTAACTTCGAATCTAAATTATCCAAATTCAAGTTATTACTTATACCATAATAGTAAAGAACAATATAATGTAGTGAAAAATAATAATAACTTGCTTGAAGTTCCAAATATCAACTCAAAGGATGCAAAATTAAAGAAATTAATTTATGAAGTGGACGATTCCTTATTTAATGAGCTTAACCACTATTCTAAAGAAAAATTCGAGCACCTCTGCGTATGTAGTGGAGGTACAACCTCTAGCTGTGCAAAAAATGGTTTAACAACTCTTGATCTTAGAAAAAATCACAACAAAATTTACCTAGATAGAAAAACCAATTTAGTAACAATTGGAGGGGGAGTAATAATGGGGGATCTAGTAAATCATTTACAAAAATATCATCGAAGTTTTCCAATCGGACTTTCTAAACTTCCTGGAGCAGGCTATATACTTACTGGTGGAGTAAGCCCGCTCAGTAGAGCCTACGGATTAGCCATTGATAATATTGAATCAATAAAAGGTTTCTTGGGTAATGGCACATTTATCTCTTTAAAAAAAAATGAACTAAATCAAGAAGAACAATTGATTTGGGAAGCAATTAAAGGCGCAGCACCCTTTTTCTCAATTATTACCGAAATAGAACTTAAGACTATCCAATCTAATCCAATTAAGGTTATTGAAGGATT
>QCQJ01000021.1 GCA_003209585.1 Prochlorococcus sp. AG-449-G23
TATGAATCTGACTTATTCATTTTAGTACTTTAAACTTTATAAAAATAAATCTATTGATTAGATAAGTCAAATTTAAAATTCTAAATCAGAAATTTCTTTTAGTGCAGCAGAACTTAAAACTTCTGGGTTTGTATCATTGACCAGAACATCATCTTCTATTCTTATCCCAATACCTTTCCATTTCTCGTCAATAAGAGGTTGCCCCTCAGGGACTGGAATCCTATCACTTATGTAGATCCCAGGTTCTACAGTAAGAATCATTCCATTCTGTAATGGCACTTCATAGTCTCCCATTCTGTATGCTCCAACATCATGAACATCTAAGCCGAGCCAATGCCCAGTTCTATGCATGTAAAGGTGTTTATAAGATTGATTTTCAATTATTTCCTCAGTACTGCCCGCCAATAAACCAATTTCTTTTAATCCTTCTATCAAACTTTTGAGAGCAACACTATGAATAGTACTAGAACTAGATCCAGTTACGACACTTTTAATTGCAATTTTCTGCGCACATAATACAATTTCGTAGATAATTTTTTGCTCTTTAGAAAATTTTCCACCTATAGGAATAGTTCTTGTTATGTCTCCATTGTAATAATCAATTAGTGAGCAGCCAGCATCTACCAACAATAAATCTTCCTTATTCAAGGGTGAGTTATTTGAAGTGTAATGCAAAATACATGCATTATCTCCTGAAGCAACAATAGAGTTATAAGCAGGTCCCCGAGCACCTTTTTCCAAAAAGAATCCTTCTAGAAGACCCTGAATTTGTCTTTCATTTTTCTTTGATGAGATAGATTCTCTAACTAGTTCATGAGCTTCTGCTGAAATTTGTATAGCCTCTCTCATTCTCTTAATTTCAAATTCACTTTTAATTAATCTCATCTCATTTAAATAGATTTCTGGAGATTTTATAGAATTAGCACCAATCCCTAATCTTGAGCGATTTTCAAGTTGCTGCGAAAATATCTCTAGTACTATTTTTTCAATTAATGGATACTTGCCAATTGAAAAAACAAGTTCTTCAGAACCATTTATGTAACCTGGGAGTAGATCTTTCAATTCGGTTATTGAGTGGGCCTTATCAGCCTTAAACTCTTTTTCAGCACCGTCCAAACCCCATCTAAAACCATGCCAGACTTCACTTATAACATCTTTAGGAGCAACAAACATAATAAATCTCTCTCCCTTTGGCTTGTGCGATAAGAAAAGAGCAATTGCGTCCGGCTCATCAAAACCAGTTAAATACCAAAAATTACTATCTTGTCTAAAAGGATATTCACAATCAGCATGATGCTTTACAAGATTAGCCCCAGGGATAATAGCAGCTTTACCACCTAATTTATTTAAGAAAATTTCTCTTCTTTCTTCAAAAACTTTATTGTCAGGTTTAAACATAAATTGTGTATTGGCGTATTTAAAAAAAAAATGGAAGAATGAATTAATACAGATTTAGTCCCTAATCTATTTTAATGGAACCAAGTGTTTACGGTTTAATTTTTCTTATCGCTATTATTTTAATTGGGTCAGCATGTTGTTCGGGAGTAGAAGCGGCTTTTTTAGCTGTAAATTCAATAAGAATTTTAGAAATAGCCTCAAAACAAAAGCCAAAAAGTTCTGCAAATCAACTCCTTAAACTTAGAAAACATCTTGGAAGGACATTAACTGTAATTACTATTACTAATAATGGATTTAACATAATTGGAAGTCTAATTTTAGGTGTATACGGAGCATTGTTAATTAATAGTAGTTATGGCTTAACCCTTTTTTCAATTGCTTTCTACATACTTGTTGTTTTAGTAGGAGAAGTACTACCCAAAGCTCTTGGCACAAGATTTTCAGTTCAAATAGCATTATTATCCGTTCCCATATTGAGAATATTAAATACTCTAATGAGGCCATTCTTAATATTAATAGAACAAATATTTCCTGTCATTACTGCAGAAAATGAAATCTCAACTGATGAAGAAGAAATTAGACAAATGGCAAAAATTGGAAGTCAGAAAGGTTTAATTGAAGCTGATGAGGCAGCAATGATATTTAAAGTTTTTCAATTAAACGATTTAAAAGCTAAAGATTTAATGATCCCTAGGGTATCAGTACCCTGTCTTGATGGGTCTTCGAATCTTGAAGAAATTTCAAAAATCATACTATCTGATAACTCTACATGGTGGGTTATTTTGGGAGATAAAGTTGACAAAATACAGGGGGTGGTTGAGCGTGAGAGAATGTTAGCAGAATTAATTAATGGGGAAAATAAAAAATTATTATCAGAAATTTGCAAACCTGTAGACTACATTCCAGAAATGATTAAGGCAGATCAATTATTAACAAGATTTGACAAGAATCATAAAGAAGTGAAAGTAGTAGTAGATGAATTTGGGGGATTCGTGGGGATTATTGGTGCAGAAGCTGTGTTATCTGTATTAGCTGGCTGGTGGAAAAATAAATCATGAAACAATTAACAATAAATAAGAATTATTTATTTTTGAAAAATTGGTGGGAGAATATTAATCTTACCAACTATGAAAAAAGTTTTTTTAATAGAGAAATAATTTCTTTTAATCAACAACTTTTTAGGCTGAAAGAAAAAAAAATAAGAATTGGCGCATATGGTAAATCGGGGGTAGGAAAATCCTCTGTTTTAAATTCTTTATTAAAAAAAGATATATTTAAAACGAATATAATCAATGGGACCACTAGAGAAATACAAGCTGAAGAATGGGATATTAAAGATCAAACACTCAACATTGTAGAGTTGCTAGATTCTCCAGGATTTGATTTCTGCGATATTAAATTCCCAGATAAAGTTTACTCCTGCATAAATCACTTAGATATTATTTTATTTATAGTCTCAGGAGATTTAAATAGAAATGAGTTAAGCGAAATTAGCTCCTTGATTCAAGATGGAAAAAAAATTATCGTAACTTTAAATAAAATCGATCTTTTTGATGAAATTGAATTAAAAGAAATAATAGAAAGTATAAAGTTTAAGCTTCCAAAAGATTTAAATATTCCCATAATTATTAATCATGAAAACAATCTTAAAAATTACATCACAAAAATAATAAATCAATATGGTGAGATATTTTTGACACTAAATTCTCTTCAATCAGCTGACAAATTGTTTGTGCAGATAAAAGAGCAAAGATTGAAAAGAAGGCAGAAATTAGCGCAGTCAACTATTGGTAAATTTTCGACCATAAAGGCATCAACGGTAGCTCTTAATCCTTTTATTTTGTTCGATATTGCTGGTAGTTTTGCACTAGATACTGCATTGATTAGCGAATTAAGTAAGATTTACGGCTTAAATTTAAAGGGTGAATCTACCAGAAAAATATTCAAAAATATATCAATCAATAATTTATTTTTGGGCGTAACTCAAGTCGGGGTCAATACATCTTTCAACCTTGTTAGGAAAGTATTTTTATTAACAGCACCATTCACCAACGGGCTATCATTATTACCCTATGGACCAATAGCAATTATTCAAGCAGCAATAGCAATTTATTCTACAAAAATCCTTGGGAAATTAGCAGCCAAAGAGATATTTAAAAGAAGCAAAGCTTCGTTTATAGAGCCTTTTATAATGATTCAAAATATTAATTTTAATGAACCAGAGATTTTTAAACACATAAATATCTATATAACAAAAAGAAATTTAAATAATAATTTTATTAGTTTTCTACCATAAAAACTTAAAATGAGAAAAAGCATTGCATTATTTGGTACTAGTGCAGATCCACCTACAATTGGACATAAAAAAATACTTGAAGAATTATCAAGAATTTATGCTTACACCATTAGCTATGTGAGCAATAACCCCAAAAAAAAGCACATAGAGGATATATCAATTCGTAGCCATTTATTAAAAACTCTTATTGAAGATATAGATAATCCTAAAATTTTATTTAATCAAAGTGTCAGTAGCAAATGGGCAATAGAGTCAATCAAAAAATGTAAAGAAATTTATGAATTTAATAATTTAGATTTTGTTATTGGGAGTGATTTAATTAAAGATATTTTCTACTGGAAAAATTTTGACAAAATTATTTTGGAGGCAAATTTTTTTATAATTTTAAGAGAAGGATATCCTGTGGAATCAAATACTTTTAAAATGTTAGAAACTTATAAAGTGAAATTTAAGATTTCAACCATAAAAATCCCAGACACTTCAAGTTCTAATTTTAGATTAAATTTAAATTGTTCTAATTTACCAACGTCATTAATAGATATAGTTAAGAAGAATAATTTATATGAATCCACTAAATTAGTTGAATGAAGTTTTTACTTGCTCAAATAAATCCAGTTGTTGGAGATTTAGAGGGTAATGCAAAAAAAATACTTTATATTGCTTCGAAAGCTAGCTCAATTTCTGCTGATTTTGTTCTTACTCCAGAATTGTCATTATGGGGATATCCTGCAAATGACTTACTTTTAAAAAAAAATTTGATCAAAAATCAACATCAAATTCTTGATGAATTAGCCTTAGATATAAATAATAAATATGGAAACTTAAGTATCGCAGTAGGGATAGCTGAGATAATAAATGATTCTTTTTTCCCAAACCTTTATAATTCTATTGCATTGCTTGAGGGCGGTGAATGGAAAATAATTGCTCGTAAAATTATTCTTCCTACTTATGAAGTATTTGATGAGAAAAGATACTTTAGATCAGAAGAAAAAGTTTCCGTATTAGAAAAAAAAATTAAAAATAAAACTTGGCGACTTGGTTTTACTATATGTGAGGATCTATGGGTTAACAAAGATATAGAAGGTAGAGGAATTCATAAAAAAAATCCTATTTTTGATTTAAAGAAAAAAGAAGTAGATATTTTAGTAAATTTATCAGCCTCTCCATATACTTTCAAAAAGTTAGAGCTAAGATCCAAAGTTTCCAGTTTTGCTGCTCAATACCTTCAAGTACCTCTGATTTATGTAAATCAAATTGGAGCAAATGATAATTTAATTTTTGATGGAAATAGTTTTATTCTTGATAAGAATGGATCTAAAATTAAGCAATTAAAATCTTTTTCAGAAGAGCTCTCCAGTTGGGAAATTGATCAAACAAAACCTGAAAAAAATAAATTTGAAAACTCTGAGATGTCATCAATTTTTGATGCATTAGTCCTTGGTGTTAGAGATTATGCAAAAAAATGTGGATTTAAAACAGCTTTAATTGGATTAAGCGGTGGTATTGATTCAGCACTTGTGTCAGTAATTGCGACGGCTGCTCTTGGAAGTGATAATATTTATTGCGTCTCAATGCCGTCTAAATGGAGCTCAACTCATTCAAAGAGTGATGCAAAAGATTTAGCTAGAAGGTTAAATATAAATTTCAACAGCATCCCAATTGAAAACTTAATGACCTCTTTTGAAGAATCTTTTATAAAAACCACAGATTTCGAAATGGCTGAAATAACAAATCAAAATATTCAGTCAAGGATAAGAGGAACGCTTCTGATGGCTTTAGCAAATCAAGAAAAGCATTTATTACTTTCAACAGGTAATAAATCCGAACTAGCCGTGGGATATTGCACACTTTATGGTGATATGAATGGAGGATTATCTGTAATAGGTGATTTATATAAAAGTAATGTTTTTAAATTATGCAATTGGCTTGATAGCAAAGATTCAATTAATCATAGAAAATCATATATGTTAGATATGAATGTAGATATAATTGGAGAAAATATACGTAAAAAAGCTCCAAGTGCCGAATTGGGTCCTGATCAATTAGACACTGATTCTCTCCCACCTTATTCCATTCTAGATAATATTCTTAAAGGAATTATTGAAGAGAAAAAAGATTTAAAACAACTTGAAGAAGATGGTTATAAAAAAGAATTAATTTTAAAAATAATCTCACTCATAAAAAAAGCAGAATTTAAAAGGAAACAGGCCCCTCCAATTCTAAAATTAAGCAGTCAATCATTGGGAAGTGACTGGAGAGTTCCCATAGCGATATCTTATTAATCATTATTAGAAATTTTTTGAATTTTTTTTAAAGGCCGTTTAATTGACTTAGGATTGATACCTTTTTTGATAGCAAGAATTATTCCTGCTGCTTCTAAATAATTATTTACTTCAAAAAGGTTAGGATAATCATAAAACTCATTAGTCACTTTTAATGTATTTTGATTTTTTACAGAGATAATATTCAAACCTTTTTCAATACTTGCTAGTACTGCTTCTCCACCTAGTGCGCCATTTGGAACAACAATAGATTCAATCTGATCAGGGTGTAGTGAGATTAATTCATGTTTAGCAGGCAATTCAACAATATCAGGTGCATTACTTAAACCAATCAGTACTGATGGCAAAAAGGTATATCCTATTTCTTCTGCCGCTGCACGAGGATCTAATTTGTCATTCAATTCAATTGGATTTAAAGCTGGAGCGTGTGCACAGGGAACTTTTAAGAATTTGCTTATTAAATGACTTATAACTGCTTCGACTCCAGAAATAGGATCAACCCCTTTTCCCTCTCGATAAATATTTGTTTCTGAAGAGTCTAAATCATCTGGAAATTTTGCCACAATTGCTATTGCCGTAACTCCTTTTTCTATTAAACATTTACCAGCATCAATAAGAGTATCAGGATTTTCAATTGTGCCACCACTAATTCTTGACGAATCAGAATCAATAACTATGTTTAATGGCTTTTTTGTAAACACATAAGAATGAACATTAATCCCTAAAGTAGAAACACATGCATCAGCAACTTGTAAATGTCTTACTAATAATTCACTTTCAATGGCCGAATCAAAAATTATCCCAATTTTCTGTTGCTTTACCCTTTTTAAAGCAATTTCTCCTTTAGCAAGTCGGTCTAAACTATAACCCTCAACATAAAAAATATTTTGATCTTTTTCAGAAAGAGTACCACCATTCATAACATTTGGATGAGTAATTAAACATCCACTTGCCGATGCTAATAATTTAGCGGTAGGAAGTGCATCCCCAGCAAAACCGCCTACTTCACAACCAATACCAGTTGGAACAATAAATATTGTTGGTGAAATTTCCATCAATAAAAATATTTCAATTTATATTTTTTAATTAGATAAGACAGCTTTAATTTTAAGTTTTTTTGTTCCAAAAGAGTCACTAGAATTTTGAATATCAACAATTGACCATCGAATTACATCACCTTTTTTTTCTAAATATCCAATGACAAATTTCCTTAAATTTTTTAATTTTATTGAAACTGGCCAATCTAAATAAAAATCAACTGAACTTAATTTCATTTCTGATATTTACCAAATTGATCATTATATAAATCATCTTCGACTTCTTTACCAATAACAATATTCAAATCTGACTTAGGATATGCCACACACAAAAGTGCAAAGCCCTTTTCTCTCAAATCATCATTTAATCCCATAGCATCTTCTTGATCTACAGTTCCTTCCAATATCATTGATGCACAATCTGTACAAACTCCTGAACAACAACTACTTGGTAAATCTATTCCATTGATTTTTGCCGCTGAAATAACATCTTGATCTTCAGAACATAAAAAACTAAAAGTCTTTTGCTCAAATTGAACTTTTATATTGTATTCAGGCATATCCTAAATCTTAGTGCTAAACTGCTGAACCTCCTACAACTTCTAAGATTTCTTGTGTAATAGCTGCTTGTCTAGCTTTGTTATAGGTTAGATTCAATGTACTTGCTAATTCTTTAGCATTATCACTCGCATTATTCATAGCAGTCATCCTACAAGCCAGTTCTGAAGCTGCGGACTCTTGAAGAGCTCTGAGTACCTGATTCTGTAAATATAATGGTAATAACGAATCTAATAGTTGATCAGGACTTTGTTCAAAAACAATATCTGATGGTAATTTCTCTGATTCACTTTTTTCAATATTTGATTTTTCAACAAGTAACTTACTATCTTTTGTAGTTAACCTAAAGATTTCATCATTTTCCTCAGCAATACCTTGAGGATCAAGTGGTAATAATGTTTGAACCACAGGGGCGCAACTAACAAGAGTGATGAATTTCGTATAGATAATTTCTACCCTATCAGAATTTTCTGAAAGAAATTCAGCTAAAATCTCATTTGTAACTCCTTCAGAGTCCTTAACTGTTGGGACTTGTTCTAGTTCTTTGAAAGTACTTTTAATTACATATCTATCCTTTCTATTTTGAAAATATCCAATAGCTTTCTTCCCAACCAAAATTAAATTTGGCTGATACCCTTGTTTGACTAATTCTGAATATCTTATTTCTACCTTTTTTATAATATTTGTGTTGTAACCACCGCATAAACCTCTATCCGCAGTTATGCAAACCAAGGTAATGCTCTTTACTTCTCTCTTGGATAATAGAGGAGAGTCGATAGCCTCAAATTGTACTCTAGATTGAATATTTTCTAAGACCCGTGCAAGTTTATCTGCAAAAGGTCTACTCTTAAGAACTTGATCTTGAGCTCTTCTAACTTTTGCAGCTGCAACAAGTCTCATGGCCTCCGTTATTTTTCTTGTATTTTTAACGGAAACGATTCGATCTCTAATCTCTTTAAGATTTGCCATTGTATCTCCTTAAATAAATTTAAACTGTGGCAAGCATTGATGATTTAACTTCATTTATCACCTCTTTTAGTGTTGCTTCTAATCCATCATTTAATTTCTTTTCTTTAAGAATCTCTTCTATAAATTCTGCTTTATTTAACTTTAGGTATTCCCTAAGTTCAGTTGCAAATTTAGTAACATCTTCAACAGGAACCTCATCAATAAGACCTTTAACTCCTGCATAAACAACTGCAACTTGTTCTGCAAGGTTTAGCGGAGAGAATTGAGGTTGCTTTAATAACTCTCTTAGTCTTTTGCCTCTTTCAAGTTGTTGCTGAGTTGCTTCATCAAGATCGGATGCAAATTGAGAAAAAGCAGCTAGTTCATCAAACTGTGCGAGTTCTAATTTTAAAGTTCCTGCAATTTTTTTAATTGCTTTTGTCTGTGCAGCTCCTCCAACACGGCTAACAGAAATACCAACGTTAATAGCTGGTCTTAATCCTGAGTTAAATAAATCTGCACTCAAGAATATTTGTCCATCTGTAATTGAAATAACATTAGTTGGAATGTAAGCCGAAACGTCCCCTGCCTGAGTTTCAATAATTGGGAGAGCAGTCATAGAACCTCCTCCCATTGCATCAGAAAGTTTTGCCGCTCTTTCTAGTAATCTACTGTGCAAGTAGAAAACGTCTCCAGGATAAGCCTCTCTTCCTGGTGGTCTTTTCAAAAGAAGAGACATTTGTCTATAAGCCTGAGCTTGTTTTGTTAGATCATCATAAATAACAAGTGTTGCTTTACCCTGATACATAAAATGTTCAGCAATTGCTGCACCAGTATAAGGTGCTAAGTACTGTAAAGCAGCTGGTTCTGAAGCTCCTGCACTAACTACTACTGTATAATCTAGAGCTCCTCTCTCTCTTAAGACCTCTACGATGTTTGCTACTGATGCTGACTTCTGACCAATAGCTACATAAACACAAACTACGTCTTGACCTTTTTGGTTGATTATTGTGTCAATAGCAATCGCAGATTTTCCAGTTTGTCTATCACCAATAATTAATTCTCTTTGACCTCTTCCAACAGGAATCATTGCATCAATAGAAGTGATCCCTGTTTGCATTGGTTCATGAACTGATCTTCTCTTGATTATTCCAGGAGCCATTTCTTCAATCAACCTAGTATCACTTGTTGGAATTTCCCCTTTCCCATCTATTGGTTGTCCGAGAGGGTTAACAACTCTCCCCTGCATTGCTTCACCAACTGGAACAGATGCGATTTTACCTGTGGACTTAACGTTACTTCCTTCTTGGACACCAAGTGCCTCTCCCATTAAAACGGCTCCAACATTATCATCTTCAAGATTTAAAGCTATACCTTCGGTACCATCCTCAAATTCCAATAACTCACCTGCCATGACCTGATCTAAGCCATATATTCTTGCAATGCCATCACCGATTTGCAGAACAGTTCCTACATTGCTAACACTTACAGATTGGTCATAATCAGTTATTTGTTGTTTTAAGATTGAACTGATTTCATCAGGGCGTATGGATACCATGGATTTAAGAATTTAAGGTTGATTTAAAAGTTACTTGGAAAGAGTTAAGCCAAGTTTTCTAATTTGTGAAGCAAGGGAAGCATCAATTACTTTTGATCCTACACTGGCGACGAAACCACCAATAAGAGATGGGTCGATTTTAGTTACAAGTTCTAATTTTTCTGTTCCAGCAATATTGATGATCTTTTGGGTAATTAAACCTTTCTGTTCATCAGTAAGCTCGACTGCAGAAGTAACAGTTGCCAAAGCAATATTACTATTTTCTCGGTAAATCTCTAAAAACCTATCAAGAATTGAAGTAAGGATTGAAATTCTTTGCCTATCGGCCAATAATTTTAAGAAATTCAATAAAGAAGAATTAACCTTATTTGAAAAAATTTCAATAATGATTTTCTTCTTAGCATCTGTCTCCAAAATGGGGGAGGATAGTGCCTTCTCCAATTCGGGGGAATCATTTATTAATTCTAAGAGTTGTTTAACCTCAGAAACCATCTCTTCAGTTTGCGAATTTTCATTCACAACTTGAAGTAATGCCTCTGCGTATGGTGTAGTAACTGAATTTAAAAGTGGCATTAGTTCACCTCAATATTATTAATTGATTGAGTTACCAAATTTTCTTGTGTTGTTTTATCAAGTCGATTTGGGAGAGAATCTAAGGCTTTCTTAATTGCCAGTTCAACAGCTTCTTTTCGAAGTTGAGAAATTGCTCTGGATGCTTCAGAGCTCTCATCAGAGATTGCACTTTGTTTAATTCGTGCCATCTCCTCAATCGCTTTTTTCTCACTTTCCATTCTGATTGATTCAGATCTTTTAAGGGAATCGGCTTTTATTTGAGAAGCTTTTTCTTCTGCTGAAGATAAATCTTTCTTCGCCTTTTCTAAAGCTTGAGTTGCATTTAGGAGTCGATCTTCAGCATCTTTTAATTCAAGAAGGATTCCTTCTCGCCTTTTTTGAAGCATTTTACCTAGGAAACCAGGCAAAAATTTATAAAGACCGAAAACTACTACAGCCCAATTAAGGATATTAGTTTCAAATAAATTGAAATTCAATCCAAAACCTTCTGTAGCTAAAAGAGTTAAATTCATTTTTCTAGAATCAATCTATTAACAATAAGTTCGCTTAGATCATCAGCCTGTTTAGAAAGTTGATCCCGAGCAGCAGATGTCTGACTTTCAATTTCTAGTCTTGCTTTTTCTTTTGAAGCATTTGCTTCATTGTTAGCAAGTTCTAGTGCTTCTTTATAGAGCTTGTCAGACTCGTCCTCAGCTTCGCTCACAATTTTTTGGGCTTCTGTACGAGCACTTTGAAGCTGAGTTAATAAATCAGCTTCTAATTTTTTAACCTCAGAAAGTTTATTTTTAGCCTCAATAATATTATTACTTACAAACTTTTCTCTTTTTTCTACAACATTGCCTACAGGCTTAAAAAAGAGAGAATTTAATATGTAAGTAAGCGCAACTACTTGTATTGCCATTAGAGGCAAAGTGGCATTTATATCAAATAATCCACCCTCTGTAGCACCAAAAAAATTAAAGGCCAACATATGATTCAGTTGAAGTTAAAAAATTAAATTTAAATATTGCTAATAAGGATTAGAAGCAATATTAACTTTTAGGAAAAAGGATTTGCAAAAAGTAGTACCAAAGCCACAACTAATCCGTAAATTGTTAATGACTCCATGAAAGCGAAAGATAAAAGAAGAGTTCCTCTGATTTTACCTTCAGCTTCTGGTTGACGGGCAATACCCTCAACAGCACCTTGAGCTGCGTTACCTTGTCCAAGACCTGGGCCAATAGCACCTAGACCTACTGCTAAACCAGCAGCTACAACTGATGCAGCGGAAGTAATCGAATCCATAATTTTGAAATAAAGAGCTTAATACTTGTGATAAATCTTTTTTGTCATTCACGCTTGGACATCCTTTCTTTAAAGAATGGGTCTGATATTCTCAGACCTACGCGATTAGATATTTTGCCAGATTACAGACCCTTTGTAAAAGTGTCTGAATGTATTGAAAGACAGCTAATGATGTTCTTCAACAGCTTCTCCAATGTAGTAGGCCGCTAAAGTTGCGAAAATCAATGCCTGAATTGCACTAGTAAATAATCCAAGGAACATAACAGGTATTGGTAGGATTAGTGGAACTAAAAAGACTAGAACACCAACAACAAGTTCATCAGCCAAAATATTTCCAAATAGCCTGAAAGAGAGTGATAAAGGTTTAGTAAAGTCCTCTAGAATTTTGAAAGGAAGCATAATCGGAGTTGGGTGAACATAGTATTCGAAATATCTCCAACCTTTATTACTCAAACCAGCATAGAAATAAGAAAGTGAAACCAATAAAGCCAAGGCTATGGTTGTATTTATATCAGCAGTAGGTGCTCCTAATTCTCCACTTGGTAACTTAATCAATCTCCAAGGGATTAAAGCTCCTCCCCAATTACTAACAAAGACGAATAAAAATAAAGTACCTATAAATGGCATCCAATCTCTATAAACTTTTTCACCTATTTGCGTCCTAGCAAGATCTCTTATGTAATCCCAGAGGAACTCAAGCAAGTTTTGAAGGCCTTTAGGATCATTTTCCATCTTTTTAGTTCCTAAAGAAATAAAAACTAATAACGCTCCTAATAAAATCCAAGATGTTAAAAATACCTGCCCATGTAGTCTGATATTTCCAATTTGCCAATAAAGATGTTGACCAACTTCTAATGCTGCAAAATTTGTTAGCCAGGAATTAAAAAACATTTGTTTTGAATAAAAAAATTTACTTAAGAACGTGAAAAATAAAGAATGAGTGAAGGCTTATAAATGAAAAAACCTATCATTGCAGGAAAAATATCCAAAGATCCTAGCTTGCTTGCAAAAATAAAGAGGCAAACTGGAACTAATAGTTGCAATTTTGATACACCTGATGATTCTTTACCAAGTTTCCCTATACTTTTAGCAAGCAAACGTAGGTAAAAAATGCCGGCTATTGCACCTATAAAAATACTAAAACCAAAAGTAAATCCTAGAAAAATTCCAGTTATTGACGCTAATAAAATAGAAACAATAAAGGTAATTCCAAAAATTGTTAATTGCAATTTTGTGTATTCATCATTTTGAGAAAGCAAATTATCTATTTGATTGGCAATGCCAAATTTACTTTCTTTGATGATCGAATTATTCAGGGATCGAGGAAATTGAACATTCTCATTAGAGGGATGCTCAAGTTTTTTTCTATTTGAGTCCACTGATGTGAACATAGTTTAAAACCCTCTCTAAATGGTTTGAAGTAAGTATATAAACTCAGGGAATCTATCACGGAGAGGTACCTTTTAGCTAGTTTTTTTCTATAAAAAATTAATTCTTAAGATTTATGATGAATCTGTAGACCATTTTTCACTTTATTCTTCAAAAATAAAATGTATTAAAAGTCATCTTGATTAATTGCTTTAACACTTTAAAAAGTTAATAAAAGACTTGGCAAAATCTCAATTAAACGTCTCAATAGGACATATACATTTAAAAAATTGGAGATAAGCCAAGAAAAAATAAAATATAAAAGAATTTCTAAAAGAAAAAAAACCTTTAGTTCTAATTACAAAAAAAATCTAAGCAATTTAACAGAGTCTATATTTCCCTTACCTTGGACGATATGGCCTTATGAGGCAAAAATCCTTGTTGTTCTTATTGGAATTTGGTCAATATTAGGAATATGCATTCTTGGATCATCAAGTTGGTGGGTGGCTAGTAGGGAAATGGGAAATTGGGCTTACTTCTTAAAAAAACAAATTATTTGGACAATTCCAGGAATTGGTATATTTTATTTTGTTCTGAATACGAACATTAGAAATCTTTTAAAGTTTTCAAGAATTATTTTTTTTATTTTATTCTTTCTAATATTCCTTACCAATATTACTGGAATTACAGTTAACGGATCTTCAAGATGGCTAGTACTAGGAAATTTACGTCTACAACCATCTGAATTAATTAAGCCTTTTCTAATTCTAGAAGCTTCTAACCTTTTCGCACATTGGAATCTAGTAAAAAATGATAAAAAATTAATTTCAATATTCTCTTTTGGATTATTAATTTTATTAATACTAAAGCAGCCTAATTTAAGTACTGCATCATTAACTGGAATTCTTTTTTGGGTAATGGGTTTATGTGGAGGCCTAAAACTAAGTTCTCTCTGCTCATTTGCCTCATTAGGATTTATTACTGGATGTATTAGTATCCTTAATAACGAATATCAAAAACTTAGAGTCACTTCATTTATTAATCCTTGGGAAGATCAACAAGAAAGTGGATTTCAATTGGTTCAAAGTTTATTAGCTATAGGTTCAGGTGGTCTATTCGGTCAAGGCTTTGGCTTGTCTATACAAAAATTACAGTACCTACCTTTTATGTACACAGATTTTATTTTTGCCATTTTTGCTGAAGAATTTGGTTTGTTAGGGTGTATTTTATTCCTAGGTTTTCTAGCAGTTTTCTCTTATATAACTTTAATAATTGCTCTAAAGTGCAGGAACAACTATACAAAATTAGTTTCTATAGGATGTGGTGTATTGTTGATAGGTCAATCAATAATGCATATTGCTGTAGCAACAGGCTCTATGCCTACTACCGGCTTACCACTACCTTTCATTAGTTATGGTGGGAATTCATTAATCGCATCATTTTTTATTGCAGGGATGTTACTGAGATGTTCATTAGAATCTACAGGCTTCATAGGTATGATTAGTACACGAAAGACTCTTAATTAGTTAGAATTTATAGGATTTAAATCAAGCTATCGAATCATTTAATTTAGTTATTTCAGAATTATCTCAAAAGGGTAATCTGCTTATGCAGAATGGCCTTAATAATCCTGGCCCATTTACTATATTTTTGGTTTTCAGCGCAGGACTTTTAACGAGTCTTGGCCCATGCTCATTATCATTACTACCAATCACTATTGCTTATATAGGAGGAACAGAGAAAAATAAATTTAAACTTATTAGTTTTTCAGGAGGAGTCGTTTTTTCACTCGTTGCGCTTGGTGCTGCAAGTGGATTCTTAGGTAGGATATATGGGCAAATCCCATCTTATTACACTTCGATCGTTGCTTTGATAGCAATAATAATGGGTTTAAATTTACTAGGGATTCTAAAGTTTCAGTTCCCGAATGGACCTGATATAAAAGTAATTGAAGATAAAATACCAACATTTATAGCACCTTTTGCCATAGGGACTACTTTTGGCCTAGCTTCTTCACCTTGCATTACTCCAGTTTTAGCAACTCTTCTGGCTTGGGTATCGCAAGCTAAAAATCCAACAATATCTATTATTTTTTTATTTTTCTTTGGGATAGGCCAAGTAACCCCATTAATCGTTGCAGGAGCTACTGCAGAAAACTTAAAACAGTTTTTAGCACTTAGAAAATTTAGTCAAATAATTCCGACTTTAAGTGGGATATTTTTAGTTTCCCTAGGGTTATTAAATTTATTATCAAATAGGATTTAAATGATTATTTTTAAGAATCTAATATTAAAATTATCAAGTTTAAGATTCGCCATATCACTGATAATCTTCATAGCTATTACAAGCGGCATAGGTACTTTTATACCTCAAGGTAGCAGTAATAAATTTTATATTGATAAATTCGATAGTGCTCCCATTTTTGGATTTTTAGATGGAGAAACAGTCTTAAAACTTCAATTTGATCATATATATACAAGCTTTTGGTTTTTATTTACATTAATTCTTCTTTGCTTTTCTCTAGCAGCTTGTAGTTTCAGGAGGCAAATCCCTTCATTAAAAGCTTCTTTAAAATGGATTGAATACAAGAGCGAAAAAAAAATTAGCAAACTGCAACTAACTACAAGTCATCCAATTAATCAGGATGGAGAACATATATCTAAAGTAGATTTATTACTTAAAAAAAGAGGATGGAAAACATACAAATTTAACAGTCATATATCTGCAAGAAGGGGTTTAATTGGAAAAATCGGTCCTTTAGTTGTACATATCGGATTAATAGTTTTACTGATAGGTTCAGCATATGGAAGTTTTACAAGTCAATCAAAAGAACAATATTTACTGCCTGGAGAAACTTTGGATCTTGTTAATGAGAGCACAAACTCAAAAGCCAATGTAAAATTAGTCGATTTTTCTATAGAACGAGAAAGTGATGGTGTACCCAAACAGTTTTTTTCAAAATTAAATTTTTCTTCTGAAGATCTAAATTTAAATGAAATAAAAACCACCAAAGTTAATCATCCAATAAGGTTTAAAGGATTAACTATTTATCAAGCAGATTGGGCAATATCAAATGTTGTTTTAGAAATAGATAATATTCTTTATCAATTACAATTAAAGGAGATTCCCGAAATCGGTAATCAAGTTTGGGGAGTTTTAATTGAATTAGGATCTGAGACTAAAAAAAATTTCCTTTTAACAATAGATAATGAAAATGGTCCACTTAAAATTTCGAATATAGAAAACTTTTCCGGGAATAATCTCTATATCAATGACAAACCTTTAGAAGTTAATTCTTCAAAAGTATCTCTGAAAAAAATAATCCCCAGCAGTGGTTTAATAATTAAAAATGATCCGTCTATACCATTTATTTACTTTTCTTTTATTTTAATAATTTTTGGAACAATAATAAGTCTTATACCAACTAACCAATTATGGATTCTGGTAAATAAAGAATCACACAAGTTATCTATTGGAGGCCTTAGCAATAAAAATCTAGTTGGTTTTAAAAAAGAATTTTTTAAATTATCAGAAGAAATAAAAAATTTTTAATTTCTTTTCTGCCCACTAAAAATATCTAACTGCATAGAAACATTCCCTCTGGGGTTAAATGCAGCGTTTAAATGTATCCAGTGAGGTGAACCTTGATTCACTAAATCATCCATAATTCTATTCACAACTTCCTCATGTGATATTTTTATATCTCTAAAATTATTAATATAAAGCTTTAAAGACTTCAACTCATAGACTCTCAAATTTGGTTGATAAATAATATTTAGCTTTGCAAAATCTGGATAACCAGAAAAGGGGCACTTACATGTAAATTCAGGTAACTGAATAGAAATTTCATAAATTCTTTTCTTGTTTGGATTATCGAAACAAATTATTTTTGATTCTTCAATAATTCTCTCACCATATAGCGGGCTTTGAGTCGAATCTTCTAATTTAGCTGTACTCATTTTTAGTAGAACTTTTTTACTAAACCTATATAAAAACTATATATAAAGATAAAAATTCGCAAAAGTATCAACAAATCTAAGTATTACAATTGACTAAGTCAAAAGCTGTTAAATCTTATTTTTGTATCAATAGTAACATTCATAATGTCGACCAAAAGGGTTATATGTGTTTAGTTCAATGAAAAATTAATGGACATTTGTTTGATAACTATCGATAACAACTTAAATAAATCCCTTCAACCAAAAAGCGCAATTGGAATGTTATGGCTTCAAACACACTTTGAGAATGATCAGTGGGAAGCTTTGTCAAATAGTACAGTAATAATTTCTGAAGAAAATTCCCAACTATTAATTGAAGATGCCACGAATGCAGGTCTTAATATTGAATGTTTTTCTGATATTTCAATGTTGGATGTTTTCCCAAAAAACAATTAAAATAGGAATATTCAATCTTTAATCATGAAGAAAATTGAAGCAATCATACGTCCATTTAAGCTAGAGGATGTAAAAATTGCATTAGTAAACTCAGGTATTGTTGGAATGACAGTTAGTGAAGTCAGAGGTTTTGGAAGGCAAAAAGGACAAGTTGAAAGATATAGAGGTTCCGAATTTACTGTTGAATTCCTTCAAAAACTTAAAGTAGAAGTTGTCGTAGAAGATGAAAAGGTTAATTCAGTCATAGATGCGATTGCTGAAGCAGCAAAAACTGGAGAAATAGGTGACGGAAAAATATTCATTACTTCAATTGATTCTGTTGTAAGAATTAGAACTGGCGACAAAGACGAAGAAGCTCTTTAATTCAAAGAGTTTCTTTAACTAAATTTTGTATATATTCACTATTAATCCTTTTATTTGATTGACTTCCTAAGGTCATCCAAGCTAAATATTCATGATTTCCAGCAGGACCTACTAGAGGAGAAGCTATCAAATTCTTTATATTCCATTGGAAATTCTTAGCAGCATAAATAACAGACTCTATAGCCTCAGTATGGAATTTAGGATTGCGAACAACACCGCCTTTACTGACTTTATCTTTACCCACCTCAAATTGGGGTTTAATCAAAAATATTCCCTCAATACAATCACCTTCTAATAAATTACCAATAGATTTAAAAACTAACTTTAATGAAATAAAAGACAAATCAGCAACCACAAAATTTGGCAATTCATTACTTCTAGATAAAAGATCCTTAGGTTTTAAATTTCGAATATTAGTTCGTTCAAAAAGTATGACTTTTGGATTATTTCTAATTTTCCATGCAGTCTGCCCATAACCAACATCTATCCCATAAACTAACTTTGCTCCTTGTTGCAATAAGCAATCAGTAAATCCCCCAGTAGAGATTCCTGCGTCAATACATATTTTATCTTTTACTTTAATTTCAAGTTTATTAAATGCCTCCAATAATTTTTCCCCGCCCCTTGATACAAACATAGGTTCGGAATCAATAAAAAATTCAGATCCAATTAATACTTGTTGTCCAGGTTTATCCCATACTTTTCCATTGATATCTCTAACCTTGCCAGCAAGAATTAAACCTTGGGCTTTTTGACGAGTTTCGCATAAACCACTTTTAAGAAGATAAAGGTCTAATCTACTTTTTTTAATCATCTATTAATCAATAAAAAAAGACTGAATAATGAACTTCTACAAGATTAAGATCCAAATTCTTTAATACCTTCCAATTTTAAATAAGAACTAAAAAATTACCCATTATTAACGAAAGGAATAAATGCAAACATTTTTATATTTTAGCTTTCTTAATTAGCCAGAAAAATGTTACATAAGAAAATAATAGCCCGGCAAATATGTTCAATGGCAAGTACATCTTTAAGGTATAGAGCAATAATTCGATTTTGGTTATAAAGTTTAAATTGATAATTAATAAAAATTGTGATCGAGCGTTACACATTACCCGAAATGGGGAAAATCTGGACTGATAGCGCAAAATTCCAGAGTTGGCTTAAGGTTGAAATAGCTGCATGTGAAGCAAATTTTTCCTTGGGAAAAATTCCTGAGAATGCCATGAAAGATATACGTTCAAATGCAAAGTTTGATGAATCTAGAATTACAGAAATTGAAAAAGAAGTTAAACATGATGTCATAGCATTTCTTACAAGCGTTAATGAATTTGTAGGAGATTCTGGAAGATATATACATGTTGGTATGACCAGTAGTGATGTACTTGATACTGGCTTATCTCTTCAGTTAAAAGATTCTTGCGAATTGTTATTAGAAGAAATTGAGAACCTAGAAAATGAAGTCAGATTATTAGCAAGGGAGCATAAAAATACATTAATGATTGGCCGATCTCATGCAATTCATGGGGAGCCAATTTCCTTCGGTTTTAAACTTGCTGGATGGTTAGCAGAAATAATAAGGAACAAAAAAAGATTGTTAATACTGAAAGAATCTGTAGCTATTGGACAAATAAGTGGTGCAATGGGAACTTACGCTAATACGAATCCCAAAGTAGAACAAATAACTTGTGATTTACTCGGCTTAAAACCAGATACAGCAAGTACGCAGGTCATATCGAGAGACAGGCATGCAGAATATGTTCAAACTATTGCACTAGTTGGCGCTTCTCTAGATAGATTCGCAACTGAAATAAGAAATTTACAAAGAACTGATGTTTTAGAAGTTGAGGAGGGCTTTACAAAAGGGCAAAAAGGAAGTTCTGCCATGCCTCATAAAAGAAATCCTATTCGAAGTGAAAGAGTAAGCGGTTTAGCAAGAATTTTGAGGAGTTACGTCTTAACAGCACTGGAAAATGTTCCACTTTGGCACGAAAGAGATATAAGCCATAGTTCAAATGAACGTATCATGTTACCTGACGTATCAATCTGTTTGCATTTTATGCTCAGGGAAATGAAAGATATAGTAAGCAATTTAGAAGTTTATCCAAAAAATATGCTCAAAAATTTAAATATATATGGTGGTGTAATCTTTAGTCA
>QCQJ01000022.1 GCA_003209585.1 Prochlorococcus sp. AG-449-G23
CCAACTAAAAGATGGGTCTTTCTGAGATAGTTTTTGCATCAAGCTTAGACTAACTAATCCAAGAGTTTGATCAGGAGTTAATTCTTTTTCAGTACTAGAAACATTTGGTTCTTTTTTTTGAGAAGTTCCCATAGAAATGCATATCTTTTACTTGAAGTTATCGTTTTGTGGAAAGCATGCAAGTAAATTTAATAGAAAAAATGAACCTTTATCCGTTATAGTCGCGTGAATGGAACCAACTTCTAGTTTAAACAGAGGGGAACGAAAAAAAGGCAGTTCTCTTGTCACAGGATCTGAGGTGCAATCTCAGGCCAGTGGTGCAAGCTGTTTTATTACAACTGATTCAGAAAAGTCTTTGGTGTCCAGACAAGCAAGTCAAGTTGAGCAAATTGAGTTGAGAACATATGTTTTTTTGGATTCTCTTCAACCTCAATTAGCTGCATATATGGGGACGGTTAGTAGAGGTTTTTTACCTATACCCGGAGATTCATGCCTTTGGATGGAAGTTTCACCTGGGATGGCCGTGCATAGGGTCACTGATATTGCCTTAAAAGCAAGTAATGTAAGACTTGGTCAGATGATTGTTGAAAGAGCATTTGGCTCTCTTGCTCTTTATCACAAAGATCAAAGTACTGTTTTACATTCTGGGGATGTTGTTCTAGATGCTATTGGAAGTGAAGTTAGAAAAAGAACCAAACCTTCAACAAGTTGGACAGAAGTTATTCGAGCTATCACTCCAGATCATGCTGTTTTAATAAATAGACAAAACAGAAGTGGATCAATGATTCAATCTGGAATGAGCATGTTTATATTAGAGACTGAACCAGCTGGGTATGTTTTAAAAGCAGCAAATGAAGCAGAAAAAGCATCAAATATAACTGTTGTTGATGTAAAGGCAGTTGGCGCTTTTGGTAGATTAACTCTGGCAGGGAAAGAAGGAGATGTAGAAGAAGCTGCAGCAGCTGCTATAAGAGCAATTGATGAAATTTCAAATTATTGAGAATTTTTTAATTTAAACCAATTTCTTTTTTGAGGTAAGGTGACATAATTTTGGCAGCTTTACCCCTGCTTCCTAACTTACTTAGTTGTGATTGTGAGAGCTCTCCATAAACAGAGTTAGCTTCTTTTACCCAAAAAATAGATTCGAACTCCCCATTTGGATATTTTGGGGTCCTAAGTATTTCTCCCCAGCATATTCCAGTTGTATCCTTCACTAAGTTTCCTGAGGGATCACATAAAACCATACAACTTATAAATCTTGCGCTCCTGTAGGGACTATCAGAAAGTTCATTAATTAATTTTTTAATTTTTTCATCGTTGTTTTTGGCATATCGAGCAGAGTATATGCCTGGTCGACCATCTAAGATATCCACTTCAAGACCTGAATCGTCAGCTAATGTCCAAGTTTTTGTTTCTAAAGCAGCTGCTTTTGCTTTTAAAAGTGCATTCTCAAAATATGTGTTTCCAGTCTCTTCGACATTTAAATATTCTGGTTGCTTCTGAACCCTTAAAGACAAAACATCCAGCATTTCAGAAATTTCAGAAACTTTACTTTTGTTGCCACTCGCAATAGTTAGGACTGGGAGGTTCAAAATAACGAATAAATTTATTGAGAATATTATCTTACTTCAAAGCTAGATACGGAGACAGGAAAGGTTGAACATTCCACACCTGTGTAGACAGGGCCCGCCTCGTACGGAAATAACATAATGTAAATTTTTTCTTAACACAACAGTATGTTTTGATGCACTAACTAATTTGCATAAGTATTGACATATCAATAGTACCAAGGGTGATAAGTTTAACTTATGAATGATAGAAAAAACATTAATGGAGATTTTATCGAAAACGCTTGACTTATAAGTACTTAATGAAGCATTCTTCCAATTGAACATTCCACATTTAGTAATTAGTAGACAATGGCTACAGAAACAATGGGTATCGCTCTCGGCATGATCGAGACACGCGGACTTGTACCTGCAATCGAAGCTGCAGATGCAATGACAAAGGCTGCAGAAGTTCGCCTTATTGGGCGTGAATTCGTAGGTGGCGGTTATGTCACAGTATTAGTTAGAGGCGAAACAGGTGCAGTTAACGCAGCTGTAAGAGCTGGTGCTGATGCTTGTGAAAGAGTTGGTGACGGTTTAGTTGCAGCTCACATTATTGCTCGTCCTCATAGAGAAGTTGAACCTGCTCTTGGTAACGGTGAATTTCTTGGTCAAAAGGACTAATTAAGTAAAGCGAAATTTATAAATTTTGCACAATAATTATTTTCCCTACACAGACCTAAATTTATCCTTATGAGTAAGAAGTATGATGCAGGGGTAAAGGAGTACAGAGATACCTACTGGACTCCTGAATATGTACCCCTAGACACCGATTTACTAGCCTGTTTCAAATGTACAGGTCAAGAAGGTGTTCCCAGAGAAGAAGTTGCAGCAGCTGTTGCCGCTGAATCTTCAACAGGTACTTGGTCAACAGTTTGGTCCGAGTTACTTACAGATTTAGAATTTTATAAAGGACGTTGTTATCGAATCGAAGACGTTCCTGGAGATCCTGAAGCTTTTTATGCTTTTATTGCATATCCTTTAGATCTTTTTGAAGAAGGTTCTATTACCAACGTATTAACATCTCTAGTAGGAAACGTTTTTGGATTTAAAGCTCTAAGACACCTACGTTTAGAAGATATTAGATTCCCAATCGCTTTCATCAAAACTTGCGGTGGGCCACCAAATGGAATCGTAGTTGAAAGAGATCGTTTAAACAAATATGGAAGACCTCTTCTTGGTTGCACCATTAAACCTAAATTAGGATTATCTGGTAAAAACTATGGTCGAGTTGTATATGAGTGCCTTAGAGGTGGTCTTGATTTAACGAAGGATGACGAGAATATAAACTCTCAGCCATTCCAACGTTGGAGAGAAAGATTTGAGTTTGTTGCAGAAGCTGTTAAGCTTGCTCAGCAAGAAACTGGAGAAGTCAAAGGTCACTACCTAAACTGTACTGCCAACACTCCTGAAGAGCTTTACGAAAGAGCTGAATTTGCAAAAGAGCTAGATATGCCAATCATCATGCATGATTATATAACTGGCGGTTTTACTGCAAATACTGGATTAGCAAACTGGTGTCGTAAAAATGGCATGCTTCTACATATTCATAGAGCGATGCATGCTGTTATTGATAGACATCCAAAACACGGTATCCATTTCAGGGTTCTAGCAAAATGTTTGAGACTCTCCGGAGGAGATCAATTACATACTGGAACTGTTGTTGGAAAACTAGAAGGTGATCGTCAAACAACTCTTGGTTACATTGACAACTTAAGAGAGTCATTTGTTCCCGAAGATAGATCAAGAGGTAACTTCTTTGATCAAGATTGGGGTTCAATGCCAGGAGTATTTGCGGTCGCATCAGGTGGTATTCACGTTTGGCATATGCCTGCACTCCTAGCGATTTTTGGAGATGATTCTTGTCTTCAGTTCGGTGGAGGAACACATGGTCATCCATGGGGTTCAGCTGCTGGAGCTGCAGCCAACAGAGTCGCTTTAGAAGCTTGTGTAAAAGCACGTAATGCTGGTCGCGAAATCGAAAAAGAGAGTAGAGACATTCTTATGGAAGCTGCTAAACACAGTCCTGAATTGGCTATTGCTCTTGAAACTTGGAAGGAAATTAAGTTTGAATTTGATACCGTCGACAAACTAGACGTTCAAGGTTAAACCAGATTTCAAAATTGAGGAGATTCTTTTTCTCCTCTAACTTCTACAAATCTCGTTCTATTACGAGTAATTTCATTCACATTTAAATTAATTATGCCTTTCCAGAGCACAGTAGGCGACTATCAAACAGTTGCAACCCTGGAAACATTCGGTTTCTTACCACCGATGACCCAGGAAGAAATATACGATCAAATTGCATACATAATTGCTCAAGGCTGGAGTCCTGTTATTGAGCATGTTCATCCTAGCGGAAGTATGCAAACTTATTGGTCTTATTGGAAGCTCCCATTCTTTGGGGAAAAAGATCTTAACTTGGTTGTAAGTGAATTAGAGGCATGTCATAGAGCATACCCTGATCACCATGTAAGAATCATCGGATACGATGCTTACACTCAAAGCCAAGGAACAGCTTTTGTAGTTTTCCAAGGACGTTAAATCTACTTTATGTAGTAAATATCTTTCTCCAAAAAAATATTTTTGGAGAAAGTTTTTCAAAAGAGTTTCACATTTGAAGATTATGTCAAAAAAAACCAGTAGAGAGATTGCACTAGAAAGAAGAAAGGCGATGAGTGATAGCGGTAAAAAAGCTGCTGCTTATTCTTCAACTACTAAAGATAGAGTTCGATCTACTCAAGATATACAGATTTCTGGGACTCAGTCTTCTCCTAATAATCGAAATTTTTCTAAACCAGCTATAAAACATATTCCAAAAACTCAGGTAAATAGAAAATCTTCTTCCTCAAATTTATCTAGTAAAGAGTTAGTAATAGAGAGAAGAAAAGCAATGTCTACCCATGGGAAATCAGCTATAACTTCATCCGATAGAACTCGTACTGATGTTAAAAAAGAAATTCCTGTAAACACAGTGAAAACTACCACAAGCAAAAATCAAGAAGTTCAAAATTCACATAATAAAGAAATTAAAACATCAAAACCAAACGTTAAAAGAAGAATTAATCAGAAGAGAAAGCCTATTACTAATACAAGTAGAGATATTGTTTTAGCGAGAAGAGAAGCTCAATCTAGGCATGGTAAATCAGCAACTAAACAAAATACCAGCGCAGCTTCTTTAGCTAGAAGGGGAGACCCAGATTTAAGTAGTAGAGAGATTTCTCAGAGAGTGAGAGAACTAAGAAGTAAAACTGGTGCCACAGGCAAAAAAGGTAATGGTAAATGTAGACCATGTGGTCCAAATAAAAATGGAGCCAAACAAAATATTGCTGATGCTAGCTGGAAAGTTGGTAAAAGTGAAACTGATTCAGGTCAAATAGTTACTGGAACACAAGCTAATAGATCTGTAAAAACTACAGGCAATGAAGCAAGTACATGCAGAACTGTCACTGGTACTCAATATATGGGAGCAGAAGTAGTTGACCAATTTTGTCAAGATAGACCGATTTATAAACAACCACTTAGATCTACTGTTACCTCTACGACATCAGGTAATAAAGTAACTGGAAATGAAGTCGGTAGATCTGAGAGGGTCACAGGCGATGAGCCTGGAACCTGTAAAAACCTTACAGGTACTGAATATGTATCTGCTAATCAATCACAGAAGTATTGTGGTGATGTTCCAAACAATCCTTCAAAGGTTAAACATAGTACTACAACTGATGGATTAAAAGTATCTGGATCACTTCCTGGTAGATCAACTCTGGTTACTGGAGATGAATCAGGTTCTGGACATCAGTTAACTGGAGATCAATATCTTGGCTCAGAGCCAAATCCAAAAGGTAAAGCATTTGAAAAAGTAGGCAGTTACAACACTCTTAATGGGAATAATGTAACTGGTACAGGTGTAGGAAGATCAGACCATATGACAGGCAATGAACATGGGAGTTGCAAGAATGTAACTGGAGATGAGTACATAGGATCTCAACAATATGAGAATTTTTGCAGTTCAAAACCAAAACCAGAAGCTAGAAAAGTAGGTTTAAGCCTTTCTTCAAAGTCAAATTTAATAAGCGGGACTATGACAGGAAGATCAAAAATAGTAACTGGAGATGAACCAGGTTCATGCAAAGTGCTAACAGGAACTCCATACGCAGGCTTAGATCAGATTAATGATAATTGTAGTACCGAGATTTCTGAAGATATGAAATCCCGATCAACAGTTAATTCTGGAAATAATTCAAATGCCAGACTTACAGGACAACAACCAGGAATTGGCGGAGTAATGACAGGTGCTAAGAAAGGAGCTTGTAAAAACCTAACAGGGACTCCTTATGTTGGTGGAGATCAGTTCTCACAAGCTTGTGATAATCCTCCACATGATACTGCTTATGCGAATCCGGAAAAGTCAGCAGGTAACTCCTGGAATGAATTCTCTGTTAAATCACCATCAAGAGACAAATATTCTGAAGAAAATACTCAAGGTGTTACTGGTAATGAATATGAAGATGGTTCAAAGGTGACAGGACCTTTTGATATGGCAGTTGATAAGGTCACTGGTACTGAAAAATTTAGATTTGAACCGAATAAAAATATTACTTATAAACAAAAAATGGAAATTGAAGAGGCAGACCGTGCTGCAAAGACACCAGAAAAAAGAGTCGCATCGAGGATTACTGGTGAGGGACAATCAGTAGGAAACGTAACTGGTGATGATTGGGATCGCGGTGATAAGGTAACAGGCACAGAGGGAGCTTCTTCTAGAAAGAGAAATCCATCAAGAGCAGGATTCATGAGCGCAATGCCCCCTATGGAAGTTAAAAGAAATGAAGAAACAGAAGAACCAGATTTCTTAATAACTGGATCTAGTGGTAATACTCGTGAAGGACAACTTGTTACCTTTTCAGGTGGTGCAAGAGGTTAAGTAAATAATGCCTTTAAGAGGACTGGCTAAAGCCAAGAACTTCACATTGGGGCCAACAGCTCCAATGAAAACTTTTACTGAAAATATCCATATACAATCTAAAGAATCAAATAATTTCCGAAATTCTGGAAAGTCTCATAAATTAACTAATAATATCCAAAATGAAAATCTATTTAGGTATGAAAGTAAAATAAAAAGTGATTTTGACGAAATTGTTCCAACTCTCAAGGAAATTGCACGAATTAAACATCACGAAGATTTTATAAATAAGGCTCAGAAAATATCAAGAAAAAATTTGGGAATAGATTTACCCCTACATGTATTAGATAAATCTTGGATTAAACCTCTTGATATGAGAGCTTTATATGCATGGTGTGCTTTCAAACAGCATGAGAAACTTAGCGATAATTTTTTTAAAAATGATCCACTTGAGGGTGCCGCTGGAAGTAGGGATGCGGAAGACTTTGAAAAATTTCTATTAGATTGTGGAATACATTTACTTGATATAACGCCTTGTTCAGATGGAAGATTAGCTCATTCAGTTGCTTATGTAATGAGAATACCTTTTAGTTCAGTAAGAAGAAGATCCCACGCTGGAGCACTGTTTGATATTGAAAATACCGTTAATCGATGGGTAAAAACTGAACATAAAAGATATAGAGAGAATATCCCTAATGAAGCGCATAAAGATACCAGGTACTTAAAAGTTGTAACTTATCATTTTAGTTCTGTAGATCCTTTGCATCAGGGATGTGCAGCTCATGGGAGTAATGACGAGTTAGCTGCAGAAGAAGGTAGAAGTAAACTATATGCTTTCAAAGAGGCTGTAGAGAATAGCTTTTGCTGTGGTGCTTCTGTGGATTTAATGTTAATTGGACTTGATACAGACACTGATTCATTAAAAATACATTTGCCAATTAACGATGGAGGGATTGATTTAGAAAAAACTATTTCTACTTTAGAAATTTATAATTCAACAATAAACTTTTCAAAAGAGGATGCAGAAAGAGAAATTTGTCAGACAATTTCTAAGCAATCTTCAAAAGATAAACTCAGTGGACTGGAAAAATTTAT
This sequence comes from Prochlorococcus sp. AG-449-G23, assembly GCA_003209585.1. GTDB lineage: Bacteria > Cyanobacteriota > Cyanobacteriia > PCC-6307 > Cyanobiaceae > Prochlorococcus_A. Next base: position 7,606 of record QCQJ01000022.1, read on the forward strand.
GTATAAATTAATTGTAAATAATATTTCTCAAATTGATTATGTTAAGAGTTTTTATAATGGTTCTTATGAAGATATTGGACATGCAGAGAGGTTTATTGGAGTAGGTATAGGTTTTAAAGAAGTACATCTCAGGAATTTAACTTATTTTGCTCATTTAGATACAGTCGAAGAAGGGGCTCCAGATCTAGATGTAGGAGTGAAGATTTTTTCTGGATTAAATGTTTCTCAAGATCTACCTATTCCGGTAGTAATAAGATTTGATTACTCTGGCAAAGTACCCGGCGCAAAAGAGAGGGCAATAAAAGATTGTGAAAGAGTTAATAATGCGATATCAATTAGATATAAAAATTTAGTTGATCAAGGTTTGTTACATACTTGCTCTACTATTAGAGATAGGGACAACATTCATTCCGCCAAAATTATTGGAATGTCTTTAGATAAAAAAACAGAGGAGGCTCACTAAATTATGTTAATTTGCAAAGTTGTAAAACCACTTGTTTCTACCAATAGGATTCCTGGTTTTGAACATAAACATCTGCAGGTTGTATTAGATGGTTCTTCTAATAAAGTTGCAGTTGATGCTGTTGGCTGTAAGCCAGGAGATTGGGTTATTTGTGTTGGAAGTTCTGCCGCTAGGGAAGCAGCGGGAAGCAAATCTTATCCAAGCGATTTAACGATTGTTGGAATAATTGATCATTGGGATCCTAACAAGTCATAAAAAAGGAGGATATAAATTGTGGAAATTATGAAGGTATTAGGAAGGATGGTATGCACTCAAAGAGTGGCAGGCTTAGGTCATATGAATTTACGAATTTTAGAAAATAATAAAGGAAAGAAATTAGTTGCTGTTGATCCTGTTGGAGCTAGAGAAGGTAACTGGGTTTTTACTTCTAGTGGCTCTGCCGCTAGATTTGCATGCCCTAATCCAGAAGTTCAAACCGATTTAACAATTGGCGGTATTATTGATTATTGGGAGAGTGACTAAAAATTTTAACTTCAAAAATTTATCTAGAAACTTTGTTGAAGGTATAGTGTAATTAGTCTTGAATAAAGAATGTAATGTGGAATGAAAGAGAATCACCTTTGAGGATTGAAAAAAGATTTGAATTTGAGCAATACTCAAGAATTAGTAAATTCATGGGGAAAATTGATAAATTATGTAAAGAAAGGGAAATCTATCCAAATATCAGCTTCGGTAAGAATTTTGTAAGTCTCTCAATATTTTTAGAGAATAAAGAAATATCAGATAAGGAAAAAGAATTTTCAAGGGATATTGATAAATTTTATTTAGAAGATTAGTCCTTTTTAATAATTATTTGGCTTGGCAATATCTCTTTTGATTAAAGCCATTAAATATGTGGGGGCTTTATATCTACCAGGTAGACATCTATTTAAAGTTTCAAGATGACTCCAACAAACTGTCTTTTCTATATCTTTAACTGAGTTACCTTTTAAAATTAACAGTCTAAGAGCTTTGCAAAATAAAGGATAACCTGCTTCTAGTTCATCTATATTAAGCTTTGCTGCTGACATAGATCAAAGATGAAATATCAAATAATAATCTATACAAATATGATGCACAATTGGCTCATATTTCAAATTTCTCAATAATTAGAAATTAATCTAGAAATGCGACGCAATCTATCTCAACTAAAACCCCTTTTGGTAAAGATGAGACTTCCACACAGGCCCTTGCTGGAGGATTCTCTACATTAAAAAAATCACTATATATTTTATTGACAATTTGAAAATTACTTAAGTCGGTTAAATAAATAGTTGTTTTTATTACATCCTCTATTTTTGCTCCACCAGCTTTAAGAACTTCTGCGAGATTTTTTAAAACTTGAATAGTTTCCTTCTCTATATCACCTAAACATGTTATTTCATTTAAAGCTGGATCTATGGCAATTTGACCAGAACAATAGATAAAATCGCCAGCCTTTATTGCTTGATTATAAGGTCCGACTGGATCTGGCGCATTTGATGTTTTAATTATTTGTTTGGGGGACATTTGTTTAAGAAGATACCTATCTATTTAAACCCATAAATCTTTATTTGCTCTTAAAAAAGTAAATTCTTCTAAATTTTTTGCTCTTAAGAAAAGGTTTATTTTCATCTCTTCATCAAGTAAAAATGGAATTGTTAATTCATTATGAGAAAGTTTTTTTTCAACTTCCGAAAGTTTATTTTTTATATCTTGATCTTTAGGCTTGAGATTCAATGCCCATAATATATTTGACTTAGTATATTCATGTGCACAATATATGAGAGTATTTTTTGGTAAAGATTTTATTCTTTCTAGTGAAGAATACATTTGTTGATAAGTTCCTTCAAAAATTCTTCCACAGCCTCCAGAAAATAATGTATCACCAATAAAAAGAACAGGCTTTTTCCCATTCAAAAAAAAGGCAATATGTGAGCTTGTATGCCCTAATACTTCAATTATTTTTACTTCTTCACCTAAAATATTCAAAGTTTCTCCATCCTCTACGGATACATTTTGAAAAGGTATTCGCTTTTTTTCTTTGGAGGAAGCAATCACCTTTACTTTTGGCCATCTTTCAATAAGAGACTTTGTCCCTCCAATATGGTCTGAATGATGATGAGTTTGCAAAATAGCTTTTAAGTGAAAGTTGTTTTCATCTATATACCTAATTACTGGTTCGTGAACAGATGGATCTACAACTACAACGGATTTATTTTTTACCCACAACCAAATAACGTTATCACTTAAAACTCTTAGTCCGATTATATTTCGAGCTTTATTAAATTCCATTGTTAACTTAGAATGAAGAACCCTTGGAAGAAATTGATCTATGTTTACTATAGCTTTACCAAAAGGAGCTCTGTTAAAAGATTCAATTTCAACTTTTAAAAGAGCTGGGTTAGATTTCTCTGACGCGTTGGATGAAAATAATAGATCATTAACCTTTGAATCAAATTGCAAAAGGGCTAAAGCTTTATTAGTAAGAAATGGAGATGTTCCTGTTTATGTAAGTTATGGGCAGGCTGATTTGGGTATTGTTGGGTATGACGTTTTACGAGAATCTGAATTAAAAGTCGCAAAGTTATTAGATTTAGGATTTGGAGGTTGTCATATGTCGTTGGCGGTTAAGAAAAATAGCAATTATTCAAAACCAACTGATCTCCCAGCGAATTGTAAAGTAGCAAGTAAATTTATAAAAACAGCAAGATCTTATTTTGAAGAATTAAATATTCCTGTAGAAATTGTTCATTTGACAGGATCAGTCGAGCTTGGTCCCATTACAGGTATGGCAGAGGCAATAGTTGATTTGGTGGCAACCGGAAAGACTCTTAAAGAGAATGGTTTAATGAAAATAGATGATCTTTTCTACTCGACTGCAAGACTAATTGGAAATCCTTTATCTATGAGGTTAGATGATAATCATCTCAGAGATACGATTTTATCAATAGAATCTACAAATGTTTTATAAAAGAATAGCTTAATGTTTAATGATTTTAGAAGGATTAAAAAGTTAGGTAAATATTTAACTAGAGATAAAAAAACAATCTATCTAATCTTGATAGTATTGTTGCCTGTTTCTTTCTCTGGAGCTATTCAACCATTATTAGTTGGTCAAGCAATTACCATTCTTAAGAACGAAACTACAGATGTTTGGCTAAGTAAAACTTTCTTTGGGCAGTCAATAAATACCATAATCCTAACTTTATTTATAACTGTTCTATTTAGGTTGGTTTTGCAAGGATATCAAACTTACAATATCCAAGCAGTGGGTCAACGTTTGACAGCAAGGATAAGAAGAGAACTTTTTGATCATTCAATATCTTTATCTCTTAAATATCACGATAAAATGACTGTAGGGAAATTATTAACGAGATTAACAAATGATGTTGATGCTTTAGCCGAGGTTTTTGGTAGTGGGGCAGTTGGAGTTATTGCTGACTTCGTGAGTCTCATAGTCATTTCTTTGACAATGCTTTCAATTGATCGAGGGCTTGCCATTTTATTGTTACTTACTCAGATTCCAGTTTCATATTTCATTATTTGGCTTCAAAAACGCTACAGAAAGGCCAATTATCAAGTGAGAGAAGAGTTATCTCAACTCAACTCTGATTTTCAAGAGAATCTTCAAGGTTTAGAAGTTGTTCAGATGTTTAGAAGAGAAGCTTTTAATAGTAATAAATTTTCTAATACTGGAGAAGCTTACAAGAAAGCAGTAAATGGAACTATATTTTATGACAGTAGCATTTCAGCATTTATAGAATGGATATCGCTTGCCGCAGTTTCCTTGGTTCTAGCAGTTGGTGGGTATCTTGTCACCTCTGGAAATATTGGTTTAGGGACATTAACAACTTTTATTTTATATTCTCAAAGACTCTTTGAACCTTTAAGACAGCTTGCAGAGAGATTTACTCAGATTCAAGGAGGCCTTACAGCTGTTGAGAGAATAAATGAATTATTGGATGAAGAAATTCAGATTCAAGACTCCATTTCTGCAAAGAATTTTTCACAAGATGCTCAAACTGCAAATAAGCAATTTAAAGGTAAGATTGAATTCAAGAATGTTAATTTCTTCTACAAAGAGGGCGAACATATCTTAAAGAATCTATCTTTCTTGATCAATTCTGGAGAGCATGTAGCTTTTGTCGGACCAACTGGTTCTGGTAAAACAACCATAATTAGATTGTTATGTAGGTTGTATGAACCTCAATCAGGTCAAATCTTAATCGATGATATAAATATAAAAGATATTCCTATAGCAACCCTTAGAAATATGTTAGGAGTAGTTCTACAAGATACCTTTATCTTTAGTGGTAATGTTGCTGATAATTTGAAACTAAATGCAAATATAGACAATCTTGAATTAGAAAATCTTTGTAAAGAATTAGGATTAAATGGTTTATTAAAGAAATTACCAGAAGGTTTGAACACTTTGCTAAGAGAAAGAGGGGGTAATCTCTCCTCTGGAGAGAGACAACTTCTTTCAGTTGCTCGAGTAGCGATTAGAAACCCTGTGGTCTTAATAATGGATGAAGCTACAGCTTTTATGGATCCTTCTACAGAGGCTACTTTGCAGAAAGATCTCGAGAGAATTCTGTCAAAAAGAACAGCATTAGTAATAGCTCACAGGCTAGCGACTATTGAAAGCTCTGATAAAATTTTAGTTTTAAAAGGGGGATCACTAGTTGAAGAGGGTACACATAGTGAATTGAGACTTCAAAAGGGTTTATATTTTCAACTCTCTGAACTTCAACAAAAAGGATTTGCGAATTTTTAATGATTTTTAGAAACCAAGGTTCATCAATAAGAAAATCGAACAATATATCGAGAGATGAACTGATAGATATCTATGGTTTGAATTCTTATGAATTCACTCAAAAAAATAAAGAAGAAATATTCGTATGTAGTAAAAATAAAGAGTTAGATCTAATAGAACTAGATCAACTTTTGCAAACTGTTGGTTGGAGCAGACGACCTATAAGAAGAGTTAAAAGAGCTCTAGATTTTAGTATTTTGGTGGTTGGGTTATGGCGTCATGACTATAAATTTCCTAGGCTAGTAGGATTCGCGAGATGCACTGGCGATGGAATTCTAGAAGCAACAGTTTGGGATGTGGCTGTTAATCCTGTCTATCAAGGACTAGGATTGGGGAAAGAACTAATGAAATATATTTTGAAAGAACTAAAAAATATTGGTATTTATAAAGTTACCCTTTTTGCTGATGCAGAAGTGGTTACGTTTTACAAAAGACAAGGTTGGATATTAGAACCAAGAGGCTCTAAATGTGCATTTTGGTATGCAAATTAATCATTTTTGTAGTAATCAGAATATATAGATTTTGTCGATTCACCTTTAAACCATCTTCTTCTATAGTTCCAATTTTTAAATGCTTGGAGAAAAATATTAGTTCTTTCCCATTTTCTTGAACTTATAAAGATAGGAATATTTAATTGTTTTAAGTCTTTTTTATTGTTTAATCTCCTAAAAAAATCTATGTCTTCCATTAAAGGTATATTTCTAAAGCCATCATTCTCAAAATAAGTAGTTCTATGAATTATTAAACCCTGATCACCATATGGTTGTTTAAAATATTGACTTCTAAAATTCACTAGAATCTCGAGGACTCTATAAATTATCTTTTTGTGATTAATTTTAAATTTAAAATAATATATATAATTCTTGTTCTCATTTAAAACTGAATTTAATTTTCTAAACCAATCATGAGTTAATCTCGTGTCTGCATGCAAAAATATAAGCCAGTCTCCTCTTGAATTCTTGGCACCCATATTTAATTGTAAACCTCTATTTCGTTCATGGGATTTATATACTTTTGCTCCATAAATATTTGCTATATCAATAGTTTTATCTTCACTACCACAGTCCACTATAATAATTTCTCCTTTTTTTTGAATTATTGACAAGTCTGAAAGCAATAGTGGCAAATTATTGGCTTCATTGATAGTTGGGATAATGATGGAGATTTTAGACAAGTTGATTATTTTCTATTTTCAATATCGAATATTGTATCTATATCAATTTTTTTATCTAAAAACTTATATTTCAATTTTATGGAAGCAAAATTATCAATTGTATTTTGAATAACATTATTTGTACCCCACTTAATGTTAATAAATGGTAAAAAAAGGTGACTTGAAATTATTTTTTCTGATAAACCAATAAGCCAATACCCGCCATCATTAGATGGTCCTAGAATGAGATCATTTTCTTGCAGCTCTCTTAGAGTATTTAATAAATCTTGATGGCATAAATCTGGGAGGTCAGTTCCAATAAAAATAATATTTTTGATCTTATGTTGAGTACAAAATTTTTTGTTGATAATTATTTGCCTTTTCATCTTTTCTCCCAGGCAACCTTTTCCCTGCAAATTAAATTTTTTGATACCTAATTCTTTAGACCATCTTCTACAATTTTTTTCCCCTAAACCAGATATAGCTAAAGAAATATCAATTGGTTTAGTTTTTTGGAGAGATTTGGCGACTGAAATAGTATGTTTGGTCATCACACTTTGTATCTTTGCAGAATTACTTTTACCAATATCTTTTGATAATCTTGTTTTGCATCTTCCAAAACCATGCCATTTTGCCATGATAATAAGTAATGCTTTATCCAATAATTTAGAGAGATTTCAAATAATTATATGTCTATAAAAAAAAATATGAAATTTATTTATAAATTTAGATGATGCTTTGTTAATTAATTTTAAATTTGTCGTGATCTTATGATTTGATAATGGCCATTTATTAAATTCCAACTAGATTAATAATCTAGAGAATAAAATTTTGCAAGCAATTAATCCTATTTGGGCGGAAGTTCAACAATCACTACAAAAAACTTTAAGTAAGCCTTCATTTGAAACATGGATAAGGCCTGCTAAATTTAATTGTTTTGAAAATGGCTTGTTGACTTTAATAGCACCAAATACATTTTCCAGTGATTGGTTAAGAAAGAATTATTGTGAAACTATTGAAAAAGCTGCAAAAGAAATTTGCGGCCATGATGTAAAAGTTGTTTTTAAATCTGAAACAAATATCAGCGGCCATACAACAAATAAAGAAAACATAGATGAACAGAACTTGAATCATAAAACAAAATCATTTTCTAATAGAAGCCAAGATATTTCTTCAAAAAATCGTTCCAAAAATCCTAACGGTTTAAATTTACGCTACGTCTTTAAAAGATTTGTTGTGGGACCAAATAGTAGGTTGGCGCATGCTGCAGCTTTAGCCGTTGCCGAATCTCCTGGGAGAGAATTCAACCCCTTATTCATTTGTGGTGGCGTAGGTCTTGGTAAAACTCATTTAATGCAAGCAATAGGTCATTATCGAGTAGAAATAGATCCAGAAGCAAAAGTTAAATACGTATCTACAGAGACTTTTACTAACGATGTAATTAGTGGAATTAGGAGAGATGGAATGACAGCTATTCGAGATAAATATAGAAAAGTTGATTTGATTTTAATAGACGATATACAGTTCTTAGAAGGTAAAGAGTATACACAGGAAGAATTTTTTCATACTTTCAACGCTCTTCACGAATCAGGAAGCCAAATAGTTATTGCAAGTGATAGGCCTCCAAATCAATTGTCGGGAATTCAAGAGAGATTAATTTCAAGGTTCTCAATGGGTATGACTGCAGATATTCAACCCCCCGACCTTGAGACAAGGACGGCTATTCTTCAAAAAAAGGCAGAACAAGAAAGTATGAGTCTCCCTAGAGATTTAATTCAATTTATAGCGGGAAGATTTACTTCGAATATTCGAGAATTAGAAGGAGCATTTACTAGAGCTGTTGCTTTTGCATCAATAACAGGCTTGCCCATGACAGTCCAATCAATTGCTCCAATGCTTGATCCTAATAGTGTTGGAGTAGTTGTTACTCCAAAACAAGTTATTAACAAAGTGTCAGATTTCTTTAAAGTTTCGACTGATGAATTGATTAGTTCAAGTAGGAGAAAACCAGTAAGTCAAGCTAGACAAATAGGCATGTATCTTATGCGACATGGTACTAATTTAAGCCTACCAAGAATTGGAGATGAATTTGGTGGTAAAGACCATACAACTGTTATGTACGCTATTGAACAAGTTGAAAAAAAATTATCTATTGATCCTAATATTGCAAGTCAAGTTCAAAAAATAAGAGATTTACTTCAAATAGATTCAAGAAAAAATTTATAGCCTTACTATTAATTAGAAATGAAATTTATAGGATCTTGATCATATCTATGCCTGAAAGGTATCTTGTCTATTTCATTAATATCACTAAGCGATTCAATTTTATTTAATGATTGCCTTAATAATCTTGCTGAAATAATTGGCATATCTCTTGGAACTGAGATTCTATTTTTTAAGTATCTTAGAGAGATTCCTGAAAGTTTTTTAGGGATTAATAGCTCACCTGTGATCATATGGCTCAAAGCTGATCTCAATGATTCCTCAAAGGATTCTTTATCGTAAGGGTTTACTTTTAGTAAATTGTCTTTATGCTTTATCACTCTTTTAAGAGCAATTTTTGCGAAATATTTTGACTCATAATTTTGATTTAATTCATAATTACCTAGACCCTGCCCAGTATCTATTAGCTTAGAGAAAGTAATCTGTTGTTCATTGCTTTCTTTATAGCATCCTCCCATTTGTGGGGGTAAATCATGAGAATGAGTATGAAAATCTCCTTGAGTGCCTCTATAAGCACTTGTCCCTTCAAAAAAGGGTAAGCCAGTTATCTACGTTACGGTAATTAGATCTTAAATTAAACCCTTTATAATAAATCAGTGATGCATTCATTCTCTCCATATAGGGAATAAAAATTATATCTCCAACACCAGGCTCTATATCACCCGTGTTAGAAACTGATGGATCAACAAACCCTGATTTTTGACCTACTTAAGATTTCATCGAGTTTAGAAATGGATTCTTTAAATCTTTTTTTTCTAAAAGAGTTATCTATAAAATTAAAGCTTTCTCGGCAGAGCCAATTACACCAGGATCTGAAAATTTCTCTTTCTAACTCTCGAATTTTGCAAAGATGACTAGATGTTATAAAAGATCCAAGTGCTCCAAATTCATTTTCTAAAAAAGCTATAATATCGTCGCTTTCAGTTATAACTTGCCCTTTAAATTCAATTGCAGGTAATTTCCCCGATCTGACTTTTTCAAGGAACCAACTTTCTTTTTGGCCGTAGCAAAACATATTTATTTTCCTGACTCTATATGGAATTCTCTTAAATTCAAGCCATAACCATATCTTCTGACAGTAAGGACACCAAGAATGCCTATCCCTATAAAGGGTAACTAATACATCATTTTCACTATGTCCAAATAATCTTAAATTTGCGTAGGAATTATTTATACCATGGACTCTATTAAGATCTTCAACTTCAAATTTATTTAAATCATCCCATGTCAAAATCCCATTCATTATTTGAATTAAAGCTATAAACTAACGTTATAATAATTGATTAAAAAAAGTCTTGGAATTTGAATTTGATTTAATTGTTGTTGGCGCTGGATCTGGAGGACTCGCGGCGGCTAAACGTGCGGCTAGTTATGGAGCAAAAGTCGCAATCATAGAAGCAAATCAAATAGGAGGAACTTGTGTGATAAGGGGATGTGTGCCTAAGAAATTGATGGTTTATGCAGCTAAAAGTAAAAAAAATATGGATTCTTCTGAAGGATATGGATTAAAAAATGAAGGTATTAATTTTGAATCAAACATTTTATTGAAGAATATTAGAGAGGAGGTTTCTAGATTAAGTAATTTACATAGAAATTCTTTAAAAAAGTTGAATATAACTGTTTTTGAAGGCTTAGGAAGATTTATTTCTCAAAATGAATTAGAAATTATTTGTCCAAAAACAAAGAAAATTAAAAACAAAATAAGTTCAAAAAAAATTCTTATTTCAGTTGGAGGTAAACCAAAGAAATTAAATATTCCTGGGGTAGATTTGTCATGGACTAGTGATGATATTTTTGAATTAGAAAAGTTTCCCAAATCAATATTAATAGTAGGAGGAGGATATATTGCTTGTGAATTTGCTTCTATTTTTAGAAATTTAGGTACTGAAGTAACTCAATTAATTAGAGGTCAACATTTACTTAATGGTTTTGATGAGGATCTTTCTTCATGCCTAGAGGAATCACCTACTTTTACTGAAATCAATATAATCTTCAATACTCAATTAAAGTCTATCAAGAGAGTAAATGGAAATCTGGAATCTACCCTAGACTCTGGAGATAAACTCCTAACTAATAATATTCTTATTGCTACTGGAAGAGAACCAAATCTTTTGCCTTTAAATTTAGATTTTTTAAATCTAAAGATGGATGGTCAATATTTAAATGTTGATGAACTTAATCAAACAAGCAACGCAAATATTTTTGCAGTTGGCGATATCATAAATAAGCCAAACTTAACTCCAGTAGCAATAGAACAAGGGAGAGTTTTTTCTGATAATTTTTTTTAATGACCAAAAAAGAAAAGTAAATTATGAATATATCCCTAAGGCCGTTTTTACTATTCCAGAAATTTCAACAGTTGGCTTAAGTGAGAAAAGAGCTAAAGACATTTACTCTGAAAAAAATATAAAAATTTTCAAATGCGAATTTACCCCTATGTCTAATACCTTTAAAAAGAATAAATCAAAATGTATGTTGAAGATTGTAGTTCATAAGCTAACTGACAAAGTCCTAGGATGTCATATGTTTGGAGAAACATCGTCTGAGATTATTCAAATGGTATCAATTTCATTAAATGCAGGGATAACAAAAAAAGACTTTGATATTACAATGGCTTTGCATCCAACTATCTCAGAAGAATTTGTGACAATGTATGGCTAAATTTATGATTCAGAAAAATTTAATTTTTCTTGAACAATCAGAAGCACTATAAGTAACCCAAAGTAAATAAATAAACCTATCCTTAATTCAGAAAGGAAGTTAAATCCATTCAGGAAAAGTATCTTATCAAGAATGTAGAAAATATATAGATTAAGCAATATAAATCCTTCAATTCTTGTGATTTTCCCTTTGCTCCAGAAAATTGGTAAGCATGCAAAGGTAGTTAAAACCATAAAAGGTAAGTCAACTTTTATTAGACTCTTTTCAATTACTAAACCTTTAAATCCTGAAAAAATACTGCAACTTCCAAGGATTAAAAGTTGATTAAGTAAATTGCTTCCTATTACATTACCAATCGCAAGATCTGTTTTGCCTTTGAATGCAGCAATTATTGAAGTTACTAATTCTGGTAAAGATGTCCCAGTTGCGACGATAGTTAAACCAATGACAATTTCATTTACACCCAAAAGAGTAGCGAGCGTTTGAGAACCATTTACTAAAATATTTGAACCAAAGCTTAAAAGAAATATTCCTAATATTAACTTTAGTAAAATATTCATCTTCCCTTTATAGTTATCTTTTAATTCTTCTATCTCTGGTTCAGCATCTTTTGTCTCCTCTCCTTTTTCATTGATGGTATTTATTTCCCATATTGTATTTAAGATTAAACAAAATATTAGAAATATCCCTGCTTGCAATGTTAATAAGCCTGTTGATGACATAGCCCAAACTGCACAAGAAATTGCCATTAAAAGAGGCACATCTCTTCTGACTATTCTGCTTTTTACCTTAAGAGGTGTTATCAATGAGCTTATGCCCAAAACAACGAGAACATTAAAAATATTGCTTCCA
>QCQJ01000023.1 GCA_003209585.1 Prochlorococcus sp. AG-449-G23
TGACTTATTAAGTCTACTTCCAAATCTAGAACTTATTTTTTTTCTGTTGACTGCTGAAATGATCTCAGGATTAAGATTTAGAAAATCTTCAATCCACAAATCATCTATTATATCTTTATACAAATTATCTATATTATTCTCAATGTATGGATCTTGAGTTAGTCCAATTTCAATACTATATTCATCAATAATATTATTGCAAAAAGCATGGAATGTAGTTACTTGTAATTTATAAATTTCATTAACAAAATTATCAATATCGGATATAATTTTATCCTTAGATTTTTCATTCTCCTTAAACTTTAGATACCAATCCTTAAGAGTATTATCTATCTTACTTTCATTATTATTTTGCAAAAATGATTTTAAATCCTGAAATCTCAAAAGTATTTTATCTCTTAATTCTGAACACGTATTTTTTGTAAAGCTTAATAAGAGTATCTCCTCCGGTTTAATTTTTTTCTCCAAAACATTTCTTAAAACTAGGTGAGCCAAAGTGAAACTTTTGCCAGTTCCTGCACTTGCTTCTACTAATTTAAATTTTTTATCTAATTTTATTTGATTAATATCCATATCTTTATTGAACTAATATTTGACCTTATTTTTATAAATTAAGTAATTCTTAAATTTATTGTTTAAATATTGCTCTTCTAAAGCAATCTTAAATTTAATTATTAACCCCAGACTTGTTGATAAAAATAAGTAATAAATAGATAACTTTGTTATGAAAACGCCAATGGAAATAAAGATTAGGGAATAGTACATAGGATGACGAGTAAATCGATAAATACCTTTAGTAACAAGATTGCTATTTTTTATAGGTCTTGGGAAAGGGGATAAATTTCTACCTAAGTCTTTAATAGCAACTAACAATATTATGAAAGCGATTATTATAATTAAAAAACCCACAAAATAAAAAAAAGGACTAACTTGAATTATTTGTTTTTCTGGAATAAATTCCCATTGAAAAAAATGAAGACTAATAATAAAGAACTGTAAAAAAACAAGGATTATTTCATAAGCAGCTTTTAAAAAAATTTTTAACTGAAATTTAGTCATTATTTATTTCTTTAATGCTTCAATAAGAGGACCATATAATCTGAATGATAATTGATCAAAATTATTATTTCCCAAAAAGAAATCTGGTTCTTTTTTACTTCCAAAACATACTTTCATTTCAATATTATCTCTTTCACCTTTAGAAAAATTTTTATTACCAATCCATCTATCCGTAAAAGCTTTTTTCTCATTTTTTGATTTTATTTTTGCTTCTACATATTTATAAGAGCTTTCTGGAGGGAGAGGAAAACATTTTTCAGAATAATTATTAAAAATATTTATATATTCCTTCAAAATTAAATTTGACTCAATTACTCCGGGCGATTGAATAATTTGCGATTTATAATGATTTTCTGTTCTAAAAATTACTTTAGTCTTTTTTATATTCTTCTTTAAAGAAGAAATAAAGAGTGATTTTATCCAAGCCTCTATCAAACGACTTAAACTTAGTTTCGTATGAATTAATTCGATTACGGTGTCATCATCTATGAAATATTCTTCTTTATTTGAATTTGATTTAACATAAATTCTATTAATCTTTTTATGTTGACTTAAACTTTTAGTTAGACTCTCTAATAAATCTTTAATTTCTTCTTCTTTTATAAAAATACTATTTTTAGGCATAATAATACCATTTTCAACTAATTGATCTTTAATATTCAAATTTTTTAAATCATCAATTACATTATGATTATCAATTTCTAATTCCTGGATTATTTTTGTAATTAGTTGTGACTTCTGCAGATTACTTACATTCTCCTCATCTGGATGATGAAAAAATATTTCGTTGGGAGAAATATTTTTTTTATTTAGCCAATATTTTTGTGGAGTCCTTAACCAATAAATCAGTTCTGATAATTTGTAATTTTTAATATCAGATTTTTTTTCATTCCAATCTATATCTTTTACTAAAGAATAATTACTTTTAATTATCTGAGAACTATTAAGATCAATTATTTCTTTTTTATTTAAATCAGAATTTTTAATTATTAGTTCTCTTTCGCCTTGGGTTAAAAAACTATCAAAAAAAGAAATTAACTCTTTTATAGGAAAAGAAACATCTAATTTTTTATTGTTTTTGTCATTCTTTACCCAAGTAATTATGAATTTATCTTTACAGGCAATTAACAACTCAAGAAATAAATATTTCTCTCTTTCAAAAACTGATGGATCGCCCAGATGATATTTATTATTTAATAAATTAATATTTTCATTCTTTGATAATTTTGGATAATGAACACTATTCATGTCCATTAAGAAGATAAACCTATGTGGAATATGCCTTGAATTCTCAATATCACTTACAAGTATCTTGTTGACACGTGATTTGCTCTGATATTTAGCTTCATTTATGCAAGAAATTAATATCTCTCTAAAAACATTTAACAAAATAAGATCATGTGGTATTAAATCTATTGCTTTGTTATCAAGAATTCTATTTATTTCACTTATTTCTAAATTAAAATTTGAGTTGGAATCAGCAATACTTTTTAATATAAACTTTATCTTTTCAATCCAACCTAAGTAAGAAAAAGATCCCCTAAGCAAATTAATATATTTTTTAAAATCAATTAATAATTTAACCCATTTATTCAAATCCAGACTTATATTTTTTAAGCTAAATGGTTTTAAATTAGTAATACTTAAATTATCTTTGTCATAAATTAAGCCTAAAGTAATTCTATTTATACACCACTCTAGAGTATTTTTTTCTTCCCCTAATCTTTCATTAGAATCTAATCCCCAATGAAAACCAACTTGGGTAAGTATGAAGATAATTTCATCCTTCTCAGTGCTATCAAACTCAAAAATGTTCTGAGTTACTTTTTTCGAAAGAATATAATCTATTTTTTCAAGTGTAATTTTTTCATTTGCTATTTCAGTGATGTCAATTAAAAATTTATAAATGTCTGGAGAATCATAATTATCATCATCAATAAAAAAATAAGGTATCTTTTCACCATTAATCAATTCATTATTAAAGATATACCTTAGATAAGGTTTGATTTGATTAGTTTGTGGAGACAAAACAGCAATATCACTATATTTAATAGTCTCACAAGAATTTATTATTTCTATAATTTTATTTCTTATATATTCTAATTGACTATTCTGATTAAAATGCTCACAAAGTAATATTGAATCATCCCTTTCATTTACTATAAAATCGTTGCTATTATTATCAATTAGTTTTTTTTGTATTTGATTAAGAAGAGGAGTATATTTCTTCTCATAAAAATTAGTTGTTGGATCAATATATATTAAATTATTTTTTAAATTTATACCTTCTTTATAAATATTCTCGTCAATTAATTTCTGAAAGTTTGCTCCAAATCTACCAAATATTTTCTCTATATTTGTATTGTTTAAATTCAATTTACTTTCAATATTATCAAATCCTAACTCGCCTTCAAGACAATTTATTCTATTCCATAAATCTTCTCCTGCAGATAATAAATATAAATTTACATTTGTAAATTTTGAAAGTTCTGAATAAAAGTTAATATGTAGTTTAGATAAGTTATTGTCGGAAATAATATAAATCTGATTTGGTACTTGAAATTGAAAGTTTTTAATTCTTTTTAAATTCTTTATTACTTCAATCATATATAAACATGAAGGCTTTTCAGATATCTTTTTCTCTAATAATTTATATAAAATAGGTTGCCAAAACTGATCTGAATTTAAATTCTTAAATAGATTAAGTGAATTAATTTCATATCTATTCCATTCAGCAATCATTTCAGGTCTAAAAATTAGATAATCAATAAAATTATTCGTGATCTTTTTTGTCAGATTATATAGGTCTCCATCAATTGTCTTTTTATTATCCAAATATTTGTTAATCCAATTTCTAAGCGGAAATGATTCTTTAAAGCTATTTAATTCTTCCAATGAATCAATAATGCCCCATTTAATTGACTCAAAATTCCATAAACCCATATCAATTCCTGGGAAAAAATTTGTCAATAATGATTCTGTGTAACTTGATATTGTCTTTATTTCATAAAGAGCACTTATTTTGTTTTTTATAGTTATTTGTTCACTTAACCACTTACCCAAAAAATAATTTGGAACAGCTATTTCTAATTTCTCAGTTATTAGAGGAGGAAATATTTTTATTTCTTCTGCCAACAGCTCACTAATTACTTCAATTTTGTTTGACTTAAATAGATTGAGCAATTTACTGGTTGGATATATTACTCAACTTTAAATGGATCAGTTATTTCTGCATCAGGACATTCGAATTCCCCAACAGCCACAAATTCTAAACGCAGCTTCAAGAAAGTTATAAATTTCTTATCTGTCGATAAAATAGCTGCTGGGGGTGATGGAATCTTTGCTTTTAGATCAACAAATTGGGAGGTATGCAAAAATGATGGATTTTTTAATAGCCAGAAATCTATTTCTTTGTTGTTTTCTTTATAGTTTCTCATCCTCTCTTTCAAAATCTCCTCAATTGGTTCTTCAATTGTTAAAAACTTTTCACTTGCCGCGACGAAAAAATATTTTGTCATTTTGAAATTTAATTTGATGTAATAAGGGACTTCATTTCACGTACAGACTTTTCTAATCCTATCGCTAAAGCCCTTGCAACAATACTATGGCCTATGTTTAGCTCGTTCATATTGTTAATTGATGCAATTTTTTTAACATTATTGTAATTAAGGCCATGACCAGCATTAACAACTAATCCAAGGTCATTTGCTAAATATGTAGACTCTATAATCCTTTGGAGCTCTTGATTCTGTTCAGATCCTGATAGATCAGCATATTTTCCAGTATGTAATTCTATAAAGTTAAACCCTATTTCTTTGGAATAATTTATCTGGTTACCAATAGGATCAATAAATGCACTTACTTCTATATTTGAATCTTTTAAATTTCCAACAAAATTCTTAAGGTATTGCACATTACTTTTTACATCCAACCCGCCCTCGGTAGTAACTTCCTCTCTTCTCTCGGGTACAAGCGTTACATAATCAGGAAGAACTTTTTTTGCAATTTCTAACATTTCTTCTGTAGCAGCCATCTCTAAATTGAGTTTAGTTTTTATCGTATCCTTCAAAAGGAATACATCTCTATCTTGGATATGTCTTCTATCTTCTCTTAGATGAACTGTTATGGAGTCTGCCCCTCCTAATTCAGCTAAGAAAGCAAATTGTACAGGGTCAGGCTCGACAGTTTTCCTTGCTTGCCTTACATTTGCAATATGATCAATGTTTACTCCTAAAGTAGCCATAATTTTGAAAATCTTAGTTTCTAGACAATCTAGTAACCGCCCAATAATAGCTAATAAAAAAAGGCAAAGACGTAAATTATTAATATATAGTAAATAGAACTTGAAGAAGAAATCCTTAGATATTTGGCATAAAATCAACCCTTTATTGGGATTTATTGCAATGTTCATTACCCAGGACGTTGTTTTGAGGTTATTTTTTAGAAAAAAGAAAATATTAAATAATAATTTTTCAATTCCCTTAAATTCCTCTATCATTTTGGCTCCAACCCACAGATCAAGATGGGACGGCTTAATACTCACCATGGCAATTGGTAGAAGGGTAACAAAAAAGGATTGTAGATTTATGGTTACTAAATCCGAAATGAGAGGAATACAAGGTTGGTTTTTAAAAAGACTTGGATGTTTTTCGATAAATCAATTATCACCATCTCTCTCAGCGTTAAGATATGCGATTGATCTTATAGAAAAAGGAGAACAACTAGTTGTTTTCCCCGAAGGAAAGATTAATAGATATGGAAAAAAATTAGTTCTCAAAGAAGGACTATATAGATTAGCTAGATTAGCTACAAAAAAAACAACGTCGATAATTGTTATTCCAATTGGAATTGCCTACAGCAAAGTACCTCCGAACTTTAGGGGCGAATTTTGTTTATCCTTTGGAAAACCAATAGCAATTAATGATTACTTAAACTTTACTATCAAAGACTTTAATATATTTCTAAATAAAAAAATGACCCTAGAGGAAGAAAAAGCATTAAAAAAAGTAGGTAGATGAATCTACAATAAGTTACTATGAAATTTAATAATTGAATAAGAAAATGAAGTTCTTAAAATTAATCCCAATTTTATTTATATTTTTTGGAAATGTTCCTTATAAAAATGAAGTTCATGCAGAAATAAAGAAACCAGAAGACTTCAGAGTTCTCTCAAATAAGAGCAAAAAGCTTTCCATTTCAAACGTAGAATATTTCATAAAACAAGGTGATAAATATATAAAAAACGGTGATTTAGATAAAGCTAAGGATTCTTACTTAAACGCCAGAAAACTAGCAAAGCAACTTGCGTCTTTTTATTCTGATCTAAATTCTTCATTCAAAGGAATTGATGCGAGAATACCAAATGAAATGCAAAGGAAAGGTAAGCAAACATTACAAATTTTGGCAGAATCAAATGAGAGATTAGCCTCTATGTATATAAAAGATGAAAAACCTGAGGTTGCGGTTCCCTTACTTGTTGAAACAATTAGAATAATGTCTCCTAATAGCATAGAAGGTAAAGAAGCTTATGAAAGATTGATACAACTAGGCTTTGTTGATACAAAATACAAAGGTTAATTAATATTAATTATGATTACGAAAGCAGAAGTCATTAATTTAATCACAAAAAAATTACCAAATTCCCAAGTTTTTGTTGAAAACCTTAAAGGAAATGATCATTTGCAAGTAACTGTAATTGCATCTGAATTCAATGGATTATCATTAGTTAAACAACACCAGCTAGTCTATTCTGCTTTAAAGGAAGAATTAGCTTCAGAGGCTATCCATGCACTGGCATTAAAAACAGAAACACCAAACTAAATTATGGACAACCTAACAAAAGATAAAATACAAAACCTGATTGATTCTAATCCAGTGATGGTTTTCATGAAAGGGACTAAATTAATGCCTCAATGTGGTTTTTCTAACAATGTAGTACAAATACTAAATTCCCTAGGTATAGAATTTGGTACGTTTGATGTTTTAAGTGATTTCGCCATACGAGAAGGTATCAAAGAATATTCAGATTGGCCAACAATTCCACAAGTTTATTTAAAAGGAGAATTTCTTGGTGGATCAGACATTCTTATCGAGATGTACAATTCAGGATCTCTAAAAGAAAAAATAGAAATTGAATTAGCGTCTTAAGACAATTAGTAAGTATAAATACTGAATTATTTAATAAAAATTAATATTTTAAATCCTTTTTTTATCAAAAAAACCTTTATTCCCATCTCCATCTGGATCAATAAAACTTGAAGGATCTAAAATCCATCTTTCAATTAATCTTTCTAATTTTTCTTGATCCTTTTGCTCTAAACCATTGCAATTTCTAAGGGCTTGGAGATAACCATCACTATATAATTTAAGATCAGATGGCGTATGAAAACGAGTAACTAAGTCTTGGCAACTATCGCATATTGATTGGAAATGACGAATTGCTTTGGGATTTTCAAATGATGTCATAATTCGATAGATTCTGATTTTCTTTTAGCATTTGTTATACCTTATTAAGGATGATAAAAAATTGCCTGGCCCAACAGTAATTAAGAATGCAATCAACTGAGCAAATCTTAGCTTCAACTCCTGGCAGTTCACAATTGCCTTCGAGCTCTCAAACCCCATCAAGAGTTCTTGTTGTTGAACCTCACCCCACACTTAGAACGGTACTTGTCCAAAGGCTTCGCCAAGATGGCCATTTAGCAGCTGCAGTAGGTTCAGCAGCAGAAGCTGTTGACTTATGCAGAGAACAATCACCTGACCTTTTAGTTAGCGCAGAAATCCTCGAGCAGAACACAGCAATGAGACTAGCCCAACAATTAGGGTCTTCCGTGATTGTTCTAACGGCAAGATCAGGTGTAGAAGCATTAGTTAATTTATTAGATGAAGGGGCAGATGACGTTCTTAGAAAACCGTTTGGATTAGAAGAGCTTGCAGCAAGATGTAGAACTCTCTTAAAAAGAGGGAGGATAGGGTTACAAGAAAAAGTTGAAGTTGGACCTCTAGAGGTTCATCTTCTACTAAGACAAGTAACTCTTAGCGAGAAGCCCGTAGAATTAAGCCCTAGAGAGTTTGCACTCCTTTGTGCTTTACTTATGCCACCTGGCATGGTTAGAAGTCGACAAGAGCTTCTAAGGATGGCTTGGCCGCCTTTCAGCGGAGGTCCGAGATCTGTAGATACTCAGGTGTTAACTTTACGAAGAAAATTAGAACAGGCAGGCTTGGGAGAAGGTGGTGGAATAACCACTGTTAGACAACAAGGATATCGATTCAGTATTGATAATATTTAATTTAGAAAAGCAAAAAATTCACCAATAATCATCATCACTGATAGTAAACTCAATAACTTGTAGGTCCATAGTGGTGATATATAAGATATTTCATCAATAGAAACCCTAGTATTTTTGGAAACAATTAATAAGAATTTTTCAAATTTTTCTATTCTTTGTGGGACAAGAAAATTATCTCCTTGAAAAGTATTAAAGTAATAAACTTTACTACCCTGACTTGTTGGTGAAGATTTGATTAATTTAATATCTTTCCACGAAATCTCCCAATTTTTTTTTCCTAAGAATTTAGAAATAAAGCTACTTTTGTATGTAATTTTATTACTGCAAGTTTCTACATAGTCACTTGTGATATTGATTATCAAATAAAGTCCTAAAGCAAAAATTACTATAGAGGGAATTTTTAATTTTTCAATTGAGATAAATGGTAAAGGAATTGTAAGCGCTAAATAAAGAGAAATTAACGAACTTTTTACAAAAAAAAGAGTTTTAAACTTTTCTATCATTTCAGAAGCATTTGTTTAGTCTGGTAATTTGAAACTATTTATGTTTAATTTTGCTCCTATTTTATGAGCGCATGCATATCCACTAAAAGCAACAGCATTTAAGCCTTGACCTGGGAAGCATGAATCGCCTACACAATAAAGGTTTTTAATTTTTGTAGTATTGAAAGGCATTGGCAAAAGTCCAAGCAACTTTTTACTAGGAATTGGTCCATAACTACCTTCATATCTTCCAAGAAACTTTTTATGAGTTTTTGGGGTGCCAATTTCTTTGTGATCAATATTTTCTTCAAGATTAGGTAAAATAGTTGAAATCTTTTCCATAAGAAAAGTAAAGTATTTTTCTTTCTTTTGCAGATATTCTTTCCTTGTTAACCCTTCCCATTCGCTTATTGATGAAGGAGTAAATGCATGTACTATATGTTTACCTTCTGGAGCCAAAGATGGGTCAAGCAAAGTAGGAATAGAAATAAAAATTACTCCCTTTTCACTTTCTAATTCATCCCAATTTTCAACTATTATATGATGACAATTAAAATTATTGCTTATAATATTTTTTTCTACACCAAGGTGAATCGAAACAAAAGAGGGGGAGGGCTTATAGTTTTCTGTCCACTTGTATTCACTTGTTGGCACGTTTTTACTTGAAATCAATCCTTTCTTCTTATCTTTTAGCCCAAAGGTATCCCATCTAGTGGAATTAGATACGATAATGTTTGAGTAAATTTCTTCCCCACTTGTAAGTTTAACTCCTACTGCTTTCTGATTATTTAAAAGTATTTCAGTCACTTTGGTCTTGTATCTAATTTTTCCTCCCAATCTTTCGATACCAGAAACTAACTTCTCGGCTATAGTTCCTACTCCCCCTTTTGGATAATTTATGCCGCCAGCATGCCTATCAGTAAAAACCATTCCCGCATTAATCATAGGAGTCTTAAAGGCAGGCATTACAGACCAACAAAAACATTCGATATCAATAAATTTTAAAAGTTCGGGATCTTTTATAAACTTTCTCGCAACATCTCCTGCATTAACTGGTAACCATCTAGCTAACCCTAAACAGGATAATGGAGATTTAAAAAAAACTTTAAAAAGATAACTTGGATCCTCTATTGATAAAAGAGGCATTGAATCTAAACATTTAAATACACTTGCACAAGTATCGTAGAATTGCTTTATACCTTTTTTTTCCTTAGGAAAAATAGCTGATAATTTACTTATAAAAGTATCGTAATTTTTATCTACAGAAATATTAAAGTTATGTGGCAAGTGATATTCAAGTTGCACGGGATCAGGGATGGTTTCGCATTTTTCATTTACATCTTTCAGAGCACGAGTTAACAAATTAGTATAACCTTTTTCCCCAAATCCAAATATCATTGAAGCACCGACATCAAAGGTATAACCTTTTCTCCTGAAAGAGCCCCCACTTCCTCCTGGAATAATATATTTCTCAAGAACTAATACTCTTACGCCCTTAGCAGCTAATTGTGATGCCGTTACTAAGCCTCCTATGCCTGAGCCAATAATAATTGCATCGAATTTTTCCTTATTAAATTTCATTTAGTTAGTTTACAGTAATTTATCTTACTAAATTTTGCTAAGTAAGTGATCTTTTTCAAAACAAGCATCTATTATTTTTTTAAACTCATTCAAGGCTTCTGTAGATCTTTCTTGATATGCTTTGTACCTTAATCTTTTATCATTTATTCTTTTAGTTAATTCTGGAACTAAGCCAAATGAAGCAGGCATTGGCTGAAATTTATTCTTTTTCTGATTAGACAATATTTGATTTTTATTACTTATGAAATTCATCAAGGAACCAATCATTGATTCCTCAGGAAAACTTATTGGTTTTTTACCCTTAGCTAATAAGGAAGCATTTATTCCTGAAAGCAACCCCCCTGCTGCGGCTGCTGCATAACCTTCTGTCCCTGTTATTTGACCAGCAGCAAAGAGATTTTCTCTTTTCATAAATTGCAATGTAGGCAAAAGTAATTTTGGAGACTCTAAGAAAGTATTTCTATGCATTACTCCAAAACGAACGAATTCAGCCTTTTCCAAACCAGGAATCATCCTAAATATCCTTTTTTGCTCTGACCATTTGAGGTTAGTTTGAAAACCTACCATATTTAATAATTTCCCTTCTAAATCTTCCTTCCTTAATTGAACAACTGCATGAGGTCTATTTTTCAATCTATTTTCCCTATCAAATAAATCTCCCCATTTTGGATTCCACAATCCGATAGATTTTAAAGGTCCGTATCTCATCGTATCGACTCCTCTTCTAGCAATTTCTTCAATAGGCAAACAAGCTTCAAAGAAATTAGCAGATTCTTTTTCAAAGTCTTTTAAACTAGCTTGTTCGCCTTCTAATAGTTCTTTTCTGAAATGGATATAATCATTTTTATCCATAGGACAATTAAGATATGCCGGATCTCCTTTGTCGTATCTACTAGCTTTAAAGACAATCTCTTGATCAATAGTGTCACCATAAATTATGGGACTAGCAGCATCAAAAAAATGACAAGAATCAAAACCTGTAAAATCTTGAATTTTGTAGGACAACTTATCAGCAGTTAATGGACCAGTTGCGAGAATAGTTATATTTTCTTTACTTGGGAGATCCAATTGTTCAAATCTCTTGATTTCAATTAAAGGATGATTAGATAAAGACGCAGTTAAAGCTTTACTAAATTTGGATCTATCAACTGCCAAAGCACCTCCAGCAGGAACAGCAAATTTATCTGCTGTTTGCATAATTAGTGAGTTAAAATATCTTAATTCTTTTTGCAATAAACCTGCCGCTCTATCAGGACTTAAAGCCCCAAAACTATTACTACAAACCAATTCTCCAAATTCATCAGTATGATGTGCTGGAGTTGATTTAATAGGTCTCATTTCAACTAATTTAACTGGTATTCCAGATTTTGCTACTTGCCAGGCAGCTTCTGATCCTGCAAGACCAGCTCCAATAACTATTACTTCTTTATCTATCAAATTGGATTAATCCTTACCCAAAAAGTCTCTATTGAATTGCTCTCTTGCTGGTTTTTGTATATTAAATACAACCCAAGCTAAAGCGGCGATAATTGGAGCGAAAACTACGATTGTTCTTAGCATTTTAAAAATTCGTTATTTATTCAAATATTTTAACTTTCAACTGTAAATATGGGGAGAAATTTTAATTTTTTATTTCATAAGTTAAGAATTGTTTTTCTATTGTTCAAGTTGAGATAAAAAGTTGTTTTTTTTACCTTAAAAAGGGATAATTTCATATGTACTCAATTTTACAAAATGGGTCGCTAGCTCAGCGGTAGAGCATCCGGCTTTTAACCGGCTGGTCCTGAGTTCGAATCTCAGGCGACCCACATTCCTATTAATTGAGTGAATTCATTAAAAAATCAATTAAAAACATATTCTTAAATCAAACTTATCTGTCTTAATTATGTGTTTTTATTTTGTGTATAAGATTTAAAAAATGCCAAAGATTGATTTATCGCAAAATTAAATTTTTAAATATCTTAATAAAATAAGATTGAAGCAATATTTCGAACTTTTCAATTTGATTTTGTGTTATACACTTTCTCAAAAGTAACACTTAATCTCTTTCAGCGAATCTTAATAAAAAAACAGTTTACTTAAGTGGAGATATTCATAACTGAATTTGAGGTTAAATTTGCTCTAACTAATAATTAATTATTTTATAGAAGATTCTATAGGGATTAATTGAAAAAATTCAGTCAGTGATACATTAATGTTACAAGAACGCTACTCCTATGCAATTTTTTAGATAATTTTCCTACTTCTCAAAAATAATCAAAAATATACTTTACAAAGCTTCATAAACCTGTTACAATCATTTACAAATATTACTATTATTATTTATCATGACTCCTGAAGCAGAACGTTTTAACGGGTGGGCAGCAATGTTAGGTTTCGTTGCAGCCGTAGGTGCATATGTAACTACTGGACAAATCATCCCTGGTTGGTTCTAAAACTTAGCTACAATTTCATTCAAATTAGTGACTTAAAACATACTAGATTTAGTAATATCTAAAAAATGATAGAACAAAAATTTAGCTGAAATTTTGCTAATTACCTTCTCTGAGCTCCTATCTGGAGCTTTTTTTATGTAAATTTGTTCTGAGTTTTTATTCAAAAAAAATTTTATAAAAAAGAGAAATAAATATTTAACTCTTTTTAATCGGAGTTATTTCAATGTTATCTAGGCATGTTGAACATAATAAATGTCCCTTTTTAATCCAAAATGTTTTTTTTGATCTTTCTATATCTTTTCTACATATTAAACATTTAAATATTGGCGACATTTTAATAAGTAGGAATAACCTTAAATAGTATATAAAAATAAAAAAAGGCCTGCATTTTGCAGGCCCTTATGTGTGTAAGATTTTTAAATTTAGATCTAAGACCTAGAAACTAAATGATGTTTTAACAACTACACCAGTTTCGTCTGTTTCGCTAGTTCCGTTGTTTTCTAGGATGAATACAGCAGGTGTGATAGTCATATTATCGTTAACTGAGTAGGCATAGAATGCTTCGTAAGCCATCTCTTCTGTAGCACCATCTCTTTGTGGGCCTTTGTTACCAGCAGCAATTCCGAGTGAACCAGGTCCGATCTCGTCCCACTGAAGTCCAGCGAACCACTGAGTATCATCTTTAGTAGCGCCTTCATTTTCAGTGAATTCATATCCAACACTTATTGAAGGAAGATTGCTAGCAAAAGCATAGTAACCGTTTAAACCCCATGCTGTAGCTGTATCTAAGTCAGCATAAGTTACAGAAGCACCAAAACTATCTCCAGTGTAAGTAAGTTGTGCTCCATAGTAGTCAGTACCACTTGTCATTAAACCAGTATCAGCTGTTCCAGATCCTGCATAACCAAAAGCACCAGTAAATCCGTTGCCGATATCATAAGAACCAGAGAAACCTACAGAATTAGATCCTGTTGTTGTAAATGCAGAACTGTAGTTACCACAGTCATCAAGTGTATTTGTGAATCCACCGTATACACAAGCTGTACTATAGAGAGCACTACCGTCTGTTGAGTCACCAACTAAAAGAGTTAGTTTGTCACCAACTGGGAATGAGTAAGTAATACCATCAACTGTTAATTGGT
This sequence comes from Prochlorococcus sp. AG-449-G23, assembly GCA_003209585.1. Lineage (GTDB taxonomy): Bacteria > Cyanobacteriota > Cyanobacteriia > PCC-6307 > Cyanobiaceae > Prochlorococcus_A. The sequence continues at coordinate 13,989 of QCQJ01000023.1, forward strand.
CACCACCAGAGTTAAGGTCTAATTCGCTAAGTGAAGTAGCACCTTGACCAGCATCTAAAGATACACTAAAAGCATCTTCACCAGTAAATGATGTTGATAGATCGATTTGGTAACCGTATGCAGTTACAACTTTCTCAGAAGATGTATTTCCATCAACAGAACCGATTGCGAAATCAGCTGAGAATGAAGCAGATGTTGTTGACGAGAATCCGCCATCATGACTATGATCGTCAACTAAACCTTCGCCACCGGCTAATAATGAACTCTCCATTGACTCATTATTAGTAAAAGAATTAGCGAATTCAATATTCTCTACATCAGAGTAATTTGAAATTTCGTTGAGGTTAACCTCATTTGCATTAGCAGCAACAGGTGATAGAAGACCCAAAGCTGCAGGAGCTACCAGCAAACGCTGAAAAAGCTTCATTTTTTTTTCCTCACACAGGATTACATAATATATATTAATGCTTTTTTAGAGATTTGGTAGTTCGCAGCAGACAGAAATTTAAAAGGCATAAAAAAGGCCTGCATTTTGCAGGCCCTTATGTGTGTAAGATTTTTAAATTTAGATCTAAGACCTAGAAACTAAATGATGTTTTAACAACTACACCAGTTTCGTCTGTTTCGCTAGTTCCGTTGTTTTCTAGGATGAATACAGCAGGTGTGATAGTCATATTATCGTTAACTGAGTAGGCATAGAATGCTTCGTAAGCCATCTCTTCTGTAGCACCATCTCTTTGTGGGCCTTTGTTACCAGCAGCAATTCCGAGTGAACCAGGTCCGATCTCGTCCCACTGAAGTCCAGCGAACCACTGAGTATCATCTTTAGTAGCGCCTTCATTTTCAGTGAATTCATATCCAACACTTATTGAAGGAAGATTGCTAGCAAAAGCATAGTAACCGTTTAAACCCCATGCTGTAGCTGTATCTAAGTCAGCATAAGTTACAGAAGCACCAAAACTATCTCCAGTGTAAGTAAGTTGTGCTCCATAGTAGTCAGTACCACTTGTCATTAAACCAGTATCAGCTGTTCCAGATCCTGCATAACCAAAAGCACCAGTAAATCCGTTGCCGATATCATAAGAACCAGAGAAACCTACAGAATTAGATCCTGTTGTTGTAAATGCAGAACTGTAGTTACCACAGTCATCAAGTGTATTTGTGAATCCACCGTATACACAAGCTGTACTATAGAGAGCACTACCGTCTGTTGAGTCACCAACTAAAAGAGTTAGTTTGTCACCAACTGGGAATGAGTAAGTAATACCATCAACTGTTAATTGGTCACCACCAGAGTTAAGGTCTAATTCGCTAAGTGAAGTAGCACCTTGACCAGCATCTAAAGATACACTAAAAGCATCTTCACCAGTAAATGATGTTGATAGATCGATTTGGTAACCGTATGCAGTTACAACTTTCTCAGAAGATGTATTTCCATCAACAGAACCGATTGCGAAATCAGCTGAGAATGAAGCAGATGTTGTTTCTGAGAAACTTCCAGCTTCAATGTTATTAAGTCTTGCTTCTAAACCATCTACACGGCTGTTAGTAACAGCGAGTTCTTCAGCAGAGTTGAAGTCATTAATTGTAACTTCATTTGCAGTAGCAGCTACAGGGGCTAATAAGCCTAGTGCAGCAGGAGCTACAAGCAAGCTTTTAAAAAGCTTCATAAATTTCCTCACACGAAATTTAAAGTACACCTTAAAATATAGTATTTGAGGATACTAAATCAAGTATTTATCGATACATTTTTGAAATTAATGTGACACTTTATAAACCTGTATACGGTTTTGTTAGGAAAATTTTTGCTTTATTTAGAGAAGTTTATTTTAATTAATTAGTCGTTTTTTTGGATATTTTAAACTCCACTTGTTTAGTTTTATATTTTTTCTTTTTAGTGCTACCCACGATTGGTTCAACGTACCATCCACTAGCTATTTTTGTGTCTACCTCTTCATAATCTCGATGTATATTTAGTTTCTTAAGAGATTTTTTCAAATAATCCATAAAATTTTGCTATTGATAGCAATTTAGCAATAATTCTGAAACTTATGAACTGAGATCTTTTAAAATTAAAAGAAATTTATTATGAAATACTTAGGTTTTAATATATTCTAAAAATATTATTACTTAATTTAATTAAATTATTTTTTAAGAGTTTATGCGAGGGTTTAAAAATTCAAGTAAAAATACGGGATTTAAATTTAAGGATAATAATTTAGCTAACTACAATAAAGCTTTGAATCTTCAAAAGAAAGGCCATCTAAATCAAGCAGCTCAGATTTACCATAATCTAATTAAAAACAAATATTTTGAGAAAAACGTATTTCTTAATTACGCCTCAATTTGCCAACAACAAAATAAAAATCAAGATGCCATTTTACTTCTAAAACAATCAATAAAAATTAATCCCAAAAATTTCATTCCTTTTTTTAAAATGGGCTTTATTTTGAACAACATTGGTAGTTTTTATGAAGCATATCCTTTTGCGCAAAAAGCTATTGAATTAAACCCAAATCTTTGGGAGGGTTATCATAATTTAATAAAAATTTTAATAAATTTAAAAAGGCCAAAAGATGCTGCCAAATACGCAGACAAGGCAATAGATTTATTTTCAAGTAATCACTTATTTAATGGCTTATTAGGAGACATTTATTCGGATACTGGGGATTTCGAAAAAGCAATATATAACTACAAAAAAGCAATTTCTAAAGCCCCTGATAATGATGAAACTATATATAGCTATGCAAATTTTCTAATAGGTACTGGAAAAAAAGAAGAAGGTTTTGAATATATAAATCGGGCCATAAAGGTAAATCCTTATCATGCTATCTCCTATTATCTTCTCTCTACAATAATAGACGTTAAAAAAGATAAAGAAATTAAAGCAAAAATATTAAATCTTGAGTCTGAGAATTTCAAAACCAGTGAAGATCGTTACACTATTTTATTTTCTAAAGCTCATATTTTTCATAAACTCAAGGAATACGATAAAAGTGCAAATTATTTAAAAAAAGCCAATGACTTAAAACTTTTAGTAAAGCCTTCAAACATTAATGAAATTATAAAACTTGCTGAAAATATTAAAAACAAAACTACTTTAGAGAATTCCTTTGATAAACCCAAATTTAAGTCTTTAAGAGATATTTTTATAGTTGGACTTCCAAGGTCAGGTTCCACATTAGTAGAGTCTATATTAGGGATGAATGAGGAAGTACATAACTTAGGAGAGAGTGCAATTTTATTAAATGCTTTAATCGAATCTGAGAAATCAAATTTTTCTGAAATTGATCAACATTATCTAAAATATAGTCAAAATTTCTCATCAAAGAAAATCACTACAAACAAGATGCTAAGTAACTATATGCACATTCCACACATAGTTTCTAAGCTTGAGCACTCTAAGGTTATTTATACATTTAGAAATCCTTTAGATAATATTTTGTCAATGTATAGAGCAAAATTCACAGGAATAGGCAATGAGTACTCTTCATCACTTGTTGATTCTGCAACCTATTACATACATCATTTTAAAATAATGAGTTTCTATAAAGACAAATATAAAAATCATATTTATTTCTTAAATTACGATAATCTTGTCAACAAACCCAATGAGGAAATCAAAAAACTACTTAATTGGTTGGGATTTAGTTGGAAAGAAAATTATTTAAAACCCTACGAAAATAAGCAAGGTTTTTTTACAGCAAGTAACGTGCAAGTTAGATCTCCAATAAATAACAAATCTGTAGGTGGTTGGGGAAAGTATCCAAAAATGATGGAAGAGGCATTACAAGTTTTTTTGCAAAATGATTTTGCATTGAATTCCTTTGAAAAATTGAATTGAAATAAACAATTAATCAAAGGTAATTTTTTAAAACCTAATAACGATGAAAAATAAGTCAAATAAATTATTTGTAATCTGAATTCTTTAAAAAAACAAAAGAAACAATGAGCTTCTCTCGTTTCTAGAAATTTGTAGTTATTGTTTTCTTAACTTAATAAACCTGAGGAGCACAAGGTAAAATGACTCAAATTAATTTAGTTTTAAACAATTTGCCGCGCGATTTGGCTGAATTTTGTTTTTTCCTTATAGTCGGAACCACAGCGGGATTTTTAGGTTTAATTTAACATTATTTTTAAACCTTTAATTGAGATGAGATTATAAACGGTAATTTTGATCTAGCATCTAAATCTTCTATTTCAACTACAACACTCAATCCTGAAACAGTCTTATTTTGAGTTCTTAAAATCTCATATACACAATTTACTGTCCCACCAGTGGCTAACAAATCATCCACAATAACAAAAGAATTAAATTTTTCTAAAGACTTTTTTTGTATCGATAAAGTATTTTTACCATATTCAAGTTCATAACTATTAGATATCAATTCACCAGGGAGTTTACCTGGTTTCCTAGCGAAAATTAATGGTTTTGATGTATATAAAGATATTGCTGAGCCAAATATAAATCCTCTCGCGTCAATTGATATGATTGCATCAGAGTTAAGTAAAAAATCAACATTTGACATGTTTTTTATAAGTTCATTAAAAATAATTGGATCTTGAAGGATTTCGAGGACATCTCTAAAAACTATCCCCTTCTTAGGGAAATCTTTGTAGTTTGAAATAAGTCTCTTAAGTTGATCCAATTTCGCAAAAAATCAATATATTCCCAGTTTAAATTCAAACGTTACTAAATTAAAAAATTTGCCATGAAATGAAAATCACATTCAGAATTGATTTCTATCGCTTATTAATAATTTCTAGTTACTAAAATTTTGTAGTACAAGAATTATTGAAGCACATTCTTTTTTATTTTTTATATTTATTTATTTACCTTTGAATTTAAAATTAGATCCTTATTTGTCCACAAGTAACTTAGATTCTGCAGATACATTTATGTACTTTTATTTTAAAAGGTGGACTTTTAAGAAAAAAAACTTAATAATTAGAAAAATTTTTTTCTTAATGAACCTTCCTAAGACTTCTTCATTATT
>QCQJ01000024.1 GCA_003209585.1 Prochlorococcus sp. AG-449-G23
AAACAAACTGCTCCTTATTAACAGGCGGCGAAGAGAATTTCCCCACAATTCCATATGCAGCTTGTTGAGCAATTTCATTTTTTAATGGTCTTTTTATAAAATTACTTTTATGTCCACTGGCATCAATAACCAATCTTGCCTTTATTCTTAGACCTGAAAAACAAATTACTTCAGATAGTTTGTTTTTCTCTTTAATTTCTTTTGCGGTCTCGTTCAACCATTCAATCCCTTTGCATTTTTTTAAAAGTTCATTTTGAAAGGCTTCTTGATTTATTAGTCCATAATCGTAGTTATGTTTTGTTGGAGAATTTCCCTTTTTATTTTCACCATTTCCAAAAAAACTAACCGTTTTACTCCATCGGTGAGATAACAAAGACTCTAATCCTAATTCCTCTAATTCAGAGGCCCAAATACCGTAGGTATTCTCCCATTTTTCAATTGGAGATTTAATTGATATTCCTTTTATATTTAGTTCCTGCTTAGCTAATTCTGAGGCTAAACATAGAGCCGCAGGACCGGAACCTAAAATTAAAATATCAAGTATTTCCATATTAATTAACCATTCGTTTTGTTTAACTTTCTTCGTCTGCGCTAAGTTGTTCTGTCTCCTCTTTTTGTTCATGAGGAACTAATACCACTTCTGACAAATGATCACCATCATCTAATCTTTGTAATTTTACTCCAGTTGCCGCTCTAGATTGCTGAGAAATTTTATCTGCGTTCGTTCTAACTATTACACCCTTTTCTGTTACAAGAAGCAATTCTTCTCCTTCGCCAAGGACCTTTAAACAAACTAGTACATCGTTTTTGATTCTGAATTTTATCGCTCTCAAACCCATGCCCGCTCTTTTTTGTAATCTAAATTGAGTTACAGGTACTCTCTTCCCGAGCCCAAATGCACTAGCTATTAAAACCCAGGGACCATTTGAAGAGTTTTCTTCAACATTATCATCAATTTCTTTAGAAGGGTCTTCAATTTTAGACAGTTGATCAACCAAATTACATGTTAAAACATCCATGGATACTAGATTGTCTCCTTCTCTTAAGTTCATTGATTTAACACCTCTTGCTGTCCTACCAAGTGGCCTTAATTCATTGATATCTAGTCTGAAATGAATAGCTATTCCTGTTTTTGATCCAATTAAAACACTATCACCCTCTTTTGATAATCTGACCCAGGTTAGGGCATCTCCATCCTCCAGATTAATTGCTATTAAGCCATTTGAGCGAATTTTTGAGAATGCAGAGAGTGCAGTTCTTTTGATAAAGCCAGCTTTAGTTAGCATTAATAGGTAACGATCGTCAACAAAGGAATCCACCGCAACTATTGAAGTTATTTTCTCTTCTCTTGGAATCGGTAGTAGTTGAACTGATGGAGTACCTTTGGCGGTTCTGCTACTCAGAGGAACTCTATATGCTGGTAAAGCGTAAGATACTCCCCTATCACTGAAAAGCAAAAGAGTATCATGATCGTTACAGCTTATAAATAGTTTGACGTCATCATCCTCTTGCGTCTTTGTGCCAGCTTTACCCCTTGAACCACGACTGGTAGATTCAAACTCATTAACAGGCATCCTCTTTAAGTAACCTGCTTCAGTTAATAGAACTACAGATCTGTCATTAGCTATGAGATCAATGTCATCTAATCCGCCGCCTAAATCTAATATTTCAGTTTTTCTGGGAGAAGAGAATCTTTCATCGATTTTATTAAGTTCTTCAAGAATAATTTCAAAAATTCTTTCTTTACTATTTAAAATTTGCTGATATTGATCAATTTTTTGTGTTAATTCATTATGTTCTGCTTTGATTTTATCAGCCTCAAGAGCTGTTAATCTTCTTAACTGCATTTGTAGTATTGCGTCTGCCTGTGTGGAAGATAATTCATGATCATTTTGTAATTGTTCTCGAGCTGAAATTGAATCTTTCGCTGATCTTATTAGATTGATGATTTCATCCATAGCATCTAAGGCTAATAAAAGACCCTTTACAATATGATCTCTTTCTTCTGCCTTTTTTAATAAAAATCCTGTTCTTCGTCTTATTGTTTCTACCCTAAAATCTAGAAAGACATCTAACATTTTTCTAAGTGAAAGAGTAGTCGGCTCTCCTTTTACTAAGGCTAGAATATTTGCACTAAAATTATTTTGTAGTGGGGTTAACTTAAATAAATTATTTAAGACAACTTGAGGATAAGCATCTCTTTTTAACTCGATAACAATTCTCATACCATCTCGATCACTTTCATCTCTTATATCAGAAATACCCTCTAATTTTTTTTCATTAACCAGATCTGCAATTCTCTCTATCAAGCCAGCTTTATTAGTTTGAAATGGAAGCTCAGTGATTATCACTGCATCTTTTTCTGCTCTACCAGCTAATTTGATTTGCTCAATATTTGCTACACCTCTCATAGTTATTGAACCTCTGCCTGTTTTGAAAGTTTCTCTAATACCGTCTCTTCCTAAGATTTGACCACCAGTTGGAAAATCAGGACCCTGTATAACTTCAAAAAGTTCTCTATCTTCAATCGAAGGATTTTGGATTATTAATTTAAGACCATTAATTAATTCCCCTAAGTTATGAGGAGGAATATTAGTTGCCATTCCTACTGCTATTCCAGATGATCCATTTAGGAGGAGTTGAGGGATTCTGGCAGGTAAAACTGTTGGCTCTTGTTGAGAACCGTCAAAATTATCGGCGAAATCTACAGTTTCAGATTCAATATCCTCTAGTAAACTTTCATCTGTAAGAGACTGTAAACGAGATTCTGTATATCTCATTGCTGCTGGAGGGTCGTTATCTACAGAACCAAAGTTTCCATGACCATCTATAAGTGGCATCCTCATAGAAAAGTCTTGAGCCATTCTAACCAAAGCATCATACACAGCTGTATCACCATGGGGATGATATTTGCCAAGTACTTCTCCCACAACTCTTGCACATTTTCTGTAGGGCCTACTGCTAGTCAATCCAAGTTCATACATTGCATAAAGAATTCTTCTATGAACAGGTTTTAATCCATCCCTTGCATCTGGAAGAGCACGCCCAACTATGACACTCATGGCATACTCAAGATAAGAGCGAGACATCTCATTTCTTAAGTCAGTTTGAATAATTCGATCGTTATCTTCGCTTAATCCTGAATTATCGGAATCTAAAATATCAGACATATAAAAATCCTTTTTTTAATAATAATCGCTGATTGTCATAATGAATAAAAAAAAAGGTTTATTTAATTCCCAAATACTCACATTTACACACAAATTAAAAAAAAATCTATTGTTTTTGAATAAACCTTGGCTTATTACCCCTTTAGTTGTTAATTTAATCAAAATGAATGACAATTTCGTGAATATTGAACTTGGTTTAAATAAAAAAGTCAAAAGGGCTTATGGCATTGATGAAATAGCTTTAGTACCTGGCAATAGAACGCTTGATTACGATTTGACTGACCCTTCTTGGTCAATAGGTAATTTAAAAAGAGAAATTCCTATTATAGCTAGTGCTATGGACAGTGTTGTGGATGTAGATACGGCGGTAGAACTTACAAATTTTGGAGCACTAGGTGTAATAAATATGGAGGGCATACAAACACGATATGAAAATCCTGATGAAATATTTACTCAAATAGCATCAGTTGGAAAAAATGATTTTGTTCCATTAATGCAGAAGATATACAGTGAACCTGTTAAGGAAGAATTGATTTTACAGAGAATAAATGAAGTTAAAGAAAGAGGAGGTATTGCTGCTTTTAGTGGAACTCCGCAAGCTGCTATTAGATTTAAAAAGACACTTAATGATTCCAAAATTGATATATTTTTTCTTCAAGGAACAGTTGTTTCGACCGAACATCTTGGCATGGAAGGTAAGGAAACTTTAAATATTAAAGATCTCTGTCAAACTATGAATGTCCCAGTTGTGGCAGGTAATTGTGTTACTTACGAAGTCGCCAAACTTCTTATGGAGGCAGGAGTTGCAGGACTAATGGTTGGTATTGGCCCTGGAGCTGCATGTACTTCAAGAGGTGTATTAGGAATTGGAATCCCTCAGGCAACTGCAATTGCTGATTGTAGTGCGGCAAGAAATGAATATTTCAATGAAAGTGGTCGTTATATTCCTATTATTGGGGATGGAGGAATTGTGACGGGGGGAGATATTTGTAAATGTTTAGCATGTGGTGCAGATGCTGTAATGATTGGATCGCCAATAGCAAAATCCTCAAATGCCCCAGGTAAAGGATTTCACTGGGGTATGGCCACTCCAAGTCCTGTTTTGCCAAGGGGTACTAGAATTGAAGTTGGTTCTACAGGATCCTTAGAAAGGATAATTAAAGGTCCTGCCTTACTTGATGATGGGACACATAACTTATTAGGTGCTATTAGAACATCAATGAGTACTCTTGGAGCTAAAAATATCAAAGAAATGCATGAAGTTGAAATAGTTATCGCACCATCTCTTCTGACAGAGGGTAAGGTTTATCAAAAGGCTCAGCAGCTTGGAATGGGTAAGTAGTTTATTTAGAGAAAAATTTTAAAATCTTAGAAATTTATCCTTTAAATTGAACAATCTTCTCATTAGGAGTTATTATAAAATAATGGGGGAAACCCCATACTCCTCACACACTAAATCGCCCGATTAATCGGGCTTTTTTAGATATTTTGTTACTTATATTATTTTATCTGTAATGAAATCATCACTTAAAAGAATTGCTTGCTAAATTTTCTAAAAGGAATACTTAAATTATGTCATCAGCTCCAGCCGTAACTGATTCTTCATTTGACAAGGATGTGCTGCAAAGTGATCTACCAGTACTGGTTGATTTTTGGGCACCATGGTGTGGTCCATGTAGAATGGTTGCACCAGTTGTGGAAGAAATTTCTAAAGACTTTGAAGGGAAAATTAAAGTTTTTAAATTAAATACAGACGAGAACCCAAATGTTGCTAGTCAATATGGAATTAGAAGTATCCCTACATTGATGATCTTTAAGGGAGGTCAAAAGGTTGATACTGTAGTAGGTGCTGTACCAAAAGCAACCCTTTCGAGCACTTTAACTAAGCATTTATAAAATAAACAGCTTTGCATAAAATTGGACTTATAGACTATGGGATGGGTAACATTCATTCCGTAACAAAATCTCTAGAAAGTCTTGGAGAAGAAATATTATTAATTAAAAATTTCAATGAATCTAAGTCTTGTAAGGCAATAATACTTCCTGGGGTTGGAGCTTTTGATCCTGCGATGACTAATCTTATAAATACGGATTTAATAATTGATTTGAAAAAATGGATTAAAAGTGGGAAGTCTTTTTTGGGGATTTGTTTAGGTCTTCAGCTCCTTTTTGAATCTAGTGATGAAGGAAATGTTCAAGGAATTGGGATTTTAAATGGAAAAATACAAAAAATACCTTATGTTGTTAACCAAAGAATCCCCCATATGGGTTGGTGCCAACTTCTACCAACAAAACCAAATACTTTATTAGAGCTAGGAGATTTAAATAATTGGGTATATTTTGTACATTCCTATCATGCAATTCCAGATGACTTAAATATTGTTGCAGCTCAGGTTAATTATGGATCGGAAAAATTAACAGCGATGATTGAGAATGATAATTTATTGGCCTGTCAATTTCATCCAGAAAAATCTGGGAAAACAGGAGAAAAACTTTTGAGAAGATGGCTAAGTAATATTCAATAACTAATAATTATTAATGAAGACAAACTTAAGATTAATAGGTGGCAAAAGACTCCAAAGTCCAAATAATATTTATACAAGACCAACAACTTTGAGAGTTAGAGAGGCTTTATTTAATATATTGAAGAATAAAGTTGAAAATAGTGCTTGGTTAGATTTATTTAGTGGAACTGGTGCCATATCCTGTGAAGCATATAACCATGGGGCAAGAAAAATAATTGCAATTGAGAAAAACAAAAACAATTCAAGAATTTGTTTAAAAAATCTACTTTCGTTGCAAGATATTGACTATAGGAAAAATGATATTGATGTTATTTGCAAGGACGTTTTGAGCTGGACAAAACCAAATTACGAGAGAAACCTATCTTCTAAAATTATAGATCTAAACAAACTAAAATTTGATTTTGTTTATCTAGATCCTCCATATGATGTTGATTTCCATGAATTAGTTTTAAATCAAATATTCAATTGTAATTTTTTAAAAAAAAGTTCAATAGTTATTTGTGAACATTCTCCAAATATATTTATTAAAAAAAGTACTTTATGGGAAACTATAGATATAAGAGATTATGGGCAGTCAAGATTAACATTTTTAATCAATGTCCAACATACCTGAACCTCTTCTGTATTGATTCCATGCACTTACAAATAATCCAAGAAGAGTTATTGGAACTAACCCTAAAACAATTCCACATAGAAGAGGCTCGATCATTTTTTTGTTTTTTTTGAATTTCTTACTCACAATTGTTACATAGAGACTATTTTTTGTGTCAACATCTTCATCTTCTGCAGCAGAAAGGAACTTTAAAAAAGAATTCTTGAAAATTTTAATTTTGGCTGTTTTATTGATATGTCTTTCAATATTTTTCGTAAATCATCATGAAAATAACAAATATATTGTTGAAACTCTTGAGCATAATGGCTCTGCTGAGGAAGGAGACGCACTTTTTAAGATAAATTGTGTTGGATGTCATGGAATTGCAGCAAGAGGATTAGTGGGTCCGGACTTACACTCAATAACTCAACGTTTGAATGATAAAGAGATAATTAAACAAGTCACTGGTGGCCTTACCCCTCCTATGCCTAGTTTTGAAATTGATCCTGTAAATATGTCAAATTTATTAAAATATCTTCATAGCCTTGAATGATTTTGGAGAAAAATTTTTCTAATTTAAAGATAATATTAATTGAACCAAATGGCCCTTTAAATGTAGGGAGCGTTGCTAGATTATGTTCCAACTTTGAAGTGGATGAACTAAGAATTGTTTCTCCAAAATGCAATATATTCTCTTTAGAAGCAAAAAAAATGGCCCTTAAGGGTCAAAAATTTATTGAACATTGTAAGATCTTTGATAATCTTGAAAAAGCAATTTTTGATTGTGATTTAGTTCTAGCATCTTGTGGAAGGATTGAGGTAAGTAAAGATTCATTTTATGAATCTTCTGAAGATATTTTTAATTGGACTTTATCCTTCAAAAAGATAAATAATTTTGCAATTATTTTTGGAAGAGAAGATAGAGGTTTAACTAATAGTGAATTGCTTCTAGCAAATAAGACCTTTTATATCCCAACTTCTCAAAAAAATCCTTCTTTAAATCTTTCTCACGCAGTTTCAATAGTTTTGTATGAATTAAATAAGTCTTCTAAAAAAAAATTTAATAAGGAATTAGAAGTTTTTAATCTTGCATCATCAAAACAAATACATGATTCATTTGTGGAGATAGAGGAAATGCTTTTGGAAGTTGGATATCTTTTAAAACATACTTCAAGGTCAAAAATTAGTAAATTTAAGAATTACATTTTGAGGGCAAATACATCAATGCACGAAATAACTATCTTAAGAGGAATTGTCCATCAAATAAAATGGTTCTTGAATAATTCAAAAAATAATTAGGTTCTTATAAATTTAATTAGATTTTATTTCTCTGTAGTTTAAATTTGATAGGGGATATTTACTAAAAACATTTTCTGAAGTAACATCTATTGATTATTTGAATATTAAAGAAAACTAAAACTGTGACTACAACAAAGAAAAGAAGAGTTTTCCCTTTTACAGCTGTAATTGGTCAGGAAGAAATGAAATTAGCCCTCTTGTTAAATGTTATTGATCCAAGAATTGGAGGGGTGATGATAATGGGTGATAGAGGGACTGGAAAGTCCACTACAATTAGGGCGTTAGCTGATTTGTTGCCGGCAATAGAAGTGGTTAAAGACGATCCATATAATAGTTCTCTTATTGATCCCGATTTGCAGAGCAAAGAAGTATTGGAAAAAATTGTTCAAGGAGAAAATCTAGACAGCATTCAAAAACAAGTACCTATGATTGATTTGCCTTTAGGCGCTACTGAAGACAGGCTTTGTGGAACCATAGATATAGAGAAGGCTTTGAGCGAAGGCGTTAAGGCATTCGAACCAGGTTTATTAGCAAAAGCTAATAGGGGTTTATTGTACGTTGATGAAGTGAATTTGCTTGATGATCATTTGGTTGATGTACTTTTAGATTCGGCCGCTTCTGGATGGAATACAGTTGAAAGGGAGGGAGTCTCAGTTCGACACCCTGCTAGGTTTGTCCTCATAGGTTCAGGCAATCCAGAGGAAGGTGAATTAAGGCCTCAACTATTGGACAGGTTTGGAATGAGTGTTGAGGTTAAGACAGTTAGAGATGCTGAATTAAGAGTTCAAGTAGTTGACCAAAGAACTTCTTTTGACGATGATCCCGATGAGTTTTCTTTGAGTGTTGAAAAACAACAAGATGAACTTCAACAAAAGGTTGTTAAAGCTCAAGAAATTTTAAATTCTGTTCAAATGGACGATGATCTTAGATTAAATATTTCTGCAATCTGCGGAGAACTTGATGTTGATGGTTTACGTGGGGATATAGTGACAAATCGATCTGCTAGGGCAATTGCAGCCTTTGAAGGCAGAACCGAAGTACAAGAAGATGATATAGCAAGGGTTATTTCTTGTTCGTTAAGACATCGCCTTAGAAAAGATCCATTAGAACAAGTTGATTCAGGTGAAAGAGTTATTCAAGCTTTTTGTAAAGTATTTGACTTAGATGAAAAAGAAAATCTTTCTAAATTTCAATTGTCTACAGAAGCTTAATTACAGTGAGAATAATTGGTATTGACCCTGGATTAGCTAGAGTTGGGTATGGAATTATTGAAGTAAAAAACGATAAAAAGATTTTATTAGATTGTGGAGTTATTGAGACGGCAAAAGATAAAAAAGAAGAAGATAGACTTTATGAGATATTCAAAGATCTTAATGAATTAATAAATCACTGGAATCCAAATGTAGCAGCGGTAGAAAAATTTTTCTTTTATAGATCAAGTACTACTATAAGTGTGGTGCAGGCTAGAGGCGTGATTATGATGGTATTGGCCTCTAAAAAAATTCATATCAGTGAATATTCCCCTGCTCAGATAAAGTTAACCATTGCTGGGTCTGGAAAGGCCTCTAAGAATGAAGTTCTTAATGCAGTTATGTTTGACTTAGAACTTAAAGAACCTCCAAAACCTGATGATTCCTCAGATGCATTGGCCATAGCACTCACAAAACTAAATGAAGAAGGCTTCAACTGAAGATTAAATATGACTATCTTTGAAAGAAAGAAATTGGAGAGGGATACTTTTAGAAATCTTAGAGATGAGATTTCCCTTAATCAAAGAAAAAATGTAGAAAAAAATGTAAAATTATATGTTGATTCATTTATTAAGGAATACAAATACATTGCTTACATAGCTATATATTGGCCTCTAAAAAATGAAGTAGATATTAGAAGTCTTAAGGAAAAGCTTTCTGTAGCCTTGCCTAGATGTAAAGATAAAAAAGAGTTGTTATTTTATCCATGGGATGAAAGACCTCTTACAAAAGACTCTGAGGGGATACTAAGTCCAAATAACTCTTTTTCATTAAGTCATAAGCAGATAAGTATGATTCTTGTTCCATGTCTTTCTGTAGATAAAAATTTAATTAGATTAGGTTATGGAGGTGGTTATTTTGATAAATTAAGGAGAGATAAAAATTGGAGGAATGTTCCATGCATCGGAGTATTAACTTCCAACTGTGTAAGTACGAATCCATTAACAAGAGCTGATTGGGATATTCCTTTATCAGGCTTTATCACAGAAAAAGAAATATTTGTATAATAAGAAATCTACAGGTGGTTTATTCATAGTTTTTTAAGAAATGGAAAATCAAGAAAAATACAATAACTTATCTAAATTAGTTGAAAAGTTGAAGAAATCAGAAGATCCAAAAAGAAAATATGAATACATTTTGTGGTTAGGCAAAAAATTGAAAGAACCAGATAGTAAGATCCTTGTTGAAGAAAATAAGGTTAAGGGATGCGTTTCAGAAGTTTTTGTTAAGGCAACTATTAAAGCGGGTAAATTATTTTGGGAAGGATATTCTGATGCTCTCATAACAAAGGGTTTGTTAGCATTTTTAATTAGTGGATTAAATGAGTTAACACCAAATGAAGTTGTTGAAATAGATAAGAAATTTATAGAAGATACTGGTTTGAGAGCAAGTTTAACACCTTCACGATCAAATGGCTTTTTAAACATATTATTGAAAATGAAGTCTCAAGCAAATGAATTTTTGTAGGTCTAATAATATAAAATTAAACTCAAAGTAAAAAGAAATAAAAATGAGAAAATGCAAAATTGGCATCGTAGGTTTTGGAACTGTAGGTTCAGGGGTTTATAAAATATTGAGTTCTGAAGTTGATTTACATCCAATTCTAAAAGAAATAGAAATTGCAAAAATAGCAGTTAAAGACCTTAGTAAAAAAAGGGATATTTCGCTAGATAATAATTTGTTAACTGATGACCCATTTGAATTGATTAATGATCCCTCCATAGATGTAATTGTTGAATTAATGGGAGGGGTTGATTTAGCCAAAGATATTGTTCTGCGATCATTAAAGTCAGGTAAATCTGTTGTTACAGCAAATAAAGCAGTCATTGCAAGATATGGGGAAGAATTATACAAAACTGCTGCAAAAGAGGGCGTTTATATATTGTCAGAGGCAGCAGTCTGCGGTGGGATTCCAATAATTGAACCATTAAAAAGATCATTAAAAAGTAACTGCATAAAAAAAATGGTTGGGATAATAAATGGCACTACAAATTTTATTCTTTCAAAGATGGCAAATGAAAAAGCCGATTATAAGGAGACGTTGAAATTGGCTCAGAGCCTTGGGTATGCAGAATTAGATCCAACGGCAGATGTTGAGGGGCATGACGCTGCTGATAAGATTTCTATTCTTAGTGAACTCGCATTTGGAGGGAAAATCAAAAGAGACGAAATATATTCAGAGGGCATTAGTAACATCAATCTAAAGGATATTGAATATGCGAATAAATTAGGATTTGAAATAAAACTTTTAGCTTTCTCGGAAAGGTTGAAAATTAATCGTAATGATTCACTTGCTTTGAATATTTGGGTAGGCCCTTCCTTGATTCCAAAATCTCATCCATTAGCAACAGTTATGGGAGTTAACAATGCATTATTGATAGAAGCTGATCCTCTTGGAGAAATAATGTTGTATGGTCCAGGTGCAGGGAGTGGTCCAACTGCTGCATCAGTAGTATCAGATATATTAAATCTGCATGCCGCGTCAGAAAAAAATAATAATTCAATCGATCCATTATTATCTTTTAATTTCTGGAGAAACTGTCATATCATAGGATCTTATGAAATAAATAAAAAAAATTACCTTAGAATTATTTGTCTTGATAGCCCTGGCGTAATAGGAAAGATTGGAGATATTTTTGGAAACAATAATGTATCAATCGAATCAATTGTTCAACTAGATGCAACTGAGGATAAAGCTGAAATTGTTGTCATAACTCATGAGGTTAATAATGGAAGTTTTGAAAAATCGAAAGATGAAATAAATGCTCTTAATGAAGTCAAATCTATTGCAAGTCAATTAAGTTGTATTTAAAAAATAGTTTGCAAATGTCTTAATAGCTTGTTAAACCGAAGTAAGTAAGTATTTGGTTTTAGAACCTTAATGATTCATTCAAAACTATTAGATAATAAAAAAGAAAAAAATAATTTAATTTGTTCTGAAAACCTTTACAAAGGTGCCTGTGTAAGAATTAAAAATAGCAATAAGACTTTTCAAGTAATTGGTTTAAATATAGGAAAAAAAATTTGTTGGGTGAGAGAGTGGCCTTTTGCGTGTGATTCAAAAAAAACATTTGCTTTAGAAATAAGTCAAATAACCTTACAAATTTTTTGTTCAAAACAATCCTAAAATAATTTAGTATTTAAGAAATATGAAAAAAAAGGTTCTTTTATCAATAATTATTTTCTTAATTTCTTTTTTACAAAATTCTTGTGGATCAAAAAGAATATCAAAAAAAATTATAGTAGCAAGTTCTGGAAAGATTGAATCTTTAGATCCAGCTAGAGCTAATACTCTTAAATCAATTCAATTAATCAGTTCTCTTGGAGATACATTATATGAATTAAGTTCTGAAGGAGAATTAATACCTGAATTGGCCTCGGGGATGCCATTTATTTCAAAGGATAGACTTCAAATAATTATCAATTTAAGAAAAAATGTTTTTTTTCACGATGGAACTTCATTTAACTCAAATGCAATAAAGTTTACTTTCGATAGATTCAAAAGAATTGGAACGATGAATTATATTTTAGGAAATAAGATTAAATCAATAGAAACACCAAGTGAATATTCAGTCATAATAAATTTAAATAAACCATCAAGTTCTTTAAATGGTTTACTTACATCAGTAAATTTAACTCCAATATCTCCTACCTTTTACAAAGAATATTCTGATAAGTTTCTAAATGAAAAATTCGTTGGTACTGGCAAATATGTGCTGACCAGCTTTTCTAATGAAGTTCAATCAATTGATCCAAATTTGAACTATTGGGGTCAAAAACCCTTAAATAAGGGAGTTAATTTTGTGGGATATTCAAATTCATCTTCTCTTTTTGGGGCTTTAAAAAGTAAACAAATTGATGTGCTCTTATCAAATTCAATTGATGATAGTCAGAGAAAAAGTCTTAATAATTTAAGCATAAATAAACAATTTAAAGAAGGTAATAGCCCTTTCACTGAATTAAGTTTTATAAGCCTTAAAACTAGTTCTTATCCCTTAAGTAAGGTTAATTTAAGACTAGCTTTGGCAAAAAGTCTTAATAGAAAATTAATTAGTGAGAAAGTAAGTTATGGATTAAGGAAGCCATCTAGATCAATAATTCCTCCGATATTAAAAAAAGATAATCAAGAACTTTGGCCTAAATATGATTATTTAGAAGCGAGAAGGTTATTGCAAAAAGAAAATTATTGTAATGGAAATATTCTAAAAATCCCTCTTACTTATAGATCGAATGTACCAGCTGACAAGCTTATTGCCCTGACATGGCAGGAAGAAATTAAAAATTCTTTGAAAGATTGTATTGATATTGAACTTAATGGGGTTGAATCTACGACAGTTTATAAGAATCTAAGTTTAGGAATTTATACAGCAGTTATTCTTGATTGGACTGGAGCTTATTCAGATCCAGAAGCCTATCTCACCCCTCTTTTAAGTTGTAATGAAATAGTTGATGGCATATGTAAAAAAGGAGAATCAGTTTATAGCGGTAGTTTTTGGGGATCTAATAAAGTGGAAAGTTTATTTCTTGAGAGTGAAAAAATAAGTGGAATTAAAAGATTAGAAAAACTTGTTGAGATTGAAAAAATAGCAGCAAATTCAATCCCTTATATTCCTATTTGGATATCCTCTCAAAAAGCATGGTCTCAAAATAAAATATCAAAACCTGTTTTTAATGGTGCAGGAATAATTTCATTGAGTGATCTTAAGTTCATCGATGAGTAGAAATTTAAATAAACTACTAAATTATTCCTTATTAAAAATTTCATTAATACCAATAATGTTATGGATAATTTCTTCATTAGTATTTATTTTATTGAGAGTTGCTCCCGGCGATCCTGTCGATGCCATACTTGGATCTGGTGCCGATGAGGTTTCAAGGGAATTTCTAAGAAATAAATTGGGACTAAATGAACCTTTAATAAATCAATATTTTTCATACATTAAAAATATATTGCAATTAGATTTTGGCCAATCTCTTAGTACTGAAGAGCCAGTCCTAAATATTATTCTTAAGTCATTGCCTGCTAGTCTTGAGCTTGGATTTTTTTCTATATTAAGTGCCACACTAATAGGTTTTCCCCTGGGACTAATTGGCTTGAGAAATAGAGGTAAAAGGACAGATTATATTGCGAGAATATTAGGGATTTCTACATATGCGATACCTCCTTTTTGGGGTGCTATGTTAGCGCAATTATTATTTGCTGTATTTTTTAATATTTCCCCAATTGGGGGTAGATTTCCAATATTTCAGCAACAACCTCAAATTACAGGTTTTCTAGTTTTAGATAGTATTCTTTCAAATAATATTATTGCTTTGAAAGATAGCCTTTATCATCTCGCACTTCCTTCCATTACACTTGGCTTTCTTTTGAGTGGTATATTCAGCCGCTCATTGAGAGTAAATTTGGATAAAACATTAAAAAGTGATTACGTAAATGCTGCTATATGTAGGGGGATATCAAGGAAAAAAATCTTTTTAAACCATGCACTTCCTAATGCTCTATTACCAATTGTCACTATTTCTGGCTTGACTATGGCTTCATTAGCAGGAGGTGCATTATTGTTCGAAGTAACTTTTTCATGGCCAGGTATTGCTTTGAAATTACATGAAGCAATTTCTCAGAGAGACTATACCTTGGTTCAAGGCATTGTAATTTTTACCTCTATGATCATAGTTTCTTTAAATCTCTTTGTTGATATTTTAATAGCGTATTTAGATCCAAGAATAGAGTACTAATTTTTAGAAATTTCTTTTATAGTTTCAAGATCTAGGAGATGGAAATCAAGTCCCAAATCTTTTTGGTTTTTAATTACTGTAGGGACCTCTTTGTTCTTAATATTTTCTAAAAATTTGACTATAAATTTCGAAGATAAATCTTGTACTAATATTGGATCTGAACCAATAAAAGATTCACTTATTTTGAAAACATTATTATTATTTTCTTCATAACTATTATTAATTCTTATTGGAGAAAAATGACTTGCTCCTTCAATAATTAGAAATCTATTTGATGGATTATTTAAAGCAGAAAAAACTTTAAATTGTTCATTCATTAACGGTGTAATAAGGTCATACGTACCACCTATTAAAAGAGTTGGTGTTTTTATGGCAGAACTATTTTCTTTTGGCCATACTAAACTTCCAAACGAATTAAATCCTATTATTGCACTTGCCTTATTATCATTATTTTTCTCGGAGAAGGGGATTTCGCTTAATTGACATTGAAGAAGTTTTGATAAATTTGTTATTGCAAAATCTTTTAATGCTGAATCACATCTGTCCTCAAGTAGATTACTTGGTTTGTTACCCTCATATAAAAGTGCTATTAAAGCACCAAGTGAATGCCCCATTAAAATATAAGAATTGTTAGGCAAACCAAATTCTCCATTCTCATGAGCTTTTAATACAGCATCTAAATCTTTAATTCTATATAAGAAAAATTCTGCACTTCCTGGAATCGATTCTCCACCATAGAGTACATCGGTGATTGCTTCTAAATTACTTCCTCTATGGTCTATAAATACTATTGGCCAACCCCTTTTAGTTAATTCGTTTCCTATCCATTTAAAATTTTTAATTTCGCCCCCAAGTCCTGGCATAAAAATTATTAGTTCTTTATCATCATTTGATTTTTTGTTTTTCCATATTTCAATTTCAAAAGGTTTTACTCGATGAGAAGCATAAATCTTTTTGTTTTTCTTTATAAGATCATTAGTTGATTTCTCATCATTAAATTTCAATGTCTTTTGTTTTGTTCTTTCAAGATTATTTAATTTTGATATAAGATCTTGTTGAATTGATAATTCATTTTTCCAAGCTGAAATTATTAAGATTAAATTATCTATATCTAGTGAAATTTCTTCTGAAGGTAATGCCTTTATGATGTCTAAAGTTGTAATTTCTTTTTTTTCATCTAATAAATTTTCTATAGTGTTATAAATTTCTATCCCATTATTGTCATTTGGAACTGAAATGGTTTTGCTTAATTCTGTGAGAATTTTACGCCCTATCCAACTTCTTAATACTTCTCTATTTAGTCCTTCTTCCTTGAAAACTGGAAATTCTAAAAATTTTGATATTTCAAAAAATCTTATAAATCCAATTTTTTTTAACCAATCTACTAATTCTGTTGAATCATCTTTGTATTTTTCTAATTTTGATAATTGTTCTATAGTGATAGGGATTTTCATCTCTTCAAACTTAATATTTATTTTTTCTGCAGCCATTGAACCATTACTAAAAAATAAACTACAAAAACCTAAAAAAAGTATAAAAATGTTTTTCACTCGTGATTAGTCCAAATAGTTTTCAAATTAGCAAAAATTGGTGGATTCAATTTCCATACCATTTGAGGTTAATAACCAAAATAAGATTTTACGCTGCATTTGGTGCAGGAGGTGTTATTTATTTAACATCACTCATTTTTAATAACATTGGCTTATCAGCAACAGATATTGGTTTGGGTTTTACCATATCAGCAATAATTGGAACTTTAACTAGACTCTTTACAGGTAATTATCTAAATAAAACTGGGGAAATACAATTTCCAATACTTACCTCATCAATACTAAGTATTGCCGCTAGCTTATGTCTCATTTTTTCAAGAGATACTTTTTTTTACATAATTGGGCAATCATTTGTTGGAGCGGCTGCTGGAATATATTGGCCTGCTGCCGAATTTGGGGTGCCCTATTTTTGTTATCCGATCGACACACGCAGGGCATATGCTCTTGTTAGAAGTTCGGAGGCTTTAGGAATATTTCTAGGGGTATTCTTAGGGGGATTTATGACAAATTTTTTGTATTCCAAATCAATTTTTATTAATGATATATTTTGCATGTTAGTTATCACATATTTAATATCTAGAAATAGTTCTTCTATTAAAAGAAAGTTAGAAAATTTCCAAAAAAAATTAGTAGATCCAATTAATCAGGGACAATTGAAATGGAATAAAAATTCATCAATAATTATTTTATCTATTTTATTGATAACTACCTCTTTAGCTTTGATTCAAGTGACCTTGCCTCTGGATCTTGTTAAAGGTGGGATTCACCGTAATTCATTAAGCAAAGAAATTACAAGTCTTATAATTTCAATTCAATTAATTTTATTATTGTTTTTACAATGGCCTATCGGGTCTTGGATATCAAAAAAAGGTAGATTATTTGGATTGAAATTTAGTTTGATAAACTTCTCTTTTGCTTCATTTTTATTATTTATTTCTAGTTATTTAAATGTCCCAGCTTTATTTTTGATTTCATTTTCATTGATATTAGTTAGTTTAGGTACTGCTTCATTTCTTCCAACATCAACAGATGTAGTTTTCAGAATAGCTCCTTCAAACAAAAAAGGTTTTGCACTTGCTCTATTATCACAATGTTTCGCTATGGGGTATTTTATTGGACCATTTATTTCTGGACGTATATTAGATCTATTTGGTTATGCTTCAGTAATCTGGCTATCTATTTCATTTGCTTGCTTTATGATTTTTGCAATCCTATTTAAGAGATTATTTTAATTAATATTTAAAAATTTAAATTTTTTCTAATTCAATAATTCTTCTCTCTCTTAGAAATAAGAAAAAAGGTGCTGAGAATGCAAATGCAATAAGAAAAGTCCCAATGTAAACAACCCACATATTCTTGATTTTCAATTTTCTTGATTCATTTACTATCCATATAAAAATTGCACTTGCACTTACTAATAAGTCTCTAGAAATTGACTGAGCTGCAGGGTTGGCATTCGCTAAAGAAATGAAGTTATTGATATCAAAACTATTTCCATATTCCCTAGCAAATTCAAAATTTGCCAACATTGGAAGGACAGCTCCTAAAATTGATATAAAAAGGTAAAGATAAGATAGTATCTTTTTATTATCTTTTAAAATGTTAAATGAATTCACTTGTCAAAAATATTTATTTTAATAATAGTATTTAAAGGCTTATGGCTGTTGAATTGAATAATAAATTTGAAGAATATAAATTTAAAAAAGGTAATTTAAATTTTGCTGTAGTTGGCCATATTGAGTGGATAAATTTCTTAAGAGTCGATAAATTGCCAAAGCCAGGAATCATTTCTCATTCAAAAAAGTCTATTGAATATCCAGCGGGTGGTGGCTCTATTATCGCGAAAATACTTTCTGATTTAACTTTAAACCAAATTCATTT
>QCQJ01000025.1 GCA_003209585.1 Prochlorococcus sp. AG-449-G23
TTTGCAATGTTGAAGTGCATTCCAACTTAGGAGTTTTAGAACATGAACAGAAGGTTTATCTTCTGCAAAGATAATTTTTCTTTCATCTAAAAGATAAACTCCTTCTTCGTGACTGGAACATTGCTTCTCATCAAAATCTATTGAAATGCCAACTTTATCTAAGGTCTTTAATAGATATTCAACTCCTTCATATCTTGAGTCTTCATATTTTGAGTCTTTATTATTTAGAGAGCTTTTCATTTAGTTCCAGCCATAACAATATTTCTTTCTAATTTCTAAATCTGAAGCAATACAAGTTTCAAATGCTCTTTTAACAAAGAACTTTTTTTCTTTTTTACTTAATTTTCTAAAGCTACATTTTGTGCCCACGGTACTAGGAAAATAAGAATACTTATCATTAGGTTTCTCTGGGAAAAGAAAAGTTTCAGGAAATTTATATTTTTCATCTCCATAATCTTCAAACTTCATAACTCTGCCAGCTTTAAATGAAATTAAATGTTTTGGTTCATTATCTGCACAGCGTACTTCTATCCCTTCATTAAAAAATGGATAAATATATATTCCTGCATTAGCTGAAGGAATTAATCCTAATAGAAGTGGAGCAAAAAGTAAGCGTTTCATTAAAGTTCAAATTTCGTATCGTTTGTGTAGTTGCAAATTACTGTTGCTCCCATACCATCTTTATTAACAGGTTTCATTCCATAAAAAGAAACTATTTTTTTACCTTTTTTTATATAACTTTTGTTGTACCAATTATAAATTGCACGGTCTTTATTATCCCAATTATCTTTAGTCCTTGTAAGAGCTGCGCTCCTCAATAGTAGATATTTGTATTCATTACATAAGTACTTGAGTCTTAATTCTCTTGCCATTGGGGCAAGATTAAAAGCTACTGAAAATGTACCAATAACTAAAAGAACATTTGTAGCTAATCTAATGTTTGGCCTGAAATTATTTCTCATCTAAATAGGCATAGGGGTCAGGATCAATTAAAATTATTGAATCATTAGTTTCTTTTTCAGTTTTTATAGTTTCATTGTGATCTAACCAAGGATCTCCACCTTTAAGGATAAAAACTAATCTACGAAAAAATCCTTTCACAAAACAAAATATTTAATTTCTCCTTATTTTAGATCGACTGTCAATCAAATAAATACTACATAAAATAGTTCCAAATACATTGATTGCCGACAAATCGCCGACAAATGTTGCTTATTTTGACATGACAAATCAAGCACAATCAAGCAAAAAAATAGTCACAGCTTGAAAACCTAGTGCTGCACTAAGGCTGTTAAGTGCTTTGGGAGCACTAGGTCGCAGGTTCGAATCCTGTCGCCCCGATCAGTTATAGCAGTAAGTCTTAGCTAATAATAAATTACACCCAAAAAAGGTTGCACCCAAAATGCACCCAAAACGCACCCATAATAAGGATTATTAGTCCGAATTAGTCCATACTTATTTCCCTAAAAGTCCTGATATAGCTATAAGTCTCAGTTATAGCCTTACTCTTGCGGATTCTTTGGGAGCACTAGGTCGCAGGTTCGAATCCTGTCGCCCCGACTCTTAAAAACCAAGTCATATCAGAGAGTTACCCAGACTCGCTTTTTTATTGGAAATTATGACGGAATAGCTATCCGTCAAAAATCCGTCAAAACCTAATTAATTAAAAAATGATTGATATATTTTAAACATAACTTTTGAAAATTTTGTGACTAACCTATTAGAGGCTTTTAAACTTGCAAGAGAGAGGTCAGTTGCATAATGAGTAATTCTAAATTTGTTAATTTTTTAATAGATCAGAATTTTTATAAATTACTCATCAAAAGAGTTAATCCAGAAATTGGTTTAATTATTAGTAAAAATTTAAAGAATATAGAATCCTGCAAACTGAATATTTCAGATTAAATAAAAACCAACTTGAACAGGTAAATGAACATAAAAGTCACTTAATACTAAAAGTCAAGGATTTAGAAGGATTTGCAGCGGCTACTAGTACTCCAGAGATGAAAGAGTGGGATAAAGAAAATGGATATAAAGACATTTGTTATTCACTAACTCCAGTTGAATAAATAAAACGCTTACCTCTAGCAGGTAAATTAAGGCTTGGTTATCCTAAATCAATAACTCCTGAAGAAATACCTTTTTAATTAATGTTGCGACTTCTTCCGTTACCGATTTTTATTTGCATTTATCTATTCTCTTGGTGGAGATGTAAAAAAAATATTATCGCTAGTGATAAGCAACTAAAACCCTGCATTGATTGGGCATATATAAAAAATTTACCTCTCCCACCAAAACCTTCATTTATCGAGTTTTATATTATTTATGTTTCTTCTTTTTTAAAATTTCCCTTTGGGATAATTATTCAACAACTACCTTTCGCGAAGAAAGTAAGGTACTACGAAAGAGAAATGAAATTAATATTTGATAAATGGAATTTAGAAAAAATTAAAAAAATAATTAACTAATTATTGATATGTTTGGAGTAAAGATATATAAATTCCTAATAATACAAATATTGCTTCACCTATTCCCATAACTGTAGTTGGTTGATTATTCCAAAGATTAGTTGAAAATTCCATTGGGAAGTTTAAACTTTTTTAGCCCTATTAGCTCTATTAATTACTTTTCTAAAAATATTATTTTTAATTGATATATCAGAAATACAATAAAGAGCTAAAAACAAAACTACTTTTGCAAAAAATGAGATTTGCATAATAAAAATAACTCTACACTCATAAAAGCAAATTTTATTAAAACTGCCAAATTTTAAAAATAGCATCTGAATATAGAAGTCTTCTTCCAACCCTCATCTAAAAGTTGCTTATATTCTTTTCTTGCTTTTTTCTTATATCTTCGTAAGTATGCGTATATAGGCTCTAATTTGCTCTAAATAGCTCTATTAATGGCTTATTTAGGCTTATTTTCCTCTAAAAAACTATCACATAGGAGTTGACGATTATGCAAATTCCAGACGAAATGTTGAAAGAAATTAGAGAAAGTGGATACGATCAGGAGCTTATATTTACACAAATAAGAAAGCTATTAGACAGTGATAAACCAATTAAAGAAAACGAGTACAATCTAGAGCTTATAGACAATTACTTATTAGACAAAGATCCACAAGAACTATCTAAAAATGCTGCTGAGATAGTAATGGCAGCAGAGCTTATAGACAATTACTTATTAGATAAAAGATTTATGAGAGAGCTTGAAAATTGGGATGAATATGATGCTGCTTAATTAGATAAAGTACCTATATTTTGTTATTCATATAAAGGTTATTCTTTTGAGCAAATAACAGGATTAAAACAATGATGAAACTTGCTATCATTTTTTTACCAATTTTATTTGCAGTTATTTGGGCTGCTTTTATAGGGTTAAGAATAAATAAAATAGAAACTAGAGATGGAAAAAGAAAATTAATTAATTACTAAAAATAACTTTTAAATATAGAAGTTTTCTTCCAACCATTTTTCAATAATTCTGCATATTCTTTTCTTGCGGCCTCAACAGTTTCTACCCTACTACCTTTCATTACTGGTTTACTTGATCGTTTATAAACGCATCCGTAAGAAATCATCATTGCATCTATTGAAGGAGATGGTTTAGATACATCTTCAAATGGTTCAAAGACTTTAATTCTTGATCTCTGCTTATTTATAAGAGTAAATTTCTCCATGAATTAATAATAGACAAAAAAAGAGGGGTAAAACTGCACTCCCAACTCTTTAAATAAAAATTCTGAGAGCGTTAAAGATCTTTCTTACAAATGTAATGAGAACACCCATAACTTATTGAAATTCCGTCAAAATTCCTTCAAAACTTGCTTATTTTGTCCTGACAGATCACGCAAGAATACGCAAGTATTCAGATATAGCTTAAAAACCTAGTAATGCTAATGGGGTGTGCGGTGCTTTGGGAGCACTAGGTCGTACGTTCAAATCGTATCGCCCCGATTAGTTGTAGCAATAAGTCTCAGCTAATAATATAAAACACGTAAAAAAGGTTGCACCCAAAATGCACCCAAAAATGATGTTGGGCAGTGATTTCTAGAAATTTTAAAAAATTTCTCGCAAAGTATGTTATTTTATTAAAAAAAATTTTTTACTAAGTGAAATCACCTAAAGCCCTTGCTCTTATTCCTTTCGCTTTTGGTTCTATATTGTCTGTTTCTGCTGAAGAGTACAAATTTGAAAACATCAAATTTGACCAAGTTAAAAATATTCAAAATACATATAAACCAAAAGACAAATTAGATGAATACATAATAAAAGGAGCAACTTATTCAACTAAGTTTGTCCCTTTAATGAACGAAGGTGCAGAAGGAAGTGAATATACTGACTTGATGTTTAGTGATGGAAAAAGAATATTAGCTGATGCCGGATATGACTTTATAAATTCAACAGCTAATAGTTCGATTAAAAGTATTCCATTTTTAGCTCAAACTACTGTAAATATTTCTGGTGGAACTGAATCAGATACAAGTTTCTCTCTTAATAGCTTGATGAAGTTAGGAGAGTTAGCGGTTGATGAGGAGGGCGATATTAAAACTCTTGCTTTCTCTCAAGCAAGAATTGCAGCTGCAACAAATAGCTCTGGAGCGACCACCAACTTTGGATTAGGAATAAGGCATCGTCCAAATGATGTATCAATGATTGGAGCTAATGCCTTCTGGGATTACAGGATGACCGATTACAGCGATGCTCATAGCAGACTTGGACTTGGTGGAGAATATCTCTGGAAAGATTTTGAATTTAGAAATAACTGGTATATGGCAATTACCGATGAAAAAGATGTAACTGTTAAAGATGTTGAATATAAAGAAAGAGTGGTTGATGGTTGGGATGTAGAGGTGGGATATAGGCTTCCAAAATATCCGGAATTAGCTTTTATAGTTAGAGGTTTTAATTGGAACTATAAATACAGAAGTGACAATTCCGGAATAGAAGGAGCAGTTAATTGGCAAGCTACTCCAAACATTAATTTTGAAGCTTTTGTTTCTAATGAAATTGCTGCAGCGTCCACTGCAGCAAACTCTGATTTACCTGGAACAGATGAAACGTTCTTTGGGCTAAGAATGAATTTAACCGGGAATCCAGTTAATTTTGCAAAAAAAGACTTCAAGAAAAATATGATCACTCAAATGACTCAGCCCGTAAAACGTAAATATGATGTTCTCCTTGAGAGGAGATCAACCGACTTAATTATGGAAATAGGAGGGGTTTAATTCTCTTAAATTTAAGATCATTTTTTTATCATGACTATCCAAACTATTTTTAAAAACTCACTAAAACTTGTTGCAGCTTCAATTTTATTAGGAGGAATTATTAGTAACAAACCCGCAGAATCTTCAACAAGATTAACAGCTTGTGCACCTAGCGGAACTAAAGCCGATTTATCAGCTGAAGCTGATCCTTGTTATTTTACGCCAGAGATGTTAAAAATAACATTTTATGAGATCGGATTTTGTAGCTCAGATCCTCTTGCTACTAATACTTTTGACTCTTCTAGTTGTTTTAAGAGTTGGTCAAATCCATCAGGTTTTGAAACTAATTTAGGCTTAAAAAAATTCGAGAAAATGGATGGTACAGTTTACAGAATTAAAGATGGTACATATACACATACTTATGCAATTATGAATAAAACTTGGGTTTACAAGGCATCGTATTCATTTAATAATGGCACAACATGGTATACGAAAACGGGGCCTGAAGGAGGCGATGAGAAAACTACAAACGTCAATGAATATGGAACTTGGACTGATAATATAACTTGCATGACAGGTGAAGAAGGACCAGGAAATTGCGGTGACTACAGGGATACAACTGCTTATGGTCCAGTTAAAGCTGTTTTAACGGATAGCACTTTAAATACCTGCGGAACCAACGCAGAATGTGCTGTGTCAACGAGATTAGTTGGATCTCTTAATATGAATAATGATCTTGTAATGGATTCATCTGTAAAAGGCTATAGATTTAAGTGGGTAGTCACAAACATGGGAATTGGGGTTAATCATGATGAAGGTCAGCCAGGTGGATTTGAAGGAGGACCATTTGTTCCAGATGTTACTTTGATAAAATAATTTCCACTTAATGCACCTAAACCGCACCCAAAATACAGTATATTAGTCCGAATTAGACCATACTTTATTTCCTAAAAGTACTGATATAACTATAAGTCTCAGTTATAGCCTTATTGGTGTAAGTGCTTTGGGAGCACTAGGTCGCAGGTTCGAATCCTGTCGCCCCGACTCTTAAAAACCAAGTCATAGGCAGCTTTCCATGAGTTGCTTTTTTATTTCTCATTTGTCTTAAAAACTCAAATAGCGATTAAATAGCGATTATTTGTATATCTTTGTATAACTTAGGTCTATTGGAATAGAAATATTCTTGAATATTTAAAATCTATTTCATTAATATATACATAGAGCAGCTTTTTAGATACGTACTTACTCAGCAAATTATTACCTTTAATTTTCTCTCCATTAGGGATTGTTATATCACTATTATTAGTTTTCATTTTTAGAAAAAAAGCAAAATTTATTTATTCAGCATTAATTTGCTTAATTGTTTTTAGCAATGGATTATTTTCAGATATTTTGTGGAGATCATTAGAATATCCATGGAAAAGATTAGATTATTCTTTAGTTTCTCCTTCAGATGGGATAGTTGTCTTAAGTTCTGGAAGGCATTTGCCGCCTGGAAATACAAAAATAATTGAATGGTACGATCCAGATAGGTTTATTGCTGGAATAGATTTATATAAAGCAAATAAATCAACTCGGTTAATTTTTACAGGAGGCATAAATCCTTTAAATTCAGATTTACCTCCAGAAGGAGAAGTCTATATTAAGGAAGCTATTTCAATGGGTCTTCCAAAAAATGACTTATTTACCACATATCCTGTTAATAATACTTTTCAGGAGGCTAAAGCAATTAAGAAATTACTTGATGATGAATTACCTTTAATTCAAAAGAAAATAATTCTAGTGACAAGTGCCTTTCATATGAAAAGAGCAAAAAAAGTTTTTGAGAATGAAGGCATAAGTGTTCAACCATATCCTGTAGATTTTAAAGTTGGTAATCAAAGCTTTTTTTCTTCATTACGTAATCCATTGAAATGGGTACCAAGTTCCACTTATTTATATAAAAGTTCTAAAGCAATTAGAGAAATAATTGGAAGAATTATCTATGGAGCTTGGAAATAGATTTTTTAACCAACCTTCCCTTAGCGATTATTTGTATATCTATGGATAATTTTGTACATCTTTTGTATATTTTTGAGACTCGTAAATTCTTAGACATTCCAACTAAGTTGCCATAGCTTCACTTGTTTATTTAACCTACTGTCTCAAATTGGAGGGCGGGTGCTTTGGGAGCATTAGGTCGGAAGTTAAAAACTCCCTGCCCCGGCTTGCTTTTCAGCGAAGGTCAACACCCACCTTGGGAAAAAATTGGGAAAAAATGAAAGAGACCTCTTACTTTTAAACCTAGATTGATTTAATTTAAATCAAAACTTTCTAAAATTTTCCAAAGAGCAATATCCTCATCTACTTCAACCAATGCAATCTTAGACATTCTTATAGGTTGATTTAGTTCAGGTAAATTCGAAATCAATTCTTTTTTTGCTTTTATTTCATGATTTCCATAAGACAAACTAATGTGTGGAGAATAATTATTGGCCAAATCAAAATTATTTAATTCATAAATATTTCTTCTTAGTTCTTTTAGCCCTCGTGAGTTTTTAATTGAAATATAAAATGATTTAAATATTTCTTGTTTAAATTCGTATCCATTAACATTCAATGTAATCGCAGAATTATTTTCAGCAAGATTTTTTAATTTATTTAAAAAAATATTATCAATATTTAAATAAGGCCCTGTAAGAGTTATATGTGTCTCAAAAAATGGGCTTTTTAATTTACTTTGAACTTTAGCTTTTATTTCATTCAAAAAAACCTTCTCTACAGATGGGAATAATCCCCATAACCAATACCCTTTACTTATTCTCATTACATTAATTTAAATAATATTGGACCATATGTATTTAAAAGTTGAAAAAAATAACTTTATTAGACCAAATTGGGAAAAATTTGGGGAAAACATAACAACCACTAGAAATAGTCACAATTGGTTAGAGGATTCTTGAAGTGATAACCGCAGTTATAGCTTAAAATGTAGTTATAGGGTCTTCCGACCTAGTGATTTGGGAGCACTAGGTCGCAGGTTCGAATCCTGTCGCCCCGGCTCTTAAAAAACAAGTTATACTAGCTAGTCTCCCAACTAGCTTTTTTATTGCTTACTGTCTCAAATTGAGAAAGGGGAGCTCACAGGATGTACTTTGATGTAATAAGTACCTTTTAACGACCCACAGGTCACAGGTAAAGAGTTAGTAAAAAGCTATACCTCCCAATCTATGTCGTAATCTTCATCAATATCTTTTTCCCAAACCCTTGCAATTTCTCTTAGTAGAGTTTTTACTTCCATATCTGTAGCTCCAGATTCATCCTGGAACTTGTTGCAAATGACTTTAATTTCGTCATAAGTTTGTTCTAGTAAAATTGTTTTTTGATCTAAATTCGCCATTTAATTTTTATCTATTACTTCTCCGCCATACTCTCTCGCTATTACATCTAAACACATAAGAATATCCCTATTTTTTAAAAGATCCGTTTCACTTAAATACCTTAGAAGAGTTCTTATTTGATCAATAGTGTTTTCTTGTAATTCTTTCATTAGTACTTAATTGTCACCTGCCAATAAGGATAGCAACCATAAGATTATTCTCTAATTAATTTTAGTTTTTTGGAATTTATTTTTATAGGTAAAGCTTTTCAAGGATTAAAATCTCTACATTTTGATCTTTCGTTTTCATAATCTTTGATGGCAGTATCCCATTCTGATAAATCTGCCTCTTTCCCAGAAATATAAAGATCCATTTGTTTCGAATAGTTTGCTGATTCAATCCGACTATTGAATGAAGCATTGCAAAAAATTATACTTCCAAATTTTTCATAGTCCGTATAATCTCTTTTTGCAGCAAATTCTGCATTTGCCCTTTTCTTATCTAACTCTTTATATTTCAAATCCTCAATACTAGGTATTGAAAAAAGTAAGGATGGTTTCTTCTTTACATTTAGGTATGCAATAAGGCAAACACCAATAAGAAAAACGACAAATACTCTAATTAACCAAGTGTAAGTTTTATCCATTTCATAAAGCGGTACAAAATCACCAAGTACTAAGTACTAATTGTTTCTATTGTTGTATTTTTTATTATTGGGTCTGTTTCTTTTCTCAGCCTCATTAACCCTTATCTCTCTTCCCATCCATTCAACATCTTGAAGATCATCAATAGCTTTTTTTTCAGAATTATGATCATTTAAATCTACAAAAGCAATACCTCTTTTTCTTCCTGTTTCTCTATCAAGAGGTAAATAACATTTCTTTACTACTCCATAATTACTAAAAAGTTGTTCAAGATCTTCAACCTCAGTTTCCCAAGATAAATTCCCAATAAAAATAGTCATTTCTTTAATTTTTTGTGAAGGTATAAATAGTTGCTTAGGACTAGTGAAGTTATCTCCAATCAAATGCTTCCATTATTCTTACTCTAACTCTTTATTCGCTATGCAACGAGTAGAAAAACTTACATATATTATAAACCCATTGCTCTTCTCAGCTTTGCAGCTTCATCTAAACCTTCCATAATTGTAAATGTAGAATTTTCAGTAGCTTCTTTTCTTAGCTTTGAAAGTTCTCTATATTCTTCAGATTCATAAGCTTCGACCGCATCTTTCATGGAAGGGAATTCACAAATAACGGCTAAATTAGCATCTTCTGTCCTCTCTTTTCCTTGAGGCTCTGTATCTTTTGCAAAGACTTGACCTCCAACCTCTTTCAGCCATGGTCCAACTTTATTTACATATTCATCAAATAAATCTTGATTAATTATTTTTGCAGTCGATATCCAATAACCTTTAGCACCTCTTTTATTCATTTATTTATCTATGTATTTCAAATAGACTACATCATTTCGTATTTATCAAATTTATTTTTTAACTTTGCTGCTTTATGAATTAATCCAACTGCTTCTTTTCTTCCTATCGCTTGTTGAGCTTGGCGCATTAAGTCAGCATATTTTTTGTTTAGTTTTTTCATTTGTTTGTTTGTTTGTTTAGTGTCATAGACACAGGCTTAATAAGTGATTGTCATTTTTTGCATTTGCTCTATTGAATAGATCAACACAACTTGTTTATCAGAAAGTATTTGACTCTTGCAGGTGGGATTCTTTTTCAAAAATTCTTTAGCTGGTCAATATTGCTTAGTCTTATCTCTACCTGAGATTTATTAACAATAACACAAGAACAAAAATATATCTTTGAAAGATGCTTAATTCTCTAAATACCTGCAAATTAATTCAAAGTTTTCGTAGTCCATAGTTATTGTCTTAAACCTATCTGTTTCTATTTTTCTATTCCCAAAATTCTGCAATTCAACTTTAATAGATGGATGTTTTATTGAGTACGATGGAGTAAAGCCAATACGCTTTGCACGTTTATGCAAATCCTTTTTAAGTCGAGGATCGCAGCCACAGAACAAGATAGTTGGCCTAGAAGAATTACCTATAGAAGCATCAGTAATTCTTTGTTCTAAATCCGATGCAATATTTTCGAGAACTTTCATTTAAATTTTTTTACTTCGAGAGGCATAATTAATAACCAATATTATTTCTTGGTTTAGTTATGTAAATTATTAAATTTAAAACGTAATTAGCAGGCAAGTTTAATGGCTTCAAAAGTAGCAAAGCCATTCCCTGAGTTACGTTAAATCCTTTTTCCTCCATAAATAAAAGAAGGGGCTCATTCATACATTGTATATAGAATGTCAATTATTAAATTAGACAAAAGGTGTTGAATCAACAACTAAGTATTTTCTTTAAATTATAAAAATCTACTATTAAATAATAAATTTAAATTAATATGGAAATAATTTTAAAAAGAGAAACTTCACTAGGTCTAGAATCCTACGAAGAACTAGGTTTTAATTCCGAAGAGGAACTTGAATTAGAAATTTCTAAATTTACTAAATTTAGACCTGAATTTGATACTAATTTGGAATAAGTTGATAGCGATTCAAAAAGTAAAGTTTTAATTATATACTTTCTATTTTTATATTATTGGTTTTGATTTAATTTTCTCAAGTCACTTGCTCAATAACCATTAAAAAAGTCAGCCTGCATCACTACTAGCTGACTTTCATGACTATGTAAGTTTTTAAAAACTATACGAATGTAGTTGTTGTTGTGATGCTTAAAACAACTGCAACAAAGAATATGTAAGGAACCACCTTAAGGGGTACATATCCTTGTCTTTTAGATATAAAATCCATTTATACAAACCCTGGATTAATTTGTCCTGTTGTTAGATATGCGCCAATAAGTGCAATAAAGCCAATCATTGCAAATCTACCGTTAAGCTTCTCAGCTACGATTTTTTCCTTCTCAACTGTTTTTGTTTCGTTCATTTGTTTGGTTGGTTGTTTAGCTAAGACGCTTCCTAATGCAATCTTGAAACAAATCTAATGATTGAAAAATATAACCGTGAGTATAATTACTTACTCTCATACCCTCTATAAGCTGCACTTATTAGACTTATTTAGATTTTCTCAGTTTTAAAGGAACAATTATTCAATAAAAGTTAAAAAGAGAATTAATAGCTATTAATAAATAAAGGTTATTAATGAAACAAAAAATCAATATAAATTTTTTAGAAAAATATATAGCTCATTTTGTAAATGACATTGAATATAAAAGGATCACAAAAAAATTAGAGGAATATGATTTAATGGCTGACATTGATGATCAAAGATTTCATCACTTTTGTTCTTAAATTTAGGTGTATGTTTCAGAGTGAAAAACATCATTTCTACGACCTAGTTAACATGAGGCACTAGGTGGTTCAGGGGGAGCTGAGGCTATATATTTTGTATATAGAACTATATACTTTGTACAATATTGAGACTCAAACTCATTCCACTCTCTTGGTCATAACCTATTCATAGCTTAGTTTTCTTTTATAATCTCAAATAATAGATCGAGTGCTTTGGGAGCACTAGGCCGCATGTTCAAATCATGTCGCCCCGATCAGTAATATTTGTAAGTCTCGGCCAATAATAAATTACACAAAAAAAGACTGCGCCCAAAATGCACCCAAAAATCCAATTTTTTGCAGGTTTGTATATACAGATCCTTTTGACTACTTAAAAAAATGTTATTATTAAAAAAATCTTCCTTCTAAGTGAAATTACCTAAAGCTCTATCTCTTAT
>QCQJ01000026.1 GCA_003209585.1 Prochlorococcus sp. AG-449-G23
GATTCATATTTCGAAAACTCAATTTGTACTGTTTTCATTAAAAAGTGTTAGATATTTAGCGATTAATAGATAAAAATTTAAAGTTAATTACTATTTTTAAACCTATCCATGACTAGTTGTAACATATCCACTACATCTCCATCTGTTAAATTTAAATCCTTCTTTAAATCATTGCAAGTTAAATTCATTTCAAGTGCTGCTTCAGCCATATGATTAACTTTTTGGTTATCACCTCCCAATGAAATAAAGGGATTGAAGTTTTCAATCATTTAATACTTGTTGCTACCACCTAGTTCTAGCTAAGAAATAATCAATTATCATTTATTCATACAGAAGCTTATAAATATGTTATTTAATATTTAGAAAGTTTTTATTTTTAAACTAGAGATGTTGATATACCTTTTGATATCAATGCGAATCTTCTAGCTCTGACTAGTAAAGGAAATATCACATTTGTTCGTTTATTTGATTTAAACAATCTTGAAAGTAACAAAAGTAAACTACTAGAGGGATTAATTATCTGTTTGCAAATAGTATTAATCGCATCTGCCCCATGAAAGATATCTTCATCTTTCAGGAGAATAGCTCCTTTATCTAAGTCATAACCCTTATCTAAGAGGGATTTAATTAGAGTTAAATTTTTACGACCATCAAGAATTTTAATATTATTTATCTTGCTTTTGATTTCTAGGAGCTCAGCAAAGTGATTGCAGAATGGGCATTCTCCATCATAAATAAAGGTATAGTTGGAAGTCATTAGAAAAAGCAGATTTAATCGTCTTAAGGTACTCCTACAAAATAGTTATGCATTGATAATAAAACAAAAAATAAAAATTTTGTGGATTTCTAATGAATGAATATCTAAATGATTCTCATAATTACGAAGAAATGTCTCAATATAGGTATATTTTTCATAAAAATCAGTATGCTTACTCGAAGATATTATGTTTTAAAATCATGAATTTATTAGCTTCTTTTGCTTTAGGTGGTTTCAATCCTTGGGCTGCAGGCTTTGGAATTGGTTCTTTAGTCCTTTTTGGCCTTGTTGGTCTAGTTGCTGGTCCAAACTTAAAGAATTTTGACCCTGATGCATAAATCATCAAATTTAATATAGATTTTTAAAAGACTCAGTTGAGTCTTTTTTTTTGCGGTTTTTTAAATTTATTTTTAGAATTAATTTTTATTCTGCCAAAGAAATGTTATTGAATCCTTTTTATCCATTTACTTTCTTGAAAATCTCTTCTCTAAAAGCCACGATTGTTTTTTTATCAATACTTTTAATTAAATCAAATTTGCTTAGATTAAAAGGGGGACTAATAGGGGGTCTTTTTGCCTTGATACTCATATCAGGAATTTTTGCATCTAGCACAATAGCTTTAGGATCTTTAGTTTATGCCTATCGATTAAAGAAGAAATCTAATCTTGATGATAATCAAATGCAGGATTTAGAAACTGTTAATGTTTAAGATATTTTGAGAATTAAATTAGCTGGATAACTTAAAATGGAGTTCCAGGGACAAAATGCAAAACTAAAAATCCAAAACCGGCAGCAAAAACTATTGATACTGCGATGATAAGAAGGCCTGATGCCATTCCCCCTTCGTTAAATGCCATATAGTTAATTATTTTAAATTAATAATAGAACATATTTATTCCAAAGTAATAGTTCTAATTACTCAAACATTATCCAAATTTATTATTAATGGTGAATAAAAGTAAAAATATGGAAGTTAATGAGAGGACAAAACCAAATACTATTAATGGTTTAGATTTAACATTTTCTTCTTCTTTGGGGCTATTTTTAGAAGATACTAAGTTTCTATTTCTTTTAGAGAGAAGATTGGGAAATGGTCTAATCACGATAAATTTGAGATTTAAGCTAATTACCCTAAAGTTCTAAATAAATCTTTATGGTAATCAACAACATTTTGACAACTTATTACAGGTGTAAATTCCATATGTATGCCAAATTTAGCTCTCCATGGTGCAAAATGCGCAAATATTTCTTTATCACTTTGTGCCTTACATAGACAAACTACCCTACCTTCCCCTGGAGCATGCACTCTAAATAACATCTCAAATTTGTCTGTTTTATCTGATTTCGCAATTTCACCGTTTTCCCAAGCCTCCACAAATAATTGATAAGCTTTTACTTGATTCTCAATATCTGGAAATTGGCAGTCAGCAAGAAATAATTGCATTAGAGTATTTTTAAGATTTTACTTATTATCGCTCAAATTTTTATTTATTAATAGTACTGTTTGAATTTGAAGATTAGAAAAAAAATTTCCTAAATAAAGTTAGAGGAGATGGTCTCAAGAAATTTTCCAATATCTTTTTTATATAAACTATCTGTGATTTTTAAGGAGAATAATTCATAATCATTTATATCTTTTTTTTTATGAAAATTAATATTCCCCTTTAATGAAATATTCTTCATGTTTGTAATAAGCACTATTTAAAATTTAAACAAATATAATTAAAAAGCAAATTTCTTTACATTATGTTTTTATGAGAGATATTTCTAATTCAAATAAATAATGCTTAATTTATTGAATTTAAGAGTTAATCAATTTTTCTAAAATATATAAAATTGCATTAGTTAAAGAAAAAATTACAGTTAATAGAGATGCAATAACTGGTAATAAATTGAACCATAACTGCGAAGTTGTCATTTTTGAATCAATAGGCAGAAAATTTGTTCTTTTTTTAATTCTTATTTGTAGCCAAAAAATAGATAATGGATAAATTATTCTTGAAAAAGTAATAAAAAATGAATTTAAACTCCCTTTGTTTGAATAAAGTATAAATCCTGAAAAAAAGTATAACGACCAAATTAGAACTCTTTGAATCAGAATTAACCCCTTACGTTTGCTAGACACTATTAATTAATTTAGTTTTATAATTTTAGTCATTTTATATCTTTCAAAAAAAATGTTATTTATAATTATTTTTTCTTTACGTATAATTTTCCATTCATTTTTAAGAAATAATCCATAACTTATTAAGCTTGCTTCAGTTGAAAGAGAATCTATACCTTCTTTCTTAGCTTCATCTTCTAATTTATTAAGCAACTTAGAGCCGCACCCTTTTCTTTGGAATTTACCTTTACAGTAAAATAAAGCAATTCTATCGGTGGGATACCTTGTGGCAAAAGCAATAATCATTCCTTCTTTACTTAAAAGCCATCCTTTCCCTTTAGTTATTGACTTTTCAAAACTTGAATTATTCCAAGCTTGGCTTGACCATGCCCTTTTTTGCTCTTGACTATAAATTTTTTCATCTAAAGATTGAATTGAATCAAAATAAACCTTCTTTAATTCCAGTTGATCTTTAATGGTAATTTGTCTTAAATTCATAAACAAATATTCTATTTAATATGCATAGTAAAAATATAGTCGCAATTGGTGGAGGAGGGTTTGGACGTTCTTTAGGTTCTCTTGAAATTGAAA
This sequence comes from Prochlorococcus sp. AG-449-G23, assembly GCA_003209585.1. GTDB lineage: Bacteria > Cyanobacteriota > Cyanobacteriia > PCC-6307 > Cyanobiaceae > Prochlorococcus_A. Next base: position 3,453 of record QCQJ01000026.1, read on the forward strand.
AATATATAATTTCTTTAATTAATAAAAAAAGACCAAAAATTTGCTTTATACCAACAGCATCTGGTGATAGTAGTTTGTACAAACTAAATTTTTATAGAGCATTTTCCAAACTTGATTGCATACCAAGTCATATTGATTTTTTTTCTAGAACAGAAAACTTAGAAGATAAAATTTTAACTCAAGACATCATTTATGTTGGCGGAGGAAATACAAAAAGTATGTTAGCTGTCTGGAAAGAATGGAACTTACATGAAATTTTGCGAAATGCTTATGAAAAAGGAATTGTAATGAGTGGCGTTAGTGCTGGGGCTATTTGTTGGTTTGAAAAAGGTATAACTGATTCTTATGCTGAAGAATTAGCCATAATTGATTGCTTAGGAATAGTTGAAGGTATTGCCTGCCCGCATTTCGATGAAGAAAAAGAGAGGGAACCTTACGTTAATTATGTTATAAATAGGGAAATTATTAAATCTTGTATTTGTATAGAGGGCAATTGTGCTTTGCACGTCAAAAATAATATTGAATATTCCGCAATAGATTTTGGTAATGGTAGAAAGTGTTTTAAAGTCTATAAGAAAAATAATATCTTAAAGAAGGAAATTCTATAAAAAGAAAGTATATATATGTATTTTAGATCTCTTCATTTTTTGAGATTGAAGTAAATTCGATCCCTTTGTACTTTACAAATGATGCAGTCCATACTTCTTTGGAAAGATTGCCTAGGTATTTTAAGAATTGTTGGGTATCTCCATCTCTTATCCATTCAGATTTAATAAATGGAAGCTCTTTCTGCATTCTTTTAGGATGCATATGAACTAAGAGTAATCCTTTTTCCTCGGAAACCCTTTTTAAAGAACCTTCATCACTCCTTTGAAAAACCCTCATTAGAAGATTTAGAATAACCTCTTCTCCAAGTTTCTTGAAATTTTCTGAATCCTCTAAACTATCTTTAATTTCTTTACCTCCAAGAGGCATTGCTCTAACTAGGTTTTGCTCTATAAGAGCTATTGCAATTAGATAATTTTGGCTAGCCATATTCTTAAATAATACTTTTTTGATATTCTAACCTCTCGCGTTGATGAAATTCTTTTATGGATAGTCATTACCTAAAGGAAAAAGGGATTAATTAAATAAATTAATTCCCTACACACTTGAAACTTTGTATTCTATTTATAGTAAATGTAAAATAATATTTTGTGATATGAGATTATTTTTGTTCTTACTTTTTGGGATTTTTGCAGGTCTCTATTTATCTTGGCCTGGGTTAGTAATTCCAAAAAATTGGAAATGCTTCAGTGATATTATTGCAAAATCAGCAGAAGACAAAATTTCTTTAAAAGCTGTAATGGAGGTTTCACCGAGTTATTTGCTAAAGGGTAAGAATAGAAATAAGGCCTCAAAAATAAGAATCGTAGCAGATGCTTGTTTTCGTTAATATGTTAAAAATAAAAATTTATTTCTAGTTTATGAATAATAAAATAAGATTTGAATTGTCATTTAAAAATATTTCTCAGTTAGAAAATAAACTTAATTTTTGCAAATTTAATAATATAAAAAATATTAATATTCCATGTAAGGGGGCTATCAAGAAGGAATTATTTATTTCAACTATTGATTTTATATCTAAAAACTTCTGTGAATTTAAGGTAACATACCACTACAGTCTTTATCATCAATACTCTCAAAATAAAGAAAAATCATATAAGGATCTTTTAGATTTTTTAAAAAATTCTTATTCAAATAGAAATTATGAAATTCTTCTCGTTTCAGGTTCAAATAAGAAAAAAAACTTCGATGCAATTAATGTTCTAACAAAAATAAAAGAAGAAAAAAATTTAAAAGTTAAATTAGGTATAGCTTATAATCCATATTTGGACAAATATTATAAAGATACTTCAGAAAGAGAAAGGTTTGATAGAAAACTTTCTTCAGGATTAATAAATTCAATTTGGTTTCAATATGGAACAGACATTAAAGTACTCCAGAATGAAGTTAATTATCTTAGGAAAGTAGCAAAATTTGAAAAAATGAATTTATTTGGAAGTTTATTAATTCCTTCAAAACAATTTATAGCGAGGTTTAAATTTCGTCCTTGGAAAGGGGTTTACATATCAGAAAAGTGTTTATATTCATTAGATGTTTTTTATGGCTTCACAAGAGATTTAGTTTGTTTTTATAAAAAAAACAATATTACCCCAGTCATTGAAACTGATTTTGCATCATCAGATAAACTCGATTCTGTATATAGTTTCTTTAGAAATGAGAGATAATGTCTAACAATTTAAGAATGATGAAAAGTTATTTTTCATACGACTTAATAATAATAGGAGGAGGAATATCTGGATGTGTTTTCGCTTCAAAGTATCTTCAAAATAACGTCACAAAAAAAATTGCATTAATAGAGGTTGGGCGAGGATTTGGAGGGAGATCAAGCACAAGAATAAGCAAAAGATTTAAAGGATGGAAACTAAACCATGGTTCTCCAAATTTTAATATTAGAAACAGTAAAGATAACCTTCTATTAAAAAATTTTATTGATGAATTATTAGAAAATAAATTTATTAAAATTGATGATTCAGAATTAATTTCTCTAGGTGATGAACCTAAATTAGAAACTGATAAAGAATCTATATTTTATTCTGGGGATAGCTATCTTTCTTCATTTTATATGAGTGAATTATCTAAAAAAATAATTGAGTTCAATAATTTAAGGGGTAAGATTGATTTATTCTTCGAAACTTTCATAATTGATTTGAATTTTAATAACGATAAATGGATATTAACATCTAAAAATGGAGATAAATTTAAATCTAAAAATCTTATTTGTTCAACTAATTTGTTATTACATAAAAGGTCTCTGAAAATATTAGACACAAATAAAATTCCACTAAGAAAAGCTATTCCAAAAAATAAAGATAAAAATATTGATTTGCTTTTAAATTTTTTAGATAAACAATCATATATACCAAGGCTAACTTTTTTAATTTATACAAATGAGAAATATAGTTTTAAAGATTTTTATTCAAAGAAATATAGGTATTTTTATTTAAAAAAAAGCCTAGAGGATAAATATAAATTTGAAAGGATCATTTTTCAGTTACAAGATAACAACAAATTGGGAATTGTAATACATACAAAAAATTTAGATTTTATTAATTCTTATATGAATTCAAAAGATGAAGATTTTTTTAAACAAAAAATATTTACAAATTTCAATAAAATATTTGAGGGTAATTCTATAGTAAATAAATTAACTTTCAATGAAAAAATTTCTATTATGAATTGGAGAGCTTCTCAACCTTCTGGAATGGCCGTCCCATTATCTTTACAATTTAGTAGAAAATATAGAATTGGATTTTGCGGAGATTGGTTTGAAGGTGATGGATTTGGTAGGATTGAAGGCTCAATTTTAAGTGCTTTATTATTAGCAAAAAAATTCTAGATTTAATTAAATAATTTTTTAAGTATTTGATCAATATTAGTTCTTTTTGTAATAGTGAATTCATTTGCATTATTTATTACATTATTATTTTTGAATTTCTCATAATAAATATCCCATGATTTTAAGAAATCATCTTCAGCTTGTTTTTTTGACTTCCCCCTTTCATTAAAATCTCTTTGGACAACTCTTTTCATACATTCTCTTTTATTGATTTTTAATTCTAAAAAAGAATAATTTTGATTACTTAATGTTCTTGAGAATTCTTTAGAAAAAATACCTTCAATAATTAAGAAATTTATATTATTTGTTTCGTTTGAGATATTTTGAATTCTTTTCTTTTCGAAATTATAAGAACGATCATGGAATGAAATTCCATTATTAATAATAAAACTAAAATCTTTTTTGAATAGTTTGTAATTAAAACTAATGCTTCTATCAAAATAACCGTTTATAATTTTTGATAGTAATTTACTTGTTAGTCCTGTTTTATAGTAATTGTCAGTACTTAAAACAAAACCATTTTTAATTTTTAATTTTATTTGATGGGATAAGGTTGTTTTACCGCTTCCAGAAGGACCACCTATAAATATAAGCTTCATTTTTATTATCTGCTATTTATTAGCGATTTAAGTTTACTATTAGAGAATAATTTTAATTTTGGAAAGTACATTTTTCCTAATTAAGATTTTAGACAATGTTAAATACCTTTTAATTAAATGTTAAAATGAAACGCTTAACTTTAAAGCTTGCATAAATATTAAATATGTGTCTTTATATAATTGTAAATAAATTTTCTCTATTCGATTATCTATGCTTTTGTTATTGATTTCTATCTGAATTTGATAACATCTTAAAAAGAAGATTTAATTTTTTTATTTTATATATTGCAATGATTTCTAAACTTCTAAGTAAACTAAAATCAATTCTATTTAAAAGTGCAGTATCCCCTGAAGCTCCTTTAAAGATAGAAAAAAAACCAACTAAGACTACAAAAACTTCGAAAACAAAAACCAAAACAAAAGTTAAAAAAGTTAATTCAAAGAAAAATATTGAAACATTAACTAGACTTCCAGGAGTCGGAGCTAAAAGTGCCAAGGCTTTATACGAAGCTGGATTTAAAACAACAAAGGCAGTTATTTCTGCTGATGAAAAGGATCTCCTCGCTATTTCAGGAGTTGGAATAAATCTTGTGAAGAAGCTTAAAAAGCTTAAATAATTTTGTTTTTCATTTTAACTTAATAAATAATAAGTATTAATAAAACACTATCTTCTTCTTGCTTTTCTTCTTTGTTGCAACTTTCTTTTGTACTTTTCAATAGGTGTTTCATGATGCCTAAGTCTTTTTAAATCTGCAAATATTCCAGATTTAGATACTTGTCTCTTAAATCTTCTAAGGGCAGACTCTATACCCTCGTTCTCTCCAACTGTAACTTGTGTCAAAATTTCTTAAATAAATTACATTCTAACATCTTAAGAGATTAATTTAAATTTTTAACTTCAACTAAAGGAATTTTGGTTGTTAGGGTTATCTTTTTGCCCACTCAACAAATCCTTTTTTATTACTCCTAATGTCTTGTAATGATTCAAAATAATATTTTTCCCAATTTTCTCTAGGTAGTCCAAGAAATAGCATAAGATTTAATGGGTATTGATTACTATCAGAACAATTTCTGAAATCATCCCGGAATAAAAAGATAGCCTTATTAAGTGCAATTGCAATACCTAATTCAATCATTACACCCTCATCTGGGGGTGTTCCATTGACAATCGCAAAAATGCAATCACATTTCTTCAAATCATGGTAATTGCTTATCGCAACGTCATATGCCCAATCACTTTCTTTTTGTATTAAGCTTTTTGTTCTCTCAAAAGGTTCATAAACTTCTATTTTTAAATCATTGAAGATTTTAATAAAATCATATAAAAGTTTTTTTGTTTGTTTTGAAAATCCATATGGATTTGCCAAGTATAATTTCTTATTCAACCTAAACCTCTTTTTTTGATGTATTCGTTGCGATCATTTTTTGAATTTAAAGTATTTTCCCAGGGGAAAACTATCCATTCGCTTTTTTTAGATATAAATACAGTATTCCACCATGTAGGTTTAACTTTACTGAATAATACAAAAAACATAGCTCCTTTAATATCTTTGAAGGTAGTTAATGTAATACCCGTTTCATAAACATCATCTACTATCAGCGAATTATTTTTTGGTTCTGAAATTAAATTTATTTCTAATTTATGGCTTAGTGCTACAGCAAGACATAATCCACCACGAGGAACTCCATATATACCGGAAAGTTCTAGAGACTTACATTTATTAGCTATATGTTCTACGCTATTATTAAATTCGCTCCAGGTAAAGTAAGTTATCATATTAATTTTCTTTTTTTTCAGTTTTAGTTGCGAAATTTGATGCAATTACACTTAAAAGTGCTAATACCTGTTCATTTGGGCAATTAGTCCTTTTTTTTAAATTTTCACATTCTTTAATTATGTTGGCGTAAGTATCCTCTACAATCCCGTTCATTTGATCATTGCTAAAGGAATATGGCTTAGTCATTTTAAATTATTAAATAATTTTATTTTTACTTAAATTTCCTACTAAGTAAATATATTAATTAGTTAAAGATAGAATTATTTCCACATGGGGTCATTTAGTTTTTCAATCTTAAGTGAATTAGGTACATAAGAATGTAATGTTTCAATTTTTACAGCCCATTTTTTTGAGTTACCTTTTAAACTCTCGCTTTCTATTAGGTTTGTTAGCGAAATTCTTTTTCTAACTTTAAGAAGACCTAAACAAGTTTCCCAAGCTTCTTTATTTTTATAAGTATTAAACCAAAAATCAAAAATATTTTCCAATATATATAAAGGTATATCAAAAGAAATTCCAATTGAAGGTCTTTCAATAAAATAATTATTAATTCTTAGTTCATTGTATATATTTTTTATATTTAAGTTTATAGCAAAAAGAATATCTTTAGCGGATTCATTTCCTATTAATTCTTTTCTATGACAATCTAAAAGTTTTTTATCTTCAAGTATATTTTCGTCAGAATTTTTGATTCCGACAATCCAAAAACCTTCCCCATTATTTACTCCACTGGCAAGAAATAGATATTGAGGTGAATTATCCAAAATTCCTAATCATTTCTTCATTATTAACATTTTTTTCTTAATAAGAAAAATAATTTTGTTTTTAAAATAACAATATACATTTCTCGTAAGAAAAAATTAATTGTTAAGATAAAGTTTTAACTGATAATGTTTGACTTGAAAGAGCTAAAACTAATGTTTTTAGACCCCACAGACTTAATAATCAATAATATAAATAGATTTCTTAGTAGTAATAAAACAATTAAATTTATTTTTTCTTAGGAAATAATTTTCCTATTCTCTCTTTTTGCAAAGACTCTTTCTTTGTTCTTATCTTTTTATCTTCTAGTGATTCTTTATTAGTACTTACAGCATAAATAATATAAAAAATCATACCAGTAAATATTAATCCTAAAAAAATGATCAATATTCCTAGCGGCTCACTAGGACTGAAAATTTTAAGATCTAAAGCTGTATTTAGGGATATTATCATCAATTAAGTAATACCTTAAAGTACTTTTATTTAAATCTAATTGATTTCTTCATATCCAAAAAATGTAGTATTGTCAGCACTTTTGTACCCATTAGCTGCTTCCTTAGGATTCTCACTGTCAATTTTTCTTGCTTTAGCATGAATCATGTTGAATGGAAAAATCACAGCACCAACGAAAAAATGAAGTATTAAAAAATCTGAAGGTAATCCGCTTGTCCAATCAGGGAAAAACAATAATGTCATCATTGATTCGTACATATGAGTAGTCAAATAAATCTCTGACTATTATTACTGAACATATTGCAATACTTTTAATTTTTAATAAATTGAAATTTAATTTGCTTTTAAGAATTATAAGATTCAATTGTAAATACAAATAAAAAAAACTAATATATTATCTATAACCATTAATTTATAGCTATTGTTAAAATTATTTTTTGTTTTATTTTTATTTATAATTTTTCAATTAAAACCTTCAATAGGTTTAGATTTTGATACTTCAGACCCAAGTGTAAGTTTACTTCAAAATAGGATATCTAATAACTTCTCTAGAAAATATTGCAAAGCTATTCAAAATGGTTTTTCTAAAGATGAAGCAATGAAATCGGCCATTGTTAAAACAGAAAATATTATATCTTTTTCTTATAATCCACAGAAAAAATGGATTGAGAAAGATGATCTTGCAAATCAAATTTCATTGCAAGTAGTAAATGATTGTGGATGGTCATTTGGATTAATTGGCAAGGAGGGGGTAAATTATTTTAAATCTTATTTCCTTGAAATTTATGATAAAACTACTCCTGACAAAAATTTTTCTAAATAGATTAAATTAATGAATAATATTTCAGACAAATTAGTAATGACTATAATATTGGTAACAATTCTTTTTGTCTTTGGATTAATTTTTTCAGTAAAATCTCCAGAGAGAAAAGTAATAGACTCTCCAATAATGTGGAAAGATGATTACTCTAACATTGTGATTATTAGGGAATATAAATTAAATTCAGAAGGAAACAGAATAATATAATAGTTTATTATTTACAAGAATAGAATGTAATAGTCAATAGTGATAATAATATTTATTGAATTTTTAATCAA
>QCQJ01000027.1 GCA_003209585.1 Prochlorococcus sp. AG-449-G23
ATTTGATCATTTTGGTGCTGGTCATGCAAGTACTTCTATTTCTGCTGCTTTAGGAATGGCAATAGCAAGAGATAGAAAAGGTGAAAATTATAAATGTGTTGCTGTTATTGGAGATGGAGCTCTAACTGGAGGAATGGCTTTAGAAGCTATAAATCATGCAGGACACTTACCAAATACTCCTTTAGTTGTAGTTTTAAATGACAATGATATGTCTATTTCACCTCCAGTTGGAGCCCTTTCAACATATTTAAATAAGGTAAGAGTTAGTCCACCATTACAATTCTTGTCTGATAGTGTTCAAGAAAGTGTAAAAAATATTCCCTTAATTGGTAAGGATATTCCAGAAGAACTAAAAAATATCAAAGGAAGCGTTAGACGACTTGCTGTTCCAAAAGTTGGCGCTGTTTTTGAAGAACTTGGATTTACATATATGGGACCAATTGACGGTCATGATATTGGAAATTTAGTTAATACTTTTAACTCTGCTCATAAACTTAAAAAACCTGTACTTGTTCATGTTGTTACAACAAAAGGTAAGGGTTACCCTTACGCAGAAGCTGACCAAGTTGGATACCATGCACAGTCTGCATTTGATCTGACAACTGGGAAATCTATCCCATCAAAGAAACCTAAGCCTGTTAGTTATAGTAAAATTTTTGGTCAAACATTACTGAAAATATGTGAACAAGATAGTAAAGTTGTTGGTATTACAGCAGCAATGGCTACAGGTACTGGTTTAGATATATTGCAAAAAAATATACCAGATCAATATATCGATGTAGGAATAGCAGAACAACATGCAGTTACTCTTGCGGCAGGAATGTCGTGCGATGGTCTTAAACCTGTTGTAGCTATTTATAGTACTTTTCTTCAACGAGCATTCGATCAATTAATTCATGATGTTGGTATCCAAAATTTACCTGTATCCTTCGTACTTGATAGGGCTGGGATAGTTGGAGCTGACGGTCCTACTCACCAAGGTCAATACGATATCAGTTATATGAGATCTATACCTAATTTTGTATTGATGGCCCCTAAAGATGAATCTGAATTACAAAGAATGTTAATAACTTCAATAAACCATAAGGGTCCAACAGCTCTAAGAATACCCAGAGGCTCTGGATTAGGAGTGGCTGTAATGGATGAAGGTTGGGAACCTTTAAATATAGGTGAAGCTGAAATACTTGAAGAAGGAGAAGATATTTTAATTATTGCTTATGGATCAATGGTTGAATCAGCTATCGAAACAGCAAATATCCTAAAAAATATGAACATTAATGCATGTATTGTTAATGCAAGATTTGTTAAACCTCTAGATAAAAATCTTATTATGCCCTTAGCAAGTAGTATTCAAAAAGTGGTAACTATGGAAGAAGGAACCTTAATAGGAGGATTTGGTTCTGCAATAGTTGAATTACTTAACGATAATGAAGTAAACATTCCCGTATACAGAATAGGTATACCGGATGTTTTAGTTGACCATGCTTCACCTGACCAGAGTAAAGAAAAATTAGGTCTTATGCCTGGTCAGATGGCAGATAAAATTGTTAAGAAATTCAAGTTAAATAATTAAAAATTTAATAAATAAATTTTTATAAAACGCCACGTGAGGCTAATCCTAAGATTGCACCAATTCCGAAAATATGACCTAGGCAATTAGCACCTACAACTGATGCGTGACTTAAACCACCATAGAATTTTGAATTAGGTATTTCAAAACCTTCATTAGGTTTTCTGATAGTTGCTCTAGCAATAGCATAAGCAAAAACATTACATGCAATCATTACGACGGCACACTTTGGAGACCAAGAAAAAGTTGCTGGATCTGCAGCTGCAAATAATGTAGTAAACATAAATAATCGTTATTTTTATATATTCTCTAATACTTTTACCTAAAAAACACAAAATTGTAAAAGGTCTTAAGAGTTGTTTACTTCTAAGCTATTTAACAACTTTATAAATCCAAACAAAATAACAAAATCACTTAGAGTTAAGAAGGATTCTGCAAAACCATGCAGGAAGTCAACCTCAACAAGGGTTTTATCATAGTAATTTATTGTGAAGATTGATACCAATATAGTTATGAATACGAATAAAACAGTTAAGGAAAATCCTGTTTTTACAAAATTATTAACAGAGTTGATTTTGTATAAGTAAAACAAAAATATTGCATATGGAAATATTGATACTGCGAACAAAGCTGTATTATCAATTGAAGCTAATTTTTCTATAAATTTTATAAATAAATCATTCATAAGTCTCTTCCTTTCTAAAAATAGTGAATGATGCAAGAGCTAATGTTGAATTTCCAATAAATGTAAATATCCCTTGAAGCGTTACTAATCCATACAATGCATCTTGATTATCATAGATATGCCAAGTTATTGCACACATAGCTCCTATTAAGTTTGGGACCATTGCTAAGCTTAACCAAAAAAATAAATTATATTTTTTAAATGTAGAAATTTTGTATATGACAAAGATGGTAAAAATCCATTCAATGACTGAAGAGATATGAATTAACCAAGTTCCAAATGAAAGTTCGTGCAAAATTTATATTTTTTTCTTTAGTACATTAAGTACTTCCTTGGCATGATTTATAGGTAAAACACTTATCCATCTATAAGAAATTTCCCCTTCTGGAGAAATCAAAAAAGTATTTCTATCTGAAAATGGTGGAATCCAAGAACCATATTTATCGCTAATAATTCCTTTAGGATCAGATAATAAAGTGTAATTTATTGATTTCTCGCTGCAGAAACTTTCATGAGAATCTTGATTATCAGCACTAATCCCAACTATTTCGGCATTATATTTTGAATAATCTTTTTTTAATTCAGAAAAACCTTTAGCTTCAAGAGTGCAACCTGCTGTAAAGTCCTTTGGATAAAAATACATAACAAGCCACTTGCCTTTAAAATCATTTAATTCCCATATTTTTTTTGATACTTTGTTTTTATTAAAACCTTCTAATTTAAAGTATGGGGCTATATCCCCTACTTCAGGAGCAAAGTCAAAGGCTATTGCTGAATTACAATTAAATAAAAGAATGAATGGTATTAATAAACTTACAACTAAATTTCTCATCAAATTTAGAATTTTTTTAAATCAACTCCATTTGATTTAGCAAATTTATCTAATCCCACTTTTTGTATAGATTTTAGTGCTTTGGTACTAATTTTTATATTTACCCATTTTTTGCCTTCTTCCCACCAAAGTCTCCTTTTTTGGAGATTAACTTGTTGCAATTTTTTTGTACGAATATGTGAGTGACTTACAGCCATCCCATTATTAGCTTTTGCTCCAGTCAGTTCGCAAACTCTTGACATATTTTTGAATTATATATGTAAAAATTTTAACACACGACTCAATTTGTTGAATTAAGCAATTCTGAAATTAATTCGGCGTTATTATTTTGTAAATTAATAATCTGTCCTTGATCTAATCCACCCACAGATAGTTTAGCCATATCGTAAACATGATTTGCAATTTTAGATGCCAATGGATTTTCTACAGGGTCTTTTTTATCAATAATTATTTTATTGCTTGTAATTTTATTAAGACCAACAATAAGAGGATGTTCCTTGTTAATTAAAAGCACATGATATTCAGGTAAGCCAGGCATCTTTTGTTCCATGTAAGCACCCATATCATTAATTCTTCTCATTTGCTCTGGAAGCAAGATCATAGCAGGTGGTGCACCTTTACTTGAAAGTGACTGAACCTTAACTGTTACTTTCTCATTGTTAAGTGCTTTTACAATAGTATCTCTAAGATTTTCTGTATTTGATTTGCCATCCTTATCTACAATTTCTTTAGATTCTGTATCTTCTAGTTCATTTATTTCAGAATCAACTCTTTGGAACTGGTAATCATCGTTTTTACTTTCTAACCAAGGAAGAAATTGTGCATCAATTAAAGGATCTGATTTAATAACTTCTTTGTTATCAGATAAACAGATATTTAATGCGCTTGACTGAGCAATTGGATCTGAACAGTAAATTATTTTTTTAGAATCGTTTAAATTATTTCGTTCTTTGTAATTTTCGAGAGTTGTGAAATATTTATCATTGGACTTGATGAGGGATTTATTTTCAATATCTTTAGTTACGTCTTTCTCTGAATTGATGATTGTTTCGAAAATTATACTGTTATCAACTAAATCAGCAAATTTTTCATCTTCGATAGCGCCAATTTTAATAAAAGCAGAGATTGAATCCCAAATTTCAGCATAAAATTCTGGAGAATTTTTTATCAAATCCTTCAGTTTATTAGCGATTTTTTTTGAAATAAATGAAGATATAGATCTAACTTTTCTATCTGTTTGTAATGCGCTTCTACTAACATTTAATGGTATATCTGTAGAGTCAATTACTCCTCTTAGAGGTAAAAGGTATTTTGGTACTATCTCTTTAATTGAATCGCTTACGAATACTTGATTACAAAATAGTTTAATTTCTCCCTTTTCCCAGTCTGCTCGACCAGACAATTTTGGAAAATACAATATTCCTTGTATGTCATATGGATAATCTGTATTTAGATGAATCCATAAGAGTGGATCTCCCTGAAAGGGATAAAGGTATTTATACAACTCAATATAATCTTCATCTTTTAATTCACTAGGTTGTTTTCTCCATGGAGGATTTTTCTTATTAATTGTCTCACCTTCTAATAAGACATCTATTGGCATAAAATCACAATATTTTTTTATTAATGACTTAATCCTTTCAGGCTCAATAAACTCTTTTTCTTCCTCAAGTAGGTGAAGTATCACATCTGTACCAATTGTCTCTCTTTCTGATTCTTCTAAAGTAAAATTTGGCGATCCATCACATGACCACTTGAAAGCTTTTAATTCTCCAATTGCTGATTTAGTTAAAATATCAACTCTATCTGCAACCATGAAACTTGAATAAAATCCAAGTCCAAAATGGCCTATAAATTCATCATTATCTTTTTTGTATTTTGTAAGGAATTCTTCTGCGCTTGAGAATGCAACTTGGTTGATATACTTCTTAATTTCTTCATCATTCATTCCAATTCCATTATCAGAAATTGTTAGTGTATTATTCTCACGGTCAATAGATATTTTTACTTGAGCTTCTTCAGTATTTTCGCAATCGCCTGCCATAGAGGCCATTCTTCTTTTACTTATTGCGTCAACACCGTTACTAACAAGCTCTCTTAGAAAGATTTCATGGTCAGAATATACTGCCTTCTTGATAATTGGGAAAATATTTTCGGTATTAATACGAATTTCGCCTTTTTCCATTTAAAAAAAATCAAACATAATAAATCTTATTTCTTAAAAAAGAGTTAATCAAGTTTAATTAGGAGTATTGTCCGAACAATATCTGAATTTAAAAACTTAAATAAACTCTTGAAAGGTTTTACTTAACCCACAAAATCTCACTACAATTATTTTCTTTCATTATTTGATTGGCTTTAGTCAAGTCATTACAGGGATTTAAATGTAATATGGCAATATTTCCTCTTCTCTGTTGTTCTTTTTGTTCATTCATACCTTTTTCTAACAAATAAGAATCTTTAAACATTAATAAAATCTTTTTTTTATCTGTCTTTTCTTGTCTAATTAAATTTCTTAAAATATCTATTGAAATTGTAAATCCAATCCCATTTAAGATTTTTTCATTAGGACTAAAGAATCTCACTAATTCATCATATCTTCCGCCTTTTGCTATCACGCTTTTATTTTTACCATCATCCCCTATTAGTTGAAAAACTATTCCTTCATATAGATTCAAGTGAGGTTGAAAAGTGGGATCAAGCTGTAATTTAACACCATATTTATTTGATATTTTTGATAATGTTTCAAATAAAAAATTTAAGTCATCTAAAGTTTTACTAGTGCCATATATGCTTTTTAATTTTTTTAATATTGCAATTGGTTCCCCTCTTGTGAATAAGAGATCTTTAAGAATATATTTATCATCTTCACTTATTCCTAATTTAGATAAATTATCTTGATCAAAATTTACCAGACTTTTCTTAATTTCTTCAACATTATTATTCTCATATTTGTTCAGGATTAAGTCCATTATTTTTGTGGTACTAACTAGTAGACATAAATTACAACTATCCTTCAAATTAATATTATCGATTGCATCAAACAATATATTAATAACTTCAATTTCTGGGTATTTTGTATCATATCCAATTAATTCAATTCCACTCTGTAGTTTCTCTTGTAATTTAAATGAATTTTTATTGTTTTGTTTTTTATCAAAGACCATTCCATTGTTGAATAATCTTATAGGTCTTTTCTTATTTATTAATCTAGTAGATGACAATTTAACAATAGATGTTGTCATTTCTGGCCTAAGACATAATGAATTATTACTTACAATCCCCACAACCTGATTTTCGTCAATTATTCCACGGCCTTGTATCGTCTCTAAAGTATTTATAAATGAGGGTGAAACCTCTTCATAGCCCCATAGTTTATAAATACTATTTAAATTGTTAATTATACTTGAGTTATTTTTTACATCGACTAATTTAATTTCCTTTATATCTGTCATTTTAATATTTAACGAATTTTAGGTATAGAGATTTTTTTTAAATGGAGATACTTTATCTAGTTCATTTTTTAATTCATTCTCAAGGCTGGGAGAACAAGCTAAAATTCTTCCTGAACTTAAATTAAATTCTCCTGATGGATAATCAGAAATAATACCACCAGCCTCTCTAACAATAATAGCACCGGCCGCTAGGTCCCATACCTCTAATCCTCTTTCCCAGTATCCATCCACCTTGCCTGCAGCAACAAATGCTAGATCAACTGCTGCTGCTCCTCCTCTTCTGACTCCTCTAGTTTTATGTGTCAAATAACAAAATTCAGCATAATTATTATCCTCCGTCTCAAATCTGTCGTAAGAGAATCCAGTTACAAGTAGACTATCAGAAAGATTCAAGGGACTCGATACTTTAAGTTTACTATCGTTGCAGAATGAGCCTAAACCGATACAGCCTGAATATAGTTCATTTAAATAAGGTACTGATATAGCTCCTATAATTGGATTATTTTTATATACAAGGCCAATAGAAGTTCCAAAAAAAGGATATCCATGGGAATAATTTGTTGTACCGTCTAATGGGTCTATACACCAAGTTAAATCAGAGGACTTGTATAATTTCCCCGATTCCTCTGCATTTATAGATATGTTTGGTGTCTCTTCTAATAAATATTCTTTTATTTTATTTTCAACTTCCAAATCTACGTTGGTTACAAGATCACCCTTCCTACCCTTTGATGATATTTTCTGAATTTTATTGTAATTAACTTTTAGAATTTCATTGCCAATTTGAGCGGATTTCTTAGCTATTTCATACAAATTGGGTAAGTTAACTTGATTTGCAAGTTCCTCTATTTCACTTAATTCAAACATGATAATTAATCTTCCTCAAATTCCCAAGGTGGCGCAACTCGTGTTTTTCCCCTTCCAAAATATTGTCCAAATTGTAAATCATATAATTCATCTTCATATGTAGTTTCCACCTCAAGATCAGAAGTAGCTTTAGCTACACAAAGAAGTGCATAACCTTTATCTTTTAAAGCTTGAGATACACCCATGGCTTCAGGTTGTTGCAAAGTACCAGATATTATTTTAACTGCACAACTTGTACAGCAACCATTTCTACATGAAAATGCTAGTTTTAAACCTTTCTTTTCAAATTCCTTAAGTATATACTCCTCACTATTAACCTTCTCTTGGTAAACCTTACCGGTTTCCTTATTTTTTATAGTGACGGTGAAAGTCTTTTTCAAATAACTTTCCTCAAAAATGGGATGATAAAGGGTTAAAATAAATATCTTGGGAGAGGTGGCCGAGTGGTTGAAGGCGCAGCACTGGAAATGCTGTATAGGGGCAACTTTATCGAGGGTTCGAATCCCTCTCTCTCCGTTTTATATTAGTTTATTTTGGTTAACAACATCAACAACTTTATCAGAAAAAAATTTTTTAATTAGATACTAAGCATTTTGACAAGTTATAAATAATCTTATTTATTTAAATTAAGTTGAAAATATTTGATTTTTATTATTATATGTAAATATCTAAGATAAAAATTAATTAAATTATTAGTAAATTTTGCTTTAATTTAGAGATCTGAAATCATGGGTCAAATAGTTGGAATTGATTTAGGTACTACTAACTCTGTTGTCGGAGTTATAGAAGCTGGTCGTCCAATTGTTATTGCTAATTCTGAAGGTTCTAGAACTACACCTTCAATAGTTGGATTTACAAAAGATAAAGAAATAGTAATAGGAGACCAAGCAAGAAGACAACTTGTTCTAAATCCTAAGAATACCTTTTATAACCTAAAAAGATTTATTGGTAGTGACTGGGATGAATTAGATGAGAATAGTATTTCTGTTCCCTATAACGTAAAGTCTAATTCCACTGGAAGCGTTAGGGTTCTTAGTCCAAATACAGAAAGAGAGTATGCACCAGAAGAGTTAGTCAGTTCATTAATTAGAAAATTAATTAATGATGCGGAAACATATCTTGGAGATACTGTTGATTCTGCAGTTATTACAGTCCCTGCTTACTTTAATGAATCTCAAAGGCAAGCTACAAAGGATTCTGCAATATTAGCTGGTATTAAAGTAGATAGAATTCTAAATGAACCTACTGCCGCTGCTCTAGCTTATGGTTTTGAAAAGAGTTCTTCTAATAATGTTTTAGTTTTTGATTTAGGAGGAGGAACATTCGATGTATCATTATTAAAAATTTCTAATGGTGTATTTGATGTTAAAGCCACTTGCGGTGATACGCAGCTAGGAGGAAACAATTTTGATTCAAAAATAGTTGATTGGCTTGCAGAAAAATTTCTTGCTAACCATGATATTGATCTAAGAAGGGATAGACAAGCTTTACAGAGACTAACTGAGGCTGCTGAAAAAGCTAAATGTGAATTGTCGGGATTGCAAAAAACAAAAATATCTTTACCATTCATCACAACAAATAAAGAGGGGCCTTTACATATTGAAGATACCTTAGATAGAAAAATATTTGAATCATTATCACAAGATTTATTAGATAGAATATTAGAACCCGTACAAATAGCACTAGATGATTCTGGATGGAACGCAGAAGATATCGATGAAGTAGTTCTTGTAGGAGGTAGCACAAGAATCCCCATGGTTCAACAATTGGTAAAGACTCTTGTTCCTAAGGATCCTTGTCAATCTGTTAATCCAGATGAAGTCGTAGCAATTGGAGCTGCCATACAATCTGGAATTATTAGTGGTGATTTACAAGATTTACTTCTAAATGACGTTACTCCCCTATCTTTAGGTTTAGAAACTATTGGAGGTCTTATGAAGGTACTCATACCTCGTAATACGCCAATACCTGTTAGACAATCTGATGTTTTTAGTACGTCTGAAGCTAATCAATCATCAGTGTTTGTTCAAGTAAGGCAGGGAGAAAGGCCTTTAGCTTCTGAAAATAAATCACTTGGTAAATTTAGACTATCAGGAATACCTCCAGCTCCAAGAGGAATACCTCAAGTCCAAGTAGCATTTGATATTGATGCTAATGGTCTTTTAGAAGTAAGTGCAACTGATAGAACAACGGGAAGAAAGCAAACAGTTTCCATTTCTGGAGGTTCTAATTTAAATGAACAAGAAATAAATTCGATAATTGAAGAAGCAAAAGCAAAAGCCAATGAAGATAGGAAGAGAAGATCTGTCATTGATAGAAAAAATAGTGCTTTAACTCTTATAGCGCAAGCTGAGAGAAGACTGAGGGATGCTTCTTTAGAATTTGGACCTTATGGAGCCGAAAGGCAACAACGAGCTGTTGAATTAGCCATTCAAGATGTTGAAGAATATATAGATGATGATGATCCTCAAGAATTAGAAATTTCAGTAAGTGCTCTCCAAGAAGCATTATTTGGTTTAAACAGAAAATTTGCAGCAGAGAAGAAAACTGATAATAATCCATTGCAGGGTATTAAAAATACATTTGGATCATTAAAGGATGAACTTTTTTCAGATGATTATTGGGATGATGATCCTTGGGATAATCAAATGAATAGAAATTATAGAAATACGAGGTATGGTAACTCTAGGGACGATGATCCATGGGACAATGACTACTTCCTCTAAAAAAGACTATTTGTCGATTTTGGGTTTAACCCCTGATTTTGATAATAAAGAACTTAAAAAGGCCTTTCGAAGAGAGGCTAGAAAATGGCATCCAGATTTAAATAAAAATGATCTTAATGCAGAAGAAAGATTTAAATTAATTAATGAAGCATACGAATATCTGAGTGATCCCAATATAAGCAAAAATAATTCGGAAGAAAATATCCAAGAAGATTATGAAAATAACAATTTTAAGACAGGTTTTCCTGATTTTCAAGATTATCTTGATTCATTATTTGGATATGAATACTCCCCAAAGAATTACGACGAATATAACAATGAACTATTTGAGGATGAATCCATAAATATAGATAATGATGACTTTAATAATTATGAATATCCTACAACCTCTCCAGAAGAACCACCTCCAGTTAAACTCCACCAAGATATAGAAACAATTATTGAATTAACTCCTGATGAGGCCTTAAATGGAGCTTCAATTTTAATAGAGCTTGAGGATGAAACTGTAGTAGAAGTTGATACACCACCTTTTGCTGGTGATGGATGGCGATTAAGACTTGAGAATATAGCAAGAGGAGGAAAAGATCATTATCTACAGTTAAAAGTTCAAACGGAAAGTGGTCTAAGAATTGATGGTTTAAGAGTTCTTTATAAATTAGAATTATTTCCTCATGATGCTCTACTAGGTTGTGCCGTAGAGGTTCCTACCCTTGATGGAAATGTCACACTTCAAGTCCCTCCAAAATCATCTACCGGAAGAATGTTACGTTTGAAAGGTAGGGGTTTAACATTCGAAGATAATATAGGTGATCAATATGTTGAAATCTTGGTAGTAATACCTGCTGATATTAATGATGAAGAAATTGCTTTATATACAAGATTACAAGAATTATCACTTTCTGATTCTTAATCAAATATTATATTTATAGTAAAAATCGCTGCTTATGAACATATTTGTTCTTTTATATAATTCAGGAACAGATAGGGAAGGAATTCATTCAATAGAACTTAAAGGAAGAACCATTGTTCTTATGTTTGAAGATAAAGATGACGCAACAAGATATTGTGGTCTCCTTGAAGCTCAAGATTTCCCTTTGCCAATAGTTGAAATGATCGACATAGAGGAAATAAAAGATTTCTGTATTAAATTAGATTATGAATGCAAATTAGTAGAAAAAAATTTTGTGCCTAAAACAGCCGAAGATAGGTTATTAATTTCACCACCACAGAAAAACCTAGAAGTTGAAGATTGGGAGGGAGATAAGAATAATAAAAAAAATATTGATTTAAATACCATTAAGGAAAACCTTGAAAAGTTGCTTTAGCTATTAAAATATCAATAAATTATAAAACAAATAAAACATGACAACTGCATTGTTTGAAACAGAAGTTGGGAACATTAATATCGAATTTTTCTCTGACGAC
>QCQJ01000028.1 GCA_003209585.1 Prochlorococcus sp. AG-449-G23
TTATGCCAAGGTTATTTTGGGTTGAACTTCAAACAAGATTTGGTAATCAATATTATGTGAAAGATCACGGAGAGGATGGAGCAGTATTAGATGCAATTAATTCCGTAAAAATTTGCCTTGAGAGAGGAGGGTGTCAAGTTGTCCCTGGCCTACCCAAAGAGCAATATATATGGACTTTATGTACATCTATTCTTGGAGGTTTAGTAGCAGGTTTCGCATCTGCTCCAAGAAAAGAAGGTCAAGTCATATCAATTGGATTTTTAGCTCTTCTTTCTCCTTTATGGGGAATGTTATTTGGAATTTTTGGTTTGGCACCGATAATATCCAGAACAAATGATTTATTACCTTTATTTAAAAATGGTTTAGCTTTTACAGCCGCAGGAATTGCCGGTTATATCTTGTCTCAAACATTATTTTCAAGATATGAAAAGCCCAAAAATACTTAAAATATGAACAAAAATATCTAATACTAAAAAAATTTATCTTCTTCACGAATTTCACCGGATTCTGAATACCATCGATGAGAAACATGACTTAATCCCTTTTTTTCAAACTCAATCCATGAAAAGTTAATTAGTAATTTCCCATCTTCATCAGTTTTATATCTTGGCACAACAGCAGTGTTGAAATAAATTGTTCCTTTGCTATCAATTTTAAACATCTCTCTTAAACCAAGATTTCTTTTAAGCCGGTTGTGCATATGACCAAAAATTACAAGATCAACTTTTCTTCTCTTTTGTATTTGAGAAATAGCCTCAGACAAATCTCTATCTCCCCAATCTAATGAGGGTAATTTCCAGTCTTTCCCACAAATGCTTTTAGGTTCTGAGCCTAAACCCGAGGGGCCAGCATGAGACATAATTATTAAAGGTATATCTTTGACACTCTCTTCTGAACATTTGATAATTTTATTTATTGAATCTTGTTCGGTAATGGGTCCATAAACGCCTTTAACTTCTTTTGAAAGATAATATCCGCCGCCAGAACTACATGGTCTAGCTGACAATAAATTTAATTGATTATTAAAAACTTTCAAATCCCATGCACAATATTTTTCACCAAGAACACGTATCTGCTTTGAGAGAGTTTCGCCAGTAGAATCTTTCCCTCTATCATGATTTCCTAAAATCACAAAAGTAGGAATTTTGATCTCATTGATTTTTTTAATTATTTTGACACTCCCATCAGAAATATCACCAACAAATAAAACAATATTTGGTTTGATAATCGATAAAACTTTCAAGTCTAATTCAGACCATTGACCATGACAGTCACCAACAATAGCAATTTTTAAATTTGTCAGAATTTTTTCTGTTTAAAGGCATATAATCTATTTAGAGATATTCTAAATCCTGACCAGTATAACTTCTACTGCAAAACAGAAATCAGTTCAAAACGAAGAGGATTTGATTTCTGAAATAAAGGAGCGTTGCAAAAAAGCTAATGCAATTATTCTTGCGCACTATTATCAAGCTCCAGAGATTCAGGAAATTGCAGATTTTATTGGCGATTCATTAGATCTATCTAGGAAAGCTGCAAATAATGATGCAGATATAATAATTTTTTGCGGCGTGCACTTTATGGCCGAAACAGCAAAAATACTTAGCCCTAATAAAACAGTCCTATTACCAGATATTGATGCAGGATGCTCATTAGCAGACGATTGTCCCTCAGATAAATTTCAAAAGTTCAGGGAAGAAAATCCAGATCACTATGTCGTAAGTTATATAAATTGTACTGCAGAAGTAAAAGCTCAAAGTGATCTGATATGTACAAGCAGTAATGCAGTCTCATTAATTAAAAAGATACCTGAAGATAAAAAGATAATATTTGCACCAGATCAGAACCTTGGGAGATGGGTACAGAAAAACTCAGGAAGAGATCTTAAATTATGGCCTGGCAGCTGCATTGTTCATGAATCATTTAGTGAAGAAGCACTTCTAAAATTAAAATTTCAAAATCCAGGATCAAAAGTCATTGCTCATCCTGAATGTAGTCAAAATTTACTAATTCTCTCAGACTTTATTGGATCAACAAGTAAGCTGCTTGATTTCGTGAGTAAAGATCCATCTAAAACATACATGGTACTAACTGAACCTGGAATAATTCATCAAATGAAAAAGAAAGAACCTAACAAAGTTTTTATTGAAGTCCCCGACATAGAAGGTTGCAAATGTAACGAGTGTCCATATATGAAATTAAATACTTTAGAAAAAATTCTAGATTGTTTGAAAAACAATTACCCATCTATTGAACTTGACCCAGAAATAATAAGAAGAGCCTATGTGCCAATTAAGAGAATGCTGGATATGAGTAATTAATTTAATGAAAATACTTTATCTTCCTTATTAATTTTTAGGAATGCATTAAGGTTTGTAGTGTCAGGCTTAAATTCGCTTATCTGATTCTTTCTATTAATTATATTTACTAGCTCTTTTTCACCAGCTCTATATTGTTTATCTTTTCTAGTTCCAATCTCTCTTTGGAGAATAGGGTTGATATTCATTTTCACTTCTATATCTGGAATAATTCCAGATTCGTTTATATCAGTGCCGTTCGGAGTTAAATACTTAGCGACTGTAACAGTTAGTCCTGAACCATCAACTAATGTTCTCATAGATTGAACTAGACCTTTGCCAAACGTTTTCTTCCCAACTAATTTTCCTCTCTTGTTATCTTTTATTGCACCTGAGACTATTTCACTAGCACTGGCAGAACCCTCATTAACTAGAACAACTAGGGGCTTTTTTGTTAGAGCTTGACCGTTTCCTTTTTTTGTTTCTTTTAAACCATCTTTACTTACTGTACTTACTATTACTCCTTTGTTAATGAAGTGCCTTGAGATATCAATGCTTGATTCTAATAAACCTCCTGGATTACTTCTCAAGTCAAGAACATATCCTGCGACTTTTTTGGTTTCTAAATCCTTAATAGCATCTCTTGTCTCTTTTGATGCATTTGCATTAAATTGTTTAATCCTTACATAGCCAATTAATAAGCCATTTTTGGTTTGATTGACTTTACTTGATACAGATTTAATTTCAATTTTTTCTCTTGATAAAATCTTAAAAAATGATTTAGAACCTCTAAGAATTTCAAGCTTTACTTTAGTACCTCTTTGTCCTCTTATTAATTTCACGGCATCCTCAATATTCATGCCTTCAGTAGAAATATCATCTATAGATAGAATTTTATCTCTAGCTTTAATTCCAGCATCAAATGCAGGGGTGCCCTCTATAGGAGAAATGATTATTAAATCATCAGATTCTTTATCTTTAACTATTTGGATACCAACTCCAGTTAATTCACCAGAGGTATCGATTCTCATTTGATTAAATTCCTTAGGTTCTAAAAATCTTGTATAAGAATCATCTAAATTAGAAAGCATATCTCTAATCGCGTCATATGCTTCATTACTGTCCGAATATTTTTTTGATAAAACTTCTTTTCTTAGGTTAATCCAATTAGACTTTTGAAATTTACCGCTTGAATCAAGAAAATCTCTATATACAATTTGCCAAACATGATCAATTACTTCTTTATAACTATTATTTAAAACTGTTGCTTCTGCAAAATTATTTAAAAATAGCCCAGAAAAGGTTGTAGTAAAAAGTATTATAAAATTTTTTTTAAGCAATTTTCTTATCTTCAAAGAATTCGATATCTTTAATTATAAAAAGATTTTATTTATAATTTCAAGAATTTGACAAATCCTTAAGGATCAATCCACTTCCCATCATCCTTAATAAGTTGGATTAAAGCATTAACCCCCTCATCTTCAGGTACTCTTTTTATCTCTTCTTTCCTTCTATATAAGGCAATAGTTCCTTTGCCTTTTCCAACATAACCATAATCAGCGTCTGCCATTTCTCCTGGCCCATTAACAATACATCCCATTATTGCTATATCAAGACCCGTCAAATGTGAAGTAGCATTCCTAACTTTGTCTACAACTTCTTCTAGATTGAAAAGTGTTCTCCCACAACTAGGGCAACTAATGTATTCAACCATTGTTTTTCTTAATCCCAAAGATTGTAAAATTGAATAGCAAACTGGTATTTCCTTCTCTGGGGCTTCTGTTAAAGAAACCCTGATGGTATCTCCCAATCCCTCTGCCAAAAGCGTTCCAATTCCAGCAGTACTTTTAATCCTTCCATAATCACCATCTCCAGCTTCAGTCACTCCTAAATGTAAGGGATAGTTATATCCTTCAGAGTCAAGCCTGTCTGCGATCATTCTGTAAGCTGCCATCATAACTGGAGCCCTGGAAGCTTTCATAGAAATAATTATGTTATGAAAATCAAGCTCATCACAAATTTTGACGAACTCCATCGCAGATTCTGTCATTCCCAATGGCGTATCTCCATAAGTAAAAAGCATCCTCTCAGATAGAGACCCATGATTAACTCCAATCCTTAGAGCTTTGTTTTCAGACTTTAAAACCTCAACTAAAGGGGTAAATCTTTTAAGTATTGTTTGTTTAATAGTTTCAAATTCCTCATCTGTATATTCAGTTCTTGTAGGGTCTGATTTTTCAAAAACAAACAATCCTGGATTAATTCTTACTTTATCAACATGTTTTGCAACCTCCATTGCAATTTTCATACCATTATGGTGAACATCAGCTACCAAGGGAATGTTGATATTATTTTCTAATAATTTTGCTTTAATATCTCCAACTGCTTTTGCGTGCGCTAAGGAAGGTACAGTTAATCTTACTATTTCACAATCTACATCATGAAGTCTTTTGATAGCTAAGTAAGCATTTTCGACATCCATAGTATCTTCATTTATCATCGATTGAACTCTTACTGGATAATCACTTCCAATAGCTACATCACCAACCATTACTGTTCTAGTTATCCTTCTCTCAATATGAGTTGAATATCTTTTGGAGAGACTATTAACCTCTTTTGATTGAGTTAATGACATTAAAATTCTTGATAATCAAAAAGGATTCACTAAATTATACGGCATATAGTTTACCACTTACATTCTCTAAGTCTTTCAAAGTTAGATGGTAAGGTTTATTAATTTCTTTTGAAGGAAATCTCAACAAATAAGATGGATGAAAAATTACCATAATTTCTCTCCCATCTTTTTTAATCCATTGACCTCTTAAATTACTTATAGGATCTTTAACTTCTAAAAGAGCTCTCATAGCAGTCGAACCACTAAGTAATATAAATTTTGGATCAACTAGCTTTATTTGCTGTAATAACCAAGGTTTATGAATATTAATTTCTTTAGCAGTAGGTTTTCTATTATTTGGTGGACGACATTTAATTACATTACAAAAATAAACATCCTCCTTATAGTCAATCCCCGCTTTTATCAATAATTCGTTTAATAACTTACCGGATTTACCTACATATGGTTTTCCTTCTAAGTCTTCCTGTGCTCCAGGAGCCTCACCAATTATTAACAAATCTGCAAATACACTTCCTCTCCCAATAACTAGCCTTTTCACCAAAAAAAACTTTTAAATATTTTTTTATCTTAATAACTCAAAACATGAAAATAAAATAGATTAAGAAAATGAACTAAATTAAACCATTATGTGATACTTTTACTTATTGTTAATTTATGCATTTGTCATTATTAAAAGTCATATTTGAAAAGTTATAAGTCAATGATTCAAGTTAATTTATCTGAACGGGCACTTTCAATTGAGCCTTCTCTTACATTGCAGATAAGTGCTAAAGCAAATCAATTATCTGCAGAAGGAGTAGATATTTGCAATTTAAGTGCAGGAGAACCTGACTTTAATGCCCCAAAAGAAGTTATAGATGCTACAAGTAAAGCTATATTTGATGGATTTACAAAGTACGGGCCCGCAGCGGGCAATTTAGATCTCCGAAAAGCAATTGCAGATAAACTTCAAATTCAAAACAATTTAAATATTGAATTTGAGAATGTAATGGTCACAAATGGTGCAAAGCAAGCAATATATAATCTTTTCCAAGTTTTGTTAAATGCTGGAGACGAAGTTATTATTCCTTCTCCATACTGGTTAAGTTATCCTCAGATGGTTAGGTTGGCGGGTGGGAAGCCAATCTTTACAAATTCTTCTGCTGAAGATGGATTTAAAATAAATATTAAAGACTTGAAGTCTAAAATCTCCTCAAAAACTAAATTTATAGTTATCAATTCTCCTAATAACCCTACTGGAAGAGTTATGTCCAAGGAAGAATTATTGCAAATTGCTGATTTAGCCAGAGAAAATCCAAATATCAATATTCTTTCTGATGAGATTTACGAGCTAATCCTTAAAAAGGAATTTAAACACTACAGTTTATCTTCATTAGCAGATGACTTAAAAGATAGGATTTTTATAATAAATGGGTTTGCGAAAGGATGGGCCATGACTGGCTGGAGGATAGGTTATTTAGTAGGTCCCAAAGATGTAATCAAAGCATCCTCAGCATTACAAAGTCAAAGTACCAGTAATGTTTGCTCTTTTGTTCAAAAAGGTGCTTTAGAGGCTTTAAAAATTAATCATGAATATTTCTCAATGATAAATAGCCATTATGATCAAAGAAGAAGTCTTCTCTATCAGGGCCTTAAGAATATAAATGGGATTTATATTGAAGAACCTAATGGAGCATTTTACGCATTTCCAAGATTACCTAACTCCTCAATTACTTCTGTAGATTTCTGCAATAAAGCTCTCCAAGATTACGGATTAGTTGTTGTACCTGGAAAAGCTTTTGGGGCTGATCAATGTATTAGGATATCTTGCGCAACTTCAGAGAGTAAAATAAAAGATGGATTAGAAAGGCTTGAAAAAATAATTTCTGAATACTATTAATTGAAACTAAAAGTGTTTAATTTAAAGAATTTCCTAGTAAGTTCATCTATATTATTTTCTATCTTTTCATCACCTGTATTTTCAAACCCCAAAGTTTTAAAAGTTGGAGCAATACCTGATCAAAACCAAGATGTTTTGGACAAACGATTTAATTTATTTTCAAAAGAATTATCCAAACAACTTGATGTAGAAGTTAAATACATTCCAGTTATTAATTATGTTGCAGCAGTAACTGGATTTAGAACTAAAGATTTAGATTTAGTTTGGTTTGGCGGTTTATCAGGAGTTCAAGCCAGATTACAAACTCCTAATTCAATTGTCATAGCTCAAAGAGATATCGATAAGGAATTTAAAAGTGTTTTTATAGTAAACAAAAATTTAGAACTTAACTCAATTTCAAACATTAAAGGACTTAAAAAACTAAAAAATTTAAAATTTACTTTTGGCTCTGAAAACTCAACTTCTGGAAGATTAATGCCAGAATATTTCTTAAATCAAGCAGGGGTAGAAATTAAACATTTTAAAGGGAAAAAAGCTGGTTTTAGTGGAAGTCATGATGCCACTCTAGTTTTAGTTAATAGTGGGGCATTTGATGCTGGAGCTTTAAACAAACAAGTTTGGGAAAACAATCTTAAAAATAATCCCAAAAGAACAAGTAATTTAGAATTATTCTGGATCACCCCAGAATATGTTGACTATCATTGGTTAGCTCAAGGGGATCTTGAAAATAGATTCGGGGAAGGGTTTTCAAAACGACTTAAATCAGTAATTCTAAATTTAGATATAAATCAAAAATCACATAAAGAGATATTAGATATGTTCAATGCAAAAAGATTTATAAATGCAGAAGCAAAACAGTATAAAAATATAGAGGACATAGGGAGGAAATTAAATAAAATTAGATGAATAAAACTCTCTTAGAATTAAAAAATATATCTTATAAATACAAAAATAATCTGATTCTAAATAAAGTAAATTTAAAAATAAATTCAGGCGACAAAATTGCACTTTTAGGTAAAAGCGGTTCAGGAAAAACTACTCTTATATCAGTGCTTAATGGCACTATCAAGCCAACTGAAGGTGAGGTTAAATTATTTAATAAAAGTTTCGATAAATTAGATAGAAAGCAGAAACGAAAGATTACAACTATTTGGCAAGATTTAAGATTAATAGAAGATCTCTCAGCAGAACAAAATGTTAATTGTGGACTACTAGCGGAAAACAATTTTTATTTCGCTTTTAAAAATTTGCTAAATATAAGTTCTTTTAATAAGGCGCATAAATATATGCAATTATGTAAACTTCATAACTCTATTTACGACAAAAAAATCAGAAATCTATCTGGGGGGCAAAAACAAAGGGTAGCTATAGCTAGGTCATTAATTCAAGGATCGGATATATTACTTGCAGATGAGCCTTTTAATAATTTAGATCCTAAATTGATAACAACAATTAAAAAGCTACTGCTAGAAAATGTAGATAAAAATAATACAAAGAAATCCCCAAAGACAACATTAGTTGCATTACATAGATTAGATTTGCTGAACCATTTCGATAAAGTTATAGGAATAAGGGATGGTAATATTTTTTTTAATATTAAAAGAAATAACTTAAAGAAGCTTCATTTAGACAA
>QCQJ01000029.1 GCA_003209585.1 Prochlorococcus sp. AG-449-G23
AAATCAATAAAAACTAAAAAAAGAACTGTTAAAGATGAAATAATAGACGTAGAAGTTGATTCTGATAATTAATAAGATTTTAAATTAAATTTAAAAATACTAGACAGGCTTGAAGCCTAAAATAGGATATTTTTTAAAATAATTTGGTTATTTTTTTAATTAAATATAAAGGGTTTTATTTTTAATATTTTAATTTGGATTATAAGAAGGTTTTTATGAATCTAAAGCTACTTCGATAGCTACTATTAAGTTTTCGTCAAATGGTTTAACGCCTGGCTTGAATCTTGCAATTACTTTACTATCTTTCCCTATGAGAAACTTCTCGAAATTCCATTCAACATCTCCTTTAGGTTCAACTTCTTTAAGTGTTGTGTATGGTTCTGTGGTGTTGCCTTTGGCATGAACTTTTTCATGGATTTCAAACTTAACTCCATATTTTGTTGTGCAAAAATCTTTTATTTCTGAAAGAGAGTCGGGTTCTTGTTTTCCGAAATCATTACAAGGGAATGCAAGTATTCTAAGGCCTTTGCTTGAATATAAATCATGTAGCTTTTGAAGATCCTCATACTGGGCAGTATTTCCGCAATAACTAGCTACATTAACAATTAAAATAACTTCCCCTGAATATTCACCTAGTTTTATTGATGATCCGTCTGCGGAAATAACAGTAGTATTTTGTACGTCAACTTGCATGTCAAAAATAAATCACCCTTTGAAGATAGCATTGTATAAACTTTATTGTGTTTAATTTATATGGTGTTTTTGGTTATTTCTTTTATAAATTTTAATTTTTCATTTATTTAACCCTTTATAATTAATATTATTAATCAGTTTAAATTTGGACCCTTTAGACCCACTTACTGAAATTATTAATTCAGGTCAAGGTTTTTCACCTGCAATTGCTTTAGAAAGAATTATTTGGGCAATGATTGGAATCTTTTTTTTAGGAGCAATTTCAAGATCAATAACTAATAGTATGCGAAGTCAAAATTGGTTTGGTAGACATTTTTTATTTAGTTATTCTAAAGATAAAAAAAATACGGATGATACCTCTTCACAACCTTCTGGTGATGACAAATAAGTTATATATATATGAGAGAATCAATTTTTTCTAAAAAGAGAATTTTATTGCTTGGTAGTGGTGAGCTTGGAAAAGAATTAGTAATAGAATCCAAAAGATTAGGATTAGAAGTTATTGCAATTGATCGATATGAAAAAGCACCTGCAATGCAAGTTGCTGATTATTCAAGAGTAATTGATATGGGAGATAAAAATATTTTAAAAAATGTTATAAAAGAATTTAAGCCTGACTATGTTGTCCCAGAAATAGAGGCACTTTCAATTGAAGCCCTAAAAGAACTAGAGGATGAAGGATTCAATATTGTTCCCAACGCCAGAACTGTAGAAATTACAATGAATAGAGATAAAATTAGAGATTTAGCTTCTAGAGATTTAAAAATAAAAACTGCAAAGTTTGATTATATTTTTGAACTTGATGATTTAGAAAAAAAAGCAGATGAAATTGGATTCCCACTTTTACTTAAGCCTTTAATGAGTTCTTCAGGAAAGGGACAGAGTTTGGTTGAAACAAAAAATGATTTAAAAAATGCTTGGAAACAGGCACAAGCAAATTCAAGAGGAAAGGTTAAAGGTGTAATTATTGAAGAATTTATTAAATTTGATTTTGAGTTTACTCTTCTTAGTGTGAGAAAAGAAAATGGTGAAAATATTTTTTGTTTACCAATTGGACATCTTCAATCTAATGGAGACTATCAATGTAGTTGGCAACCTGTGGAGATCAAGGAGTCTTTAATTATTGAAGCTAAGAGAATGACAAGTAGAATATTAGATAACCTTAATGGAGCTGGATTATACGGAGTAGAGTTTTTTATAAAAGGAAGTGAGGTTATATTTTCAGAATTATCTCCAAGACCACACGATACGGGTATGGTTACATTAATTAGTCAAAATATTAATGAATTTGAATTACATCTAAGGGCTTTTTTAAATTTACCAATACCGCATATAGATCTAATAGAACCCTCTGCAACCAGAGTTATACTCTCTAATCAAGAGCATCTAAATCCTATTTATGAGGGTCTTAATGAAGCATTAGAATTTGAAAAGACTAAAGTGCTCATATTTGGCAAACCAGTTTCCAGAAAAGGCAGAAGAATGGGAGTTGTTCTCTCATCAAATTCTGACATTAATTTGGCCAGAAAAAATGCAGATGAAGCTGCTCGTAAAATAAAAGTCAACTCTAAATAAATAAATATTAAATAAAAATAACGAAAAAAATACTTATTTCCTTTGTTTTTGTAGTCTATTTCTTTGAGTATTATTTGAGTATGTTCTCTCTTACTAAATGATAGAAAATTATAAAGGTTGGGATATAACGTTAAATTGGGATAACAAATATTATCTCAAAAGGGATACTACTAAAAGTAATTTTTTTAATCAAAAGGAAAAATGGATTGGTGTTCACTTAAATGGTGAAAAGATATATGGTTCTTCTCTAAAAGAAATTAGGCATATTATTGATTATCCTAGTTTGCATGCAAAGTAGCTTAAAAGATTTTTTAATTATCTTGATTATTTTCATTATCTTCAATTAGTTCATTAGCAAGTTTTCTTAAATCTCCCTTAATCGAGACCCATGTAAAAGCGATTAAAAAAATTGAAGCAGATATAACAACAGTTATTTTTTCGACAGGGGACATTCCAAGTGCAATAGCAAACATTTTAAACCAAATACTAATTTCTCATTATATTGAATTTTTTTAAATAGTTAGAATCAAATTTTTTTTTGCAATGATATTTAATTATTCAAAATATAATAAATAAAATTTAAATTACTTATTTTATATATTGTTTCTGATTTCAATTTTGTTCAGTAAGATTAAATTATGGAAAAAAAAAAGTGCCCCCAATGTAAAAATTTAATTTTAAAAACTTCCCCAACATGTTTATATTGTGGCAGACCCAATAAATTTATAACTAAAGAATACGTACATAAAAAGTGGATTAAAGATAATAAAAAAAATGTATTTGATTATATTTTTATTAATAAGTATCTTGCATTTATTTTATTTTTAACATTTACGATTGTAATTATTATATTTAGTTAAATAACATCAATTAATCACTCTATTATTGTATCTAATACTTCTTTAGTATTTGTTGATAGTTTATTTTTTTTTATCTGTTTTATTGTTTCTACCATGTTACTTTTGTATGGCTCTGAATAATAATTGTATCTACTAAATACTTTCACAAAACGGGAAATTACGATTGGATTTAATTTATCAAAGTCAATTATCTTTTTTGCAATATATTTATAACCAGAACCATCCATTGCATGAAAATTACTATTTCTTGTTACGAAAGAATTTAATATAGCTCTTAAAGTGTTTGGTGATTTTGAGTCAAAAAACTTATTTTCAAATAATTCTTCAATTCTGTTTGTTTTTTCATCAATTTCTATAGATGCATTGAATGAGAACCAACTATCCAAAACGACACTATTATTTTTCCATTTATTGAAGAATATATTTGAAATAATTTTTCTTTCAGGACAATTAATCCTAATGAAAGAATTCAATGCAGCTTTTGCTAGCGTCATCGAATTACTATCGACATAATTAATTATTTTGCATTTAATTTCCTCATCATTACTGTGCAATAGTAGTTTCCAAATAGTTTCGATGAGTTTTCTTTCATTTTTACCTTCTGGCCAAACTTTATCTAGATTTTTCTCTATTTCTTGGAGCTTAAAATATAATTCTTCTTTTAATTTGAAACCGAATAAATGATTTATTTCGTCAATAGTTTTATATATCTTTAAAGGGTCTATATTTTTCATCTCTGATTCAATTTCAGCAAATGCGGGAATACTTAGTAATTCTGATAAAAGGGATAAATTAATATCTTTATTTTTTATAAATGATATTAAGGTGCTTATTAATTTATTTTCAATTTTATGATTTGGTTTTTCATCTAATCTGCATAAAATAATTTTTTTATAAAATACTTTTACAGTATTAGATAGAGTAAAAAAATCTTTTTCATATCTTAAGATTAAAAAATTTTCATCCAAGGTAGTGTCTGATTCCCACTCAACAGGTGAAGAAAATTCGCGAAAATAAGTTACTAAAGGAATTGGGAGGTGAGATCTTATATTCCTAAAAATAAATTCTTGTTTTTTTGTGTTTAAAACAACTGTTTTTTCTATCGTTTTAGTCTCACCGCAGAATATAGCCAGATTTATAGGAATTATTAGAGGTAAATCATTATATGGGTTCTTCTTTATTGGATTACTTTGAGAGGCCTCAATTGTAAGTTTTTCGTCAGTTTGATCCCAGATTCTCTTGAATTTAACTTTTGGTGTCCCATTTTGCTTGTACCAGACTTTAAACTTTTCAGGATCAATTTCCTTATTGTGCTCTAAAATTTTATCGACAAATTGGTCTATTGTTGATGCCTTTCCATCATATGTTGAGATGTAATTACTAAAACCTTTATAGAAATTTTTATCTTTAACAAGCTTATTAAGCATTCTAATTATTTCTGATCCTTTTTCATATATCGTGGTTGTATAAAAATTGTCTATTTCTTGATATTTATCTGGCATTACAGGATGCGATGTTGGACCAGAATCCTCTCTAAATTGATTTCTTCTAAGAAATTTTGCATCTTCAAGTCTCTTGATTTCATGATTATGAAGGTCTGCTGTGAATTGTTGATCTCTGAATACTGTTAAACCCTCTTTTAGAGATAATTGAAACCAATCCCTACAAGTCACTCTATTACCAGTCCAATTATGGAAGTATTCATGGGCGATCACACCCTCTATCCTTTCTAATTCCTCATCAGTGGTCGTTTCAGAATTAGCGAGTATTAGTTTTGAATTGAAAATATTGAGACTTTTATTTTCCA
This sequence comes from Prochlorococcus sp. AG-449-G23, assembly GCA_003209585.1. Lineage (GTDB taxonomy): Bacteria > Cyanobacteriota > Cyanobacteriia > PCC-6307 > Cyanobiaceae > Prochlorococcus_A. Next base: position 4,936 of record QCQJ01000029.1, read on the forward strand.
TCGCTCCCATATTAAAGTGCCTGACTGCAACTATATTGAACAATGACAAATCGTATTCAAGGTTATATTTATCCTCGTCCCATCGCATAGATTTCTGTAGAGAACTTATTGCATGTTGAACATATTTTTCATCGCCATACTCAACATAAATATTTATTTTTACTTTTTTATTCGATTTTGTTATGAAATTGTCTTTTACACAATTAAGTTTTCCTGCTACCAATGCAAATAGATATGAGGGTTTCGGATATGGGTCTTCCCAAATTATTTCATGTCGATTATTTGCAAGATTATTTTCTTTTACGACGTTACCATTTGAGAGTAAGACAGGATAATCATTCTTGTCGGCCTCAATTCTCACGGTGTATTTGCTTAGAATATCAGGCCTATCAGTGTGAAAACTTATTCTTCTAAATCCCTCTGCCTCACATTGCGTAGTTATAATTCCATTGCTCTCATACATTCCTAAAAGGGATGTATTTTCCTTCGGTTTAATTATTCCTTCTATTTTTAATAAAAAATTATCTTTATTTATATTTTTAATCTTTAAGTTATTTTTTTGCTGTTTGTAGTATCTCTCTTCAAGTAGTGAGTCATCTATAAATATATTTGTTATTAATATATCTGTACCATCAAGAATAAGATTTCTGGTATTCTTATTTTTCTTTACCAATTTTAGTTTTGTCGTAACATTAACAGCATTTTTCTTAATTACGAAGTCTAAAAAAGTTTCTGGAATTTCATAATCAAAAACTTTGTAATCTTCAAGTTTTACATATCTCGAAATACTTTTTTGTTTTTTTGGATTGTTCATCTTTACAAAGAAGATCAGAAGTTAAATAATCTAGAATACTTAACTTGTAATTATAAGTTAGAACTTTTATCTTCTGATTGACAAAAATGTGCTTTAACTTCTCCAGAAGGAAGTAGTTCGTATAAAGAAGGATTATTAATATCAGGCGATCCGTCCTTATTAAATTTATACCTCCAGTCCCATTTTTTATCTGTAAAGGAAATATAATCTTTTCTTAGAGAGTATGGAAGCATAAGCTTTTTTTTATTCCAATTAATATTTATAAATGCTCCTGGCTTTAATTCAGATATCTCCTCTACTATGGAAAAGTCACCATTAATATTATTTCTCATCACAAGATTGAGCATTGATTTTTCACATAAATAGCTACTGTTTATAGCTAATAGAAGTATTGAGGTAATAAAAAATGAATGAATTTTTTGAACTCCTTTTATAATAGATTTTTTTTCGAGCTAGATGACTAAATAAAAGATCTTTTTGGATCAATTTAAATCATAATAGATTGCATACTCTTTAGATCTACAAGATTACAATTTAATTCCTCTTCATAATCCTGAACTGATATGAAATTATTTAAAAAACCTGAATATTTGGCATCTCCGCCAACGGTACTTGATAGTATAAATTTTGGATTGAATTTATTAATCAATTTAGGTATTACATCAGCACCTTTTACAAAAGAACCTACTAGGGGTAACTCTAAATTTTTTGTAGGAGTAATGACTGCATCAAGATTTTGTTTGTTTAAATTTTCATCAAGATATCCATGGGGTTCTATATAAAATCCATTATCTTGATCGTCTTTAACAATATATCCGTTTTCTATTTGAGGTACTGGAGCCCCAGCAGTGGCTTCAAAACTTAAATTAAATTGATTAGTCTTTTCAGTTGGCTTAAGCATTTTAATTGAATTAAAACCAATTTTTTCTAATGTTTCAACAGCACTTTTAGGGCAAATTATAGGAATATCTTTTCTGAACATCTCTAATGTTGGAACATGACAGTGATCAGGTAAACCTTGGGTTAATAAAATAATATCTATTTCTGTATCTATTAAAATTTCATCTCCTAATGATCCTTTAAAAAACCATTCACCTGGTGGAAATATTAAATCTCCTTTGAGCCAAGGATCAATAATTAAGTTGGCTTTTATAAATTTTATAAGCCAACCATTTGATCCAAGGTAGGTCGCTTCAAAAGTCATTATCACTAGATTGTTTAATAGACTATAAAGTAATTTTGGCTTTATCGAGAAATTACTAATTTAGATTAGTTTGCTTCATTTAAAATTTGAAATGACTTTCTTTTTAAATTAAATATTAAAACTTGGTTAT
>QCQJ01000030.1 GCA_003209585.1 Prochlorococcus sp. AG-449-G23
GATTATACACAGATTGAGGTGTTGAACCTCCACTTACACAAAATTTGAATCTGTCTTTATTTTTTAAAGTATGAATAATTTGCCTTTCAATAAACTTAAAAACAGCTGTTGATAGTTCTAACTTGTCTTTGTATATATTTATGGTGTATCCATTTTTGACCTTTTCAATCATTTCATCCATTCAGTATGAAAACTACCTTCTTTATCGATTCTTTCATATGTATGAGAGCCAAAACAATCTCTCATTGCCTGAACAAGATTCTGAGGAAGCCTATTGGTTCTGTAACTATTCAAATAATCTAAAGTACTTGATAGACATGGAACCGGTATCCCAGCTTTTGTAGATAAAGAGACTACTTTGGCTAAGTTATCTAATCTTGTCGCAATTTCATTATTGAACCAATCATCAAAAATTAAATTTTTTAGATTAGGATCTTTGTTGTAGGCATCTTGAATTTTACTTAATAATTTTGATCTAATTATGCAACCACCTTTCCATATTTGGGCAATTGATGGCATATTCAAATCGTAGTTATATACAAAAGATGCTTCTCTTAAAATATCCATACCTTGGGCATAGCTAGCAATTGTGGCAAGGACTACAGCATCAAATAAAGGTTTCATTCCATCTGACATATTTCCTAATTCAAAATCCTCAATCTCTTTAGTTGGAATAGTTTTTTCAATCTCACTACGTTGATCTTTTAAAGAACTCATTACTCTTGCATTTAAAGATGCATATATAGTTGGGACTGATACCCCAAGTTCTAAAGCACTTACAACAGTCCATAACCCAGTACCTTTCTGACCAGCTTTATCTAATATTTTCTCAACAACATAATCTCCAGAAATCTCATCTTTTGTATTTAGACAAATCTCTGTTATCTCGACAAGATAAGAAGCTAATTCATCAGTATTATTCCAAATACCAAATACTTCTGACATCTGCTTTCCATTCATCCCTTTGACTCTCTTCATAAGGTCATAAGCTTCTGCGAGTATTTGTTCAATTCCATATTCAATTCCATTATGAACAGTTTTCACAAAATGACCTGAGCCTCCTGGTCCAACATATGCAACACATGGTCCGTCTTCAACTTTGGCAGCCATTTTAGTCAATAAACTTTCTATTGCATCATAAGAAGCCTTAGTACCGCCAGGCATCATACTTGGCCCTTCAAGAGCTCCTTTGGCGCCTCCTGAGACTCCCATCCCAATGTATCCAAAACTTTTACTTTCAAGAGTATTTACCCTTCTTTCTGTATCTTTAAATTGAGAATTACCGCCATCTATTAATAAATCTCCTTCCTCGAGATATCCAGAAATATTTTCTATAACAGCATCTGTTGCAGGTCCTGCTTTTACCATCATTAGAATTCTTCTAGGTCTCTCTAACTTATTAACAAATTCCTGAAGAGTTTCAGCTCCCTTTATATTCTTCCCAAGGCCACGACCTTTTAAAAATTCCTCAGTTTTTGAATAAGTTCTATTAAAAACTACACTAGAAAATCCATTTCTTTCTGCGTTAAGAACTAAATTTTCGCCCATAACACCAAGACCTATTAAACCAAAATGTGCCTTGCACATAAAAAATTAAAAAACTCAATAAATATAGTGTGCCTGCAACTTAACAAAATTGCTCAAAAAAAATACTTATGTCAGCGAAAAATGATCGAAAAGATTTAAATAACAGTTCCGTTTGCAATAGTTGCATTTTTAACTACCACAACAATTCCATTTCTTATATAAAAACCTAATTCTGGCTTATCTGCTTCTTCTACCCGATCTTTATTAATTATCACGACATTATCACCAATCCTTGTATTCTTATCGAGAATTGCTCTTTTTACAGTAGTTCCTTCACCTACTCCAAGAGGTGTTCCGCCTCCTTTTCTTAATTCAATTCTCTCTTCAGGCGATTCAAAGAAATCAGCACCCATAACTAGAGTATCCTCAAGAACTGAATCACTTTCAATCCTGCTTCTTACACCTAAAACACAATGCAAAATACTACATGACTTCAAAATTGTACCTTCACAAACTATTGAGTCGGTAATTTGAGCATCTACAAGTTTAGAAGGGGGGAGAAATCTAGGTCTTGTATAAATTGGAAATTTTTCATCATAAAAGCTAAATGGTGGTTTTGGTTGCTCAGTCAATGCAAGGTTTGACTCAAAAAATGCCCCAATGGTGCCGATATCTTCCCAATAATCATCGAATACATAACTTTTAAGAGTATCACCCCTATTGAGGGCTTCAGGAATTATGTCCTTACCAAAATCCGTATAACTAGGAAATTTATTTAGAAGATCAAAAAGAGTATTTCTGCTAAAAACATATATACCCATAGAAGCTAGATAAGGTTTTTCGGCAGCGGACTCCTTACTTAATCCAAATTTTGAAGTATCTACTGCCATTGCCTTCAACTTCTCTCCAGTAGGCTTTTCACTGAATTCTTTTATATTTCCTAAATCATCTGTTCTCATGAGGCCAAAACCTTCTGCTTGGGCTTCATCAACAGGTAGCGCTGCTACGGTTAAGTCTGCTCCATTATCTCTATGATGTTGAACAAATAAACTGTAGTCCATTCTATACAGTTGATCACCTGACAATATTAAATACTCGTCAACATCCCATTCCTGAAATAACCATTGGTATTTTCTAACGGCATCAGCAGTCCCTTCAAACCACTTAGGACTATCAGGAGTCTGTTGCGCAGCTAAAACCTCCACAAAACCCTGTCCAAAAGGTCCATTTAAATTATATGTTCTCCCTATATGTCTATTTAGAGATGCGCTATTGAACTGAGTCAATACGTACATTTTCTCTATGCCTGAATTAATACAATTACTAATTGGAATATCTATTAAACGATACTTACCTGCCAATGGAACAGCAGGTTTCGCCCTCATTTTTGTTAAAGGGTAAAGTCTAGAACCTTTTCCTCCTCCGAGGATGATGGCCAACACACGCTTCATTCAATCTAATGGAGGTAGAGATACAACTATTTAAAGTAACTGATTATGGGCAAATTTAAAAATAGGAATGGTCAGTTTAGGAAGGTATTTCGATAAATCACTAGAAAAACTTAATATAAATGAAGAAAATTTAGCTATTTTTATCCTCATCCACTAAAGAAAACAATTTTTCAACGATTTTCAAAGAAGCTTGTCTCTCTTCTCTTGATTGAGGACTTCTCAACTTAGTAACAGGCGTGTGAAGTATTTTATTGATAATTCCTTTAGTCAGAGCTTCCACAACTTTTCTTTCTCTAGCAGAAAAATCTGGTCCCATCCTACTAAGTGCTTTTTGCAATTCCTCTTTTCTAATTAACTCCAAATCTGATCTAAGCTTATTAATTACTGGAACCGCTTCTAAACTTGCCCACCATTCTAGAAAAATGATTCTTTCTTCTTCTACCAAACATTCTGCTTCCTTTGCAATTTTCTGCCTAAATTCCTGATTTCTTGAAACGACTTCTTGTAGGTCATCCACATCAAATGATTTTACAAATTCATGTTGTTTAACATCATTAGATATATTTCTCGGTACACCAATATCAATAAATTTAAGTTTATTACTTAAATTTAATTTTTCAATTCTAGCGAGATCAATAATTGGCTCTTCTGAAGCTGTACTAGTGAAAACAAGAGAAGATATTGATATATTTTCATCTAATTCGTTTAACCCTTTACAAACAATTTCTATGTCGGGGAAGTCTCCCGCAAGATTTAATGCTCTATCAATATTTCTATTGACAAGGATAAGTTTATGACATCCTTTTGATTTTAAATGAGTTATTAAAAGCCTACTCATTCTTCCTGCACCAACGACAAGAACCTTCTCTGATCGCAAACTCACAAGATTATCAACACCATTTTCTTGTCCAATTTTTAATTGAGCAAGTTCTACCGCTGCTGAACTGATTGATACAGCTCCAGTGCCTAAATTTGTTTCAGATCTAACTTTTTTACCTGTACTAACAGATTGGGTTAATAGTCTATTAAGAATAGGTCCAGTAGATTGATTCTCTTGACCTAATCTCATCATTTTTTTTACCTGAGAAAGGATTTGCCCCTCGCCTAAAACTAGGCTATCGAGTCCTGCAGAAACTTTCATTAAATGCAAAACTGCATCTTCTTGTCTAAAACAAAAAAGATGAGGATTTAAATCTTCAAAAACAATTCCGGAATAATCTGATATAAATTCTTTAATTGATGAAATACCTGTATTTTTATCTTTTACTAGAGCATATATTTCTAGCCTATTACAGGTACTTAAAATTGATACCTCTAAAACATTAGAGAAAGCTTTTAGTGCTTCCAATGATTCTGTTATGGATTGGTCAGGAATACTTAACTTCTCGCGCACTTCGACAGGTGCCGTGCGATGACTTAGTCCGACGACAACAATATGCATAAAATCAAAAGTGAAATTTTAAAGACTGATACTCTTAGCACCATCTTTTATATGGACTGTATTTGTGAATCTTGCAGTACTATCTAATGTACTAATTACTAGACTGCTTGTTCTGACACAATCCCTTTCAAATTTAACTCCGTCAAATAATAATCCATCAGTTATTCCACTCCCAGCGAAAACGACATTTTCTCCCGATGCCAATTCATTAGCCTCATAGATTTTATCTATATCGGTTATACCCATTTCATTTAGACGTTTTATATTTCCTTCTTTTGTATAGTCAGCCCATTCTGAAGTTTGAGCAATTGCTGGATCATAAACTAGTTGGCCTTGAAAGTGTCCGCCAAGTGCTCTCATTGCAGCAGCTGAAATTACACCTTCTGGAGCTGCACCTATACCCATCAAGCAATGTGTTCCAGTACCTGCAAAACCACATGCAATCGCAGCTTGAACATCACCATCTGAAATCGGCTGTACTTTTGCTCCACATCCTCGAATCTCTTTAATTAAATCTTTATGCCTTGTTCTATCCATCACAACAACAGTAAGTTCTTCAATAGAAAGATCTAAGCAGTCACTAAGAATTTCCAAGTTTTCAGTAGCGGAATTTCTAATATCTACTTTTCCTTTCGCAGCAGGCGGAGCTGCTAATTTGTTCATATAAAAATCAGGTGCATTAAAAAGACCTCCTGTATCTGAGGCTGCCAAAACAGCCATAGAACCTCGTTGATTATTTGCGCAAAGATTAGTTCCTTCACAAGGATCTACTGCAAAGTCAACCCCTGGTCCACTTCCACTCCCTACCTCTTCACCTATGTAAAGCATAGGTGCTTCATCTCTTTCACCTTCTCCAATAACAATTTTCCCTTTCATTTCAATTTTGCCCATTCGCAATCTCATTGCTTCGACAGCTGCAGCATCAGCTTCATCTTTTTGACCAAGTCCTGTTAGTTTTGCTGAGGCGATTGCTGCTTGCTCGACAACTTCGAGAATTTCTTGAATTAAAGTTTGATTCACAATTAAATTTTTGAGGATTTTCTAAAAGGTTTTGAGTATGATCTCATAAAAAATGTCATTTTTTATGAGAATTATTATGCTAGTAAGCTTTTTTTAACTCTTTACAGCTGTTACTTTATCAGGCCGTGACTTTAAATTAGGAATAAACAACTAAATATAGTATCTTTATTAAATATTTTAAAAATTAAATGACTGAGTCAAATCAAACAAATTTAGCTGGTGTAAATAGACCAATTCAAATAATTCCCTCAGTTTTACCAGCAGATTGGGCAAATATGGGGGCATGTGTGAAAGAGCTCGAGGAAGCTGGAGTAGATAGAATTCAATTTGATGTAATGGATGGAAATTTCGTACCAAATCTTACATTCGGTCCTGAAATGATTGCTGCATGCAGGAAATATTGCAATGTCCCTTTTGAAACTCAATTAATGGTGAGCCAATACAATTGTGAAACCATGCTTGAATCTTATGTAAACTCTACAAAAGGAGCTAATGGTGAACCAGGAGTAGTAATAGCTCATGCCGAAGCAAATATTCATTTGCATAGAGTTCTTGGAAGAATAAGAGACCTAGGAGGATCTCCTTCTGTTGCATTAAACCCTCATACTCCTTTTGAAATGATTAAAAACATTATGGATATGGT
>QCQJ01000031.1 GCA_003209585.1 Prochlorococcus sp. AG-449-G23
CATGAAAAATTTCTTAAAGATACTTAACCCAAAAAACAAAAACTTAAAAATGAAAAACAAAAAATCCTTAATCAAAAAACTTATCTTCACTTTAGCTTTTCTAGGAACAATATCTTTTTCTCAAAACAAAGTAAATGCTGAGGAATCACCAGTATGTCCCGATACTTCTACCACAACAATAACAAGTGTCGGAGATGGTGGCGATGCAACAAGTTTCTATGCTTTAACATCTGGTGGATTTTGTAGAGGAACGCCTGAATCATATGGAGTTACCGTTTATAAAATGGGATTCTGTACCAAAAACCCTGGCAATCCCTCAGGTAGTAGTGTTCTTGCCGGCGCAGCTCCTGATTACAGTACTTGTTCATGGACTTATGAAAATTCATCTGGAGAGGCAGCAAATTTCTCCTCGGGAGGATCCATTGATTTGACTGATTCATTTGCGTCAGAGCCTGCAGTAGGAACATATGGATATGCAGTAATGCTAATTTCTAAGGACTTTTTAATAAAAGGTAAATTTGGACCAGTAGGCGGAAAAACTTATTATTCAACATCTACTTTTGAAAGTTCTTCAACTGACATAGCAGATTATGCCACAACAACGGCTCCGTTGAATTCTTTTGGAGGTTCAGGAAACTGTACTGCCTATACAGAAGGCGAATCAGTAACAGGAGGTTCAATAAGTGCTTATTTGTTGAATTCTTCTGGAACTATGCTTGAGAACGACTCCTCATTATCTGAGTGTTCGGGTCAAGTTAAACTATTGGGCGTTATGGATATGAGCACTGATTTATCTATTAAAGAAAGTACCAAGGGTTTAAAAATGACTTTTGTCGTAACAAATAATGGAATGAGCGTGGTGACTAATAATTCAGGAGATGGAATTTATATGGATTCAGGCCCCTTTAGCGTGACATTTGATACTTTTTAATTTTAAAAATTTTTAGAAATAATCAAGAAATCATTTTCTAATCAAAAAAGTGATTTTTTTTTAAATTTAGGAATTAAGTCCTTTGAGGATTTTTATGAACTAATACCTTATTTACAGCCATTAGCGCAGCTTGGCAGAGCAGGTGCTTTGGGAACATACATTTTTACAAGCGAGACTTATTACAAAAACTGACTTTCTTACTTTCATAACAAACTATATAGTGACAGAAAGTGACAAACTTTTACTAGCGCGGGGGCCTTTAAATTGATGTTAAAAAATCAATTAAAACACAAGAATCATTTTTGTATCTAATGATCTATAAAAATAGGAACTATATGTTAGGTTATTGAAAAATTTTTTTCTAAGTGAAATCATCTAAAGCTTTATCTCTTTTACCTATAGCTCTTGGTTCTATTTTTTCTGTTTCTGCTAGTGAATATAAATTTAATAACATCAAATTTGATCAAGTTCAGAATAGTCAATATACATATAAACCAAAAGATAAACTAGATGAATACATAATCAAAGGAGCAACTTATTCAACTAAGTTTGTTCCTTTAATGAATAATGGATCTGACGGAAGTGATTACACAAGCATCATAGCTAATGATGGTAAAAGTTTATTAGTTGATAAAGGTTATGGATGGTTAAATAATTCTATTAATAGTGAGATTCAAAAAATTCCATTTTTTGCTCAAACATCACTAAATTTTTCTGGAGGGACAGAATCAGATACTAGTTTCTCTCTAAATAGTTTGATGAAGTTAGGAGAGCTAGCTAAAGATGATGAGGGTGATATTAAAACTCTTGCTTTTTCTCAAGCAAGATTCGCTACTGCCACTAATGCAGAGGGTTCCACAATTAACCTTGGTTTAGGTATTAGAAATCGTCCAAATGATGTATCAATGTTAGGAGCGAATGCATTCTGGGATTACAGAATGACAGATTATAGTGATGCTCATAGCAGACTTGGATTAGGTGGAGAATATTTTTGGAAAGATTTTGAATTTAGGAATAATTGGTATATGGCGATCACCGATACTAAAAATGTAACCGTAAAAGGAGTCTCCTATGGTGAACGAATTGTCCCAGGATGGGATGTAGAAGCAGGATATAGATTACCTAATAATCCAGAAATTGCTTTTTTTGTTAGAGGTTTTAATTGGGATTACACCGATAGAAGTGATAATAGTGGCATTGAGGGTTCAATAAGTTGGCAGGCCACTCCAAATCTTGGATTAGAGGCCTTTATTTCAAATGAAATTGCATCAGCATCAACTACAGCAAACTCATCACTACCAGGAACAGACGAAACTTTCTTCGGTTTAAGAATGAATATTACAAGCAACCCTGTCCAATTTGAGAAGTCAAATTATAAGAAAAATATGATTACTCAAATAACTCAACCTGTAAAACGTAAATATGACATTCTTTTGGAAAGATCATCAGGAAGTCTAAGCGTCAAATTCAAGGGAGTTTAAAATGAATTTATTAAAAAATGCAATCAAAAAGCAATCTTCAATTCTTCTATCTTCACTTGCTTTTACAGGATTTATATTAAATCTTTCTCAAAAAGAACTTAAAGCCTATCCAAATACAGTAGCTGCATGCACTGGTTCTATTCCTTCTGGAACTGATGCTTGCTTGGTAGATCCCAAAAGTTATGAACTTGATATTTATAGTGTTCATATATGTACAAGAGATCCTTTTCCCGCTGAGGCAAGTAAAGCTGATTTAACTTCTTGTATGACTTTATTTAAAAGTGATAGCCCTTATACTGGGCAATTAGCTAATAATACTTTTACCCTCCCTAGTACAGGCATGGATGAAATAGTAAATGGATCTTATACTCATACTGCTGTTGTATTCAGTAATAAGTTTAAAGGTTCAGGTAGTTATACCTCAGGGGGGAAGACATATAGAACTAAAGTATATGTTGAAAATTCAGGAACAAATGTTACAACTGATCCTGGAGATCCTGTTAAATCGACCGAAACAATTACTAATTGGAGAGGCGTAGATGGAAACAGCACTAATATTTATTGCAAAGATGGGGCTACAGTTTCAAGATGCGAAGCAGATTATAATAACTATAAAGTTACAGGAATAATAACTGATGCATCACTAAACTCTGTAAGTGGGGCGTCATCTGCAAGGCTATTTTATTTAGCTAAATTAAGTAATCCTTTTACCCTTACAAGTAGCAGCTCAGGCTCAATCGAAATAGTTGTAGATAATAATTATGAAATATTTGGTAATGATGCAGGTACTGCAGTTCAAGCAATGACAATAGCACCGTTCGTTTTCCAACCAACTTATGTAAGTAATTGATTTATTAATTACACCCAAAAAACCAGATTTGAAAAACCTAAAAAAATAACACTTCCTTTAAAATTAAATATAAATTTATAAGTTATTTATATTTTTAAGGAAAAACACTTTCTAGTGACAAAACATCTGTTTTTCTAGTGACAAAATAGTGACAAAAGTCATTTTCTAGCTTCAAAAGTGATTTTTTATAAAATATTTAGCAATATGGTCTTTTACAGATGACTGTTATGAACTAAGATCTTATGAACGGGGCGTGGCGCAGCTTGGTAGCGCGGGTGCTTTGGGAGCACTAGGTCGCAGGTTCGAATCCTGTCGCCCCGATCAGTTACACCAGTAAGTCTCAGCTAATAATATATTTAACCTAAAAAGTAGAGTGCCCAAAAAGTGCCCATAATTTTATATTTGTTTAGACTTCCTTGCTTCTTCAATAGTGTAAAGGGGATTAATTAATCACAACCAAATACATCTATACTTCCTCCGTCAATCATCATTGAATTAGGAAAATAAATTCTAGATGGAATACTTAAAACGCACAATGCCAGTATTAAAGTTGCAGCAGGTTGGGCAAGTTTGATAAGAGTTTCTTTGTCCATCTTATTTTTAAAACTCTGAGCAAGTTTGATAAGAGTTTCTTTTTTCATTTAAAAGGAAATAATTGCCCCTTATTTTAGATCCACTTTCACTTAATGAATACAAATTCAAATTAGTAGTTCTAATTTGCCTTTTAGAAAATAATCTACGTCTGCGAATCCAGAGCCTTTAGTAGTCATATTTTTTAGCATCCAGTTTGCTGCTTCTTTATGTAAAGGTGGTTGAGGTTGCTCAGATATCACAGAACAACAGTACTCAGGTACTTTTTCCCAATGATTCCACTCCTTATCCCACCAAATAGCAAAGAGTGAATAAACTTCCATATGAGATTCTTTCCATTGTGTTTCTGTAAATGATGCAACATAAAAATATGCTTTTTTTGGGGAGTACTTTTCATAAAAAAAAGTTGCTACTGGAATAGTATCTTCAGGGTTGCGACTCTCTAACTTATAACGTTCAGGTGAATACATCTCATCTTCGCAAGCTAGCTCACCTTTGGGATTCATCGCTCCAGCAAAAGCTACTACCTCATCGTGAACGCAAACATTTATTTGATAAGCTTCTTCTCCCATCAAAAAAATAAAAAAAGAGGGTTTTATCCCTCTATGTTAGATCGACTGTCAATCGTAATTATTTTAGCGGTGCAATTAATAAGCGTTTCATTTATAAACCAAGAATCTTTTTTCTCATCTCTTTATATTCTTCATCTGAAATAACCTTTCTTTCTTTCATTGATAACAAGTCTTTAAGTTTTTGTTCGATTTCTTCCTCGCTATTTTTTTCTGGAACTATTTCTAAAGGCCTCTCAAGATTTTCTTTTTTACCTGGGGTAGGTTTTCCTGCATCTACCCATTTAGCAACAAGTTGTCTCATATCTCTTTCATATTGGTTGCCCTGATACCAAACCCATAACAAAATCAAAATCCCAGGAACAACAAAAGCAAATAACCCGATAATTATGAGAATAAAAGCGAGACATCCGCCCATCTTGTTTGGGATTGGATACCCCATTGACTTTGCCCATAGAACTGCTTTCTCCCTAGTTTCAGATTCAGTCATCGGATTAGACTTAAACCCTTTATCTTCTAATTTTTTTGCCACAATTCCTTGAGGAATTTTGCATATAATTTTGCCTTTCTCATCACAAAGTTCATAATAAATTCCCTTATAACCAGACAAGGCCTCCTCAACTGGGGTATCACTATTTATTTCACCACGATCAATTGCATAATTTAATGCTGCTTTAAAAGCCTCGTTTCCCATTAATACTTAATAGCTAATGACCCTTATTTTAGATCGACTGTCAATTAAAAACTACATAGACTATGTGCCCAAAAAGTGCCCAAAATGCATGATATTAGTCCGAATTAGTCCATACTTATTTCTCTAAAAGTCCTGCTATAGCGTTAAGTCTCAGTTATAACCTTATTTTAGCGGGTGCTTTGGGAGCACTAGGTCGCAGGTTCGAATCCTGTCGCCCCGACTCTCTAAAACCAAGTCATAGACAGCATTCCCAAGCTGTCTTTTTTATTTTGTAAGTAGTCTCATATTTAGATTTGCCCCTCCCATAGCCCCTCCTGAGCTATAGCATGCTATTACTTCCGCCTATTGGTGCTTCTTTTGCCCCTCTAGTCATATACTTTCTCTTGATCTAATATCTCCCTCTTATATCCTTCCGATAGTTCATCATCATATCTACATTGCTCGATTATCTTCACTATCTCTGAGATAGCTTTCATTTTTTGGTCTTCCATTTTAAAAACTTCTCTATATATATAGAAACGTTTTTTAAATATCTATCAAGTCAGAAGTACCACCTTGCTCAAGACTCTCAACTGCTTCTCTTAGTTTTCTAAGTTCTACCTTATTCTCTCTATCAATAATTCAAATATTCCACTAATTTAATTAATGTATGACTTAATTAGGTTGCAACTAAAGAGTTAACAAATATGATGTAGAAAATTTAAATTTTGTAATGCCATACAATGAGACAGAATTAAATATTATTCAAAGGAGCAGACCGGAACTTAGATTTTTACCCTCGAATATCGATATTTTGGTGATGGAATTTCTTAGAATCTATGATGTTAATGTTTCACCAACAAACGTTGGCAGTTGGAATG
>QCQJ01000032.1 GCA_003209585.1 Prochlorococcus sp. AG-449-G23
ACCAATCAAAATAATACTGAAAAATGAATCTAATATTGGAGAAGACAACTTAAAACTTTTTTTTAAAATCACTAAAAATGCTGATCTCTTAGTTAAGTGTTTTGATATTAAAGATGAATTTGTAGGAGAATATAATTTAGGAAATATTTTCTAAACGCAAGCTATTGAAGAAAAACTCCCTCTTCATTATCAACTTTATTTAAACGTAAGCTGATACTTTCATTTTTACTAGTTGGAACTTTTTTACCACAAAAATCTGGTTGAATAGGTAATTCTCTATGACCTCTATCTACCATTACTAATAACATCACTCTTTGAGGTCTACCCCATGAATATAAAGCATCTAATGCAGCTCTAATAGTTCTTCCTGTGTAAATTACATCATCTATTAAGAGAATTTCTTGCTTTTCAATAGGTGTTGGAATATCAGTAGCTTTTATTAGGCGAGTTCCAACTCTATTTTGATCATCTCTATAAAAAGTTGGATCAATTGTTCCTTTTCTAATTGTTAAACCTGTCTTGAAGAATAATTCCTTTGCAAGAACTTCGGTCAGCTCGATTCCTCTAGTAGGAATACCAACCAAAATAAGGTTATCGAGGTTTTTTACTTTTTCAATAATCTCGCAAGTTAAACGTGAAAGGGTTTTTCCAAGCTCCATTTCAGTTAGTATAACGATCTTTTTTGTTTTATTGGCCATGATTTATCAATAAATAAAATTCGTTCAATATTTTCATAAATTAGCAAAAGCTAACTATATTAAATATAGATTGTTAAAGAGTAGCGTTTGAAGCTAAATTTAAGGTTGGGTCAGTTAACAATGAATTTGATCTAAATATGTCAAAGATTAGCAGCAAAAATATAAAAAGATTAAGTGTTCCTCAGAGCCCTGTAGTTCTAGCAATACTGGATGGTTGGGGACATCGAAAAGAAATATCCAATAATGCTATAAAAAGTGCTAGTACACCAATCATGGATTCTTTATGGCATGCTTATCCTCACACTTTAATAAGCGCTAGTGGATCTGATGTAGGCCTCCCAGATGGTCAAATGGGTAATTCAGAGGTTGGTCACCTTACCATTGGTTCGGGAAGAATAATACAACAAGAACTCGTAAGGATTTCAAATATTGTAAAAAATAATCAGTTAGGCTTGGTTAATGAGTTAAAGGAGATTGCTGATTCATTAAAGAAAAATAATTCTACTTTGCATATCACGGGATTATGTTCTGATGGAGGAGTACATAGTCATATTGATCATTTATTAGGTTTAATAAAATGGGCATCTGATAATGACATCAAAAAAGTTGCAATTCATATTATTACGGATGGGAGAGATACTCCGGCAAAAAGTGCCTCTAAGTATCTAAGTCAAATAGAGGCATGTATAAAAAAATTCAATACAGGCGAGATAGCTTCTATATGCGGAAGATATTGGATTATGGATAGAAATCTCTTATGGGATAGAACAGAAAAAGCATATGCTAATTTGACTGATCCCGATATTCAAATAACAAACATTTCTCCTCAGGATTATATAGAAAAAAGTTATACCAAAAACATAACTGATGAATTTATCGAGCCCATACGAATTTCTGAAAACTATCTTAAAGAAGGGGACAGTTTGATTTGTTTCAATTTTCGTCCGGACAGAGCAAGACAAATAGTCAAATCACTCTCAGCAAGAGAATTCTCAGACTTTGAAAGAAAAAATTTTCCTAATCTAAATTTTGTTACTTTTACTCAATATGATCCAAACTTTCCCGTTAAAGTTGCATTTCCTCCTGAATCACTCAATAATTTTATCGGCCAAATTGTTTCAGAAAACGGTCTAAAGCAATACAGAACAGCAGAAACAGAAAAATATCCTCACGTAACATACTTTTTCAATGGAGGTGTAGAAATACCTTTACCAGGCGAAGAGAGACATTTAATTCCATCTCCACGAGTAGCAACTTATGATATGCAGCCCGAAATGTCTGCGGAAGAATTAACTACTAGTTGCTCTAAAGCAATTAAAAGTGGAAACTATGCTTTTGTTGTAATCAATTTTGCCAATCCTGATATGGTAGGTCATACAGGCAACATGAATGCAACAATTAAAGCTATAGAAACTGTAGATAAATGTATAGGTCAAATAGTTAATGCTACTGGAGAAATGGGTGGAAGCATTCTTATAACAGCTGATCATGGAAATGCAGAGGTAATGAAAGGTCCTGAAGGAGAACCATGGACAGCACACACAATAAATAAAGTTCCATTAATTTTGATTGAAGGTGAAAAAAGAAAAATCCCAAATATGGGAAATGAAATTGATTTAAGAGATAACGCTGGCTTGGCAGATATTGCCCCAACTTTATTGCAATTATTAAATCTCCCGATACCAATAGAAATGACAGGTAAATCTCTTATCAAAGAAATCGAATTAAAAGGTTATAATAAGGTCGTACAACACGTTTAAAGTTAATAAAGGCCTTTTTAATCGATGATTCAAATTATTAGTTGGATATGGGTAATTTCTGGGGTTCTCCTCATCCTCTTAGTTTTACTTCATAGTCCAAAAGGGGATGGGATGGGAGGTATAGCTGCGAGTGGAAGCTCAATGTTCAACAGCGCAAGTAGCGCAGAAGCATCTCTAAATAAAATAACTTGGATCTTTTTAATTATATTTTTATCTCTTGCAATTATTCTTAGCGCTGGCTGGATTTCATAAAGTTTGCATTAAAAAAGGGATCATTTAGATGATCCCTAATATTAAAAGTTAATTTGCTAACTACTTTTTGACTTAATAATCAAAGTCACCGCCCATACCTGGAGCTCCAGCTGGAGCAGATGAATCTTTTTTCTCAGGTAGATCTGCAACTATGCATTCAGTAGTAAGAACCATGCCCGCTATTGAAGCTGCATTTTGTAATCCTGAACGAGTAACTTTTGCAGGATCAACTATACCGGCAGAGGACATATCAACATATTCACCAGTGGCAGCATTAAATCCATCATTAAATGGTTTAGATTTAACATTTTCTGCAATAACAGCGCCATTAGAACCAGCATTTTCTGCAATTCTCATAAGGGGAGCCGTCAATGAAGCTTCAACAATGTTAGCTCCAATTAATTCCTCTCCTTCTAAATTTTTATCTGCCCATTCTTTTAAAATAGGAGATAAATGAGCGAGAGTTGTTCCACCTCCAGGAACAATACCTTCTTCAACGGCTGCTTTTGTTGCGTTAATAGCATCCTCAAGGCGAAGCTTTTTGTCCTTCATCTCAGTTTCAGTAGCGGCACCAACCTTAATAACTGCAACTCCTCCAGCTAATTTAGCTAGACGTTCTTGAAGCTTTTCTTTATCGTATGAAGAATCTGTTTCATCCATTTGCTTCTTAATTTGATCACATCTAGCTTTAACTGGTTGCTCATTGCCTTCAGCTACAATAGTTGTGGTCTCTTTATTGATAGTTATTCTTCTACCAGTTCCAAGCATATCCAAAGTAGCATTCTCTAGCTTCAAGCCCGCGTCTTCAGTAATAAGTTGTCCATTAGTTAAAACTGCCATATCTTCAAGCATGGCTTTTCTTCTATCTCCAAATCCAGGCGCTTTTACTGCAGCAACGTTTAAAACTCCTCTTAATCTATTAACAACTAGAGTTGCTAAAGCCTCTTTTTCGATGTCTTCAGCAATGATAACTAGTGGTTTACCAGTTTTAGCGATTTGTTCCAAAACGGGTACTAGATCTTGTACTAAAGCAATTTTTTTATCGGTCAAAAGGATATATGGTTCATCTAAAACAGCCTCCATTCTCTCTGTGTCTGTTGCGAAGTAAGGAGAAATGTACCCTTTGTCAAAGCGCATACCCTCAGTAACTTCTAATTCAGTAGTCATTGATTTTCCTTCTTCTAAGGAAATAACACCTTCTTTACCAACTTTATCCATAGCATTGGCTATCATTTGTCCTACTTCTTCATCGTTTCCAGCAGCAATTGTTCCACATTGAGCGATAGCATTACTATCACTTATAGGTTTGGAATTTTCCTCAATTTTACCAACAAGAAATTCAGTCGCTTTATCAATTCCTTTTTTTAAAGTGATTGCATTAGCTCCTGCAGCAACGTTTCTTAAACCTGCTTTGACCATTGCATGTGCTAAGACAGTGGCTGTTGTAGTACCATCGCCAGCAGCATCATTAGTTTTTGAAGCAGCTTGCCTAATTAAAGCAACCCCTGTATTTTCAATGTGGTCCTCTAATTCAATTTCTTTAGCAATTGTGACACCATCATTAATAATTTGTGGAGCACCAAATTTTTTCTCCAAGACAACATTCCTGCCTTTTGGTCCAAGCGTTACAGCAACAGACTCAGCAAGGATATCAATTCCTCTCTCGAGCGCTCTACGAGCTTGCTCATTGTAAATAATTCTTTTAGCCATGTTTAGGCAGTAATTTAGTAATAAGTTTTAATAATTTTTGAAACAAATATTTTAGCTTACTACAGCTAAAATATCTTTTTCTGAGAGCAAGACATATTCATCTCCTCCCAATTTTATGTCTGTTCCAGCATATTTGCTGTACAAGACTTTATCGCCAATACTCACTTCTGGAGTTTGTCGAGAACCATCGTCATTAAGTTTGCCAGGGCCTACCTGAGCAACTTCTCCTACCTGTGGTTTTTCCTTAGCTGAATCAGGCAAAAGAATGCCCCCAGCAGTTTTTTCCTCAGATGCGGAAACCTTAATAAATATTCTATCTCCCAGTGGTTTTACTGTAGAGACTGTAAGTGAAACAGCTGCCATAGATTAATGGAGGATCATGATTGAGACGCTTGGCGTCATAAAAAGTGGAAAGAGTAAGACTCGATCCGTATCATCAACAACATAATCTGCGAAGCAGCAATTAAACCATACTTAAACTGTGCGGGTGGCCGAACCCATTTAACGAATTTACCCTTGAGGTGGTAGTATTTTCGGATTATGAGCTGAAAAAAATCAGCTATTCACCACCAATCAATAAAAAATGGTAGCAACTCCATCAACTTCTTCACAAACAAAAGGCGTAGTTCGTCAGGTAATCGGCCCAGTTCTAGATGTAGAATTCCCAGCCGGGAAATTGCCCAAAATATTAAATGCTTTAAGAATTGAAGCAAAAAATCCTGCTGGACAAGAAATAGCGCTTACTGCAGAGGTACAACAACTCCTTGGTGACCATAGAGTAAGAGCGGTAGCGATGAGTGGCACAGACGGCCTTGTGAGAGGCATGGAAGCTATCGACACAGGCGCACCAATTTCTGTGCCTGTAGGAGAAGCAACACTAGGAAGAATATTTAATGTTTTAGGAGAGCCAGTAGACGAACAAGGTCCAGTAAACACTAAAGATACTGCTCCGATTCATAGAGCTGCTCCAAAATTAACTGACTTAGAAACTAAGCCAAAAGTATTTGAAACCGGAATTAAAGTTATAGACCTTTTGGCTCCCTATAGACAAGGAGGAAAAGTTGGATTATTTGGGGGTGCTGGTGTAGGGAAGACAGTTCTTATTCAAGAGTTAATAAATAATATCGCAAAGGAACATGGTGGAGTTTCTGTTTTTGGAGGTGTAGGAGAAAGAACTAGAGAAG
>QCQJ01000033.1 GCA_003209585.1 Prochlorococcus sp. AG-449-G23
AAAGGCATGGTACGTTCGGAAATATTATCTGAGTTTTATAAAGATCTAAAAGAAGAGAGTTTTAAAGTCTCATTTTCTGTTTATCATCGTAGATTTAGCACCAATACGCTTCCAAAATGGCCACTAGCTCAGCCCATGAGATTTTTAGGTCATAATGGCGAAATAAATACTCTCTTAGGCAATATCAATTGGGCTAAAGCTTCAGAAAGACATATAGATGATTTTTGGGGAGAGTTATCTAATGAAATCAAGCCCATTGTAGATGTAAACAAAAGTGATTCATCAAATCTTGACGCGACCCTCGAAATTAATATTCGCTCAGGCCAACCAATAACTGATTCATTATTAAAACTTGTTCCTGAAGCATTTAGAGATCAACCAGAACTTGAACAAAGAGAAGACATTAAATCTTTTTATGAGTATTCTGCGAGCCTACAAGAAGCTTGGGATGGACCCGCTCTTCTTGTTTTTGCAGATGGAAATTTTGTAGGAGCAACGCTTGATAGAAATGGTCTCAGACCAGCAAGATATTCAATCACAAATGATGGTTTCGTAATAATGGGTTCCGAAACAGGAGTAGTAGATCTTGAAGAGGAGAGAGTAATAGAAAAAGGTCGGTTAGGACCGGGACAAATGTTGGCAGTTGATTTTCATCAGAATAGAATCCTAAGAAATTGGGAAGTAAAATCTGAAGCAGCTAAAAGGCATGATTATAAAAATCTACTCAGTTATAGAACTATAAAAATTGAACATAATGAATGGTTTAAAGACTGCAAACTAAAAGACCTTGAGTTGTTGCAACAACAAACTGCTTACGGTTTTTCAGCGGAGGATAATGATCTTATCTTAGATTCAATGGCTTCATTAGCTAAAGAGCCTACTTATTGCATGGGCGACGACATCCCATTAGCAGTTCTTTCATCTAAGCCACATATTTTATACGACTATTTTAAGCAAAGATTTGCGCAAGTTACTAATCCTCCTATTGACCCTCTGAGAGAAAAACTTGTAATGAGTTTAGAGATGCATCTAGGAGAAAGATGTACACCATTTGAAATTAAAGATGCTAGACCTTTTATTCATTTACAAAGTCCGATTCTTAATGAGGAAGAACTCATTTCCATTAAAAAATCAAAAATTAAATCTCAGACAATTTCAAGTTTGTTTGATTTAGAGGAAGGTATTCAAGGCTTAGAGAACCAATTAAAAGCAATTTGTAAACAGAGTGAGATGTCTATAAAAGAAGGTTGCTCTTTAATTATCATTTCTGATAAGGGAATTAATCCTAAAAAGACTTATATACCTCCTTTACTTGCTGTTGGAGCAATTCATCATTATCTTCTTAAAAAAGAAATAAGATTAAAAGCCTCCCTAGTAATTGAGACCGGTCAATGTTGGAGCACTCATCACTTAGCTTGTTTAATTGGATATGGAGCAAGTGCAGTTTGCCCTTGGTTGACCTTCGAAGCAGGTAGACACTGGTTAAAACATCCAAAAACACAAAAACTCATTGATAGCAAAAAAATAAATCCATTATCAATAATTGATGTTCAAGAAAATATTAAAAAAGCGCTAGAAGACGGTCTAAGGAAAATTCTCTCAAAAATAGGCATCTCACTTTTATCTAGTTACCATGGTGCACAAATTTTTGAAGCTGTAGGCCTTGGATCTGACTTAATAAAAATTGCTTTTGATGGTACAACAAGCCGTATCGCAGGCATAACATTAAAAGAATTAACTAATGAAACACTTTCAATACATACAAAAGCCTATCCAGAGATCGATTTAAAGAAATTAGAATTTTTAGGATTTGTACAATTTAGAAATAATGGAGAATATCATTCCAATAACCCAGAGATGTCCAAAGTTTTACATTCAGCGGTAAAACAAGGACCAGGATACGATCATTTTGAAACTTACAAAAAACTTATTAGTAATAGACCTACAACATCTCTTAGAGATTTACTAACAATTAATTCAGAAAGAAAAAGTATTCCATTAGAGGAAGTTGAAAGTGTTGAATCAATTTGCAAAAGGTTCTGTACTGGAGGAATGAGTTTAGGTGCTTTATCCAGAGAAGCGCATGAAGTTTTAGCAGTTGCAATGAATAGAATTGGTGGAAAAAGTAATAGTGGAGAAGGGGGAGAAGATCCAGCTCGTTTTAATGTTTTAAATGATATCGATGAAAATACTCAATCAGCGACGTTGCCATTTATTAAAGGCTTAGAGAATGGAGACACCGCATGCTCAGCTATTAAACAAATAGCATCAGGAAGATTTGGAGTTACACCTGAATATCTAAGAAGTGGTAAACAACTTGAAATTAAAATGGCTCAAGGTGCAAAACCCGGAGAAGGGGGACAATTGCCTGGTCCAAAAGTTGATTCTTACATCGCAAAACTAAGAAATAGTAAACCTGGAGTAGCTTTAATATCTCCTCCCCCACATCATGATATTTATTCAATTGAAGATTTAGCTCAACTTATCCACGACTTACACCAAGTTCATCCAAAAGCAAAAGTAAGCGTTAAACTTGTTTCTGAAATTGGTATAGGCACTATTGCTGCTGGAGTAAGCAAAGCTAATGCAGATGTAATTCAAATATCAGGCCATGACGGAGGTACAGGTGCTTCACCCCTGAGTTCTATTAAACATGCAGGTTTACCATGGGAACTAGGTGTTGCTGAGGTTCATAAATCTCTCTTAGAGAATAACTTACGCGAAAGAGTAATTTTGAGAACTGATGGAGGTCTTAAAACAGGCTGGGATGTAGTTATTGCAGCTTTACTAGGCGCTGAAGAATACGGTTTTGGTTCTGTAGCAATGATTGCTGAAGGATGCATAATGGCTCGGGTTTGTCATACAAACAAGTGTCCTGTTGGAGTTGCCACTCAAAAAGAAGAATTAAGAAAAAGATTTAAAGGTATTCCAGAAAATGTTGTCAATTTTTTCTTGTATATTGCTGAAGAAGTAAGACAGATAATGAGTAGTATCGGTGTTTCTAATATGGAAGAACTGATTGGTAATCAAGAATTTCTTTCTGCAAGAAATATCGATCTTCCAAAAACTTCTAATATTGATCTTTCTTCTTTAGTAAATAAAAACTCAACCCCTGATAGATCATGGTTAAAACATTCAAAAACTGCCCATAGTAATGGTTCTGTATTAGAAGACGAGTTTTTGTCTGATACTGAATTTATAGATTCAATTAAAAATCACGAAATATTAACCAAAGAAATTGAGATAAAAAATATAGATAGAAGTGTTTGTGCGAAAATATCAGGCGAAATTGCAGAACTCTACGGCAACACTGGCTTCAATGGCGAACTCAACTTAAATTTCAAAGGATATGCAGGACAAAGCTTTGGTGCCTTTTTATTGAAGGGAATGAATGTTCAATTAATCGGAGAAGCTAATGATTATGTTTGTAAAGGAATGAATGGAGGAATACTCACAATAATTCCACCAAAAATAGAAAAAAATTCCTCCGAACAAGTTATTTTAGGAAACACCTGTCTTTATGGAGCAACAGGTGGGAAATTATTTGCATTAGGAAAATCGGGAGAAAGATTTGCAGTAAGAAATAGTGGTGCTACAGCGGTAACAGAAGGAGCAGGTGATCATTGTTGTGAATACATGACTGGTGGAAAAGTAGTAATTCTTGGTTCCATAGGAAGGAATATTGGTGCGGGCATGACTGGTGGAATAGCTTTTATAATCGATGAGAAGAACGACTTAAGTAATAAAGTTAACAAGGAAATAGTTAGCATTCATAAAATAACTTCATCAAAACAGGAAGATATCTTATTGGAAATTATTAGAGAATATCGAGCAAAAACAAATAGCTTAAAGGCTGCCAAAATCATTGAAAATTGGTCTTATTACAAGAGTACTTTCAAAGTAATAGTTCCCCCAAGCGAAGAAGAAATGCTTGGCATAAATAAAATGTAAATGCCTTTCTTTATAAAAACTGAAATCATAAAAAAAGAATACTTAATTAATCATGATTTAAAACAAAAAATAATTAACGAACATATTGATTGGATAAAAAAATTAAAAAAAGAGGGAATTAATATAAAAAGTGGTTTTTTAGTAGATGAGTTAAAGAGGCCAGGTGATGGCGGATTACTCATTCTTGAAATGAATAATTATAAAAATGCACTAAAAATCATTAAGAATGATCCAATGATTAAAAATGATCTAGTTGAATGGAAATTAAATGAGTGGATAGATTCAAATAAATAACAATGACTATCTTGGATACTTTTTCATAAGTTTTTGAATTTCTTCAGCATGGTAACTGCTACGAGTTAAAGGAGAACTAACTACTTGCATAAAGTCCAAATCTTTTTCCCCGAAAACTTTATAATAATTAAATTTTGAGGGACTCACAAATCTTTGAACAGGCAAATGATTTGGGCCAGGAGATAAGTATTGGCCAATAGTAACAATATCAACGAAATTACTTTTTAAATCCTTAAGAAGACTTAAGACCTCCACATCTTTTTCCCCTAAACCAAGCATAAAACCTGACTTTGTATAAACTTTGGGAGAATATTGTCTGGTCCTTTTAAGCAACTCAAGAGTTCTCTCATATTTACCCTGAGGTCTTACTTTTTTATATAGCGAAGACACAGTCTCAATATTATGGTTTAAAACGTTTGGATTTGAATCAAGAACTTTTTCAAGCGCTTTCCAGTTACCACAAAGATCAGGTATTAAAAGCTCAATAGTAGTTTCGGGCGATTTTTTTCTTACTTGATAAACACATTCAAAAAATTGAGATGCGCCTCCATCCTCAAGATCATCTCTATTAACTGATGTGATTACAACATGTTTAAGTTGCATTCTATAAACAGCTTCAGCTAAACGATATGGTTCTGTTGGATCTAATTCTCTTTTAGATCTATCAAAATCAATATCGCAATATGGACACGCCCTAGTACAGCCAGGACCCATTATTAGGAAAGTGGCAGTGCCACTTGCAAAACATTCACCAATATTTGGACAACTTGCCTCTTGACATACAGTATTGAGATTTAAATCATTTAACAAATTTGCAGTATTCCCAATTCTCTCAACTTGCGGAGCTTTTACTCTTAACCAATCAGGTTTTGAAATTAAACTATTGGAATTATTAGTCAAATTAATTTTTTCTAGCCTTTATTCTTATTTTACTAAAAACATTTTG
>QCQJ01000034.1 GCA_003209585.1 Prochlorococcus sp. AG-449-G23
TAGACAAATTTCCTGCTCTAGAAAAACAATTTTATGAGAACTTCAACAAAATAAATTTCTTCCCAAAGGAATTGAATTTATATGAGCTGAATGCAAATAACCATTCTGAAGTAATTAGTCTTCTTGGAGAAGATTTAAAAAATCATATCCCAAGTTTCATAAAGTGTTTGAATGAAATAATGGACAATAAACCTAATAATTCCTGTTATGTTGCTTCTCAACAACTAGGTTGCAAAACAAAAAAGTTAAATCATGGCTCAAGCTTTTTTGTTCATAGAAAAAGTACTTGGAAACCATGGATATATGCATCATGGAAAAAAAATGATCTACAAGAAAAAGAAGTCGCTTTGGACTGGATTTATAAATCTTGGAACAACCTAAAAAGGTTTTATCCAAATATTCACTTAGCCCAATTGCATAATCATTTAAGTTC
The DNA here is from genome assembly GCA_003209585.1 of Prochlorococcus sp. AG-449-G23. Classification (GTDB taxonomy): domain Bacteria; phylum Cyanobacteriota; class Cyanobacteriia; order PCC-6307; family Cyanobiaceae; genus Prochlorococcus_A. The sequence continues at coordinate 434 of QCQJ01000034.1, forward strand.
TCATGAGGAAGAACTTACATTAGCTTTTGGAAATAGAATAAATGAATTAAAAACTTTAAAGAATATTTTTGACCCTCAAGGTATTTTGCCTCCTTTATGAGGTAACTTCTTAATTATAAAGAAACTAAAATGTCAAATTTCTCAAGATATTTATCTAAAAATTGGTTAGATGATCCAAAATCAAATATTCTCTCTGGCTTAGTTGTTGCTTTTGCAATGATCCCAGAAGCAATTGCTTTTTCGGGTATAGCTGGTGTAGATCCTAAAGTTGGCCTTTTTGGTGCATTTTGCCTATCTATAACAATTGCGATTGTTGGAGGAAGAAGGGGGATGATCACTTCAGCTACAGGTTCAACAGCTCTTTTGATGACTGGACTTGTTGCGTATGGAGAATCACAAGCTCCTGGATTAGGAGTCCCATATCTTATTGCAGCTGGGATATTAACTGGAATTTTCCAAATTCTTTGGGGATATCTAAGACTTGCCTACCAAATGCGATTCGTCCCAACAGGAGTATTAAGTGGATTTGTAAATGCACTAGCACTTTTAATATTTCAAGCACAACTACCTCAGTTAGGAATAGGTATTAAAGAATCAAAAGGATTAGTTGAACAAACTTTAAGTCAATATCCAGTTAGCTCTCAGATTCCAGTTGTTTGGATTCTTGTAATCCTAGGGTTAATAATTATCTATGGGCTTCCAAAAATCACAAAAGTAGTCCCATCTCAACTTATAGCAATAGTAGTAATTACTCTTATAAGCATATTCTTTAATCTAGATGTCCCCACAGTTAGCGATTTGGGTAAATTACCTGATGGATTACCAAGTATTTCTCTTCCTTTTGGATCAATAGAGAATGGGAAAGTACCTTTTAGTCTTGAAACATTAGGAATAATTTTACCAACCTCACTCGCAATATCCCTCGTGGGTTTAATGGAAACCTTTTTAACTCAAGACATTTTAGACGATGTAACTGATACAAGTTCTAATAAAAATAAAGAAGCAAGAGGACAGGGAATCGCAAATATTGTGGCATCCTTATTTGGTGGAATGGCAGGATGTGCCTTAGTTGGGCAATCTGTAATGAATACTGAAAATGGTGGTAAATCTAGATTATCAACCCTATCTTCAGGTATATCTCTCCTAATTATGATTATCCTTTTGAAGTCTTGGATTGGAGCAATACCAATGGCTGCTTTAGTAGCAATCATGATAACAATCGCAATAAGTACAGCAGATATAAATGGATTAAAAAATATTAGAATGATACCTAAAAGCGATACTGCAGTCATGATTATGACTTTTGCAGTTACTATGCTTACAAAACCTCATAATCTTGCACTTGGAGTTATTGCAGGAGTTGCATTAGCTGCAATTCTTTTCAGCAGAAAAGTGGCAAAAGTTATAACTGTTTCAAGAGGGAAAGAAAATAATTTGACCACCTACAAAGTAAAAGGACAATTATTTTTTGTAAGTAAAATTTATTTTTTACAAGGATTTGATATTCATGAACATCCAGAAAATATTGTAATTGATATGTCTTCAGCTCATATTTGGGATCAAAGTGGCGTTGTTGCGCTTGAGCAAATTATTAGAAAATTCCAGAATGGAGGTTCTAAAGTTGAAATTGTAGGATTAAATAAAGAAAGTCTTAACTTATTTGAGAGACTAGGTGGTATGGAAAGTGCTCATTAAAACAAGTTAATTAAGACTAACTTGTTGATAACAAAACCAAAGCCATTGCTGAAAAAGCAAATTCCTATGAGATCTCCAAGCTGTTTTTGAACTATTTAGATCAAAATTTTCAGGAGGAGGAACATCTCCCTTTTCTTTGTCTCTTTCAATTTCACTAATAATTCTATGCACCGTATATTCAGGATGACCTAAATGCATAAGTTGTTTTTGATCATTAGATTCAAATATTGTATATCCGACGTTTTCTCCATAAGCTAACAAATTCAATTTCCCTTCTTTTTGCGCCTTCTCCATCTCCAAATCTGGTAATCCTGCAAATCGACTTTGAGGACAAATAAATTCATCATCTTGTGTACCCATCAAAGGATGTCCAGGAACAAGACTTTTTAGAGGAAATACCCCAAATAATTTCCTATCAAAAACTTTCTTATCAACCCCTGCCAAATAAGCTAGAGCAAAGCCGGCCCAACATAATCCAAGAGTACTCGCACAAGAATTTCTGGCTTCATTTACAATTTTCACAAATTCATCCCAGTATTTAACTTCCTCAAAGGCTAAGTGCTCAATAGGCGCTCCAGTGATAATAATTCCATCTAACGGTTCTGGATTATTTGCCTCTTCCCAATTTATATACAAATTATTTAGATGATTAAGATCCCATGTTTTATAAGTGTGAGTTTTAAGTTTTATCCAAACTGGCTCAATTTGAAGAGGAGACAACCCAAGTGGATGTAGTAAGTTAAATTCATACTGCTTACCCAGAGGCATTATATTCAATATACCAATCCTAAGAGGACGTATATCCTGTCTTTTTGCTAATTCTGGTTCGATCCAGGATATATGATTTTTCTCAACATCACTTATCTTGTGATAGTTGCTAGGAATTATTAAAGCCAATAAATCTCCTATATTACGTGATTTGTGAAAGTGCTTGTTCGAAATCTGCTTTTATATCATCAATGTGCTCAATTCCTACAGACACTCTTACCATCGTAGGAGTAACACCTGCAGATAATTGTTCTTCTTCAGATAATTGTTGATGAGTTGTTGAAGCCGGATGAATAACTAATGTTTTTGAATCACCCACGTTAGCAAGGTGACTCGCTAATTTTAAGGAATCAATAAACTTTACTGCATTTTCATAACCACCATTAAGAGAGAACATAAGCATGCAACCCATTCCCCTTCCAGTAGTATATTTTTTGGCACTTGAGTAATATGGATCAGATTCTAGGCCAGGATAATTAACACTACTTACATTAGAATTAGAATCTAACCATTTTGCTAGTTCAAGAGCATTAGAAGTTTGTCTTTCTATCCTTAAGCTTAAAGTTTCCAAACCCTGCAATAATAAGAACGAATTAAAAGGACTTTGAGCTGATCCCCAGTCTCTAAGGCATTCAAGTCTTGCTCTTAACGCAAAAGCTATATTTCTATTATCAGGTACTCCCAAAGATTTGCAGATATCACTACCGAAACCAAAAGCGTCCCAATGAACGAGCCCATGATAAGCAGCGCTTGGCTCACTCATTAGTGGGAATTTACCATTTCCCCAATCAAAGGTTCCCGCATCAACAATAACCCCTCCGATACTTGTTCCATGTCCACCGATCCATTTCGTTGCGCTTTCCACAACAACATCGGCTCCAAAATCAATTGGTCTTATTAAAGCACCACCAGCACCAAGGGTATTATCCACTATTAAAGGAATTCCATTTTCCTTTGCCAAAACAGAGAGTCCCTCAAAATCTGGGATGTTGAACCGAGGATTTCCCATTGATTCGACATATATTGCTTTGGTTTTATCATCAATTTTATTTCTAAAACTATCGATACTATCACCATCAGCAAATTTAACTTCTATTCCTAATCTTGGAAATTGTACTTTAAATTGATTGTAGGTCCCACCATATAGAAAAGATGTTGAGACAAAATTATCCCCTGCTGTCATGCAGTTCACGATTGACAAGAATTGAGCAGCTTGACCTGAGGATGTTGCAAGTGCCGCCATACCTCCCTCCAAAGCTGCCATCCTTTTTTCGAAGACATC
>QCQJ01000035.1 GCA_003209585.1 Prochlorococcus sp. AG-449-G23
CCGCCAAGAATAAAGCTATAAGAATATAAATTAAATAAATTTAAATAATTTTTTCTTAATATTAAATATATAAGTAATATCGAAAAAATAATACTTATGAAGGATAATAATATTCTACTGCCACTCAATATGTTAAATGCTGCACCATAATTTTTGACTAAGTCTAATCTAAATAAAAGAAAATCTTTATTGGTAAATATTTTATATTTATTAAATATTAAATTTTTTGTAAACTGATCTATTAGGATAATTAAAAAACTTAAGGATAAGAAATATAATTTTGTTTTCATTTTATTAATCATTATTTGCTATGTTTCAAACGTTTTATAGGCTTAATAAATAATAATAGTGGCAAAAGCATTAAAAAATGATATCCAATTTTACCTACAGAGTATTTCCCTAAATTATATAAAAATATATTAAATTCACTGTAAAATGTAATTTGTATAAAGTTGTAAAATATACCAGTTAAATGCATAGCACCTATTGCTATAAATCCATTTATTAAAAAGTTGAAAATATTTACTTTATTTCTAGTATTTAAATTATCAATTATATTGATTAATGGATATACACCTAATAAATAGCCAAAATTTGGAGTGAGTAAATATCCTATTGAACCTCCTTGATGGAAGACTGGAGATATAAATAACCCTAAAATTATATATATAGAAAATGCTATGAAAACAACTCTTTTATTAAATATAAGTGTTAGTAAAATTATAGTTGGAATTTGCCATGTGATAGGCAATTCAAAGCTAATACTAGATTTATCGATAAATGGTAGTGGAATATAAACGGGAAGCATTGTTGTTATTACTAGTGATTGAAGACTCACCAGTATCTCAATTAATTTATAAAAATTGAGCATGATTATAAATTCTATTTATAAACTTCTCAATGCAACAATTGGATCTAATTTAGAAGCTCTTTTTGCTGGTAAAACACCAAATATTAAACCTATTGATCCTGAAATGATCATGGTCGAAAAAGTTGTTGTAATTCCTACAGAGGCAGGAAGTGGTGTAATCAGAGATAAAATAAAAACTCCTGATAATCCGGTTGTTGTTCCTATTAATCCTCCAATTGTAGATAGAATCAATGCCTCAATTAAAAATTGAATTAATATATCGGACTGTTTAGCTCCAATAGCTTTTCTAAGGCCAATCTCTTCAGTCCTTTCGCTAACAGAAACGAGCATAATATTCATGATTCCTATGCCTCCTACCACTAATGAGACTGCCCCAATACCTGCCAATAAAAACGTCAGTCCACTTGTTATGTTAGTTACTATGTTTAGTGCATCTTCTTGTGATCTAACTGCAAAGTCATCATCTCTTATTATTTTATGTCTCTGCCTTAATAAGTTTGTAATTTGAAATTTCGCGGCACTGGTAGCATTTTTATTTATCGCTTCAACACTAATGAAGCTTAAACTTACACCATATGTAGGATCCTTCCCAGTAATCCTATTTACCATTGTGGTTATTGGGATATAAGCATTTTTGTCTTGATTACTTCCAAATACAGCACCTTTTGGTTTTAATATTCCGATAATTTCATAAGAATGATCTTTAATTCTAATCTTTTTCCCAAGTGATGAAGATTTATCTTTGAAAAATTCGTCTTTAAGATCAGGACCTATTACTACATAACTTCTTGCGCTATTTATATCACTTTTTGATAAAAATCTTCCCTTGTTTACTTCAAAGCTTCTCACTTCAAGAAATTCAGGAGTAACTCCTGCAATTGATATGTTTAGGCTTTTAGAATTTGATTGCACTATTTCGTTTGCAGAGATTTGAGGAGCAACTTTCTTGACTGTTGGAACCTGATTACTTATTGCTATTGCATCTTCTAAAACTAGATTTTTGGGAAATGAAATACCTCTTCTTCTTGTGTCATTATTTCCAGGAACGATGAATAAAACATTTGCACCTAAATTACTTAATTGGTTTTTTGCTAATGTTTGAGCACCCCTTCCAAGTCCAACAAGTGTAATAACTGATGCATTTCCTATAATTATCCCCAGCATCGTTAACGAACTTCTCAATTTGTTCGATATTAATGTTTTTGTAGCCATTCCTAAGGCTTCTTTTATTGAGATATTCCTAGACATATTTATATTTATCTATTGCATCATCATCTTCAATTTGCCCCATATATATAACACCTTCATTAAGCTGCAGTGTAATAAGGTCGCCATTACTAATTTGATGATTATCTATATTATCTAAGTTACAAATCGTAGAAATCTTCTTATTATTTTCGTTAAAAAAAGCGTAAACATCTTTTACATTTTGGTTTGTAACAATACCCGCAATATTTTTACTCAGTGGAATATTTTCCATTAATTCCTCTGGAACAAATAATATTTCTCCTGGACAAATTAAGGACATATCAAGATTATTTTTAATTATTCTTGCTTTACCTGTAACACCGATTTCCCCTATTGAAATTCCTCTTGAAACAATTTTTCTTACTAAACCGACTTTTATTAAATCTGTAGAGCCGCTAATGCCAGTTAATGTGCCTGCAGTTTGAACTACTAAATCTCCTTGATTTAGGATCCCCATCTCCTGAGCGATTTGCATAGCTAAACTAAATGTCTTTGCTGTTCTTTCATCATTTTTAACTACTATTGGAGTAACTCCCCATACAAGTTGCAATCTTCTTGCCACACTCCTCTCTGTGGTAGTTGCCAAGATAGGTGTTGGCGGCCTGAATTTGCTTACATTTCGAGCAGTAGAGCCTGATTTTGTCAAAGGGATTATGGCTCCTGCGTCAAGTTGTCTAGCTATATTACTTACTGCTGCACTAATAGCATTTGGGATCGTACTAGGTAAGTTGCTCTCAATAGCTTTTAGTGGATAATCCCTTTCAATTCTTCTTGCTATTGTTGCCATCGTTTCTACAGCCTCAACAGGATAATCGCCAACCGCAGTTTCGTTTGAAAGCATTACTGCATCAGTTCCATCAAGAATTGCATTGGCAACATCACTAACTTCTGCCCTAGTTGGTCTTGGATTCGAAGCCATAGAATCAAGCATTTGAGTCGCTGTAATTATTGGGATACCTAATGAATTAGCTTTTCTTATTAATTCCTTTTGTAAAAGAGGAACTTCTTCAGCAGGCATTTCTACTCCCAAATCACCTCTTGCAACCATAACCCCATCACATAAAGGTAATACAGTATCAATTTGATCAATTGCTTCAAATTTTTCTATTTTTGCGACTACAGGAGTTGAATGCCCTTTTTTGTTTATTAAATCTTTTATCTCGTTTATATCGGATGGATTTCTTACGAAACTTAGTGCTATCCAATCAACTCCTTCAGATAAACCAAATTCTAAATCCTCTTTATCTTTTTCTGTTAATGCTTTTACTGATAATTGAACATCTGGGAAATTCACACCTTTATTATTTGAAAGAACCCCACCTACAGTAACTAGACATTCTAATAGGTTGGCTTTTATATCTACTTTTTCTACAATCATTTCTATCTTTCCATCATCTAATAGTATTCTTTTCCCTTCACTAACTTCTTGAGAAAGGTTGTCATAGGTTACATTAGCAATAGTATTTGTACATTCGACTTCATTAGATGTCAGTGTAAATTTATCCCCTTTTTTAACTTTTACTGGACCATCTTTAAAGCGCCCTAATCTTATCTTAGGTCCTTGAAGATCTTGTAATATGCCAATATCTATATCTAACTTTTTTGATACTTCTCTTATAGTTTGTATTCTCTCAGCATGATCTTTATGATCTCCATGTGAGAAATTTAATCTGAATGTTGTTACTCCAGCTTTAATTAAATCTGTAATTATCTCTACAGATTGAGTTGCAGGGCCAATAGTTGCAACTATTTTTGTTCTTCTTTTTAAATCAATATTCGACATATATAGATAATATTGCTAGATATAAATAAATTTAACATACCCAAAGTTAGTTATTTAAGT
>QCQJ01000036.1 GCA_003209585.1 Prochlorococcus sp. AG-449-G23
GATTAAAATATCTTAATACAGCAAATTTTAAATTAATGTTTGAAGCTTCAAATACATCTCTTAAGACGATTTCAGCTGCTAACTTGCTTCTACCATAAGGATTAATTGGATCAATTTCTGAACCTTCCGATAAAAAAGAGTTTTCCTTTTGAGCATATATTGTTGCACTACTACTAAAAACCAAACTATCACAATTGTATCTTTTCATGATTTCTAATAGGTTAATAGTACCTAATACATTTACTTCCCAATAAGAAAGAGGCTTCTCAAAAGATTCAGCAACAGACTTTAATCCTGCAAAGTGAATAATTCCATCAAATTTTTTATCATTTCTATAAAAATCATGAAAAACCTTCTCTAAAAATTCTTTATTCCTTAGATCCCCTCTAAAAAGATTTAACCTTGGTACATTTTGAGGATTTTCTAATTTATTTATCTCAATTATTTTTTCAAGTACCTTTGGTGAGCTATTCAAAAAAGAGTCTATTACATAAACACAATACCCTTGCCTTAAGAGCGATAAACAAGTGTGACTTCCTATAAAACCAGCTCCACCAGTAACTAATATAGTTTTCATGAATATCGATATGCTTAAAGTAATTAAGTCTTATTATTAAAGAAAATCTAAAATAATATTATTAAAAAGTAGTTTATCTTTTGGTAAAGGATAGAAAATTAATAAATTATGAAATATAAAATTAAAATTATTTACTTTTTCTTAGATAAATATTTTGAATGCGAAAATGGAAGTAATTGCAAACAAATGTCCTCATATATAAATTTACAATTTAGATATTAATGCAGAAAGAAATAATGCTTTAGAAACTTGGGAAAATGCTCCAATTTATAGATATATATATATATATAAATCTAGAGAGTATGTCAATTAATAAATAAAATTTACAAAATTTATAACCAAAGAGATTTCTGGATTTTCTCCCCAATTTACTAAAAGATTTACGGGCATAAATAAATTTGTTCCACTCAAATAAACCCTAAAAAACTTTATCTAGTTGTAGTTTATTATATCCCTTTATTGAATATGAAAGCTATATTATTTTTAATTGAAAAGGAGCTACTTTAAATGAAAAAAAGATAACAAATCTATGATCTTTTCAAAAAATTAATTTATTTATTTCTTTCAATAAATCGTGCCCCACTATTAAATAGTTTTTGTGCATTAATAATTTAATTTAAATAGAAAAAGAGCATTAACCATAATAATCTTTGTACCATCCAACAAATCTTTTTAATCCCTCTCTTAGAGATGTCCTTGGTGAAAAACCCACCCAATCTTTAAGTTTTGAGGTATCTGCGCAAGTTGCAATTACATCGCCATTTTGCATAGGGAGGAATTCTTTTATTGCTCTCTTCCCAATTATATCTTCAAGAATCTCAATGAACTTAAGGAGCTTTACAGGTTCGCAATTGCCAATATTAAAAATACGATGAGGTGCAAATGAAGTCGAAGGATCAGGATTAAACTTATCGAATTCACAATTAATTGTTGCTGGTTTAAAACAACATTTTATAATTCCTTCTACTATGTCATCAATATAAGTAAAGTCTCTTTCCATCTTGCCATTATTAAAAATTTTTATTGGTTCTCCTTTCAAAATTGATTTTGTAAAAAGCATCGGTGCCATGTCTGGTCTACCCCAAGGGCCGTAAACCGTGAAAAATCTTAACCCCGTTGCTGATATTTTATATAAGTGACTATATGAATGCGCAAGAAGCTCATTTGCTTTTTTTGTAGCGGCATATAAACTTACAGGATGATCTACACCATGAGATTCTTTAAAAGGTGACTTTTCATTAGATCCATAAACAGAACTACTTGAGGCATAAACTAAATGAGAAACGTTATGATTTCTACAATTCTCAAGAATATTTCCAAAGCCTATTAAGTTACTATTAAAATAAGCTTGAGGGTTCTTGATGGAATATCTTACCCCTGCTTGAGCAGCTAAGTTGATAACTATATTTGGTTTATATTTTTGAAAAATATCATTTAGATTATTTTGATCTTCAATAGATATTTCAAAAAAATGAAATTCTGAATTATTTAACTCAAATTCCTTCATTATATTTTCTAATCTTCTTTTCTTTAAGTTAACTTCATAATAAGAATTCATATTATCTATTCCAATAACTAATGATTCCGTTTTAGAAAGAGCTTTTGCTACTTCTGATCCAATAAAACCACCTACACCTGTTATTAGTATAGTTTGTTGAAATTGATTCATAAGACAAATTAATTAATTAAATTTAATGTATTGAGGGTTATTTAATTACATAAAAACTACTAAATGATATGATCTCCATAGTAACCAAAAATGAACTCATAATAATTTGAGAAATCTTGTAACTGGCGGAGCAGGTTTTATAGGTTCTAATTTAGTAGAAAAATTAATCAAAAACGGAGAATATGTTATTTGTTTAGACAATTTTTCTTCTAGTTCAAAAATTAATATTAAAGATTGGTTAAATAATCCAAAATTCAAACTTATTGAGCACGATATAATTGATCCCATTGAAATTGAAATTGATAGAATTTGGCATCTGGCTTCTCCTGCTTCCCCTTTACATTATCAAGCAAATCCAATTAAAACCTCCAAAACATTATTCCTTGGCACATACAATATGCTTGGGTTAGCAAAAAGAGTTGGAGCAAGATTACTTATGGCAAGTTCAAGTGAAATATATGGCAACCCAGAAATATCTCCACAGACTGAAAACTATACTGGCTCAGTAAATACAATGGGGATAAGAAGTTGCTACGACGAAGGGAAAAGGATCGCAGAGACTTTGTGTTTTGATTACAACAGAAAAAATAGTGTCGAGGTAAGAATAGCGAGAATATTCAATACTTATGGACCTAAAATGCTCCCAAACGATGGAAGAGTTGTAAGTAACTTTATTACGCAATCACTTGAAAAAAAACCTCTCACAATTTATGGTAATGGTTCACAGACTCGCTCATTTTGTTACATTAGCGACCTAATCAATGGTCTTATTAAACTTATGAATTCTAATTTTATAGGCCCTGTAAATCTTGGCAATCCCCAAGAAATTTCTATAAAAAAACTAGCAGAAATTATTAAAAGTAAAATTGATAATCAATTGGAATTTTCTTACAAATCTCTGCCCCAAGATGATCCATTAATGAGATTACCCAGCATAGAAATTGCAAAAAAATACTTAAAATGGGAACCTTACATTGAAATTAACGAAGGTTTAACTAAAACCATAAACTACATGAAAGAGGTTAAAAATGAATTTTAATATAAGAAAGATATGCTGTATTGGCGCTGGGTTTGTAGGAGGACCTACGATGGCAGTTATTGCTGATAATTGTGAAGACATTAATGTTACTGTTGTAGATATAAACGAACAAAAAATTTTAGATTGGAATAACTCAGACTTAAAGCAATTACCCGTATTCGAACCTGGTTTAGAAGAAATAATTCAAAGGCGAAGAAATAAAAACTTATTTTTTTCTTCTAATGTAGAGCAAGAAATCAGTGAAGCCGATATGGTATTTATTTCTGTTAATACACCCACAAAAACAAAAGGAGTTGGAGCGGGAAAAGCTCTTGATCTCAAATGGATCGAGGCTTCTGCTAGACAAGTAGCTAAATATGCGAAAGGTAGCACTATTGTAGTAGAGAAAAGTACTCTTCCTGTTAAAACTGCAGAATCTATAAAAAAAATTCTGGA
>QCQJ01000037.1 GCA_003209585.1 Prochlorococcus sp. AG-449-G23
TTTTCCTTCTAATATTTCTAAAGTTTTATTTAGATTTTTACTTTCTTCATCAGTCCATCTCCCACAATATAAAACTCCTAACCCTTCTTTTTTTAGCATTGGTAAAATATATTCTGAAACTGTTGAAGGATTACTCACCGCTCTAGTAGTAGCTATATTGAAACTATTTCTCATTGAAGATTGATGAGCTAAGTTTTCAATACGATCATTGATTATATGAATATTGTTTTTGAGATTGATCTCTTTGATTAAGATTTTTAGTGCATCTGTTTTCTTTTTTGAAGAGTCAATAAGGTATATCTCTGAATTAGGATGAATTATGGCATAAGCTATACCTGGGAAGCCACAGCCTGATCCAATATCTAAAAATTTTTTATTATTAAAATTAATATTTGGGAAAGCTTTAAATGGCCAAATGGAGTCAAAAACTTGAGATACCCAATAATCATTCCCATCAATTAATCTTGTGAGATTGGTTTTATTATTTAATTCTTTAATTTTTATTTGCAACTCTTGAAAAATATTTATTTCTTCTTCAGTTATTAAGGCAAAAATTTCTTCGGGAATGTTTTGTTTTTGCATTTCTTTAAAAATATAAATTTTTACCTTTCATTAAATACATTCTATTGAGTAAAAATTTATTAGAATTACTATATTAATAAAAGATTATTTTGAAAGGGGAAATTTCTTATTACAAAATTTTAGGTGTAGATGAAAATGCCTCAAATCATGAATTAAGAAAGGCATTTTGCAAACTTTCCATTGAGCTGCATCCTGATACAACTTCTTTAGAAATAAACGACGCTAAAAGTAAATTTCAAGAAGTATTGGAAGCTTATGAACATTTGAATAATAGTAATTTGAGGAAAATATATGATGACAAACTAAAGGAAAAATATAGAAGTAAAAATAATACTAAAGTTTTTACTAATTTAATAATCGATTCAAATAATCAAAATTTAGTAGGGAATAGAAGACCTTTTTCAAATGGGGAGTTGTTTTCGTTATTTCTTTTATTTATTATCATTTCTATAAGTTTAATTTGTTCAATTTTTATTGCCTCTTTTACTGGCAAAGAATTAGATACAATACCTATCTGGTTAGTAAAGTGATGATACTTTAGAAAAGTCTGTGAATCTCCCTACAAAACCTATTAACCAATATTCACTTCAATCATTGGAATTGTGGCTAACTGATTTAGGTGCTGTGAAAGATGTTAATAATCCATCTAAATGGTACCTGTTACTTTCTAATTGGAATGCAACTATTATTTTTGAACAAGAAGATTTAAGTGTTATCTGGGGAAGTGAAGGACAAGAAACTAAAAGACTATTTTCCTATTGCATTAATAGAGAAGATGTGGAAAATGCAATACTGCAGGGCCCTTAAATTTCTATCTAAAGATTGTCTAAGATTTGCCTTATTATCCAGTAACTTTTTTCTAATTGATCATCAGTTATACATAGAGGCGGCAAGAGGTAAATAACATTACCGAGGGGCCTAATAAATAAACCTTGCTCCATTGCAAGACTCTTTATTTCTTTACCAATATTATTGAAATAACCTTTTTTGTTCCCAATATCTAAATCGAATGCAGCAATTGTGCCCGATACCCTTATCTTTTTTATATAAGGTAATTTTTTAAATTTAATTAAATGATATAAATGTTTTTCTTCAAATGAAAGGTATTTGTGTGGTTCTTTTTCTAATAAATCAAGGCTAGCGTTTGCCGCAGCACAACCTAAAGGGTTAGCAGTAAAACTATGTCCATGCCAAAAAGTTTTTCTTGGGGAATCATCAATAAAGGATTGAAAAATTTTTTCTTTACATAAAGTTATTCCCATCGGTAAAAATCCACCAGTTAAACCCTTTGAAATACTTATTAAATCAGGGATGATTTTTGCCTTTTGAAACGCAAAAAGGCTTCCACATCTTCCAAACCCAGTCATTACTTCATCGGCGATTAACAAAGAATTATTATTTTTTATAGTTTCTGAAACTTTCTTTATAAACTGAGGCCTAACCATATTCATTCCTCCTGCTCCTTGAACAAGTGGCTCAAGGATTACTGCAACTGTGGGCGTTTTAAGTAGAGTTTCTAATTTTTGGATCGCTTCATTTTCTTTATTTTCTACTTCTTCATCGTTCATCCAAGTTGAAGGCCAGGGGACTCTCCTAACTGGGAACATAAGATTATCGAAATTCTCATTAAAAATATTTCTTTCACCTAAAGCCATTGCTCCAAATGTATCGCCATGATAGGCACCATCAAAAGCTACTATTTGAGTTCTTGTTTCTCCTATATTTTGCCATGATTGGAAGGCAATTTTTAAAGCGACTTCCACTGCAGTAGAACCGTTATCAGAAAAGAATAATCTTTCTAGTTTTGTTAATTCGCTAAGTCTTTCCGCCAATTTTTTTGCCTGTGGATGCAAAAAATCAGCAAATATAACTTGCTCAAGTTTTTTTGATTGATCGAAAATAGCATCTGCAATATATTCGTTACTATGACCATGAAGAGTTACCCACCAACTACTTATTGCATCTATTAGCTCTTTTTTAGGATCTTTAGTAAATAGGAGGGCATCTTTACCATGAGTTACTTCTATTTGCGGTTTGCTGTTATTGATTTGTGTAAAAGGTGGCCAAATATTTGGGTGCCAATCTTGATTTGGAGTTTTTGAATCCAAAACTTTCATTTAACTTATTTTTGAATTTAAAAGTGAGATCAACTTATTTTTAATTTCAAGTTCTTTCCACAGTATATCTAAATTATTTGAGTCCATTTTGTTGATGTAAGGAAATTCAGTAATTAAAGGAATACCACTAAAATCAACTAGAGTTTTTGGATTATCTAAGTGTTTTTCGCCATTGACTACTAAACCTAAAATCTCAATCTTTCTTCGTTTTAAGGCCTCAATACTTAGCAGGGTATGGTTAAGAGTGCCAAGTGAGCTCTTACATACAAGTATTACCGGAAGATTCCATTGTTTTATTTGATCTATTTGCAAAAAATTGCGTGTTATTGGAACCATTAATCCACCTGCAGTTTCTACAATTAATGAGCCTTTTACTTTTGGCAATCTCAACATGTCAAAGTTAATATTTTTTTGATCTATTTCAGCAGCCCAATGAGGAGATAGAGGTTTTGT
>QCQJ01000038.1 GCA_003209585.1 Prochlorococcus sp. AG-449-G23
TGCCAATATTAGGTTTAGTAAATAATGCGGCAAGGAATCCAGTTGTTCAGTCTCAAGGACTAGTGAAAACTAATAGGTTGGAAGATTTTGATATTGAAGAATGGAAGAAGGATATTGAGGTAGGACTAACAGGGGCTTTTTTGTGTACAAAAATTATAGGCACAATAATGAGTAGAAATGAAGGAGGAAGCATAGTTAATATTTCTTCTGATTTGGGTATTATCGCTCCTAATCAAGACTTGTATAAGAAAAAGAATCTTTCTCCTTTAGAACAACCTGTAAAGCCTATTACCTATTCTGTAGTTAAGACTGGGCTTATAGGTCTAACTCGTTATGTTGCAACTTATTGGCCCAATAAGGTTAGATGTAATTGTCTTTGCCCAGGAGGTGTTCATACAGAACAATCGGAGGAATTTCTTAATAAATTAAATAATTTAATACCAATGAAAAGAATGGCAAATGCAGATGAATACAAAGGGTCTATTATTTATATGTTGAGTGCCGCTTCTTCATATATGAATGGTTCAATAATATCTGTTGATGGCGGAAGAACTGCTTGGTAAAATATTGATCACAAGAATAAGTAATTATTTTGTAGTATGGATTGTCTGTATTAAAATATTATTTATTATATTTATAAGAAATGTATAAAGACTTAAATCAATTAAAAGAAAAGATAAAAGGACCTGTTTTTTCCATAGTTACGCCTTTTAATAAAGATTCTTCTATTGACTATTTATCCCTTGATAAATATCTTAAAAGGATTTATGAAGCTGGAGGTCGGATTTTCTATGTCATGGCTTATAACAGTAGATTTAGCGAATTATCTTGGGAGGAAATTAAGCAATTAAATAAATTTGTAGTTGAATCTGTGAAAAAGATAGATAAAGAAAATATTGCAATAGTCGCCGATCCATTACATTGCTCTACTGACGTATCGATTGATTTTTGTAATCATGCCAAATTAATAGGTGCTGATATGATTTCTCTTATATTTAGAGAAAAATTTTACTCAGAAAAACAAGTTTTTACTCATTATGAAAAATGTTCTGAAGCGACAGATTTAGGAATTTTAATTCATGAAATGCCTTTTATTAGTGGCAAGGGTGGGCATACCATTAATTGGCCAATATCTTTATTGGACAAAATTGCAAATTTAGAAACAGTCATTGCAATTAAAGAGGATGCAAAAGATGATCAATATTCTTATGAGCTTATTGATTCTTTAAGAGAAAGGCTTTCGATTGTTATTTCAGGTGGAGGAAAAAGGCAATGGTTAAGATTCGCGGAAAAAGGCTGCCAAGCTTGGTTGAATGGAATAGGTGTATTTGAGCCTAAAATACCGATAATTTTTTATGAAGCCTATAAGCAAAAAAATCAAGCAATAATTAAACATGTTTTAGAAGGGATAGAGGATCCTTTCTTTGAGAAAATAGTAAATAAATATGGATGGCATATAAGTATCAAGGCATGCTTAGAGGCTAGAGATATTTGTTTTAGATATGAAAGATTACCCATGCTTCCAATTGATAATATTGATATGGAGTACGTATTGAAAGAAATGAAAAATATTGAAATTAAGATTTCTGAATTATTTAAAATCGCTGAAGCGGAATTAAATATCTCTTAAAATATAAGCAAATTCATCTTCAATTATATTTGCAACCGATGAAGCAATTTTTAATTGAACTTCATTATCAATGTCACATGAATATATTTTATTCATTACATAAGGTAAAGACTTAAAATAAATAGATTTTGCCTCAGGATTAATTATTTCGCTTACGTTATTTATAAAAATTTTCCCCTTCAGGTTTACCTAGAATTAATTCATGAAAACTAACATTCCAATCATTTAATTGTTTCCTTGTTTTTACTTCCCAATCGATTCCTGTACCAGATCCTCTAGCTGTAAAGAACTTAATAATATTTCCTTGTTTATAAAGATAATTTACATACGAGATACGATTATTGAAAGGCACTGCATTGTCATAATCACCAAAGGTATTTGTGCAAATAGTTCCATCTATATCAATCACATAAGTTTTCATTTCTCAACCCAATACCTTAACTTATTAGCAATTGGCAATTCTTCATCTAGTACTTTTTTAACAGGACTGCCCATAATTATTGGAATTTTCCTCAAAATTGTACACATTTGTCTTAAGCCAGATTCCTGCAAAGAAGCAGATTGATCACTGCCATACATTGCTCTATCAAGTGTTATGTGACGTTCAATAGCAGCGGCACCTAAAGATGCTGCAACAATCGATGGAGAGACAGTAACCTCATGGCCACTATAACCAACAGGTACATTATATTTATTCTTTAAAGTATCTATACACTTTAAATTCAAATGTTTTTCATCAGAAGGGTATGTACTAACTGTATGCATAAGCATGAGATCACATTTATGTCTCTTAAAAACCTCAACTAGTGAGTCAATATCCTCAATGCTTGTCATCCCTGTTGATGCAAAGGTAGGTCTTCCCTCAGATGCAACAAGTTCTACGAATGATTTATGAGTTGCCATGGCTGAAGCAATCTTATTAAATGGGAAATCATATTTTCTCATTTGAATTTGACTTTCCTCATCCCAAGAAGAAGCGAACCAGTCTATTGACTTTGCTTTACAGTAAGAATCTAATTCATCATAGTCTTCTAAAGAAAATTCTAATGCCTCCTTTTGATCTCTTTGTGTATTACCCCAAGGACTTTCTCTAGGTTGAGATAAGGTATCCTCGCCATAAACAATTTCAATATTTCTTTTCTGAAACTTTACAGCATCACAACCGGAATCAACAGCCAAATCAATTAACTGTTTAGCCGTTTCAATTGAACCATTATGATTTATACCAATTTCAGCAATAATATAAATATATTTATCATTAGACATTTCTTTAAAATTTAGGTGTC
>QCQJ01000039.1 GCA_003209585.1 Prochlorococcus sp. AG-449-G23
AGATTTCTTCAGGCCTGGCTTTATTAGCTGTCTTTATTTGATAAGTTATAGCTTTGGAAGATTCTGGATTGAAGGTTTAAGAACTGACCCGCTATGTATTGGTGGACTTCCGCCTTTCTGTGATGGCGGTATTAGAATGGCTCAATTTATAAGTATTTTTCTATTTTCTTCTGGATTAATTGGAATATTTTTTTTAAGATTGAGAACATATAGTGGGAAAAATAGAAAGAATGGATAATAAAATATCCTTTATTGGGGTTGGTCCAGGAGATCCAGAATTATTAACTTTAAAAGCATTAAAAAAGATAAAAATTGCAGATGTCATTATTTGGACTGATTCTCTAATTCCTGAAAAGATTTTAGATTTTTCTAAAGAAGGTTCTGAAAAAATAAAAACAAGTTCGCTCAACTTACAGCAAATCACCTCAATTATGATAGAAAAATTTCAGGCAGGGAAAACTGTTGTAAGGTTGCATGATGGAGACCCTTGCCTTTTTGGAGCAATTAGAGAGCAAATCGAAATTTTAAAAAACGAAAAAATTGAAATCGAGGTTGTTCCTGGAGTAAGTGCTTTTCAAGTCGCTGCAGCATATCATGAAGCTGAGTTAACCATCCCTGACGTAACGCAAACAATAATTTTAACTAGAGCAGGAGGGCGAACAGGGATGCCCGAAAAAGAATCTCTGAAAGATCTTGCGAAACACAATTCCTCTATATGTCTTTATCTAAGTGCTAGGCATGTAAAAAGGTCTCAAGAAACTCTACTAGAGTTTTACCCTCCAGAGACTAAAGTGATTGTTGGATTTAGAGTATCTTGGGATGATGGTTGGACATCATTAATAGAATTAAAAGATATGGAAAAATTTTCTATTGAGAAAAAACTAATTAGAACAACCATTTACATAATTAGCCCAGCAATTAGTAATTCTCAAAAAAGATCTAATCTTTATAATCCATCTTATAGGCATCTCTTTAGGAATAAATAATCTTAAAGTTGATAGAAAAATATTAATTACTATAATTAGTAAAAATTTATTAGCTTTGAAAGAAATAAAATCTAACCCAGAAGACAATACCAAAAGAAAACAATCCTCTTTAAAGAGAATTGGAAATTTTATTAAAGAGGCAAGGTTAAGTAGAGAGCAATCTGTTGAAGAATTGGCTTCTGATTTAAAAATTGGATCTCATCAACTTAAAGCCATTGAAGAAGGTAATGAAGAAGAACTACCTGAAAAAGTATTTGTCAAAGCAATGGTTCGTAGAATTTCACAGAAGCTGAAACTTGATACAGAATTTATAATGAATGAATTCAAGACAGAAAGGCAAGAGATAAAAATTGACGAAATAGTTGAAGAAGTTGCTAAGAAAACTAATAAAACTAGACAATCTAAAGATCTAAGTCCAGTAGGGTTTTGGATATTTATTTTAATTTCAGGCCTTCTCGGACTAATCGCCTCGTCCTTAATTTTCAATTTATTTGCAGACTCTTCTCAGAATCAAACTCCAAAACAAGAACTTATTAAAAAAACTAAATAACTTTTAAATCCAAATTCTTTAGTTCTTTTATTACATTACTGCATAATCCTAAGTTCCATTTTTCAAGAAGAAGATCATTGTTTCTATTTAAAGGTAAAAGTTCAAATGTAAGAATATTTCCCTGCAACTTTATTTGAACTGAGGAGATCGCCTTGTCAGGTCTTTGATCAAGAGATGCTGCTAGTCTCAAAATCAATGACATTTCAAGAACTAATGTTTTATCTTCTTTGGATATTAAATTTTGCCAAGACTCATGTCTCTTCTTGGGTAGAGTCTTTCTATGGTATCTAGCAATTGAAGCAATAATATTTGTTTCTGCTTCAGAATATCCCAACAACTCACAATTTTTTATTAAGTACCAAGAGTGTTTGTGATATGAACCAACATTCACGTATTTCCCACAATTATAAAGATTAGAAGCTGCCCAAAGAAGTTCTTTAGCTTTAGGGTCATTATCGCTATGAAAGATATTTTTAGTCTGATCGTAGATTTGAAAGGCAATATCGATAACTTTCTCAGCTCTTGTACTATCTACGCCAAACTTTCTGGCCTGATGAACTATGGTTGTTTTTCTAATATTGCTTTGAATGTTTAACTCGTTTTTTATTATCCCTTTACGAAGCATCCAATCAACAACTAAACCCTCTCTAAGCGCCCTCTCACTTATAGTTAATTCATTAAAATTCAACATCTCCATTGCGGTGTTTAATATCA
>QCQJ01000040.1 GCA_003209585.1 Prochlorococcus sp. AG-449-G23
ATTGAAATATAAAAGATAAGCTTCTTTAGCTACTTGAAAACCGTTTTTTTTAAATAACCACTGATACATTTCTAATTGTCTCTTATAAGCTTTTGCATATTCGTATTTATTAAAAGTCTCAGACCAATCAAAATTATTTTTAGATGTTGCTTTTACATCAACGATAATAAGATCACCATTTTTTTTCTGCCATATATCATCCACAGCTCCACCAAAATCATAATTATGTTCAATTGACTTATGTCTTATCCCTTTAAAATTACTTCGCCAACGTTCTAAATCTTTGTGTTTAAAAGGCACAGCATCAATATCATTCTCAATAAATAAAGGATGTGGCTTCTGAATTTTTCTGTAGTAATCAAATTCATTTTTACATAAATTATCAACAGCTAAATTTAAAGTAAATGGTAATGACGGTGGTTTTATTTGATATTTTTTGTCAAGCACACAACATCTTGGACAACTAAGATATTTCTCAACAGTAGATCGACTTAATTTAATAATCTCGCTCATTAGGATTAATATCTCATTTAAAAATATTCCTTACATAAAATAAAAGTCTTAAATTTTTTGGAAAATTTTTTAACTTACTCCCACTCAATGGTTCCACCCAATTTTGATGCTTCAAAGTCGTTGGTATCATTGACTTGAGTGATGGCACTATTCTCACGTAAAACCCACGTAAAACCGATTACTTCCATTCTTTATACTTTGCGTTGTAATTAGATGAACTAATTGTAGAGAATACGTTTTTATTTTCAATCAGATAATTTAATCACAATATAAATTCAATTCGTTAATAACTTCTTTATCCCCTAATCTTTTAACCTCTTGCCAATCAATACATGCTCCTTGGATGTTACTCATTTGTTGTTTAGCAAATCCTCTCATCCAGAGGAATAAAATCAAGTCACTTTTACCACCCTTATTTAAAGAAATTGCTCTAGTAAAATCAGAAACTGCTTGTTCATGTTTATTTAAGTAAAAAGTATTTATATAACCTTTCTGATAATAAGCAGGAGCAAATTTTGGAAATTGACTAATCAACTTTTTCATAATAGAAACTGCTCCTTGATAATCTCCTTCATCAATTCTTTTTTCAGACTTTTTAAAAAAGCGATCAACATTACGAAATTCAGCATTAACTTTTTCAGGAACAGAAAGTATCATTCCTGTGGTTGATAAAACAACACCAGTTTTAATTAATAATGGATGCCCTAATGGAATTAAAGATAATATTGCGCCAATAAAAGCAGTTCTTTTTTTCATATCAAAATTTACTTTTATTTAATATACCAACTGTAGAGAAAACAGACTTCATACGATTTCTCTTAAGAGACAGCGAAAAGCCGCTACGTAAAACCCACGTAAAACCTAGCGATATTTAATCGCCCAAAAGCACTGCTATGACTTAACGAATATTTTGACTATTTCTCACGTAAAACCGATAGATCAAAGTTATAACTGGGTTCTTAAAATCCGTTTATTCCCACTCAATAGTTCCAGGAGGTTTGCTTGTAATATCATAAACAACTCTGTTAACTGAAATTACTTCATTTACGATTCTATTTGCAATCCTCTCTAAAATCTGAAAAGGAATTTTTGACCAATCGGCTGTCATACCATCTTCACTAGATACACAACGTAAAACTATTGGCCATGCATAAGTCCTTTTATCACCCATAACTCCTACAGTTTTTACAGGTAACAATACTGCAAAAGCTTGCCAAATATCATTGTAAAGACCTGCTTTTTTAATTTCGTCTCTTACTATCCAGTCTGCATCTCTTAAACAATTAAGTTTTTCATTATTTACTTCTCCCAAAATTCTTATGGCTAATCCAGGGCCTGGGAATGGATGCCTTTTTATGATTTCATCCGGCAAACCTAAAGCAGCTCCCACTTTTCGTACTTCATCCTTAAAAAGTTTTCTTAATGGCTCAACTAATTTAAATTGTAAATCTTTTGGCAATCCACCCACATTATGATGACTCTTAATTTTTACAGCTATTCTTTCACCGGTTTTAGGATCAATATTAGTACCAGCACTTTCAATAACATCAGGATAAAGAGTACCTTGGGCTAAATACTGAAAAGGTCCTAATCTATTACTTTCTTC
>QCQJ01000041.1 GCA_003209585.1 Prochlorococcus sp. AG-449-G23
TCATTTGAGCCGTCTAAACCAAATCTTAGGCTTACTATCTTTCTTTCTTTCTCAGTTAAATTTGCTTTATCTAATAACTTCCAAGCCGAGGCTGTCCTTTCGGCTAATTCGGCTAATTCCATTGGAGGAGTTTGATCACTTGGAAGAATATCAACTAACTCGGATGGATCTGATTTTGATTTAACAGTACCTTGGAGACTAACAGTGATGCTTCTTAATTCACAAGAAAGTAGTTCGTCAATTTCCTCTTTGGTTATTTTCATTTCTTCAGCCAGCTCATAACTAGTGGGTGGAATACCCTTAAGTTGCATAAGCTTTGATTTTGCTGATCTTAGTTTTGTAAGTTTTTCATTAATGTTAACAGGGATCCTTATCGTTCTACTTTGAGTTGACAATGCTCTATTTAAACCTTGCCTAATCCACCAATAAGCATAGGTAGAAAATCTATGTCCTCTAGACGGATCATATTTTTCTACGGCCCTTGTAAGACCTAATGTCCCCTCTTGAATTAAGTCCAGTAATTCTAATCCTTTCCCTTGGTATCTCTTGGCGAGGTTGACAACTAGTCTTAGGTTGGCTGTTATCATCTCGTTTTTAGCTTTTTCACCAATTTTGATCTTTTTTCTCTCAGCTTCGGAATATTCACATGCGGGACCTTTCCCTCCTGCCTCTTGACATCTATTAACAAGAACAACCATTTCCTGGACTTTTCTGCCCATTGTGAGTTCTCTTTCGGGAGTCAAAAGTTGATGACGACCTATTTCACCAAGAAAATCGCTTAATGAACTCACGATTTACCTCATTGTTGATATATTTAACTTAGAGTCAATTCAGTAATAAGCCATACATGTAATAATTAATTAATAATTAATTAACATTATTTTTAAAAATTATTTGGTTAATAAAATTACAAATTATAAATTTTGATTATTTAATTTTTCTTCTTGATTCTAAAACAGCAAGTACATCTCTCCACGCAACGCCTTTATGCATAAGGGCTACTTGCAGATGATAAATTAAATCAGCAGCTTCATTTGAGATTGAATTTTTATCATTATCTTTGCAAGCCATTATAAATTCTGCAGATTCCTCTCCTATTTTTTTCAAAATAGTATTACTTCCTTTTGTTAATAAATGATTTGTGTAACTTTTTTCTGAGGGATTTATTGATCTTTCGTTAATTGTATTGAATAATTCAGAGCAAATATTTGAGAAGGGAGTTGTTTTCTTCTCTTTTTTATCACTTTGATTAATTTGGATTTCGTTGAAAAAACAACTTTTTTCCCCAGTGTGACATGCTCCTGAACCATTTTGTTCAATCAAGAGGATTAGTGCATCATTATCGCAGTCGAATCTTATCTCCTTAAGTATTTGGGTACTTCCACTTGTAGCTCCTTTTCTCCAAATTTCGGATCTTGATCTACTCCAATAATGAACGTTTTTAGTTTCAAGTGTCATTGTCAAAGATTCTTTGTTCATCCAAGCAAGCATAAGAATTGATCCGTCAAGCCAATCTTGTGCTATTGCAGGGATTAATCCATAATTATCAAAGCGTAGATCCTCTATCGAAAAATTAGTTGAATAAGTCATTATGTTCGTTATGTTAAATCCTACTCAATGTGTTTTATTAAAAATTATCCTAACAGTTAATTGATGTATATTCATTCTCTGAAATTTTCATGCAGCAAAAGTTACGAGGATTTTCCCTGTTCACATCGGCAATGGCGCCATGAAGGCCACTGCAGATTTGTGCATGGATATTCAAGATCATTCACATTTTGGTTCACTGCAAAAAAATTAGACCTAAATGGTTTTGTTGTCGATTTTTCAAGTCTAAAGCCCCTAGAAAATAGACTAAAGGAGCAATTTGATCATACTTTTTTAATAAATAAAGATGACCCTTTGCTAAATTACTGGGAAAAATTGCATGACTTAGATGCTTTAGATCTGAGAATTATGGAAAATGTGGGAATGGAGTTTACCTCTGAATTAATCTGGAGATGGGCTAATGAATACTTACAAGATAAGGATAAGGGCAGAACATGTTG